>NZ_MECL01000130.1 GCF_014596445.1 Streptomyces sp. CBMA29 | reverse complement strand
CCCGACGCGCCCGCTGCCCGACCCGGCGGGCACCGGCCTGGCGGGCACCGGCCCGGACCCCGCGGACCCCGCCGCCGGTCACAGCGCCGGTACGGTCTCCGCCCACCTCCCGGTCCGCGCGCCCGCGCCGGGCCCTTCGGCCAAGGTCGTCGTACCGGTCCTCGTCGTCGCCGTCCTGTGCTTCGTCGTCGGCATCCTGGCCTTGCTGGCCTCCTAAGGGCTGTCCCGTAATCCGCGCAGAAACGGGTAACAGTCGCCCTCCAGGAGAGCGACTGTTACCCGCACCCATATAAGACGCCTGCTACCAGGCAGGCGGCGGCCCGTACCCCGGCTGCGGCGGCACCGCGTCCGCCGTCCGCGCCGCCCGTCGCCGGGCGGCGACGAACCACACCACGAGCGTGAGCAGCAGCACCGTCCCGGCGCCCATGGCACCGAAGGCGAGGAAGCGCAGCCCCGAACTGCCGGACGACCCGGACGACCCGGACGACCCGGTGCCCGAGCCGTCCGCCGCCGAGACGTCGTGCGCGCTGACGCCGATGTCGGCCGCGCCCGGATCACCGTCGTAGGCGGGCGCGGGCAGCGCCTCGCCCTTGACGTCCACCCGCAGGGTGACCGGCACCGCGCCCGTCACCGCCTTGGCGACGTCGGGGTGCACGGTGACCGCGAAGTAGTACCAGCCCGCGTACCGCACCCGCACCACATCGGTGGCGCTGCCCGCCCTGTTGGCGTACGAGACCGGCGCCAGCCGCTCGTTCAGCGAGGTCGGCGCGCCGGAGTAGGAGTGGTCGACGGAGTCGATCAGCTCGCGGACCGGGCTGTACGCCGTCAGCCGCACGCCCTGGCCGATGTACGTGGCGCTGTCGCCGTTGGCCGGCGCGCTGGAGAAGTCCGAGAAGACGGTGGCCTGCTGGCCCCAGTCGACCGGCACCTTGTAGAAGCGGGTCTCGCCCGGCAGCACCTTGTCCTTCCAGATGCCGGTCTTGACGGCCGCCGCCGTCTCGAAGCTGGGGCCGCCGCGGGCCTGCCGCGGCGTGCCCGCGGTCAGCGGGGTCGGCGACGCGGAGCCGAAGTTCGGCGCGGGCTGCGCCGTCGTCCCGGCCTTCAGCGCGGGTTCGAGGACGAAGCGCAGCTCCAGCGGCCACGCGCCGGGGTCGGACGTCCCCGCGCTCGTCCGGTGCACGGACAGCGTGTACTGGTTGGCCTCCTGGCAGGACGAGCCGACGCCCGCCAGCCGCGCGACCGCCGAGCCGATCGGCCGGGTCGCGTCGTCGTCGCGGAACTTGGAGTCCCGGCTGTCGCAGGTGGTGCCGTCCGCGCTCTGGAGTTCAAGCTCCAGCCCGTCGTTGTACGCGACCCGCGAGCCGGTCGGCGGCAGCGCGAAGGCCGACGCGTAGGCCGAGGACGTGGCGTCGAGCGTGATCCCGTACATCCGGGTCTCGTTCGGCTTGATCATGTCCCGGTACGTGGTCGCGGCCTTCAACGGCGGCGCGTCCGCCGTGGTCTCCGCCCCCGAGACGGCGGTGCCCTCCGGCTTCCAGGTGGCCGGGGCCTCGGTCGGGACCCCCGTGGAACCGGCCGAGGACGACCCCGACGTGGAGGACGGGGGCGCGGACGGTGACGCCGTGTCGGCCGCCGCCTGCCCTTGGAGCGCGGCGAGCGCGAGCACGCCCGCCGCCGCGGTGAACGTCAGTTGGCGCTTCATGCTCCACCCCTGTAGTTGTCGCCGGGCCGAGTCCCGGGCTGAGTGCCGGGCCGAGTGCCGGGCCGAGTCCCGGGCTGAATGCCGGACTGGGCGCCGACGTGAGTGCCGACCAGCGTGTCGGCCTGTGCACGGAACCGCTGACGGTCCCTGGCGCGGCGGATCAGCGCCGCCGCCCCGACCCCGGCCAGCGCCACGGCGCCGCCCGTCCCCGCCGCGAGCATGTCCTTGCCCGTGACCGGGCCGATGCCGGAACCCGCACCGGAGCCCGTACCGGAACCGTCCCCGGCGGCCCGGCCCTTCGTACCGCCGTCGGCGCCGCTCGCGCCGTTCTTGTCGCCGCCCTGCTGGGCCAGCTTCGGCGCCTGGTACTCGGGGCCCGCCAGCTCGTCGCCGGTGACCGCGACCCGCAGGATGACGCCGACAGCGGCGTTCTTGGCCAACTGCGCCGCGTTCGGGCCGAGTCCGACCGCGATCCAGTAGTCGCCCGCGCTGTGCACGGTGTCGGCCGGGTCGCCGACCGTCCAGCGGTTGGTCCAGGTCACCGGGACCGTACCGAGGCCGACCGACAGCGGCTTACCGAAGTACGAGCGCTCGCCGCGGGCGTCGGACGCGCTCTCGACCGGGAGCCTGCCGGGCGCGAAGGCCGAGGTGGTGACGAAGGTGGACGCGTGGGACGAGGAGTCGTCCAGGACCGGCTCGTTGGCGAATTCCGCCGCGTAGGTGAGCTGCTGGCCCCAGCCGAGGTGGACCTTGTAGTAGCGGGTCTGGCCGGGCAGCAGGTGGTCCCGCCAGACGCCGGCGCCGACCCGTGTGGCGTCGTTGAAGCCGGTGCCGCCGACGAGGTCCTTCGGCGTGCCGGTGACGGGCGCGGGCGCGGTCCCGTAGTCGGTCCGCGCGGCGGCCGGTGTGGTGCCCGCGGGCAGCGGCGCCTCGGCGTCCAGCCGCAGTTCGACCGGCCAGCGGCTCCGGTCGGAGGCGGGCGCGCTGGTCCGGTGCACCGACAGCAGGTAGCGGCCCGCCTTGTCGCAGTTGTCCTTGTGGTCGGCGGACGGCACCCGGCTGACCGCGCCGGTCAGCGTCATCGCGCCCTCGTTCTGCCCGAAGTGCGCGGACTGCGTGTCGCAGGAGTAGGCGTACGTGCCCGTCCCCGTGAGCTTCAGCTCCAGGCCGTCGCCGTAGGTGACCGGCACGCCCGGCTGCGGGGCCGCCGTGACCGACGCGTCGGCGGTCGAGACGCCGTCCAGCGTGGCCGCGTACCAGCGCGTCTCCCCGGGGCCGATGGTGTCGAGGTACTGGCCGGTGCTGATCGCGGCGGCGTGCTCCGCCGAGTCGCCGCCGGTGATCCGGGTGCCCTCGAAGCGGTACGCGTCCGCGCTCAGTTGGGAGGCGCGTACCAGTTGGCGGGCGAGCGAGGCGGCGTCCGGGGCGTCGTAGTACGAGCCGTGCCCGGCGCGGGCGACGCACTCCAGCTCGTCGCGCGCCGCGCCCTTGACCTGGAATCCGACCGTGTTGATCCGCAGGTCGATGCCGTCCTTGCCGTCGCCCGCGAGCCGCGCGGCCACGTCGCACGGCTTGGGCGCGCCGCAGTTGGACTCGCCGTCCGAGATCAGCAGGATCGTGCGCCGCCCGTCGGCGGGCAGGTCGTCGGCCGCCTTGGTGAGCGCGAGCGCCGTCGGGGTGTCCCCCTTGGGCTGTACGGCGTCCACCGCGCGCTTGACGGCGTCCCGGTCGAGCGGGGTGACCGGCGTGGCGAGCGAGGTGTCGTCGCAGCCGTGCGGCTTGCCCGCGCCGTAGACCCGCAGTCCGGTCGGGTAGCCGTCCGGCAGCGAGTCCACGACGGAGCCGACGGCCTTGCGGGCCGAGGCGATCCGGGTGCTGCCCGAGCCGTCGGGGCCCGCCATCGAGCCGGAGGAGTCCAGCACCATGATCAGACTGCCGTCCTGACCGGCGGCCGGGGCAGCGGGTGCTGCCGGGGCCGCGGCGGCGGTTCCCGCGCCGGTCAGCACGGTCGCGCAGGCCAGGAGCAGCACCCCGAGCAGCGCGCCGGCGGCGGCTCCCCGCCCCGGTGGTGGTCGTCGTTCCATGCCGTCACATCCCCCTCGCAGGACTTTTCGTTTGCAAGAGCAAACCTAAGGATTTGCTCAGGCAAACTCAAGCGGTTCCTGTCACGGTCCCGCAACAGCCGCGCAGGCCCGCCCCCCCCCGGCCCCCCTCCCCACGGCCCCCGGGAACAGCGAAGCCCCGGCGGCACTCACCCATGAGTGCGGCCGGGGCCCGAAGACAGTACGTACGGTTCACACGGTCGTGCTGGATCCCGCCGGAACCGTGTCGGTGGCTTCGGTCCACAGGTCCTGCTCGGCGCGGTCCGCCTGAATCTGTCGGTATACGAACAGTCCGGCGACGGCGGCCAGGGCGACCAGGAGAAACTTCTTCATCGCGTGACCTCCTCCTTGATTCCGTGGGGAGAGCTTCTGACGCGCCCGACTATACACAGCGGCCGATACCGAACGGTGACCTGTGCGGCCACTGTCTCTACCCTCAACAGCGCGGCTTCACACCCCCCGTACACACCGAAGGCCCCCAACCGACTTGCGGTTGGGGGCCTTCACGCGGTGGGGCTACCAGGACTTGAACCTGGGGCCTCTTCCTTATCAGGGAAGCGCTCTAACCGTCTGAGCTATAGCCCCGCGCTGCACCGAAAGATTAGCGCACCCTGGGCCATGTCCCAAAATCGGTATCCGCCGCCCCGACCAGCCGCCCTGACGGACGGCTACTCGTCCTCCGCCAGGGTCAGCTCGACACCGCCGACGAACCCCGCCGAGAGGTTGTAGACGAAGGCGCCGAGCGTGGCCAGCGCGGTGGCCAGGATGACGTCGATCACCGCGATCACACACGTGATGACCATCACCCGGGAGAGCGACAGGAACGACACCAGGTCGAAGCCGCCGCTGCCGCCCTGCTCGGACGTGGTGGCCTCGCTGATGGTGTCGCCGACGGTGCTGAAGACGCCGATCGCGTCCAGCACCATCCACAGCACCGCCACGGCGATGATCGTGCAGATGCCCAGTGCGATGGAGAGCAGGAAGCTCACCTTCATCACCGACCACGGATCGGCCTTGGCGATCCGCAGCCGCGCCTTGCGGGTGCGCGGCACCGACCGGGCCGCGGGCCGCGGCCTGCGCACCCCCGCGGCGGCGGGCGAACCCGGCGTCGGCGGAGGTGTAGCGGGTGCCGGCGGCGCGTACGCCTGCGCCGGCTGGTGCGGCGGCGGCTGACGCGTGTCAGTCACGGTGTATCCCCCCTCTTGCGGGCCGTTGAGGTTGGCCGAGCCATGGGCACCCCCGGTCCTGCCCGCCCCACCTGCGGCGCCCGTGGCTCCACTCACCGCTTACTCCTCCGGTTCACCGGCCACGGGCTCCAGGCCCGCGACCGCTCCGTCGTCCTCACCGGCTTCGGCCACGATGGCCGACTCCGGGTCGTCGTCCGCTTCGGCGTTCCGCGCGATGCCGACGACGGCGTCCCGCTTACCGAGGTTGATCAGTTGGACGCCCATGGTGTCACGGCCCGTCTCCCTGACCCCGTTGACCCGCGTACGGATCACCCCACCGCTGAGCGTGATGGCCAGGATCTCATCGGTCTCCTCGACAACCAAAGCGCCGACCAGAGAACCGCGGTCCTCCACGATCTTCGCCGCCTTGATGCCGAGTCCGCCGCGCCCCTGGACCCGGTACTCGTCCACCGATGTGCGCTTCGCGTACCCGCCGTCCGTGGCGGTGAACACGAACGTACCGGGCCGGACGACATTCATCGAGAGGAGTTCGTCACCTGGACGGAAACTCATGCCCTTCACGCCCGAGGTGGCGCGGCCCATCGGGCGCAGCGCGTCGTCCGTGGCGGTGAAGCGGATGCACTGCGCCTTACGGCTGACGAGCAGCAGGTCGTCCTCCGCGGAGACCAGTTCGGCGCCGATCAGCTCGTCGGAGGTGGCCAGCACAGCGCCCTCGCCGTCCGCGTCGCCGTCCACCGCGCCGGACTCGCGCAGATTGATCGCGATGACACCGCCCGCGCGCGGCGAGTCGTAGTCCTTCAGCGCGGTCTTCTTCACCAGTCCGGCCTTGGTGGCCAGCACCAGGTACGGCGCCGCGTTGTAGTCCTTGATCGCCAGGATCTGGGCGATCCGCTCGTCCGGCTGGAAGGCCAGCAGATTCGCCACGTGCTGGCCGCGCGCGTCCCGCCCGGCGTCCGGCAGCTCGTACGCCTTGGCCCGGTAGACCCGGCCCTTGTTGGTGAAGAACAGCAGCCACTGGTGGGTGGTGGTCACGAAGAAGTGGTCGACGATGTCGTCCTGCTTCAGCTTCGCGCCGCGTACGCCCTTGCCGCCGCGCTTCTGCGACCGGTAGTCCTCGGTCTTGGTGCGCTTGACGTAGCCGCCACGGGTGATCGTGACGACGATGTCCTCCTCGGCGATCAGGTCCTCCATGGACATGTCGCCGTCGAAGGGCACCAGCTTGCTGCGCCGGTCGTCGCCGAACTTGTCGACGATGGCCTGGAGCTCCTCGCTGATGATCTGCCGCTGCTTCTCCGGCGAGGCGAGGATCGCGTTGTACTCGTTGATCTTCTGCTGCAACTCGTCGTGCTCGGCGATGATCTTCTGCCGCTCCAGGGCGGCCAGCCGGCGGAGCTGCATCTCCAGGATCGCGTTGGCCTGGATCTCGTCGATCTGGAGCAGGCCCATCAGGCCCTCGCGCGCGACCTCGACGGTGTCGCTGCGCCGGATCAGCGCGATGACCTCGTCGATCGCGTCCAGCGCCTTGAGCAGACCGCGCAGGATGTGGGCGCGCTCCTCGGCCTTGCGCAGCCGGAAGCGGGTCCGCCGCACGATGACCTCGACCTGGTGGTTCACCCAGTTGCGGATGAACGCGTCCAGCGACAGGGTGCGCGGCACGCCGTCGACCAGCGCCAGCATGTTGGCGCCGAAGTTGGTCTGGAGGTCGGTGTGCTTGTACAGGTTGTTCAGCACGACCTTGGCGACCGCGTCCCGCTTGAGGACGATGACCAGCCGCTGGCCGGTGCGCGAGGAGGTCTCGTCACGGACGTCGGCGATGCCGCCGATCTTGCCGTCCTTCACCAGGTCGGCGATCTTCTGCGCGAGATTGTCCGGGTTGGTCTGGTACGGCAGTTCGGTGACGACCAGGCACTGCCGGTTCTGGATCTCCTCGACCTCGACGATCGCGCGCATCGTGATCGAGCCGCGGCCCGTACGGTAGGCGTCCTCGATGCCCTTGCGGCCGACGACCAGGGCGCCGCTGGGGAAGTCCGGGCCCTTGATCCGCTCCATGAGCGCGTCGAGAAGGTCCTCGGTGGACGCCTCGGGGTGGGCCAGGCACCACTGGGCGCCGTCGGCGACCTCGCGCAGATTGTGCGGCGGGATGTTCGTCGCCATGCCGACCGCGATGCCCGCCGAGCCGTTGACCAGCAGGTTCGGGAAGCGCGCCGGGAGGACCGTCGGCTCCTGGTTGCGGCCGTCGTAGTTGTCCTGGAGGTCGACGGTCTCCTCGTCGATGTCCCTGACCATCTCCATGGACAGCGGCATCATCTTGCACTCGGTGTACCGCATGGCGGCGGCCGGGTCGTTGCCCGGGGAACCGAAGTTGCCGTTGGAGTCCACCAGCGGCATCCGCATCGACCACGGCTGCGCGAGACGGACCAGCGCGTCGTAGATCGAGGAGTCACCGTGCGGGTGGTAGGTGCCCATCACGTCGCCGACGACGCGCGCGCACTTGTAGAAGCCCTTCTCGGGCCGGTAGCCGCCGTCGTACATCGCGTACAGCACGCGGCGGTGCACCGGCTTGAGGCCGTCCCGCACGTCCGGCAGCGCGCGCGAGACGATGACGGACATCGCGTAGTCGAGATAGCTGCGCTGCATCTCGGTCTCGAGCCCGACGGGCTCGATGCGCAGGCCGCCCGACTCGTTGCGCTCGTCCATCTCGGACGGGGGCACGTCGGGCACGGGGGGAACGTTGGAGGTGTCGTCGGCCATCGCTGTCGTTTAGTCCTTTCACACGGCCAGTGGGGGCCGACTCAGATGTCCAGGAACCGGACGTCCTTGGCGTTGCGCTGGATGAAGGAGCGGCGGGCTTCCACGTCCTCGCCCATCAGCACCGAGAACAGGTCGTCGGCCTGGGCCGCGTCGTCGAGCGTGACCTTGCCGAGCACCCGGTGGTCGATGTCCATCGTGGTGACCCGCAGTTCCTCGGCGTTCATCTCGCCCAGACCCTTGAAGCGCTGGATCGAGTCCTCGCGGATGCGCTTGCCGGCCTGCTTGCCGATCTCCACCAGCGCGTCCCGCTCACGGTCGGAGTACGCGTACTCGAAGTCGTCCCGGCCCCACTTGATCTTGTACAGCGGCGGGCGGGAGAGGTAGACGTGCCCGGCCTCGACCAGCGGCCGCATGAAGCGGAACAGGAAGGTCAGCAGCAGGGTGTTGATGTGCTGGCCGTCCACGTCGGCGTCCGCCATCAGGATGATCTTGTGATAGCGGAGCTTGGAGATGTCGAAGTCCTCGTGCACACCGGTGCCGAAGGCCGAGATCAGGGCCTGGATCTCGGTGTTCTGGAGGATCTTGTCGATCCGCGCCTTCTCCACGTTGAGGATCTTGCCGCGGATCGGGAGGATCGCCTGGTACTGCGGGTTGCGGCCGGACTTCGCGGAGCCGCCGGCCGAGTCACCCTCGACGATGAAGATCTCGCACTTCGTCGGGTCGTTGGACTGGCAGTCGCTCAGCTTGCCGGGCAGCGACGCGGACTCCAGCAGCCCCTTACGGCGGGTCAGGTCCCGCGCCTTGCGGGCCGCGACCCGGGCGGTGGCCGCCTGGATCGACTTGCGGATGATGTCCGCGGCCTCGTTGGGATTGCGGTCCAGCCAGTCGGTCAGGTGCTCGTGCACGACCTTCTGGACGAACGTCTTCGCCTCGGTGTTGCCCAGCTTCGTCTTCGTCTGACCCTCGAACTGCGGCTCGCCGAGCTTGACGGAGATGATCGCGGTCAGACCCTCGCGGATGTCCTCGCCCGCCAGATTGTCGTCCTTCTCGCGCAGGAACTTCTTCTCGCGCGCGTACCGGTTGATCAGACCGGTCATCGCCGCGCGGAAGCCCTCCTCGTGCGTGCCGCCCTCGTGCGTGTGGATCGTGTTCGCGAAGCTGTAGACACCCTCGCTGTACTGGGTGTTCCACTGCATCGCGACCTCGACGGACAGCAGCCGGTCCTTGTCCTCCGCCTCGATGTCGATGACGGTGGGGTGGATCAGCTCGCCCTTGCGCGAGTTCAGGTACTTCACGTAGTCCACGAGGCCGCCCTCGTAGTGGTACGAGACGGCGAGCGGCTTGCCCTCCTCGTCCACGTGGTCGGCGCGCTCGTCGGTCAGCGCGATCCGCAGGCCCTTGTTGAGGAACGCCATCTCCTGGAAGCGCCGCGACAGCGTCTCGAAGGAGTAGTCCGTGGTCTCGAAGATGTCGGCGTCGGCCCAGAAGGTGACCGTGGTGCCGGTCTCGTCGACCGCCTCGTTCTTCAGCAGCGGCGCCGTCGGCACCCCCAGCTTGTAGTCCTGCGTCCAGCGGTGGCCCTCGGTGCGCACCTCGACCGCGACCCGGGAGGACAGCGCGTTGACCACGGAGACGCCGACGCCGTGCAGACCGCCGGAGACCGCGTAACCGCCGCCGCCGAACTTGCCGCCCGCGTGCAGCACCGTCAGCACGACCTCGACGGCCGGCTTGCCCTCGGAGGGGACGATGCCCACCGGGATGCCGCGGCCGTTGTCCACGACGCGCACGCCGCCGTCTTCGAGGATCGTGACGTCGATGGTGTCCGCGTGACCGGCCATCGCCTCGTCGACCGAGTTGTCGACGACCTCCTGGACGAGGTGGTGCAGGCCCCGCTCACCGGTCGAACCGATGTACATACCGGGGCGCTTGCGCACCGCTTCGAGACCCTCCAGCACGGTGATCGCGCTGGCGTCGTAGGACTTGCTGGAATTCTCGTTGGGGTTGCCGGAATCGGCCACGAAGCGCCCTTTCTGGCACAGCACGAGCCGTCTCCCGCAGGGCGGGATCGGCTGCGTCTTCGACATGTTCCGCTGGTGTCCCCCTGTCTGCTGCCAGGGGAGGGCGGTCTGCCTATCAGTCTACCGGTAGCGCCGACATGAATGGGGCTTTGGCGGTACCTGAGTTCCCATGTGCCGTCCCGAACCGCCGCCGCCCGACTCCCTACACGCGGCCCTGGTGCCAAAACCGCTCACACGGGCGTCCAGGGCTTCCGGCTGTCAACCCCCGGCTACGCTGAGCAGGGTCGGCGCGAAGTCGCTACGGGAGCCGTACGAACGCGCCCCCCGCCGTACGGACACCGGCGCGTTCTCAGCCGTACGTGTCGCCGGGGCCGACGCTGCCGGGGGCGCGCAGCCGTCCGTACGAGCGGGCCGGGCCCGCGGGGCCGAGCACCTTGATCAGCTTCACCGTGCCGTGGCCGAGATCCGCGTTGAGCCGGGCCACCAGGGTCGGGGCCAGCAGCCGGAGCTGGGTCGCCCAGGCGGTCGAGTCGCACTGGACGGTCAGGACGGAGTCCTCCTCGTCGTACCGCGCGGGCGCGCAGTGCAGCGCCACCTCGGGGCCGACGAGCTGCGGCCAGCGGCCCATCACCCCGCCCACCGCGGCCGGGGCCTCCCAGCCGCGCTCGGTGATCAGCCGG
>NZ_MECL01000129.1 GCF_014596445.1 Streptomyces sp. CBMA29 | reverse complement strand
CTCGACGCGCAGGGCGCCGCCCCGCACCGCCCCGAGCTGGGCGTCCTGGTCGCGGCCGTGCCCGCCGACGCCGCCGAGCGCACCGCGACGGCCGAGGCCGTCGCCGCCGTGGACGAGGAGGGGGTACGGCTGCGCAGCGCGGTGAAGTCCCGCGACGGCTTCTTCACCACCCACTGCATCAGCCCGTACTCGCGCTACCTGGCCCGCTGGTGCGCCCGCCGCGGCCTCACCCCGAACCAGGTCACCACCGCGTCGCTGCTGGTCGCGCTGATCGCCGCGGGCTGCGCGGCCACCGGCACCCGGGCTGGATACGTCGCGGCGGGCGTCCTGCTGCTCGCCTCGTTCGTCCTGGACTGCACCGACGGGCAGCTCGCCCGCTACTCGCTCCAGTACTCCACGCTCGGCGCCTGGCTCGACGCCACCTTCGACCGGGCCAAGGAATACGCCTACTACGCGGGCCTCGCGCTCGGCGCCGCCCGCGGCGGCCACGACGTATGGGCGCTCGCGCTCGGTGCGATGGTCCTCCAGACCTGCCGCCATGTCGTCGACTTCGCCTTCAACGAGGCCAACCACGACGCCACCGCCAACACCAGCCCCACCGCCGCGCTCTCCGGCAGGCTCGACAGCGTCGGCTGGACGGTGTGGGTCCGGCGGATGATCGTGCTGCCGATCGGCGAGCGCTGGGCGCTGATAGCCGTGCTCACCGCGGTCACCACCCCGCGCGTCACCTTCGTCGTCCTGCTGATCGGCTGCGGCCTCGCCGCCTGCTACACCACCGCGGGCCGCGTCCTGCGCTCCCTCACGCGGAAGGCCCAGCGCACCGACCGGGCCGCGCAGGCGCTCGCCGACCTCGCCGACAGCGGGCCGCTCGCCGAGGCCGGGGCCCGGATTCTGCGCCCGCTCGCCGGTCGTATGCCGTCCTTCGCGGCGCCCGCGGTCGCCCTGCTCGGCGCCGCCGCGGTCACCGCCACCGCGGCGCTCTCCTCCCGGGGCAGCTGGTGGCCGCCGCTGGTGGCCGTGGTCTACGTCCTGACCTCGTCCTTCGCCGTCTCCCGGCCGCTCAAGGGGGCCCTGGACTGGCTGGTCCCGCCGATCTTCAGGGCCGGTGAGTACGGCACGGTGCTGGCCCTCGCGGCCGTCTCCGGGGTAAACGGAGCGTTGCCCGCTGCTTTCGGCCTGGTGGCCGCGGTCGCCTACCATCACTACGACACGGTGTACCGCATCCGCGGCGGCACCGGGGCGCCGCCGCGGGCCCTGGTGCGGGCGGCCGGCGGACACGAGGGCCGCACCCTGGCGGTCGCCCTCCTGGCCGCCGTCGCACACCACACAGGCTTCACGGTCGCGCTGACGGTGCTCGCCGCGGCGCTCGCGCTGCTGGTCCTCACCGAGAGCGTCCGCTTCTGGGTGGTGGCCCACTTGAGCGGTGTGCCCGCCGAACACGACGAAACAGGAGAACCCGCATGATCGGCCTCGTGCTGGCGGCCGGCGCCGGAAGACGCCTGCGCCCCCACACCGACACCCTGCCCAAGGCACTGGTGCCGGTCGTCGGTCCCGAAGGGGCTGCGGACAGCCTGACCGTCCTGGACCTGACCCTGTCCAACTTCGCGGAGATCGGCCTGACCGAGGTCGCCGTCGTCGTCGGCTACCGCAAGGAAGCGGTCTACGCGCGCAAAGCGGCGCTGGAGGAGAAGTACGGCCTCACCCTCACCTTGATCGACAACGACAAGGCCGAGGAGTGGAACAACGCCTACTCCCTGTGGTGCGCGCGCGACGTCCTCAGCCACGGGGTGATTCTGGCCAACGGCGACACCGTGCACCCGGTGTCGGTGGAGAAGACCCTGCTGGCCGCGCGCGGCGGCGGCAAGCGGATCGTGCTGGCCCTGGACACCGTCAAGCACCTCGCCGACGAGGAGATGAAGGTCGTCGCCGAGCCCGGCAGGGGAGTGCGGCGGATCACCAAGCTGATGGACCCGGCCGAGGCCACCGGTGAGTACATCGGCGTCACCCTCATCGAGGGCGAGGCGGCGGCCGAGCTGGCCGACGCGCTGAAGACCACCTTCGAGCGCGACCCCGACCTGTACTACGAGGACGGCTACCAGGAGCTGGTCAACCGCGGCTTCACCATCGACGTCGCCCCGATCGGTGACGTCGCCTGGGTCGAGATCGACAACAACGACGACCTTGCCAAGGGGCGGGTGATTGCGTGCCAGTACTGACCCGGCTCATCCCCTCCCCGGTCGTCGTCGACATCAGGGGCGGCGCGATCGCCGACCTCGCCGTACTCCTGGCCGACCAGCGGATCTCCACCTCCGGCAAGCTCGCCTTCGCCGTCAGCGAGGGCTCCGGGCTCAAGCTGCGCGACCGGCTGGCCCCCGAGCTGCCCGGCGCGGACTGGTACCCGGTGCACGGCGGCACCATCGACGCGGCCGTGAAGCTCGCCGACTGCATGCGCGGCAAGCGCTACGACGCGGTCATCGGCCTCGGCGGCGGCAAGATCATCGACGTCACCAAATACGCCGCCGCACGGGTGGGCCTTCCCATGGTCGCGGTCGCCACCAACCTCTCGCACGACGGCCTGTGCTCACCGGTCGCCACCCTGGACAACGACAACGGGCGCGGCTCCTACGGTGTCCCGACGCCGATCGCGCTGGTCATCGACCTCGATGTGATCCGTGAGGCGCCCGCCCGCTACGTCCGGGCCGGCATCGGCGACGCGATCTCCAACCTCTCCGCGCTCGCGGACTGGGAGCTGTCCCACCGGGAGAACAGCGAGCCGATCGACGGCCTGGCCGCGGCGATGGCCAGGAGCGCCGGCGAGTCCGTGCTGCGGCACCCCGGCGGCATCGGCGACGACGACTTCCTGGTCACGCTCTCCGAGGGCCTGGTGCTGACCGGCATCGCCATGTCGATCAGCGGCGACACCCGCCCGTCGTCCGGCGCGTGCCACGAGATCAGCCACGCCTTCGACCTGCTCCACCCGCAGCGGGCCGCCGCCCACGGCGAGCAGGTCGGCATCGGCGCCGCCTTCGCGATGCACCTGCGCGGCGCGCGGGAGGAGTCGGGCCTCATCGCCGACACCCTGCGCCGCCACGGACTGCCCGTTCTCCCCGAGGAGATCGGCTTCACGGAACCGGAGTTCGTCGAAGCGGTGCGCTACGCGCCGCAGACCCGCCCCGGCCGCTTCACGATCCTGGAACACCTGGACCTCTCCGCCACCGAGATCAGGGACGCATACGCCGACTATGTCAAAGCCATCAGTAGCTGAACTGCGCCCGGTCGTTCACCCCCCGGGGGTCAAGGACCGCCGCAGCGGCGAACACTGGGCCGGCCGGCTCTACATGCGTGAGCTGTCGCTGCGCATAGACCGGCACCTCGCACCCACCCGCGTCACGCCCAACCAGTTGACGTACCTGATGACCGTCTTCGGCGTCCTCGCCGCCCCGGCACTGCTGGTGCCCGGGATCGCGGGCGCCGTCCTCGGCGTGCTGATGGTGCAGCTCTACCTGCTGCTGGACTGCGTGGACGGCGAGATCGCCCGCTGGAAGCAGCAGTTCTCGCTGTCCGGCGTCTACCTCGACCGCGTCGGCGCCTACCTGTGCGACGCCGCCGTCCTGGTCGGCTTCGGGCTGCGCGCCGCCGACCTGTGGGGCAGCGGCCGGATCGACTGGCTGTGGGCCTTCCTCGGCACCCTCGCCGCGCTCGGCGCGGTGCTGATCAAGGCCGAGACCGACCTCGTCGGGGTCGCCCGTCACCAGGGCGGCCTCCCGCCGGTCAAGGAGGCGGCGTCCGAGCCCCGCTCCTCCGGAGTCGCGCTGGCCCGCAAGGCCGCCGCCGCGCTGAAGTGGCACCGGCTCGTGCTGGGCGTCGAGGCGTCCCTGCTCATCCTGCTGCTCGCGATCGTGGACCAGGCGCGCGGCGACCTGTTCTTCACCCGGCTCGGCGTGGCCGTGCTGGCGGGTATCGCGCTGCTCCAGACCCTGCTGCACCTGGTCTCCGTCCTCGCCTCCAGCAGGCTGAAGTGAGCACGCAGGGGACGCCGCTGCGCGTCGGCGCGGTCATCATCACCATGGGCAACCGCCCCGCGGAGCTGAACGACCTGCTGGACTCGGTCGCCAAGCAGCAGGGCCCGGCGGTGACGGTCGCCGTGGTCGGCAACGGGTCGCCGCTGCCGCCGCTGCCCGCCGAGGTGCGCACCGCGGAGCTGCCCGAGAACCTGGGCATCCCCGGCGGCCGCAACGTCGGCATCGAGATGTTCGGACCCGGCGCCGAGGAAGTGGACGTCGTCCTCTTCCTGGACGACGACGGGCTGCTGCCGGGCGACGACACCGCGGAGCTGGTCAGGCGGGCCTTCGAGGCCGATCCGGAGCTGGGCATCATCAGCTTCCGGATCGCCGACCCCGAGACCGGGCAGACGCAGCGCAGGCACGTCCCCCGGCTGCGCGCCGCCGACCCGATGCGGGACTCGCGGGTCACCACCTTCCTGGGCGGCGCGTGCGCCGTGCGCAGCCGCGTCATCCAGCAGGTCGGTCCGTTGCCCGCCGAATTCTTCTACGCGCACGAGGAGACAGATCTGGCCTGGCGCGCTCTTGACGCGGGTTGGCTGATCGACTATCGGCATGACATGGTGCTGTTCCACCCGGCGACCTCACCCGCCCGGCACGCGGTCTACCACCGGTTGGTGGCCCGTAACCGAGTGTGGCTGGCCCGGCGCAATCTGCCGTGGCCGCTGGTCCCGGCGTACCTCGGCGTCTGGTTCGCGCTGACCCTGGCGCGCAGGCCCTCCCGGCCGGCGCTGCGGGCGTGGCTCGGCGGATTCCGTGAAGGATGGACATCTCCCTGCGGTCAACGGCGGCCGATGCGCTGGCGGACCGTCTGGAGGTTGACCCGGCTAGGCCGACCCCCGATCATCTGACAAGCTCGGACCTGAGAGCATCAGGCGCAGCCCGGGATTCCCCTGCCCCGGCGCGCACCTTGAGGACGAAAGTGTCAACTGTGAGCGAGACAACGCACAATGGTGCGGTCGCCGTCGGTGTCCCCCCGGCACCCACGGCCGATGACGGCCTCAGCCCCGCCCAGGTAGCGGCCAAGTACGGCCTGTCCGTCAGTGGCGCCCGGCCCGGCCTGACGGAGTACACGCGGCAGCTCTGGGGCCGTCGACATTTCATCAACGAGTTCGCCAAGGCGCGCACCCAGGCGCAGTACACCCAGGCCCGCCTCGGCCAGCTCTGGCAGGTGATGACGCCCCTGCTGAACGCGGCGGTGTACTACCTGATCTTCGGTCTGCTGATCGGCACCAGCAAAGGCATCGACAACTTCATCGCCTTCCTGGTCACCGGCATCTTCATCTTCACCTTCACGCAGTCCTCGGTACTCAGCGGCGTGCGGGCGGTGTCCGGCAACCTCGGTCTGATCAGGGCGCTGCACTTCCCGCGCGCCTCGATGCCGATCGCCTTCACGCTGATGCAGCTCCAGCAGCTCATCATGTCGATGTTCGTCCTGCTGGCGATCGTGCTGATGACCGGTGAGGTGCCGAACACCTCCTGGCTGCTGATGTTCCCCGCGCTGATCACGCAGTGGGTCTTCAACACGGGCCTGGCGCTGATCGTGGCGCGGCTGGGCAGCAAGATGACGGACCTGGCGCAGCTCATGCCGTTCATCCTGCGCACCTGGATGTACATGTCCGGCGTCATGTACAGCATCGACAAGCTGACCAGCACCGCGCCGCACTTCGTGCGCATCCTGCTCGACATCAACCCGGCCGCGGTCTACATCGATCTGATGCGCTTCGCGCTCATCGACAGTGTGACCTCCTCCCAGTTGCCGCCGCACGTGTGGGCGTCCGCGATCGGCTGGGCCGTGCTGGCGGGCGTCGGCGGCTACGTCTACTTCTGGAAGGCGGAGGAGCAATATGGCCGTGGCTGAGCAGCAGAGCGTCGAGAGGGCGCAGCAGCCCTCCGACAGCCGCGTTCCCACCGTGATAGTGGACGACGTGCATATCGTCTACACGGTGCACGGCGCGGGCACCGGCAAGGGCAGCGCGACCGCCGCCCTGGGCCGGCTGATCTCCCGCAAGGGCTCGCCGAACGTCCGCCGGGTGCACGCGGTCAAGGGCGTCAGCTTCACCTCGTACCGCGGTGAGGCGATCGGCATCATCGGTTCCAACGGCTCCGGCAAGTCGACGATCCTGCGCGCCATCGCGGGTCTGCTGCCGCCGGAGAGCGGGAAGATCTACACCGACGGCCAGCCCTCGCTGCTGGGCGTCAACGCGGCGCTGATGAACGACCTCACGGGTGAGCGCAATGTCATCCTGGGCGGTCTGGCCATGGGCATGACGCAGGAAGAGGTGCGCCGCCGCTACCAGGGGATCGTCGACTTCTCGGGCATCAACGAGAAGGGCGACTTCATCTCGCTGCCGATGCGGACGTACTCCTCCGGCATGGCGGCGCGCCTGCGCTTCTCGATCGCGGCGGCCAAGAACCACGACGTGCTGATGATCGACGAGGCGCTGGCCACCGGCGACCGCGCCTTCCAGCGCCGGTCCGAGGCCCGGATCAGGGAGCTGCGCAAGGAAGCGGGCACGGTCTTCCTCGTCAGCCACAACAACAACTCCATCCGCGACACGTGCGACCGCGTGGTGTGGCTGGAGAAGGGCGAGCTGTTGATGGACGGCCTGACCGACGACGTGCTCAAGGCGTACGAGGAGCACACCGGCAAGTAGCGCTCCCGGCCTGCTCGCAGGCGTACGAGGTCCCCGTCGGACGATCCGGCGGGGACCTTGTATTTCAATCCCACCACGTGTCACGCCCCCGGCGTACGCCGCAGCATCACCGGTCGTAAGCTGTACCGGTGCTGGGAGCCTGGAGATGATCGAAACCGCTGACCGACACCCGGGTGCGACACCCGGTGCGGCGTGTCCGAAATGGGAAGTTTCTGTTGGGCGGTGTAGAACGGGGGGTGTGGCGGCCATGATGATCGGGACCATCCTGCTCCGGGGCACGCTCGCCGCCTGTGCGCCGGGAAGAGCATGGTGACCGGGGACGCCGAGTCCCGGGCCGTCCTGGACAAGGCCGCGCGCGAGAACTTCCCCGTGGCACCGGTGTTCCTGCCGCGTGCCTGGCGCCGGGACCTGATGGCGGTGTACGGATTCGCCCGGCTGGTGGACGACATCGGCGACGGCGACCTGGCGGGGGGCGGCCGGGAGGACGCGCTGCGACTTGGACTGTCCGCCGACTCCGCCGACGACCGGCTCGCGATGCTGGACGCCTTCGAGGCCGACCTGGACCGTGTGTTCGACGGCACTCCCCGGCACCCGCTGCTGCTCGCGCTCCAGCCCACCGTCCGCCGCCACGACCTCAGCCCCGAGCCCTTCCTCGGTCTGATCGCCGCCAACCGGCAGGACCAGCGGGTGCGGCGCTACGCGACCTACGACGACCTCCTGGCGTACTGCGAGTTGTCCGCCAATCCGGTCGGCCGGCTGGTGCTGTCCATCACCGGCACCTCGACGCCCGAGCGCGTCCGGCGCTCGGACGCGGTCTGCACCGCGCTCCAGATCGTGGAGCATCTCCAGGACGTGGCCGAGGACCTCGGCCGCGACCGGATCTATCTGCCCGCCGAGGACATGAAGCGGTTCTCGGTCGAGGAGGCGGATCTCGCCGCCGCGACGGCCGGCGCACAGGTGCGCGCCCTGGTCGCGCACGAGGCGGAACGCGCCGGATACTTGTTGGATGAAGGTACCCCCCTGGTGGGCAGCGTCCGTGGCAGGCTCAGGCTGCTGCTCGCCGGATTCGTCGGCGGCGGCCGTGCCGCGCTGAAGGCGGTCGAAGCGGCGGGGTACGACGTACTGGCGGTATCGCCGAAAGCCACCAAGCCCAGCCTGCTGCGCGAGGTGGGGTCGACATTGCGAAGAGAGGGGTGAGCCGGACCGTGAACGGTTCCGCCCACACGTCCGGTCCCGTGCTCGCGGCCTACCGCTACTGCGAGGCTGTGACCGGCCACGAGGCCCGCAACTTCGCGTACGGCATCCGCCTGCTGCCCGCCCCCGAACGGCAGGCGATGTCCGCGTTGTACGCGTTCTCCCGCCGGGTCGACGACATCGGCGACGGTGAACTCCCGCCGCGGGAGAAGGCCGAGCGGCTCGACGGCACCCGCGCGCTGCTCACCCGCGTCCGCGCGGGGGAGGTCGCGGAGGACGACACCGACCCGGTCGCGGTCGCGCTCGCCGACTCCGCGCGCCGCTTCCCGCTGCCGCTCGAAGGGCTCGACGAACTCATCGACGGCGTCCTGATGGACGTCCGCGGCGAGACGTACGAGACCTGGGACGACCTCGCCGTGTACTGCCGTTGCGTGGCCGGCGCGATCGGACGGCTCTCGCTTGGCGTGTTCGGCACCGTGAATGGGCACGATCATGCGCGTGCCGCAGAATATGCCGACACGCTCGGCCTCGCCCTGCAACTCACCAACATCCTCCGGGACGTCCGCGAGGACGCCGCGAACGGCCGGACGTACCTGCCCGCCCAGGATCTCGCCAAGTTCGGCTGCGCGGCCGGTTTCCACAGCGATACCGCGCCGCCCGGCTCCGACTTCCCCGGTCTGGTGGAATTCGAAGTGCGGCGCGCCCGCGCCCTGTTCGCCACCGGATACCGGCTGCTTCCGATGCTCGACCGGCGCAGCGGCGCCTGTGTCTCGGCCATGGCCGGGATCTACCGCAGGCTGCTCGACCGGATCGCCGCCGACCCCGAGGCCGTCCTGCGCGGCCGGGTGTCACTGCCCGGACGGCAGAAGGCGTATGTGGCCGTCCGCGGCCTCGCGGGGCTCGACGCCCGCCGTACCGCCCGCTCCCCACGAGGTGACGCGTGAGACCGTCCCGCGACGGCGCGGGTCCGCGCGCACGGCACGGGGCACGGTACGCGAAAGACGAGGCAACCACCGGGACACGTACGGCGTCACTGCCAGCAACGGTTCGCCGCTTTGGACACGGCGGGGCCGAAGGGGGGAGGACGCATGACCACGCATGAGCGGATCACCACTGGCGGCGGCATGCGCACCGCCGTCGTCGTCGGCGGCGGACTCGCCGGTACGACGGCCGCGCTCGCGCTGGCGGACGCCGGGGTGCGCGTCACCCTCGCCGAGGCCAGACCCCGGCTCGGCGGCCTCGCCTTCTCCTTCAAGCGCGGCGAGTTGACCGTCGACAACGGCCAGCACGTCTTTCTGCGCTGCTGCGACGCCTACCAGTGGTTCATCGACCGGATCGCGGCCCGCGATCTGGTGACCCTTCAGGACCGGCTGGACGTACCGGTGCTGGAGGCCGACACGCTACGGCTGGGGCGGCTGTCCAGGACCGCGCTGCCGGTGCCCCTGCACCTGGCGGCGAGCCTGGCCCGCTACCCGCATCTGAGCCTGCGTGAGCGGGCCTCGGTGGGCCGCGCCGCGCTCGCGCTGGGCCGCCTCGACCTGGACGACCCGGCCCTGGACCGTACCGACTTCGCGAGCTGGCTCGGCGCGCGCGGGCAGTCCGCGCGCACCATCGAGGCGCTGTGGGACCTGGTCGGTGTGGCCACGCTCAACGCGCGGTCGGCCGACGCCTCGCTGGGCCTGGCCGCGAAGGTCTTCAAGACCGGACTGCTCTCCGACCCGGGGGCCGCCGACATCGGCTGGGCCTCGGCGCCGCTGGGCGACCTGCACGACGGCCGGGCCCGCGCCGCGCTGGACACCGCGGGCGTACGCACCATGCTGCGCTCCCGTACCACCGGCATCAAAGAGGCGGCGGACGGCGGCTGGCATGTCTCCATCGAGACCGGACCGGGACGCGGCGAGCAACTCGACGCGGACATCGTGGTGTTGGCGGTCCCGCAGCGCGAGGCGCACGGCCTGCTGCCCGCCGGATCGCTCGAAGATCCGGAAAAGCTCTTGCGCATCGGTACCGCTCCGATCCTCAATATGCATGTGATCTACAACAGACAGGTGCTCCGACAGCCGTTCTTCGCGGCACTCGGCAGCCCCGTCCAGTGGGTCTTCGACCGCACCGTCAGCTCCGGGCTCACCGGCGGCGGTCAGTACGTGGCCGTGTCCCAGTCGGCCGTGGAGGACGAGATCGACCTCCCCGTGGCCGAGTTGCGCGCCCGCTACCTGCCCGAGCTGGAACGGCTGCTGCCCGCGGCCCGCGGCGCGGGCGTCCGCGACTTCTTCGTCACCCGGGAACGCACCGCGACCTTCGCACCCACTCCGGGTGTCGGGCGGCTGCGTCCCGGTCCGGTGACCCGCGCCCCCGGCCTGTACCTGGCCGGGTCGTGGACCGCCACCGGCTGGCCCGCGACCATGGAGAGCGCGGTGCGCAGCGGCCTGCACGCCTCCCGAGAAGCGTTGTCCGCGCTCGGGATGCCATTCGACAACGCCGTCCTGGAGGCGGCATGAGTGCTATTGGTGCAACCAGAGGAGAGAACGTGACCGCCACCGGCGTCATCGAACTGCTGGAAAACGGCCGCATCCTGACCACACCCGTACTGCGCGCGGCCGTGGCCCGCCTCGCACCCCCGATGGACACCGTCGCCGCCTACCACTTCGGCTGGATCGACGAGGCGGGCCGCCCCGCGGACGGCGACGGCGGCAAGGCCGTACGCCCGGCGCTGGCCCTGCTGTCCGCGGAGGCCGCGGGCGCCTCGGCCGAGACGGGCGTACCCGGCGCCGTCGCCGTGGAACTGGTGCACAACTTCTCGCTGCTGCACGACGACCTGATGGACGGCGACGAGCAGCGGCGGCACCGTGACACGGTGTGGAAGGTGCACGGTCCCGCCCAGGCGATCCTGGTCGGCGACGCGCTCTTCGCGCTCGCCAACGAGCTGCTGCTGGAACAGGGCACGGTCGACGCGGGCCGGGCCACCCGCCGGCTGACCACCGCCACCCGCAAACTGATCGACGGTCAGGCGCAGGACATCTCCTTCGAGCACCGCGAGCGGGTCACCGTCCAGGAGTGCCTGGAGATGGAGGGCAACAAGACCGGCGCGCTGCTGGCCTGCGCGTCCTCCATCGGCGCGGTGCTCGGCGGGGCCTCGGAGTCCGACGCCGACGCGCTGGAGGAGTACGGCTACCACCTGGGGCTCGCCTTCCAGGCGGTGGACGATCTGCTGGGCATCTGGGGCGACCCCGCGGCCACCGGAAAGCAGACCTGGAGCGATCTTCGGCAGCGCAAGAAGTCGCTTCCCGTGGTCGCCGCGCTCGCCGCGGGAGGGTCCGCGTCGGAGCGCCTGGGTGAACTGCTCGCGGCGGACGCGAAGAATCCTGAAACCGGTGCCTTCAGCGAGGAAGAGTTCGCTATGCGCGCGGCGTTGATCGAAGAGGCCGGTGGACGTGAGTGGACCTCCCAGGAGGCCAGGAGGCAGTACGCGACCGCCATCGCCGCACTGGACAAAATGGACATGCCGGAACAAATTCAACGTAAGCTCGTTGGTCTCGCGGATTTTGTGGTGGTCCGCGAGAAATAAAGAGAACGACAGAACGAAACGTGGAGCGCTAACGTCGCCGGTCCCTCTTATGTGACGGCCGACGGCCGCCCCAACACCGCAGATAGTCTCAACTGCAAAGGGGAAGCCATGACAGCGACGACCGATGGCAGTCCAGGGACGCCAACCCACCGGACACCTTCGGCCAGCAGCACCTCGGAGCCGGACCCTGTTCCAGCCGACGGCACCGAGGAGGCGGCGCAGCGTGCCGTGCGGCGCGCCGCAGACCACCTTCTGGCACGGCAGCACCCCGACGGATGGTGGAAGGGCGACCTCGAAACGAACGTGACGATGGACGCCGAGGATCTGTTGCTCCGACAGTTCCTCGGCATCCAGGACGAGCAGACCACCGCGGCCTCCGCCCGGTGGATCCGCTCGCAGCAGCGTGAGGACGGCGCCTGGCCCACCTTTCACGGCGGGCCGGGCGACGTGTCGGCCACCATCGAGGCGTATGTCGCACTGCGACTCGCCGGGGACTCCCCGGACGAGGCGCACATGGCGCTCGCCGCCAAGTGGTCGCGCGGCGAAGGGGGAGTGGCGGCCAGCCGGGTCTTCACCCGCATCTGGCTGGCCCTGTTCGGCTGGTGGAGCTGGGACGACCTCCCGGAGCTGCCGCCCGAGATCATCTACCTGCCCAAGTGGATGCCGCTGAACATCTACTCGTTCGGCTGCTGGGCGCGGCAGACCATCGTGCCGCTCACCGTCGTCGGAGCCCACCGCCCGGTCCGCCCGGCGCCGTTCGGCATCGACGAGCTGCACATCAACCCCCAACAGCCCAACCCCAAGCGGCGCAGAGCCTCCATCAGGACCTGGGACGGCGTCTTCGAGCGGCTCGACCAGGTGCTGCACGTCTACCGGCGCTTCAGCCCGCGCATGGTGCGGCGCAGCGCCATGCACGCCTGCGCCCGCTGGATCATCGAGCGTCAGGAGGCCGACGGCTGCTGGGGAGGAATCCAGCCACCCGCCGTCTACTCGGTGATCGCCCTGCACCTGCTGGGCTACGAGCTCGACCACCCGGTGGTCAAGGCCGGTCTCGACTCGCTGGATCGTTTCGCCGTATGGCCCGAAGAGGGCGTCCGGATGATCGAGGCGTGCCAGTCCCCGGTCTGGGACACCTGCCTGGCCGCCATCGCGCTCGCGGACGCGGGCGTCCCCGCGGACGACCCGGCGCTGGTCAAGTCGGCCGAATGGATGCTCGGCGAGCAGATCACCCGGCCGGGCGACTGGTCCGTGCAGCGGCCCCAGCTCGCGCCGGGCGGCTGGGCGTTCGAGTTCCACAACGACATCTACCCCGACATCGACGACACCGCCGAAGTCGTCCTCGCCCTGCGCAGGATCGACCACCCGGACCGGGCGCGCGTCGACTCCGCGGTGGAGAAGGCCGTGCGCTGGAACGTCGGGATGCAGTCGCGGAACGGCGCGTGGGGCGCCTTCGACGCCGACAACACCAGCAGGTTCCCGAACCGGCTGCCCTTCTGCGACTTCGGCGAGGTCATCGACCCGCCGTCGGCCGACGTCACGGCGCACGTGGTGGAGATGCTCGCCGCGCTCGGTCTCGAGCACGACGAGCACGCCCGCCGCGGCATCGAGTGGCTGCTGGCGGAACAGGAGGACAACGGCGCCTGGTTCGGCCGTTGGGGGGTCAACTACATCTACGGCACGGGGTCCGCGGTCCCCGCGCTGGCCTCGGCCGGTCTCCCGTCGAGCCACCCGGCGATCCGCAAGGCGGTGAACTGGCTGGAATCGGTGCAGAACAACGACGGTGGCTGGGGCGAGGACCTGCGCTCCTACTCCGACCGGGAATGGGTGGGCCGCGGTGCCTCCACCGCCTCGCAGACCGCGTGGGCCCTGATGGCGCTGCTGGCGGCGGGCGAACGGGATGGTGACGCGGTCGCGCGCGGGGTGCGCTGGCTGACCGACACCCAGCTCCCCGACGGGTCCTGGGACGAGCCGTACTTCACCGGTACCGGCTTCCCCCGCGACTTCTCGATCAACTACCACCTCTACCGCATGGTCTTCCCGCTGACCGCCCTCGGGCGCTACGTCCGCGACGAGCCGTTCGGTACCCCGGGCGGCCCGGCTGTCACCGCCGGAACCGCCGCTGGAAAGGGGGCCTAGTTCGTGGGCCGTACAGGACCGCCGCTGCTGGTGGTGTGCGCCCTGCGCATCGAGAAGGTCGCGCTGCGCAGGGGAGCGGCCCGGAACGCCGCCGAGAAGGTCACCGTGCTCAGGACCGGCATGGGACCCACGGCCGCCGACCGGGTGGTCCGCGAGGCCCTGCACCAACCGGAGCTGCGCGGCTCGGCCGTCCTCACCACGGGCTTCTGCGCCGGGCTCGCGCCCGGCATGCGCCCCGGTGACGTCGTGGTCGCCGAGGACGGTCACGAGAGCGAGGCGCTCGCCGCCGCGCTCAAGGCGGCCGGTCACACCGTGCACACCGGCACCCTCGCAGAATCCGACCATGTCGTGCGGGGCGCCGAGCGCACCGCACTGGCGGCGACCGGTGCCATCGCCGTGGACATGGAATCGGCCGCGATGCGACGCGCCGCGCTCGCCGAAGGCACGCGCCACATCGCGGCGGCCCGAGTCGTCGTCGACACGCCCGAGTTCGAACTCGTACGTGTCGGAACGCTTCGCACCGGGATCATCGCATTCCGGGTGCTCAGAGATCTTGTTCCTGCCTTTCTTGATTGGCACCGCACTACCGTGCTCCCCTGGAGGTGAGCTAGATGGCTATGCCGCTCCGTCAGACCATCCGTATCGCGTCGTACCTCGTCGAACAGAAAATGGTTAGGCGACGCGAAAAGTTCCCGCTCATCGTCGAGCTCGAGCCGCTCTTCGCCTGCAACCTCGCGTGCGAGGGCTGCGGCAAGATCCAGCACCCCGCCAACGTGCTGAAGCAGCGCATGCCGGTGGCCCAGGCCGTCGGCGCGGTGCTGGAGTCGGGCGCGCCGATGGTGTCCATCGCGGGTGGTGAGCCGCTGATGCACCCCCAGATCGACGAGATCGTCCGGCAACTCGTCGCGAAGAAGAAGTACGTCTTCCTCTGCACCAATGCCCTTCTGCTGCGCAAGAAAATCGAGAAGTTCACACCTTCTCCTTACTTTGCCTTTACCGTTCACATTGACGGTATGCGCGAGCGGCATGACGAGTCCGTGGCCAAGGAAGGCACCTTCGACGAGGCCGTGGCCGCGATCAAGGAAGCCCAGCGCCGCGGTTTCCGGGTCACCACGAACTCGACTTTCTTCAACACCGACACGCCGCAGACGATCATCGAGGTGATGAACTACCTCAATGACGATCTGAAGGTCGAGGAGATGATGCTGTCTCCCGCGTACGCCTACGAGAAGGCGCCCGACCAGGACCACTTCCTGGGCGTGACGCAGACCCGTGAGCTGTTCAAGAAGGCGTTCGACGACGGCAACCGGCGCAAGTGGCGGCTCAACCACAGCCCGCTCTTCCTGGACTTCCTGGAGGGCAAGGCGGACTTCCCCTGCACCGCGTGGGCGATCCCCAACTACTCGCTCTTCGGCTGGCAGCGCCCCTGCTACCTGATGGCCGACGGGTACGTGCCCACGTACCAGAAGCTCCTGGACGAGACGGACTGGGACAAGTACGGCCGGGGCAAGGACGACCGGTGCGACAACTGCATGGCGCACTGCGGCTACGAGCCCACGGCCGTCATGGCCACCATGGGCTCCCTGAAGGAGTCCATCCGCGCCGCCCGCGAGACGGTCGCCTCCAACAGGGCGAAGTGACCCGACGATGACAGCAGTCGAGCCGGTCGCGCTCGGCCTGCCCTCCCTGCCGGCCCGGCCTCTGGCGACGCGTCGTGTTTCGCGTCGTATCCAGGTCGGGTCGGTCCCGGTGGGTGGGGACGCGCCTGTTTCCGTTCAGTCGATGACGACGACCCGTACGTCGGACATCGGTGCCACTCTTCAGCAGATCGCGGAGCTGACGGCTTCGGGGTGTC
>NZ_MECL01000128.1 GCF_014596445.1 Streptomyces sp. CBMA29 | reverse complement strand
GCGTTGCCCACGGTGTGGCCCGCCTCCCGCACCTCCAGCGCGGCCAGTTCCTCCAGGTGCGCGTCGACCTCGGCGGCGAATCGCCGCAGCAGCCGGGCGCGTTCACCCGGCGCGAGCGCGGCCCAGCTGGGGTTTGGGGTGGGGTGGTTGGTGGGGTGGGCCGGGCCGCCGGGTCCGCGGTCAGGCAGCGCTCCAGGACGGTACGCAGCTCGTCGGGGTAACCGGACAGGTCGGGCGGCCGGACGGCGGTGTTGGCTATCTGCGTGGCGAGCGTGATCGCGCCCGCCGTGCCGTACGGGTGCCGTCCGGTGGCGGCGACCGCGGCGATCAGGCCGAGCGAGAACAGGTCGGTGGCCGGGGTGAGTTCGTGCCCGTTGGCGTGCTCGGGCGACATGTACTGCGGGGTGCCGATCAGGCCGCCGCTGCGGGTGAGCTGGGTGGAGTCCGCCGCGCGCGCGATGCCGAAGTCGATGACCCAGGGGCCGCCCGCGCCGAGCAGCACATTGCTGGGCTTGAGGTCGCGGTGGATGACGCCCGCCGCGTGCACCGCGCGCAGCGCCTCCGCCGCGCAGCCCACCAGTTGCAGCGCGGTGGCCACCGGCAGCGCCCCGTACCGGGCGAGCGCGTCGTCCAGCGGCAGCCCCGGAATGTAACTGGTCGCCAGCCAGGGCTGGTTGCCGGTGGTGTCGTGGTCGACCACCGGGACCACGTGGTAGCCCTGCACCCGGCGCGCGGACTGCACCTCCTGCTGGAAGCGCCGCCTGAACTCCTCGTCCTGCGCGTATTCGCGCCGGATCACCTTCAGCGCGACCGGCTGTCCGCCGCGGGTGTGCGAGAGGTAGACCGACCCCATCCCGCCCTCGCCGATCCGGGCCAGCAGCCGGTAACCGGCCACCTCGCGCGGGTCCTGCGGCTCCAGCGCCCGCAACGGGCTCCCGCCCGGACCCTGATCAGAATCCGGCACCGCGCCCGGGGTCACGCCCGGACCCGGCACCGCGCCCGCGCCCGGACCCGGCACCGGGCCACCGCTCGAACTGCTGTCGTGACTGGAGATTTCAGGCACCCCCCGGTAGGCGAACGAGGCACGATGCTACCGGGGGTGTGTACGAGTCACGGACGTCGTATCGAACCCGCTGACGCCTCGGTGCCGTTCGGTGACATCACCCGCGGGGGACAGCCTCGGGCCGCGCCCCGTATCGGCCTCACGACCCGCCCGGCACCGGCACCAGCCGCACCAGCCGCTCACCTGTCCTCGGCCCCGTCGCCGCCAAGCTCCCTCCCGATGGCACCTTCTGATACTTCGTCAGCAGCAACCAGCCGATTCCGTAACGCCGTTGGATCGCTTCGCGCTGCGCCGCCGTCGACTTCGGGTCCAGATACGTGCGCACGGCGGCGAATCGGCGGTCGCGTTCGGCGGCCGGGGTGGACGGGTCGGGCCAGGTGGGGGCGACCAGGAAGAAGCCGTAGGCGGGCAGGACGTGCGTGGCGTAGTACCCGTCGGTGAGGACCACCGCGTCGGCGGGCATACGGTCCGCGGCCCAGCTGTAGCCGGGCCAGCGCACCGGGTGGTCGACGGTCACCGGCAGGAAGCGCTGCGGCACGACGGCGCCGATCTGCGCGGCCACGCCGAAGCAGAGCGCGACGGCGGCGACGGGCGCGAGCACCGCGCGCAGCCGGGTCCACGGCGGGATCGCCGCCAGTTCCACGGCGAGCGCGAACTGCGGCGGCACGAGCAGCAGCGCGAAGACCCGCCCGTAGGTGTAGTGCCCGCTCACCCATCCGTAGGCGACGATCAGGCAGAAGGCGGCGAACATCAGGACCAGCGGGTCGCGGACCCCGCGCCGGGCGCGCAGCAGCAGCGGCGGCAGCCCGACGAGCGCCAGCCCGTACCACTGCCAGGGGTGGACGTAGAGCCGCTTGTGCACCGCGTCGACCGTGGTGTCACCGGCCAGCGAGAACACGTCGTAGTACGGCCACGCGACGGCCACCAGCAGCGCGAGCGCGCCCGCCAGCAGCCAGCGGGCCGTCACCCGCCGCGACCAGCCGCGCTGCCGGGCCGTCAGTACCGCCACGATCCCGACGGCCGCGGCCAGCGCGGTGATCGGGTGGATGAGCAGCAGGAGCCCGCAGGCCACGCCCAGCAGGGCGTACCCGGCCCAGCCGGTGGTACGGCGGCGCGCCAGCCGGTCGGTGAGCGCCCACAGGTGGAAGGTGACGCCGACCGCGAAGGCGCTCGGGTACGAGGCGCCCCGGGTCAGCGACCACATCCCGCAGAAGCCGCTCCACTCCTTGCCCTGCACGCCCCACAGCAGGGTGAACGCCAGCAGCGCGTAGACCGGCGCCATCGGCCGCCGGCTCAGCGTCCGCGCGTACACGCCGACGCCGGTGACCAGCACCGCGAGATTCACCGGGCCGCACCAGCGCACGACCTCCCGTCCGGCGGCGCCGGTGGCCCGCGCGATGAGACCGAGCGCCACGATGTACGGCGAGAAGTACGGGCTGCCGGTGCCCGGCAGGTCGAGCAGCGGATTGGCCGGGTGCCGCCAGTCGGCCTTGACCCGCTCCACCGCCGAGGCGTGCTGGCCGAAGTCCGAGGCGATCGGCGCACGCCAGGCCGCCACGGCGACCGCCAGCCAGAAGAGCGTCCCGACGACGGCGTACGGCGTCACCCGCCAGGCCCGCGCCCGCTCCAGCAGCCGGGCCGTCGGACCGGCCCGCCCGGCCGCGACCGCGGCGCCTTCGGCCGTACCGGCCCCCGGCTCGTCGCCCGCGCCGTCGCCCGCGGTGACCTCTCCGGTCGTCAGTGACGGCAAGGCGCGGCCTTGAGGAGACGGCAAGGCGCGGACTTGAGGAGGGTGCGGCCGTCCGGGCGCGGCGGGTGTGCGGCGGGGACCAATGCGCTCGATGTCATGACAAACTCCGTGTTCCGGCGGCGGTTCGGCCAGGGTGTCAGGGGGTCAGCCGAGCATCAGGTCCGCCACGCGGGCGGCGGCCCCTCCGTCGTCCAGGTGGCAGAAGGCGGCGCGGAAGGCCGCGTAGGCGTCGGCGCGGCCCCTGACGGCGGCCTCCGGGTCGCGCAGCGCGGCGGTCAGCTCGTCCGTGGTGCGCAGCAGCGGCCCCGGCGCCTGGGCCTCGTAGTCGAAGGTGAAACCGCGCAGCGTGTCGCGGTAGTGCGGCAGGTCGGGCGTGAACAGCAGCACCGGGCGGCCGGTGACCGCGAAGTCGGCGAGCACCGAGGAGTAGTCGGTGACCAGCACGTCGGCGACGAGCAGCAGTTCCGCGAGGTCGGGATGGGCGCTGACGTCACGCACGAAGCCGCCGGGAACCGCCGGGAGGGTGTCGGCGACCAGCGGGTGCGAGCGGACCAGCAGCACATGGCTCGTGGTCAGCTCCGCCGCCATCGCCGCCAGGTCGAGCGGCAGGTGCAGCCGGGCGTGCTCGGCGTCGTACGCCTCGTCGTCGCGGACCGTCGGCGCGTACAGCACGACCGTGCGGCCGGGCGGCAGGCCGAGCCTGGCCCGCACCTCCTCGCGCACCTTGTCGCGGTCCTCGCCGCTGAGCAGGTCGGTACGGGGCAGCCCGGTCTCGGCGACCTCGCCGTCGAAGTCGAGGGCGCGGCGCAGCGCCGGGGTGCTCTGCGAGTTGGGGGAGAGCAGCACGCTCCACTGGTGGCCGAGGCTCGGCTGCGGCCACATGTGGGTGAGGTCGGCGCACAGCGTGCCCGCCAGGTCCTGGCCGATCCGTTTCACGGGCGCGCCGTGCCAGGTCTGGACGACCCGCTGGCCCTCGCGGCGGCGGAACCACGCGGGCAGATGCGTGTTGGTCACCACGTGGCGGCTGCGGGCCAGCGTCTCGTACCAGTCGTCGCTGCCGCGCAGCACCGCGCGGGCGGTCGCGGGCACCGCCACGGTGTGGTCGCGTACCACCCACGCATGGTCGAACGGGACGCCCCTGCGCACCAGTTCGTCGTGGACGGCGCGCGGCGAGTCCGCGCAGTCGCGGCCGTCGAAGCTGCTGTAGAGGACGGTGTCGGTCAACGGGCGGCGCAGCAGCACCGGATAGCGCCGCTCGCGCAGCATCCGCTGCCGGTACGGTCCCCGGTCCGCCGCGGGCACGGGCGATCCGGCCGCCGCGAACAGGTGGTCGTGGAACCGCCGTTCGACCGTCACCGGCCGGGCGCCCGGGGCCGCCGGGAGCCGCAGCGGCAGTTCGGCGAACGCCTCCCGCGCGATCCGCACCGGGGCGTCGCCGCCGTCCGCCGCCCGCAGGTGCAGATACCAGCGCCCGGCGTGCGGCAGCGCCGACACGTCCAGCGCGGCACTGAACCGGCGTACGGGGCCGGCCGGGCTCCG
>NZ_MECL01000127.1 GCF_014596445.1 Streptomyces sp. CBMA29 | reverse complement strand
GCCGCCGAGCGCGGCGCCGAGGCCGACGACGGCGCCGACCAGCGGCGCGGCCAGCATCCCGCCGCGCGCCGCCGCCCGGTCCCAGCGCGTCACCGTCACCGGCAGCACGCTGAGCGTGCCGAAGGCGAAGCGCAGGGCGTCGCCCACGGTCGCCCCGCCGTCGGGCTCGGGCTCGGGCGCCGATTCGGACGCCGATTCGGACGCGGATTCGGTCACCGCGTGAGGCTATCGCGCCAGTTCAGCGTGGTCCCGGCCGCCGTCGCCCGAAGAGCCGTCACCCGAGGAGCCGTCACCCGAGGAGCCGCCGCGCGACCGCCGCCGTCGGACCCACCACGTCTCCGCCCCGAACAGCAGCAGCACCGCCACAATCGCCGTCAGGTGCTCGTAGCCCGCGAGATTGGCCAGCGAGAGCACCTCGATGACCAGTCCCAGGACCACCGCCGCCGCCGTCCACCAGGCCCGGTAGCGGCACGTGACGTACACCCCGAGGGCGACCACCGCGGCGGAAGGACCGGTGTCGCGGCCGATCAACTCGGCGACGGGCAGGCCGAGGAAGCCATTGGGGCCGACCCAGTAGGAGTACCGGGCGAAGGCCGTACCGGCGAGGGTGGTGAACAGCGCGATGGCCAGGGTGCGGCGCCAGCCCAGCGTGATCTCGGCGATCCCGAAGACCACGATGACCTGGATGACAAGACCCCAGATCGGCAGCGTCGGATCGGGGACGAACAGCGAGAGCGGGGTGCGGAGCAGCGCCTTCCACCACGGCAGGGTGCAGTAGATGCCGCCCAGCCGGTCCACCCAGTCGCTGATCCCCTGCTGGTGCTGGACGAGTTGGAGGCCGAGGATGCCCACGCAGGACCACAGCGTCAGCGGAAGCGCGCGCAGGCCGCGGGCCCACAGCCGGGCGCGTACGTCGGACGCCAGCTGCCCCCACTCGGCGCGCGCGAACTCCCGCACCTGCCCGCCCGTACTCACCCCGCCTCCGTCGGACCGGGAACCCTCGCGGAACCCCTCACCTGGCGGTGAACCGTTCTCTGCGGCGCAGCGGCGACGGCATTCTGGGCGCTTCGAGGAAACCCTCGGCGCGGGCGCCCGCGATACCGATCCGGGGCAGTTCGCTGGATTTGCCGAAGAGCAGATAGCGGGGCTCCCAGACCGGGCGGAATTTGGCGTTCGCCCGGTACAGCGACTCGATCTGCCACCAGCGCGAGAAGAACGTCAGCAGCGACCGCCACACCCGCAGGACGGGCCCCGCGCCGAGCCGTGAGCCGCGCTCGAAGACCGAGCGGAACATCGCGAAGTTCAGCGAGATCTGCTCGACGCCGACCTCGTCCGCCCGCTGGACGAGTTCGATCACCATGTACTCGATCAGCCCGTTGTCCGCGCCCCGGTCACGCCGCATCAGGTCCAGCGAGAGCCCGCGCGGACCCCACGGCACCAGGCTCAGCAGCGCCCTGGGCACGCCGTCGCCGTCGTGACACTCGACCATCACGCACTGCCCGTCACCCGCGTCGCCAAGCCGCCCCAGCGCCATCGAGAAGCCGCGCTCCGTCCCGCCGTCCCGCCACCGGTCGGCCCGTTCCAGCAGCGCCGCCATCTCCGCGGCCGGGATGTCGGCGTGCCTGCGGACGCGTACGGTGCAGCCGGAGCGCGCGACCCGGTTGTACGCCTGCCGGACGGTCCGCATCGCGCGGCCGTCGAGGGTGAACTCGGCGGTGTCCACGATGGCTTCGTCGCCCAGTTCCAGCGCGTCCAGGCCGTGCCGGGCGTAGACCGTACCGGCCTCCTCGCTCGCGCCCATCACGGCGGGCACCCAGGCGTGCCCCGCCGCCTCCGCCAGCCACGCCTCGATGGCGCCGGGCCACGCCTCGGGGTCGCCGATCGGGTCGCCGGACGCCAGCGACACACCGCCCACCACCCGGTAGGCGATGGCCGACTTGCCGCTGGGCGACCAGATGACGCTCTTGTCGCGGCGCAGCGCGAAGTAGCCGAGCGAGTCGCGGTCGCCGTGCCGGTCGAGCAGGCCGCGCAGCCGCTCCTCGTCCGCCGGGCACAGCAGCGCCCGGCCGCGCGGCGAGCGGAAGGCGACGAAGAGCGCGAGCAGGAAGAGCAGGGCGCTCATGGCGTTGATGACGACGTCCACCCAGCCGGGCGTGGAGATGGTCAGCGAGCCGCTGTCGTCAGGCACCAGGGACACCAGCCGCAGGACCGCGTAGCCGAGGCAGTCGCCGAAGCCCGCGCCCTGTTCGTCGTTGGTGACCGTGACCAGCGCGGTGCCGAGCAGCGCGGCCAGCGGCAGACCGGCGGCGGCCACCAGGGCCGCGTCCCGCGGGTTGGCCGGGTCGCCCTTCGCCCGGAACTCGCCGCGGCCGACGAGCAGCGCCGCCAGGAAGGCGGCGGTGAGCGCCAGCGAGATCCAGTTCTGGGCGTGCCGGTGGATGTCGGGCCACACCATGCTGACCGACAGCGCGGCCAGGAACAGCCCGCACAGCACCAGGTTGAGAATCCACGCGGCGCGCTTGCGGCGGCGCATGGTGACGGCCAGGAAGAGCGCGAAGGCGCCGGAGGTGAAGCCCGCGCTCAGCAGGTACGGGGTGAAATAGTCCTCGACGTTGTGGCGGCGGATGTCCTGGCCGAAGGAGACCCAGACGGCGCCGAGGAGATTCACGCAGGCGACGGTGCGCAGGTAGCGGACGGCGAAGGTGGCCGCGCGTCCCGGACACGCGTGAGGGCGCGGCTGTGTGCTGGTGGTGCTGCCCGTTCCCATAGGAGGGGATTTTATGACGTAATGCCCGAATTACGGGTGCGGCTTGCCGCTCGGGGCGGTCGTGCTGCGCGTGCTACGAGGCCGGGTCGGCTTCCGGCTGCGGCTCGGGGGCGAGCTCCGGCTCCGGCTCCGGCTCCGGGTCCTTCTCTGGCTCCGGGTCCGGGTCCGGGTCCGGCTTCTCCGCCGGGTACGGGAGTTCGGCCGACAGCGCCGCCGCGGCCTGGAGGAGGGGGAGGGCCAGCAGGGAGCCGGCCGCGCCGCCGAGGTGCACGCCCTGGTCGAGCAGCGGTTCGAGGGAGATCCGGTCCAGGGCCTTCGCCTGGCCCGGCTCGCCGCTGGCGTGACCCGCCAGCCACCAGTCGGGTGCCCGGAAGGCGATCCGCTGGGCGACCAGCGCGCACGCGGCGCTGACGACTCCGTCGAGGACCACCGGGAGCTTGCGGACCGCCGCCTGGAGCAGGAAGCCGGTCATCGCGGCGAAGTCGGCGCCGCCGACCGCGGCCAGCAGCGCGAGCTGGTCGCCGAGGACCGGGCGGGCCCGGCGCAGCGCGTCACGGATCGCGGCGCACTTGCGCATCCACGCGAGGTCGTCGATGCCGGAGCCGCGGCCGGTGACGACGGAGGCGTCCGTGCCGCACAGCGCCGCGATCAGTACGGCGGCGGGTGTCGTGCCGCCGACGCTCAGGTCGCCGAGGAGTACGAGGTCCGTGCCGGAGTCCGCCTGCTCGTCCGCGACGGTCATGCCGACCCGGAACGCCTGCTCGGCCTCTTCCCGGGTCAGCGCGTCCTCGATGTCGATCCGGCCGGAGCCGCGGCGCACGCGGTGCGCCGTCACGTAGTCCGGCAGCTCGGACGGGTCGCAGTCCAGCGCCATGTCGATGACGTCGACGTGCGCGCCGTACTGGCGCGCCAGCACACTGGCCGGTGCGGTGCCGTCCAGCACCGCCTTCACCAGCTCGGCGGCCGTACCGGCCTTCCGCGCCGACACCTCCAGCGAGGCCACGCCGTGGTCGGCCGCGAAGATCAGCGCCCGCGGCGCCGCGATCGGCCCGGTCGGCAGCTCGCCGCGCACCGCCGCCAGCCAGTCCGCCAGCTCGGCCGGTTTCCCCAGCCCTCCCGCCGGTCGCACCAGCTTCTGCCAGCGCTCCTGCGAGTCCCGTCGAACCCCAGCGTCGGGCCGCTCCACGAGGGAGCCGAAGTCGTCCAAGTCGATGCCGCTCACCCGTGGAACCCTACCCTTCCGCCTGACGGCGGCCTTCCGGGGTACAACCCCCCGCGCCCCGTGCCGGGGCGGGCGCCCTCTTCCGCCCCGGGTTCCGTGCGCCCCTGGGTGGGGCGGACCGCTTTTCGCCCGGGTGGGCGGAGTCTTTGGGGGCGCGGGGAACTGCGCGGCCGGCCCACGACGGTGGCGATGGTTACCACCGGCCCCAGCGGGGCGGATGCTGTTGTTTCCCGACCACCGGGCCGGTGGTGGGTTGCTCGCGCAGTTCCTCGCGCCCCTGAGGGGGCGGGCCCTCTTCCGCCCAGGGCTCACCGTGTCCCCTGCCGGGACGAGAGCTGTAAGGCACCGCCGGTCCCGGTAGGGGCAGGAGCGGGTTTCCGACCACCGGGCCGGAGGCGGGTCAGCGGAGGGGGAGGGGGAGTCCGGCCACCAAAAAGAGAACGGCTTCGGATTCGGCGGCGACGGCGGCGTTGAGACGGCCGAGCTCGTCGCGGAAGAGGCGGCCGGAGGGGTGGGAGGGGACGACGCCGGAGCCGACTTCGTTGGAGACGGCGACGACGGTACGGGACGTGCGGCGAAAGGCGGCGACGAGCTCGGCGGCACGGCCGCGGACCTCGTCGAGGGAAGCCCCCGGCGCCCACGCGTCGGCCTTGTCGAGGACGGACGTGAGCCAGAGGCCGAGGCAGTCGATGAGGAGGGGCGGGCCGGGAGCGGTCAGCAGGGGGACGAGGTCGCAGGTCTCCTCGGTGCGCCACGAGGCGGGCCGGCGCTCGCGGTGGGCGGCCACCCGCCGCGCCCACTCGTCGTCGCCGTCGCGTGACCCCCCGGTGGCGACGTAGAGGACGCCGGGGAAACCGGCCAGCCGCCGCTCGGCCTCGGCGGACTTGCCCGACCGGGCCCCGCCCAGCACGAGGGTCCGGCGCGGGATGTCCGGCACCTCCTGGTAGTCGCCGACGGTCAGCGTCGTACCGTCAGGGACCGCGCGGGCCCCGAGGGCGGCCAGCCGTCGGCCCAGCTCCGGCCGCGGCGGCGCCCCGTGGTCGAGATGGACGACGACCACGTCGGTCGTCGGCCCGACGGCGCCCGCGGCGCGCAGCCGGGCGAGGGCGTCCGGCCGTCCGACGGCGTCGAGCAGGACGAGGTCGTACGGCGCCTGCCCGTCCGGCGTCCCGGCGGGCGCGCCGCCCGGCGGGAGATAGAGCACGCGCAGCCCGTCGGGGGACTCGATGGCGTACCCGGTGCCGGGCGCGTCCATGGCCACGGCCTGCACGTGGTGCCCGGTGATCAGCGCGAGCCGCTGCCCGTCGGGGACGCGGGTCGGGGCGGGCAGCCCCGGCGGGATCTCCACGGCCGGGCCGTCGTGCGGGTGCGAGAGCAGCACCAGGCGCAGCCCGCCGAGGGTGTGCCCGGCCCGCGCCGCGGCCAGCGCCACCCCGGGCGTCAGGTCGAGCAGCACCACACCGTCCACCAGAACGGCGGTCGCGCCGCGCGCGCCCGCGCCGACGGCGACCGCGCACGCCGCGCAGGGGCAGTCGGGCAGCGGCAGCCCCTCGGGGCCGCCCGTGCCGAGCAGAGTCAGTTCCACGGGACGATCGTCTCGCGTCCCGCCGCGCCGGGCGCGCGGGGTCCGCCATGCGGAGACTCCCGGTACGGCGAGGACTCCCGATACGCTGCGGTGCAGGCGGCACGCACCCTGTGATCCCCGCAGCTCGCGGCGGCGGGAACGGGAGTGCGGGCGGCACGGTGGACCGACGGGACCGAGGAGAGACACATATGGCGTGGACGTGGCGGTTCGAGAAGGCCGACGGCACCGAGGTGCAGCCCGCGGTGCAGCCCGAGGAGTTCACCACACAGGGCGACGCGGAGTCCTGGGTGGGCGAGGTCTGGAAGGAACTGCTGGAAGGCGGCGCCGACCAGGTCCACCTCTTCGACGGCGACACCAAGATCTACGGCCCGATGAGCCTGCACGGCGACGAGGACTGACCTCGGGGCCGGTCCGGGACGACGGCGGTGCCGCACCCGCGCATGGGGTGCGGCACCGCCGTCGTCATGCCGTACCGCGCTCACAGCGAGCCCAGCGTGACCTCCACGGTCTTCGCCGCCCCGTCCTCCTGGTAACCGACCTGGACCTTGTCGCCCGGCTTGTACGAGGCCAGCGCCTCGGTCAGCGTCTGCGCCGTGGTGATCGCCGTCGAGCCCAGCTTGGTGATCACGTCGCCCGCCTTGAGCCCGGCCTTCTCGGCGCCGCCGCCTTTGGTCACCGAGACGATCGCGGCGCCCGCGGGCTGGAGCCCGTTGTCCACGACGCCGCGCACGGTGATGCCGAGCGCCGCCCGGCCGGAGTCCACGACCTTGCCGTCCTTGATGATCTGGCCGGCGATCCGGGTGACCGTCGAGGACGGGATCGCGAAGCCGATGCCGGGCGCCGAGCCGCTGCCGAGCTGCGGGTCGGTCGCGGCCAGCGTCGGGATGCCGATGACCTGGTTGGCGAGGTTCACCAGCGCGCCGCCGCTGTTGCCCGGATTGATCGACGCCGAGGTCTGCACCATGTCGGGGATGGTCGCGCCGGTCCCGCCGCCCGTGGCGCCCTCGCTGACGGTGCGGCCGGTCGCCGACACGATGCCCTCGGTGACGCTGCTCGACAGGCCCAGCGGATTGCCCATCGCCAGCACGATCTGGCCGACCGCGACCTTCGAGGAGTCCGCGAAGGTCGCCGGGTGCAGACCGTTCGGCGGCGACGACAGCCTGATCACGGCCAGGTCCTCGGCCGGGTAGGTCGCCACCAGGGTCGCGGCCAGCGCCTTGCCGCCGGTGGCCAGGTTGACCTGGAAGCTCTTCGCGGTGCCGACCACATGGGCGTTCGTGACGATGTCGCCCTTGTCGTCGTACACGACCCCGGAACCGAGGTCGGACGATGTGGTGATCTGCACGACCGACGGCAGTACGTTCTTCACGGTGTTCTCGTACGACGTCTGGAGGTCGTTGCTCCCCGACGAGGACGTGTCGGCCGCGGGCGCCACCGTGGCGGGGGCCGACCTCGCCGCCGAGCCGGAGTCGGAGCTGCAACCGGAGGCGAACATCGCCGTCGCGCAGACGGCCGCGGCGCCGGGCAGCAGGAACCGGGTGCGGTGCCAAGGGGTACGCGATCCACTCATGCCTGAATTGTCGCGTTTACGGCTGCCCCTGACCCGGTCCGCACGGCCAAACGGGTCTCGCCCCCGCAGGGACACCGTCCTTTGTCCTGGCCTCCACACGGGCCTTCACGCGGGCCTCCCCCCGGGCCTCCACACGGGCCTCCGTCCGGGCCTCCCCCCGGGCCTCCGTCCGGGCCTCCCCCCGGGCCTCCGTCCGGGCCTCCACACGGGCCTCCGTAGGGACCTTCACGCGGGTGCGCTCAGCAGCGCACGCCGCACAGGTGCAACAGCGCGGCCACCGCGCGGTACGGATCGGTCCGCCCGGCGGCCTCCTCCGCGTCGAGCAGTTGGGCCAGTTCGTGCGGGTCCTGCGGGGGGCGCGCGCCGTCGGGCGCGGTGTCGGTGAAGACCCGCACCCCGTACCACTCCTGGAGGGGCACGCCGATCCCGGCGAGCGTGGCCGTGAGGCGTTCGCGCCGGTCGGCGCGGGTGGTCAGGCCGAGCCGGTTGGTGTAGCCGGTGGCGCCGACCGCGCCCAGGGCGCCCGACCAGTCGCCGAGCAGCCCCGGCCGCATGGCCAGCGCGTCGCCGTTCCGCACGAGCAGCGAGAGCAGGCCGCCGGGGGCCAGCACCCTGGCGAGCGCGGCGAGCAGCGGCTCGGGGTCGGGCACGTACATGAGCACGCCGTGGCAGAGCACCACGTCGAAGCAGGCGGGCCCGAAGTGGCGGCCGGTCTGGCGGCCGTCGCCGCGCAGCAGCGCCATCCGGTCGCGTACCTCCTGCGGCTCGGCGGCGACCGCGGCCCGCAGGGAGGTGAGCATCGCCGGGTCGGACTCCAGACCGGTCACGATGTGGCCCGCGCGGGCCAGCCGCAGCGCCTGGGTGCCCTGGCCGGGGCCGATGTCCAGGACGCGCAGCGACCGCTGGCGCCGGGCGTGCGCGCCGCCGCTGGGCGGGAAGTGCGCGGCCAGGCGCTCGTCGAGCTGGCGCGAGACCAGCTCCTGCCTGACGGTGTTCCGCAGGCCGTCGAGTCCGGCCAGCCAGTTGCCCGCGCCGCCGGAGAAGCCGCCCGCGCCGGGCGGCTCCGCGGCGGGAACCCGGGGCGGGACGGGCACACCGGCCGCCGGAGTACCGAAGCCGTACGCGCCGCCCGGATACGCCGACCCGTACGGCGTCACCACGCCGAAGGACCCGGCGGACGGGTCACTCCCGCCCGGAGCGGGCGCACCGAAACCGGCGGCGTCGGCCGCCCTCGCGTCGTTCAGAACCCGCCGCCGTTCAGAGCCGGTCGCCGTTCAGAGCTCGTCGCCGCGCCGCACCTGCGGCTTGGGCAGCCGCAGACGCCGCATCTGGAGGGTGCGCATCAGCCCGTAGGCGACGGCGCCCTTGTGGCTCTTGTCGGGGAGCCGCTTGCGCAACTGCTGGCGCAGCCGGAACGAGGTGATGAACGAGTCGACCACGATCGCCACGATCACGACCAGCCACAGCAGCAGCGACAGGCTCTGCAAGGAGCCGATGATGCTCATCACGAGGATCAGGACCGCGACCGGCAGGAAGAACTCGGCCACCCGGAACCGCGAGTCGACGTAGTCACGGGTGAACTTGCGCACCGGCCCCTTGTCCCTGACCGGCAGATACCGCTCGTCACCACCGGCCAGTGCCTGGCGCTGCTTGGCCATCTCGGTGCGGCGGGTGTCGCGGGCCTGCCGCGTGGCCGCCTTGCGGTCGGTCGGCGCGGTGACGGCCTTGCGGCGCTGGCTCTGGGCCTCACTGCGCTTGGGAGTGGGGCGACCCTTGGGAGCCTGCGGGTCACGTACCTGGTCCTCGATCACCGCGGTGGTCGAGACCTGCTCATCTTCGGAACGACGTCGGAACACACCCCCAGGTTACGTGGTTCCCGGGCCCGGCCCCAGCCCCTCACCTACTCCTTGGGCCTGAGGTCACCGAACCGTGATCGTCCCTACGGATGACCGCATCCGCACCCGAACAGTGCGGTAATGGAACCAGGGCCCGTAGGCTGGGGTCTGTAGAGGTGCTGAGGCATGCTGGAGCAGTTGCCGGAGAAGGGGGCGCGCGAGGCCCATGAGCGGTGTCATGAAGCGGATGGGACTGATTTTCCGCGCGAAGGCCAACAAGGCCCTGGACAGGGCCGAGGACCCGCGCGAGACGCTCGACTACTCGTACCAGAAGCAGCTCGAACTGCTGCAGAAGGTACGGCGGGGCGTGGCGGACGTCGCCACTTCCCGTAAGCGGCTCGAATTGCAGCTCACGGAGTTGCAGAAGAAGTCGTCGACCTACGAGGACCAGGGGCGCAAGGCGCTTGCGCTGGGCCGTGAGGATCTGGCCCGTGAGGCGCTGTCGCGCCGGGCCGCCCTCCAGCAGCAGGTCGCCGACCTGGAGACGCAGCACACCACGCTCCAGGGCGAGGAGGAGAAGCTCACGCTCGCCTCCCAGCGGTTGCAGGCCAAGGTGGACGCCTTCCGTACGAAGAAGGAGACCATCAAGGCCACGTACACCGCGGCCCAGGCGCAGACCCAGATCGGTGAAGCCTTTTCCGGCATCTCCGAGGAGATGGGCGACGTCGGCATGGCGATCCAGCGTGCCGAGGACAAGACCGAGCAGCTCAGGGCCCGTGCGGGCGCTCTCGACGAGCTGCTGGCCTCGGGCGCGCTCGACGACCCGAGCGGTCTGGCCAAGGACGACATCCAGTCCGAGCTCGACCGCCTCTCCGGCGGCAGCGACGTGGAGCTGGAGCTCCAGCGGATGAAGGCCGAGCTGGCCGGCGGCAGCGCGCCGCAGGCGATCGAGGGCGGGCAGGGCGGTCAGGCCGCCGCGCCCGAACCGCAGGACACCCCGCGGTTCGACAAGCAGTAGGTCCCACCAGCGGTGGGTCGTGACCAGCGAGAGGTCGTGACCGGCGGTCGATGGAGACATCGGCCCGCACCGCAGCAGTACGCAGGACAGGCAAGCTCGGCCGCCGGGCGGCGACGTCAGCAGGGTTACGGAGGAGGCCGTCATGATCGTACGGATCATGGGGGAGGGCCAGGTCGGGCTCGACGAGAGCCATCTCGGCGAGCTGAACAAGCTGGACGACGAGCTGCTCGCCGAGGTCAGGAACGGGGACGAGGAGGGCTTCCGGCGCACGCTGGGCGCCCTGCTCGACGCGGTCCGCCGCTTCGGCGAGCCGGTGCCCGACGACTCCCTGGAGCCGTCGACGCTGATCCTGCCGTCGCCCGACGCGAGCCTCGAAGAGGTCCGTGAACTGCTCAACGACGACGGACTGATCCCGGGCTGAGGGCGGAGCACCGGGCGGGTACGGGGCGCGCCGGGCTTCCCGTACCGTTGCCTACCGTGCAGTATCCGCTTCCGCCGAGGAATCCTCTCGTGGGCCCGAGCCGTTGGCTGCGGGCGCACCAGGGGACGGCTGACGCGGGTCTCGCCGCCGTCGTCTTCGCGGTGATCCTGGCCGGCACGGTGGCCGGGATCCAGACGTACCGGCTCGGCCTGGTCGACACCGCGCTCGCGGCGCTGGCCTGCGGGTCGCTCGTCCTGCGCCGCCGCGTCCCGTGGGCGGTGCTGGTCTTCACCTGCGCGCTCTCCGCGGTCTTCATCGCGCTGCGCCCGGTCGACGGCCGCATCCCGGTGATCTTCGCGGTGGCCCTCGCCCTGTGCACCGTCGCCGCCCGCACCGACCGGCACACCACCTGGATCACCGGCCTGCTGGTCAGCGTCGGACTGACCGCGCTGGCCATGTCCTGCGGCCCGGGGCCCTGGTACGGGCAGTCCAATTTCGGCGTCTTCGCGTGGACGGGCATGGCCGCGGCGGCCGGTGACGCGGCCCGCAGCCGCCGCGCGTACGTCGCCGCCGTCGAGGAACGGGCGCTGCGCGCGGAACGCAGCCGCGAGGAGGAGGCCAGACGGCGGGTGGCGGAGGAACGGATGCGGATCGCCCGCGAGCTGCACGACGTGGTCGCCCACCACATCGCCCTGGTCAATGTGCAGGCCGGGGTCGCCGCGCACGTCATGGACAGCAGGCCCGACCAGGCCAAGCAGGCCCTCGCGCACGTCCGCGAGGCGAGCCGGTCCGCCCTGCACGAACTGCGCGCCACTGTCGGCCTGTTGCGCCAGTCAGGAGAGCCCGAGGCGCCGATGGAACCGGCGCCGGGCCTGGCCGTCCTCGACCAGCTCCTCGACGGCTTCCTGCGCGCCGGGCTGCGCGTCACCGTCGAATGCGCGGTGGACGGCCACGAGGTGCGCGAGGACGCGCGTGAAGGGCCGGGGGAGCGGGGCGGGAGCGCGGCGGAGGACCCGGCCGTGCCGCCGCTGCCCGCCAGCGTCGACCTCACCGCGTACCGCGTGATCCAGGAGTCGCTCACGAACGTGCAGAAGCACGCGGGCCCCGGCGCGGGCGCCGTCGTCCGCATCCGCCGCGAGCCGGGCGTGCTCGAAGTCGTGGTGGACGACGACGGCGCCCCCGGCGAGGCCGCCTCACTGCTCCCGTCCGGCGCGCTGCCGGGTCCCCGGCGCGGCAGCGGCGCGGGCGGTACGGGCGTTTCA
>NZ_MECL01000126.1 GCF_014596445.1 Streptomyces sp. CBMA29 | reverse complement strand
ACCGGCCTCGGCCTCGACATCGTCCGCCGCGTCGCCGAATCCACCGGCGGTGACCTCGCCGTCGGCCGCAGCGTCCTCGGCGGCGCCGAGATCCGCCTCTGGCTCGCCCTCTCCCCCCCCACCTCCCCCCCCCACCCCCCCCCCCCCCCCCCCCCCCCCCCCCCCCACCCCCCCCCCCCCCCCCCCCCCCCCCCCCCCCCCCCCCCCTCTTCCGATCTCCGCGCCGCCCGCCACAGCGTCCAGGCCACCGGGAGCAGTATCACCGCGCCGGTCTGCTTGGTCAGGGCCGCGCCCGCCACGGCCACGCCCGCCAGTCCCCAGCGGGACCGGTCGGCGCACCAGACGGCGGCGGCCGTCCACGGGAGTATGAAGACCTCGAAGGTGGCCGCCAGGCTGTCCTCGGGGGCGAGGCCGACCGACAGCAGCAGGTAGCCCGCGCCCGCCGTCGCCCCCGAGCGGTCGCCCCAGCGGCGGCGGGCGATCGCGGCCAGCAGCAGCGCGGTCGCCAGGTGCGCCAGCAGCGCGGCCGTGCGCGGCGGCCACAGCGAGCCGTCGCCGAAGACCGCGAAGAGCCCCTGGTACAGCCACGGCAGCAGTGGCGGCTTGCGGTCGACCACCGTGTCGTACAGCACCCCGCCGTGCGCCAGCAGCCGCGCCTGGACGGCCAGATAGCCCTCGTCGGGATTCCAGACCGGGCGGGCGAAGGACGGCAGGCGCAGCAGGACGGTGAGCACCGCGAGCAGCGCGGCCAGCCACGACCGGTAGCGCCGGTCGCGGCGGCCGGGGGCGACCGCGGGCACGGCCACCGGTACGGCCGGCCGCGCCGCCGGTACCGTGCTCGTCGGCTGCACCTAGCGCCCGCGGCCCAGCCTGCTGTGGGAGCGGCCGTAGCCGAAGTAGATGACGAAGCCGATCACCATCCATCCGGCGAACCGGAGCCAGGTCTCCACGCTGAGGTTGAGCATCAGCCACAGGGACGCGCACACCGAGGCCACCGGCAGGACGGGGACCCAGGGGGCGCGGAAGGCGCGCGGCAGGTCGGGGCGCGTGCGGCGGAGCACGACGACGCCGATGGCGACGACGACGAACGCGAAGAGCGTCCCGACGTTGACCATCTCCTCCAGCTCGCCGACGGTGAAGAATCCGGCGATCAGCGCGACGATCACGCCGAGCAGCACCGTGGTGCGGTAGGGAGTGCCGAACTTCGGGTGCACCTGGGAGAAGGCGCGCGGCAGCAGCCCGTCGCGGCTCATCGCGAAGAACACCCGGGTCTGGCCCATCAGCAGGATCATCACCACGGAGGTCAGGCCGACGGCCGCGCCGAAGCTGATCAGGCCGGACCAGAAGGGCGCGCCGACGGACTTGAAGGCGGACGCCAGCGGTGCGGTGGTGTCCAGCTCCGAGTACTTCTGCATGCCGGTGACGACGAGCGAGACCGCCACGTACAGCACGGTGCAGATCACCAGCGAGCCGAGGATGCCGCGCGGCATGTCCCGCTGCGGCTTCTTGGTCTCCTCGGCGGCGGTGGCGACGATGTCGAAGCCGATGAAGGCGAAGAAGACCACGGCGGCGGCGGAGAAGACGCCCATCACGCCGAACGATGACGGGGTGAACCCGAAGATGATCTGCACCAGCGGCGCGTGCAGGTCGGAGCCGCTGCCGGTGTTGGCCTTCGACCCCGGCAGGAACGGGTGGTAGTTGCTGCCGGTGATGAAGAACAGCCCGGCGAAGATCACCAGCAGCACCACGGTCACCTTGACGGCGACGATCAGTGTGGTGACCCGCGCGGACAGCTTCATTCCGGCCATCACGATGCCGGTGAGCACCAGCACGAGCACCGCGGCCAGCAGGTCGAAGCCGAAACCGCCGCCGTCGTGGGTGAGGACCTTGGGGATGTCGATGCCGAAGTGCGACAGCAGATTGGCCATGTAGCCGGACCAGCCGCCCGCCACCACGCCCGCGCCCAGCGCCAGTTCGAGGATCAGGTCCCAGCCGATGATCCAGGCGGGCAGTTCGCCGATGGAGGCGTAGCTGAAGGTGTACGCCGATCCGGCGACCGGCACGGTCGAGGCGAATTCGGCGTAGCAGAGCCCGGCGAGGCCGCAGACGATCGCGGAGACGACGAAGGCGAGCGCGACGGCGGGCCCCGCGTAGTCCTTGGCGACCGAGCCGGTGACCACGAAGATGCCGGTGCCGACGATGACGCCGACCCCGTAGACGATCAGGTCGAGCGCGGACAGCTCCTTGCGCAGGCCGTGTTCCGGATCCTCGGTGTCCGCGATCGACTGTTCGATGCTCTTGGTACGGAACACCCCCCGGGGTCGGGGGGCCGTGTCGTCACGCGTGTCGGTGTCCACCGTCACACCTCCAGATCGTCCGGCGGCCGGTCGGTTCGGCCGGTCGATTCCGTCGGTCGGCAGCCGCTACTGCGTTACTGCACTCCGGAGGTTCGTCTCACCCGAATAGGCGCGCCTACGCGTACGCCGATGGAAGAAGGGGTCCACCCGTATGGGTGGACCCCCGCGTCGTACGGGTGCGCCGCCGTGTCCCCGGCAAGGGGCGGGCGGGCGGGCGGGCGGTGGGATCAGTCGCGGGCGATCTCGCGCGCGTGGTCCGCGTCGTCCGCGAAACGGCCGTCGATGGTGGCGACCAGGCCAGTCACCTGGCGGGCGATGTCGGGCGCGGTGAGCCCGATATCGGCCATCACGTCCTTGCGGGAGCCGTGGTCGAGGAAGCGCTGCGGGATGCCGAAGTCGCGCAGCGGCACGTCCACCTCCGCGTCGCGCAGCGCCTGCGCGACGGCGGAACCGACGCCGCCGACCCGCCCGTTGTCCTCGACGGTGACCACGACGCGGTGCTTGGCGGCCAGGCCGGGCAGCGCCTCGTCCACCGGCTTGACCCAGCGCGGGTCGACCACGGTGGTGGTGATGCCCTGGGCGTCCAGCAGCCCGGCGATCTCCAGGCACATCGGCGCGAGGGCGCCGACCGAGACCAGCAGGACGTCGGGGCGCTCGCCCTCGGACGGCTCGCGCAGCACGTCCATGCCGCCGATCCGGCCGACGGCGGCGACGGCCGGGCCGACCGCGCCCTTGGAGTAGCGCACCACGGTCGGCGCGTCGTCCACCGCGACGGCCTCGCGGAGCTGGGCGCGTACCTGGTCGGCGTCGCGCGGGGCGGCGATCCGCAGTCCTGGCACGACCTGGAGGATCGACATGTCCCACATGCCGTTGTGCGAGGCGCCGTCGCTGCCGGTGACGCCCGCCCGGTCCAGGACGAAGGTGACACCGCACTTGTGCAGGGCCACGTCCATCAGGACCTGGTCGAAGGCGCGGTTGAGGAAGGTCGCGTAGACCGCGAAGACCGGGTGCAGGCCGCCGGTCGCCAGGCCCGCGGCCGAGGTCGCGCCGTGCTGTTCCGCGATGCCGACGTCGTAGACCCGGTCGGGGAACGCCTTGGCGAACTTCTCCAGGCCGACCGGCTGGAGCATCGCGGCGGTGATGGCGACGATGTCGTCCCGCTCCTTGCCGAGCGCGACCATCTCGTCACCGAAGACGGACGTCCAGTCGGCGCCCGCGGCGGCGACCGGCAGACCGGTGTCGGGGTGGATCGGGCCGATGCCGTGGAAGCGGTCGGCCTCGTCCTGCTCGGCGGGCTTGTAGCCGCGGCCCTTCTCGGTGATGCAGTGCACGATGACCGGGCCGCCGAACCGCTTGGCGCGCAGCAGCGCGGACTCCAGCGCCTCCACGTCGTGGCCGTCGATCGGGCCGACGTACTTCAGGCCAAGGTCCTCGAACATGCCCTGCGGGGCGATGAAGTCCTTCAGGCCCTTCTTCGCGCCGTGCAGCGTCTCGTAGAGCGGCTGGCCGATCAGCGGGGTGCGCTCCAGGAGGTCCTTGGTGCGGGACAGGAAGCGCTCGTAGCCGTCGGTGGTGCGCAGGGTCGCCAGGTGGTCCGCGAGGCCGCCGATGGTCGGCGCGTAGGACCGCTCGTTGTCGTTGACGACGATGATCAGCGGGCGGTCCTGGGCGGCGGCGATGTTGTTCAGCGCCTCCCAGGCCATGCCGCCGGTGAGCGCGCCGTCGCCGATCACCGCGACCACGTGGTCGGCGCGGCCCAGCACCTCGTTGGCCTTGGCGAGTCCGTCGGCCCAGCCGAGGACGGTGGAGGCGTGGCTGTTCTCGATCACGTCGTGCTCGGACTCGGCGCGCGACGGGTAGCCGGACAGGCCGCCCTTGCTCTTGAGCTTCGCGAAGTCCTTGCGTCCGGTGAGCAGTTTGTGCACGTACGCCTGGTGGCCGGTGTCGAAGAGGATCCGGTCGACGGGCGAGTGGAAGGTGCGGTGCAGGGCGATGGTCAGCTCGACCACACCGAGGTTGGGGCCGAGGTGCCCGCCGGTCTTGGACACCGCGTCGACGAGGAAGGTACGGATCTCGCCCGCCAGCTCCACGAGCTGCTGCTGGGTGAGCCGGTCGAGGTCGCGCGGTCCGTTGATACGGGTCAGCACTGCCACCCGTTCCTCCCTCTGCTGCCTGTCGGTACCGGTCGGCACCTGTCGACTGTCTGTCCCACGGTTTGCCGACGTGGCTGTCGATGTCGTCAATGTTGTCGACGGGGTTGTCGACGTGGTTGTCGACGGGGATGTCGGCACGGCCGGATCTCTTCGATACGGCCGATCCGACGAGTCTAATCTTCCGGTTCCAAGGCTGTCGGCCGCCCTGTGCGATGTATGTCACGGCACGGCAACGGCGAACCGCCGGGCGGACCTGGATTTCCAGGTCCGCCCGGCGGTTCGAGGTGCTGCCGCGGTGCGCGTGTCCGCCCGCGCTGTTACGAGCCGTTACGCGCGCCGCCGTCGTACGCGGTGCCGCTACGCGCGGCCGGAGGTCTTCTGCGTACGGCGCGAGACCGAGTCGATGACCACGGCGGCGAGCAGAACGGCGCCGGTGATCATGTACTGGATCGAGGTGTTCATGTTCAGCAGGTCGAGTCCGGTCTGGATGGACTGGATGACCAGCATGCCGAGCAGCGCCGACCAGACGTTGCCGCGACCGCCGAACAGGCTGGTGCCGCCGATGACCGCGGCGGCGATGGCCAGCATCAGCAGGTTGCCGGTACCTGCGGCGAGCGTCGCGGTGTAGGTCTGGGCGGCCAGGAAGAGACCGCCGATGGCGGCGAAGCCACCGGAGATCGCGAAGACCGCGATCCGGATCAGCGCCACGTTGATACCGGCGCGGCGGGCGGCCTCGATGCTGCCGCCGACCGCGAAGACCTTGCGGCCGAAGGGCGTGCGGCGCAGGACGAAGTCGCAGATCACCAGGGCGACCAGGAAGATCACCAGGGCGTTCGGCACACCGGCGGTCTTGTTCAGCACGTACGCGGCCACGTAGGCCACCACGGCCAGGGCGGCGGCGCGCAGCACGATCTCGCTGGTGGGGCGGAACGGGACGCCCGCCTTGCGGCGGCGGGTCTGCTCGACCAGCGAACCGGCGAGCAGCGCGACGACGCCGACGGTCGCCAGGATGTAGGCGCCTGCGATGTCCTGGTCCATGAAGAAGGAGCGCTGGCCCAGGATGTGCATCGGGCCCTTGTCCTGGATGGACAGCGAGCCGGTGGAGCCGAGCAGCCACAGCATCAGGCCGTTCCAGCCGAGGTTGCCCGCGAGGGTGACCACGAAGGCGGGGACGCCGATCTTGGCGAAGAAGAAGCCGTGGATCGCGCCGATGCCGATGCCGGTGAGCACCGTGAGGATCATCGCCAGCCACATGTTCATGCCGTGTGTGGTGGAGAAGATCGCGAAGATCGCGGCCGACAGACCGCTGACCGAGGCGACCGACAGGTCGATCTCACCGAGCAGCAGCACGAAGACCAGGCCGACCGCGATCATGCCGGTGGCGGCCAGGAAGTAGCTGATGTTGACCATGTTGGTCGAGCTGAGGAACAGGCTGTCCTTCACCTGGAACACGGTCCAGATGATGATCAGACCGACGATGACGGGCAGCGAGCCCAGTTCACCGCCCTTGAGCTTGCGCTGGAATTCGGTGAGGTAGCCCTTGAAGCCCTCTTGCCGGACCAGCAGCCGCGGGTCGATGACCTCGACCGCGGGCGGTGCCATTTCGTCGGCAGGAACGGCCGGCGGCTCCTCGTCGGCCTTCGACAGGGTGGTCTTGTCGCTCACTTCGCCGCCTCCACGTTGCGCGACTGACGGCGGGTCACGGCGTTGTCCGTGGCTCCGGTGATGGCCGCGATGATCTGCTCGTTCGTGGTGCCCTTGACCGGGAAGGACCCGTTGTTCCTGCCCAGGCGCAGCACGTGGACGGTGTCCGCGACCGCCGTCACGTCAGCCATGTTGTGGCTGATCAGAATCACGCCGAGGCCGCGCTCGCGCAGCCGCTCGACCAGGTCGAGGACCTGGGCGGTCTGTTCGACGCCGAGGGCGGCGGTGGGCTCGTCGAGGATGACGACCTTGGGCTCGCCGATCAGGGCGCGGGCGATGGCCACGACCTGCCGCTGACCGCCGGAGAGGCTGGCGATCGGGATCCGCACGCTGGGGATCCTGATGGACAGCGTGTTGAGCAGTTCGCGCGCGCGCCTTTCCATCGTGACCTCGTCGAGCACTCCGACCCGGAGGATCTCCCGTCCGAGGTAGAGGTTGCCGACCACGTCGAGGTTGTCGCAGAGCGCGAGGTCCTGGTACGTGGTGGCGATGCCGAGGCTCTGGGCGTCCTGCGGCCGGTTGATACTGACCGCCTTGCCCTCCCATTCGATGACGCCTTCGTCGATGGGGTGCACACCGGCGATCGTCTTGACCAGTGTGGACTTACCGGCTCCGTTGTCGCCCACCAGGGCGACAACCTCTCCGGCGTGGACCTCCAACTCGACATCGGTGAGGGCCTGAACCGCACCGAATCGCTTGGAGACTCCGCGCAACGCCAGCACGGGCGTAGCGGACACGTGAACCATCTCCTTCGCCGCCTGACCGGCGGGGATACCGCGTACTGGGGGGACAGCCGCGGGGGACGTGCAATAAAGCACTGGGATGACATCAGTCAACGGGGAACGGGCTCATACCCCTTCCCCGAACGCTCTACCCCGGAAGCGTTTCCGTCCGGTGCCCCGCCCCGGCAGCGGGGTGGAATGGTGGGGCGGGGCACCGGACAGGTCTTTCGGGGGCGGGCCGAGGCCCTGGGTACTACTGAATGCCCGCGTCCTTGCACGCCTGGGCGAACTCGGCGGTGCAGATCTGGGCCACGGTGTACAGCTTGTCCTTGATGACCGTGTCCTTGATGTTCTCCTTGGTCACCGCGACGGCGCCGATGAGGTGGGCGGGGACCGTCTGGCCCGAGCCGCTCTTGGCGGTGGTGTCGGCGACGTCCTTGAAGTCCTTGCCCTCGAGCAGCGCGACCGCGATCTGCGCGGTGGCGTCGGCCTCCGGCTGGTACGCCTTGTAGATCGTCGCGGCCTGGGTGCCCGCGAGGATCCGCTGGATGCCGGGCAGTTCGGCGTCCTGGCCGGTCAGCGGCGGGTTGATACCGGCGCCCTTGAGGGCGGTGGCGATACCGCCGGCCATGCCGTCGTTGGCCGAGTAGACGCCCTTGATGTTGGCCTTGCCGAGCTGGGTGATCGCCGCGGTGACCTTCTGGTTGGCGACGGTGTCCTTCCACAGACCCGACTGCTCGTAGGCGATGTCCACCTTGCCGTCGAGGATCTTGTGGGCACCGGCCTTGAAGGAGGCGGCGTTCGGGTCGGCCGGGTCGCCGTCGATCATGACGATCTTCGAGGTCGGCTTGGCGTCGGCGCCCATGGCGTCGATCAGCGCCTGGCCCTGGAGCTCGCCGATCTTCTCGTTGTCGTAGGACACGTAGGCGTCGACCGGGCCCTGCGCGAGGCGGTCGTACGCGACGACCTTGATGCCCTTGTCCTTGGCCGCCTGGACCGAGGACTGGATGCCGACCGAGTCCTGGGCGTCCAGGATGAGGACCTTGACACCCTTGGCGATCATGCTGCTGACCTGCTGCGTCTGCTTGGTGGGGTCACCGGCGGCGTTCGCGTAGTCGACCTTGCAGTCGGAGCACAGCTCCTTGATCTTCGCCTCGATCAGGGGCCGGTCGAACTTCTCGTACCGGGTGGTCGCGTTCTCCGGGAGCAGCAGACCGATGGTCTTGTCCTTGCTGCTGTCGGACGACTTGTCGCCCGCCTTGCCACAAGCGGCCATCGTGAGCGCGATCGAAACAGCGACCGTCCCGACGGCGATTCGACGCGTCATTGCGTTCATGTGAGGTTGCCTCCCTGACAGGGCCGCAACACCGCGGCCGAGGTGGTCGTGAGTCAACTCCGGCTGACGCCATGCCGTCAAGAAGTAAACACTTAACGAGATGGCAACGACCCGTTTCGTTAGCTGTGTGAACGCTCAGTTATGCCGAAAAGGCGGGTGTATCAACCGGGGCATTTCCATCCAACAGTGTAGAATCGCCCATCTCGCTCAACACCAGGGCAAGTGCCCCCAAAACCTCCGCACGGGCACCCAGCGACCCAGGTACCACGGACAGCCGTTGGGCGGCGCTGGGGATCGCGTACCGCGACACGGACTCCCTTATCGGGCCGAGCACCAGCTCCCCCGCCTCGGCCAAGTCCCCGCCCAGCACGACCCTGCTGGGGTTCAAGAGGTTGCAGAGACTGGCGACGCCCATGCCTATGTGGCGGCCCACGTCACCGATCACGCGACGGCAGCCGGGATCGCCCTCGCGCGCGAGCTGCACCATCTTCGGGACCGTTAGGCCATCTCCGTGGCTGCCGCGCAGGAGTTCGAGCACATAGCGCGCGGCGGTGAAGGTCTCCAGGCAGCCGCGGTTGCCGCACCGGCACACCGGACCCGACTCGTCGAGGGTGATGTGGCCGATTTCACCCGCCGTGCCCCCCGGTCCGCGGTAGATCCTGCCGTCGATCACCAGGCCCGCGCCGACGCCGCTGGCGACCTTGATGTACGCCAGATCCTTCACGCCCCGACCGCCGCCCCAGACCAACTCGCCCAGTGCGCCCAGATTCGCGTCGTTGTCCACCTGGACCGGCACACCGAGCCGGTCGGTCAGCTCCTGGCGGGGGTTGATACCGCTCCAGCCGGGCAGGATCGCCGTCGAACCGAGCGTCCCGGACTCCACGTCGATCGGCCCCGGCACGCCCAGACCCACCCCGAGCACCTTGTCGGGGTTGATCCCGGTGGACTCCACCAGCCGCGCGACGAGTTGCTCGGCGCGGTCGAAACCCTGGGAGGCGGAGGCGTCCACGTCGATCGGCTCGGACTGCTCGGCCAGCACCTGATGGGCCAGATTGCCGACCGCGACCCGGAGATGCGAATGGCCGAAATCGACTCCTACGACGATCCCGGCGTCACCGGACAGCGCCACGCTGCGGGCCCGTCGACCACCCGAGGAGGTCGACGTCACCTGCACCGTGCCGTTGTCCCGCAGTTCGCGGACGATGTTGGAGACCGTCGCGGCCGACAGGCCGGTGCTGCGCGCGATCTCCGCCTGGGTGAGTGACCCGGCCAGCCGTACGGCACGCACGACGCGTTCCAGGTTGGCCCGGTGCAGCGACGACTGCGATCCCGGAGTCTCGACCACGACATCCACTCCTGCCCGGCAGCCGGAGCGTCCCGACTGCCCGCACGGACGGGGACCCGGACCGATGTCGTACCTGCCACATCGGTGAGACCCCGTCGTCTACAACATGTGAACTCTAAGTTGAGTGTTTGGGGTGATGTCCCGTCAAGGGGGAGAGCCACACCGTTATGCGAATCGGTCGCCAACGCCGAGGAGCGGCTCCGCGCCCTCGCGGAGCCGCTCCTCGCGGCGTACGGCCTGCTCAACGGCGCTTCGGGGCGCCGCCGTGGGCTACTTCAGGGTGCCCGCGGTGAGTCCGGCCTGGACCTGGCGCTGGAAGGACAGGTACACCACCAGCACCGGCAGCATCGCGATCACCATGCCGGCGAACAGCGCCGGGTAGTCGCCCGAGTACCCCTGCGACAGCGCGAGGTTCACCAGGCCCTGGGCCAGCATGGAGTGGTCCTTGTCGGTACTGGTCTGCGGCTGCATCAGCGTGACCGGCAGGATGTACTGATTCCACTGCCCGAGCACGTTGAAGATGCCGACGCTCAGCAGGCCGGGCTTGGCCATCGGCACCATCACCTGGAAGAACGTCCGGGTGTGCGAGGCGCCGTCGAGTACCGCCGCCTCATGGATGGCCGTTGGCAGCGTCTTGAAGAACGAGTGCATGAAGAACGTCGTGAACGGCAGCGAGTAGGCGACGTACACCAGGATCAGACCCTGGTACGTGTTCAGCATGCCGAGGTTCTTCACCATGAAGAACAGCGGGACCAGCGCGAGGAAGTACGGGAACATCGCGCCGCCGACGAACAGGAAGTAGATGAACCTGTTGCCGGGGAACTCGTACCGGGCCAGCACGTAGGCGACCATCGAGCCGAAGAGCATGGTCAGCGGCACCGAGAACACCATCACGATCACGGTGTTCAGGAAGAAGTCGCCGATGCCCTTGTCCCAGGCGCGGCCGAACGCGCCGAAGGTGAAGTGCGAGGGCCAGGACCACGCGCTGGAGCCGATCTCGCTGTTGTTCTTGAACGAGCTGAGGATGATCCATGCCAGTGGCAGGATGATCATGATCGCCCAGACCGCAAGGAAGCCGTGCGAGAAGACGTTGAGCACCCGGCCGCCGGCTCCGTCGTAGCCGGCCTCCTCCGCTCCCTTGCCCTTGCGCTTCTTGCCGGGCCCGCCCTGAGCGGGTACCTGGCCCAGCAGTCCGCCGGACTGCGCCTCGGTGATGGGTGAGGTCATGGTGCTTCCCCGCTCAGAACTCGATGCGGTCACGGCGGGAGACCCGCAGCGTGACAGCGGAAACGATCAAGGTGACCAGCATGATGATCACGCCCTGTGCGCAGGCGTAACCGCTCTTGCCGAAGGACAGGAAGTTGCGCATCAGGTAGGTCGCCATGACCTCGCTGTGGTGGTCGGGACCACCGCCGTAGCCGGTTCCGGGGGTCAGTCCGGAGACCAGGGCGAAGAAGTCCATCGCGAAGATCGAGATATAGACCCACGAGGTCTGCACGCTGTCCCACAGCAGCGGGAGGGTGACCTTGAAGAAGGTCTGCGAGCGGCCCGCGCCGTCGAGCAGCGCGGCCTCGTAGATGTCCTTGGGGATGGACTGCATCGCCGCGGAGAACAGCACGAGGTAGAAGCCGACGCCCGCCCAGACCTGGATCGCCAGCAGGCACCAGAGCACGAGGTTGGGGTCGTTCAGCCACTCGATGGGGTTGTTGGCGTCCACCAGGTGCACTTTCACCAGGACGCCGTTGAGCAGACCGGCCGAGTCACTGCGGTAGACCGCGCCGAAGAGCACGATCAGGATCGCGACCGACAGGACCTGCGGGAAGAAGTAGACGACCTTGTAGATCCCGGCGCCGCGGACGCCCTGGACGCCGCCGGCCGTGCTGCGACCGCCCACGTTCACCATGAAGGCGAAGAACAGCGCCAGCAGGATGGTGATCACCGGCAGGAAGATCAGCAGCAGGATGTTGTGCCACAACGCGGTCCTGAAGACGGAGTCGTGGAACAGGGTCGTGTAGTTGTCCAGGCCCACGAAGTTGAAGGTCTGGGACTCGCCCTTCCAGTCCGTGAGCGAGTAGCCAATCGTCTGGAGATACGGCCAGATCACGAACGTCACATACAGGACGATCGGGACGATGAGGAAGCCCACAATGAAGGGGTATTTGCGATGCTGCATGGATCCTGCTCCTGATCGAGGGGCTATGCCGGTGCGGGGGCCGGACGGATTCCGGCCCCCGCACCGCACGACGTCGCTGGGTCAGGCCTTCTTGGCCTTGACCGCGAGCGCCTTGGCCTTCGAGATCCACTGGGCGGGGGTGAGGCGCTTGGCCATCAGCTCACCGCTCAGGTTCTGCAGGGCGACATCGAACTCGCTGTTGGTGTTCGGGTAGTTGTAGTTGAACGTGTTCGCACCGGCAGCGGTCAGTGCGGTCACGGTCGACGCGGTACCCGGACGGAGCTGGACGTCGGAGCCGACGCCGTCCTTGAGGACGGTGAGGGAGTTGGCGGCGGCGGCGAACTTGCCGGAGCCCTCCTTCGTCAGCATCATGCGCAGGAACTCCAGGCCGCCGGCCTTGTTCTTGGCCTTCTCCGGGACGATGAACGGCTCGCCCGCGCCCGCCCGGATCGCCTCGAAGGGCAGCTTGTCACCCGTGAGCGACGGCATCGGCATGAACTTCATGTCGAAGTCGCTCGGGGTGGCCTTCATCTGCTCGTTCTCCAGCCAGGAGCCGCACGGGATGAAGGCGGCCTTGTACTGGTTCCACGCGGTCTGCGACTCGATGTGGGTCAGACCGTTGGTGCCGGGCAGCAGGTAGTTCTTGTCGACGATCTCGTAGACCGCCTCGATGCCCGCCTTGACGGCCGGGTCGTCCCAGGCCGTCGGGTCCATCGTGTCGATGCGCTTCTGGAGCTCCAGGCCGCCGTTCTTGGCGATGAGGTCCATGATCGCGACGTTGATGTAGTACGGGTACTTGCCCTGGTGACAGAAGGGCGCGATCTTCTCCTTCTTGATCTCCGCGGACAGGGACATGAAGTCGGCCCACGTCTTGGGCTCGGTCCAGCCCTTGTCCTTGAACAGCTTGCCGGAGTACCACAGGCCGAACACGGTGTAGATGTAGCTCAGCGAGTACATCTTGCCGTCGAGCGTGCCGGTCTCGATCGTGCCGGGCTGGAGCACGTCGCGGATCTTCTTGCTCGGGTCGTCGATGTAGGGCGCGTCGAGCAGCGGGGTGAGGTCCGCGAGCTGACCGCTCTTCTGCAGGACGTCCAGCTTGATCTGCTGGGCGCCCGAGTCGTCGATGACGTCCGGCGGGCTGCCGGCGTTGAAGCGCGGCTGGAGCTTGCCGGCGATGTCCTGCGTGGGCAGAACGCTGGACTTGGAGCCCGGGTGCTTGGACTCGTACAGCTTGCCGAGCGCGGTGGCGTAGTCGTGGCCGTAACCACCGTCGAAGATGACGATGTCGAGGGCCGTGGAGTCGTTCACGCCGAAGGGGTTGTCCTTCGAGGCCGCAGTCGCGCTCTTGGTGGGCTTGTCGCTACTGCTGTCACCGCCGCTGGACGCGCAGGCGCTCAGCAGACCGGCCGACGGAATGGCTACGAGGCCAAGCGCCGCGGAACGCTTGACCAGATCCCGGCGGTTCATTTCGGATCCCATGCTCAAGTCCTCGCTCTCATCAGGACTCATGCGGTGCAGCGGAATCCGCCGACGACCGCGAACAGTTGAAGCTTGAGTGATGCCGTGCATCCATCGAGGAGGGGTACGTCACCGTAGGCCGCCGGGTGTTTCGCCCGACGCTCCCCCCCGCCCCGCCCCGCTGTGAGCGGGTTCCTTGGACGCCGACAGGTATAGTCCACTTGCAGTCGGCAGGGCAAGATCGAATGAGGGTTTGGGCGGCAAGCTTTCCCGAGTTGAGACCTCCGCGAAACGTGGGATGTCTCACCGGTCCCGAGCGCGCCGGATCTTGTATTCACTAGTCAACACGACTGTCACGGAAGTGCGTTCAAGTAGTGAAGACCGAGCCGGTCTGCATGTACGGACATAAGCGGACGGGCCGCACCCCCCTGAGGGGAACGCGGCCCGCCTGCGGTTTCTTCTACGTATCCGCCGTAGCGGAACGTCACTTGATCGTTACTTGCGGATCAGCGACCGCAACACGTACTGCATGATGCCGCCGTTGCGGTAGTAGTCGGCCTCTCCGGGGGTGTCGATCCGGACAACGGCGTCGAACTCCACACCGGTGTCGGTGGTGACCTTCACCGTGCGCGGGGTCGTGCCGTCGTTCAGCTCGGTCACGCCGGAGACGGCGAACGTCTCCTCGCCCGTGAGCCCCAGGGAGGCCGCGGAGGCGCCCTCGGGGTACTGGAGCGGCAGCACGCCCATACCGATCAGGTTGGAGCGGTGGATGCGCTCGTAGGACTCCGCGACGACCGCCTTGACGCCGAGCAGCGCGGTGCCCTTGGCCGCCCAGTCGCGGGACGAGCCGGAGCCGTACTCCTTGCCCGCCAGGACGACCAGCGGGACGCCCTGCTCGATGTAGTTGCGCGAGGCGTCGTAGATGAAGGCGACCGGGCCGTCCGCCTGGGTGAAGTCGCGGGTGTAACCGCCCTCGGTGCCCGGTGCGATCTGGTTGCGCAGCCGGATGTTGGCGAAGGTGCCGCGGATCATGACCTCGTGGTTGCCGCGGCGCGAGCCGTAGCTGTTGAAGTCGCGGCGGTCGACGCCGTGTCCGGTGAGGTACGTGCCCGCCGGGGTGTCGGCCTTGATCGCGCCGGCCGGGGAGATGTGGTCGGTGGTGACCGAGTCGCCGAGCTTGGCCAGGACGCGGGCGTCCTCGATGTCGGTGACCGGGGTGGTCTCCATCGTCATGCCCTCGAAGTACGGGGGCTTGCGGACGTAGGTGGACTGCGGGTCCCACTCGAAGGTGTCACCGGTCGGGATCGACAGCGCCTGCCACTGCGCGTCGCCCGCGAAGACGTCACGGTAGGACTCGTTGAACATGTCCTGGCCGATCGCGGACGCGACCACGTCGTTGACCTCGGCCTCGGTCGGCCAGATGTCCTGGAGGCGGACCGGCTTGCCGTCGGTGTCGGTGCCGAGGACGTCCTCGGTGATGTTCACCTTCATCGAGCCCGCGATGGCGTACGCGACGACCAGCGGCGGCGACGCCAGGTAGTTCATCTTGACGTCCGGGTTGATCCGGCCCTCGAAGTTGCGGTTGCCCGAGAGCACCGCGGCGACCGCGAGGTCCGCCTCGTTGACCGCCTTGGAGACCTCCTCGGGCAGCGGGCCCGAGTTGCCGATGCAGGTCGTGCAGCCGTAACCGACCAGGTTGAAGCCGAGCTTGTCCAGGTACGGGGTCAGGCCCGCCTTGTCGAAGTAGTCCGTGACGACCTTGGAGCCGGGCGCCAGCGTCGTCTTCACCCACGGCTTGCGGGTCAGACCGCGCTCGACCGCCTTCTTGGCGACCAGGGCGGCGGCGACCATCACGTACGGGTTCGAGGTGTTGGTGCAGGAGGTGATCGCGGCGACGGTGACGGCGCCGTGGTCGATCTCGTACGTGCTCCCGTCGGGGGCGGTCACCACGGTCGGCTTGGTCGGCACGCCGTTGTGGGTCGCCGGGGAGTCGGAGGCCGGGAAGGACTCCTTGCCCGCCTCCTCGTCGTCGGTCACGTAATTGCGCACGTCACGGGCGAACTGCTGGGAGGCGTTCGCCAGGACGATACGGTCCTGCGGGCGCTTGGGCCCGGCGATCGACGGGACGACGGTGGCGAGGTCCAGTTCCAGCTTCTCGGAGAAGTCCGGCTCGGCGGCCGGGTCGAGCCACAGGCCCTGCTCCTTGGCGTACGCCTCGACCAGCGCGACCTGCTGCGCGTCCCGGCCGGTCAGCCGCAGGTACTTCAGCGTCTCCTCGTCGATCGGGAAGATCGCCGCGGTGGAGCCGAACTCCGGCGACATGTTGCCGATGGTGGCGCGGTTGGCCAGCGACGTGGCGCCGACGCCCTCGCCGTAGAACTCCACGAATTTGCCGACCACGCCGTGCTTGCGCAGCATCTCGGTGATGGTCAGGACCAGGTCGGTGGCGGTGGTGCCGGTGGGCAGCTCGCCGGTCAGCTTGAAGCCGACGACCCGCGGGATCAGCATGGAGACCGGCTGGCCGAGCATCGCGGCCTCGGCCTCGATGCCGCCGACGCCCCAGCCGAGCACGCCGAGGCCGTTGACCATGGTGGTGTGCGAGTCGGTGCCGACCAGGGTGTCCGGGTACGCCTGGCCGCCGCGGACCATGACGGTACGGGCCAGGTGCTCGATGTTCACCTGGTGAACGATGCCGGTGCCGGGCGGGACGACCTTGAACTCGTCGAACGCGGTCTGGCCCCAGCGCAGGAACTGGTAGCGCTCCTTGTTGCGGCCGTACTCCAGCTCCACGTTCTGCGCGAACGAGTCGGCGGTGCCGAAGCGGTCGGCGATCACCGAGTGGTCGATGACCAGCTCGGCCGGGGCGAGCGGGTTGATCCGGGCGGCGTCGCCGCCGAGCTCCTTGACGGCCTCGCGCATGGTGGCCAGGTCCACCACGCAGGGCACACCCGTGAAGTCCTGCATGATCACGCGGGCCGGCGTGAACTGGATCTCCTGGCTCGGCTGGGCCTGGGAGTCCCAGCCGCCCAGCGCCCGGATGTGGTCGGCGGTGATGTTCGCGCCGTCCTCGGTACGCAGCAGGTTCTCCAGCAGCACCTTCAGGCTGTACGGCAGCCGGGCCGCGCCCGCCACCTTGTCCAGCCGGAAGATCTCGTACGACTCGTCGCCCACGCGCAGCGTGCTGCGGGCGTCGAAGCTGTTCGCCGACACGACAGTCTCCTTCATGCGTCGTCTTGCGTCATTGCGCGCGTACCACCGCGGTCCCCCGGCCCGGCCGCATGTCGGTGACATGCCCGCCGGCCGGTCCGCTAAGGTGGGGCCTAGTTAGGTAACCCTTACCTCATGCGGTGCGGTCGTCGTACGCCTCAGCAGATATCTCGATGTCGAGATAACTCTAGTACATGACCGCCGCTGGGTCATGCCCGGCCCGCCCGAGGACGGCGGCGTGGCGCGCGCCGGGTCGGACCCAGGTCATGGCGCGGGGCCCGCGCGGGGTGTGCCCGCCTGACGGGTGCCGGGACAATGTCCTCGTGCGGTATGCGACCGAGGACGAGGGCGCGAGGATCGCGGCGGCCCTGGCCGAGGCGGCGCGACGGATGGCCGCACCGCGCGGGGCGCCGCCTTTCCGGGTGGTCGCGGTGACCGGGCCGCACCGGAGCCCGCGTGGCCGGCGGAGTGTCGGAGCCGTCGGCGGAGGGGGACGGGGGCGGGGACGGGCGTACGTCGCGGGTGGATGTCGTCGTGGACGGCGCCGTGCTGGCCGACGTACTGACCGAGGGGACGTGGTGGGCCGCGCGGGTGACGCTGGACACCGTGACGGTCACTGTCGTCGGGCACCGAGTGCCCTTCATTCAGGTGCGGTTGGCGACCGCGACCGGCCTCGGCCCGTATCTCGACGCCAGGGAGGCGGAGTTGGCGCGCCGGCGCGGCTGAGCGGCGGGACCGTCGTATGGCCGGCGCGGAGATCCTCGGCGGCAACGGGACGTGATACCAAGGTGGGTGACGCAACGTCACACATTCGGGGGTCGCGGGTCATGCAGCACGGTGGGGTCGAACTGACCGCGTATCTGGTCAACGAGTCGCGGGCGCGCAAGCCCGACCTCGCCGAGGATCCCTTGGCGGGCGCGTGGATTCCGGACGGTGACCGGCCCGCGGTGAGGGCGCTGTGGCGGGAGTTCGCCGACGAGGTGTACCCGCACGACGACCTGGTGGTGTCGCTGCGCGGACGCTACATCGCGGACACCCTCGCACGGGCGCTGCGCGCCGACCCGGACACGGTGCTCGTGGTGTGCGGGGCGGGCTTCTCCTCGTATCCGTGGCTGCTGCCGTTCCCCGCCGCGCTGGAGGTGGACCTGCCGGAGATGGCGGCGGCCAAGCGGCGGCGGGCGGCGGAGCTGACGGCGTCCGGTGTCGCGCCGGAGCGCGAGGTGCGGCATCTCGCGGCCGATCTGAACGGGGCGGAGGGCCGCGCCGAAGTGACCGCCGCCGCACGCGAGTTGGCAGCGGGGCGGCCGATCGCGTACGTAGCGGAGGGCGTCGTCTTCTATCTGCCGGGGGACGCGGCACGGTCGGTGGTGACGCTGGGCGCCGGTTTCGGTACGACGGCGGTGACCGCGGTCAGTTACTGGCCCGCGGCGGCGGCGGGCTGCCGCGTCCTGGCCGGGCAGCGCGACTGGTTCCTGCGCAGGTCGGTGCCCGCGGACGCGAGCCATCTCACGCACGACGAGCTGGAGTCGCTGCTGGGCACGGCGATCGAGGACCGGGGCCCCGAGGATCTGCAACGGCGTTATCTGGGCGGGGTGTCGGTGAGCGAGTCCGACCTGATCCCGGAGTACGTGGCGGTCTCCTGGACCCCCGGCTCCGGCCCCGGCCGCGCGGGAGCGACGGCATGAGCGACGGCGCGAGCGAGGTGCTGCACCTCCAGAGCCGGGCGTATCCGCTGCACCACCGCTCCCCCGTCAGCTCGTTGGAGCTGGTCGCGGTGCCGGGCCACGGCGAGTTACGGCCGGTGGCCGGGGGCCTGCGGTCGCTGGCGTACAACCCGGACACCACCATCGAGATGGACCTGACCGGCATGGTCGGACCGGCGATCAGCCTGCCGGGCACGGAGATCGTGGCCTGCCACGCGCGCATCCTGGCCGCGGGCACCGTGCTGGTGGTCTACGCGCTGCGGCACGAGGCCGATCTGCGGCGGATGGCGCTGCACGACCTCGACGCGCTCGACGCGACCGTCAACCAGGCGCTGCGGGAGGCGGACGCACCGATCCTGACGGCGGTGCTGGCCGCGGCCGTCGCCAGTGGTCTAGTCCAGGGAATCGCGTTGCGGCCCGATCTCGCGCTGACCGGGGCGGGTTCGCCGATCGACCGCCAATCGGCGCGCTACAACTGCCACTTCGTGACGCGGAATCCGCCGTGGACGGCCGACGCCCGTGTCCCCGCGCTGATATCGGGCCCCGACTGCCGGATTCTGCTGCCGTACACGTACGCCTGGGATCGCGATCCGGCGACGCCGCTGCACGATCTGCTGACCATGACCGAGCCCACGGACATCGCGGTGGCGCAGCAGTCGCTGCTGGTGGGTGCGCTCGTCGCCGGGCGCTGGGTGCTGGCCGACCTGGCGCACGGCCACCCCGAGACCACCGATGTGCACGCCTTCCGGCGGTTCCTCGACGGTCTGTGGGCCGACTTCCACCATCTCGACGCCTACCGGATCGAGTCGACGCAGGTGCACCGGGCCAGTTATCTCTCCGCGCGCCAGGTGATCGGGCTCGACGACACCCAGGAGCGCGCCGACAAGCTCCTCGGTTACGTCAGCAACTCCCTGCTGGCCGCGTCCTCGCAGCGCGCGGAGGCGCTGGACGCCCGGCTGAACCGTGTCGCGGCGGCGCTGACGGTGGTGAGCGCCGCGTCCTTCGGACTCGACATCGCCGTGTTCGTCCTGCCGCAGGTCTCCCTGGCCGCCAAGCTCGGCGTCATCACCGGGCTGCTCGGCATGGCGGTGTGCTGCCTGCTGGCCGTGGTCCTGCCGCGTACGCCGCGGTGGGCGGTGCGCCGCCGGATTCCGGCGCCGCGGGCCGCGGCCGACGACGAGCCGATCTTCGTACCGCACGGGCGGTAGCGGGCGCCGGGCGCGCTACTTCGGCGTGGCCGGTGTCGGGACCTTCGGGAGCTCCACCCAGTAACCGTGGACACACGCATACGTGGCGCCTGCGTGGACTCCCTGGTCGCGGTCGACACACGGCGCGGACGGGTCGATCGTCGGCCAGACCAGCTGGTAACGGCCGCACAGGCGATATGGCTGTCCGGGCGTCGGGCACGTGCTGACGCTCCCGCTCGCGCTGGGCGTCACCGGAGTCGCGCCCGCGCGTTCCGGCGGCGCCGTGAGGGCGAACGTCGAGCCGGCCGACGGCGATCCCGTACCTCGCGTGGCCGCGGCGCCCGTCGTCTCCCCCCAGGTCGGGGGCGTCTGGGAGGGTCCGCTCGGCGACCAGCCGAACGGCGGTTTCGGCGGGTCCTGCGAGGGGCCCGCGCCGCCGCCGCACCCGGCGAGCGCTCCGGCCAGGGCGAGTACGGCGCCGGCCGCGCGGCGCGAGGGCCGGGAACGTATGGGCGTGAGCATGATCGGAAGTGTGCCGTATGCCCACGGCGGCGCGTGGCCGGGGCGTGCGCATCGGGTTGCGCTCTTGGGCTTCGCCGCCAGGTTGCGCTCTCGGGTTGCGGGGCCGTGACCCGCGAGTACGGTGAGGGCGGTCGCGGGTGCGGGCACGGGCGGGTACGCGCCGGCGTACGCCGGATGGCACACGGCGGGAGTGGGGTCCGTCACGGACGGCCGATCCGCGGTTGCCGCATCTCATATGTGAGATAGCCTCGGCGATATGACCGACGACTACCTCGTACGTATCGGCAGGCTCATCCGGGACGCCAGGCAGCACAGGGGCTGGACACAGTCCCAGCTCGCCGAGGCTCTCGGGACCAGCCAGAGCGCAGTCAACCGTATCGAGCGCGGCAACCAGAACATCAGTCTTGAGATGATCGCCCGCATCGGCGAGGCGCTGGACAGCGAGATCGTCTCCCTCGGCTACGCGGGCCCCATGCATCTGCGGGTGGTCGGCGGGCGTCGCCTGTCCGGCGCCATAGACGTCAAGACGAGCAAGAACGCCTGCGTGGCCCTGCTGTGCGCGACCCTGCTGAACGCCGGGCGCACCACGCTGCGCCGGGTGGCCAGGATCGAGGAGGTCTACCGGATCCTGGAGGTGCTGGGCAGCATCGGCGTCCGCGCCCGCTGGATCAACGACGGCAACGACCTGGAGATCGTGCCGCCCGCCAGCCTCGACCTGGACTCGATGGACACCGAGGCCGCGCGGCGCACCCGCAGTGTGATCATGTTCCTCGGGCCGCTGCTGCACCGCACCGACCGCTTCCGTATCCCGTACACGGGCGGCTGCGACCTCGGCACCCGTACGGTCCAGCCGCACATGAACGCGCTGCGCCACTTCGGCCTGGACATCACCGCGACGGACGGCACGTACCACGCGGAGGTCGACCGGGGCGTCACCCCGACCCGGCCGATCGTGCTGACCGAGCGCGGCGACACGGTGACCGAGAACGCGCTGCTGGCCGCCGCCCGGCACGACGGCGTCACCGTCATCCGCAACGCCAGCTCCAATTACATGGTCCAGGACCTCTGCTTCTTCCTGGAGGAGCTGGGCGTCCGAGTGGACGGCATCGGTACGACGACGCTCACCGTGCACGGCGTCTCCGCGATCGACCGCGACGTGGACTACGCGCCGTCCGAGGACCCGGTCGAGGCGATGAGCCTGCTGGCCGCGGCCGTCGTCACCGAGTCGGAGCTGACGATCCGGCGGGTGCCGATCGAATTCATGGAGATCGAGCTGGCCGTGCTGGAGGAGATGGGGCTCGACCACGAGCTGACTCCCGAGTACCGCGCCGACAACGGCCGCACCCGGCTGGTGGACCTCACCGTCCGCCCGTCCAAGCTGCGCTCCCCCATCGACAAGATCCACCCGATGCCGTTCCCCGGGCTCAACATCGACAACGTCCCCTTCTTCGCGGCCATCGCCGCCACCGCCCAGGGCTCGACCCTCATCCACGACTGGGTCTACGACAACCGCGCCATCTACCTCACCGAGCTGACCCGTCTCGGCGCGGCCGTCAAACTCCTCGACCCGCACCGCGTCCTGGTCGAGGGCCCCACCCGCTGGCGCGCCGCCGAGATGATGTGCCCCCCGGCGCTGCGCCCCGCCGTCGTCGTCCTGCTCGCCATGATGGCCGCCGAAGGCACCTCCGTCCTCCGCAACGTCTACGTCATCAACCGCGGCTACGAAGACCTCGCCGAGCGCCTCAACTCCATCGGCGCCCAGATCGAGATCTTCCGCGACATCTGACGCCCGGGTGCCGCCGCACCGCGTCTGACCTGCTATTCAGCAGGTCGGGACGCGGTGCGGCCGTATCTCTGGGACTTCTCTGGGACTTTGGGCTTGAGGCGGGCTAATGCCCGAGCCAGCGGGCCAGGGAGACGATTTGACTCGCCAGCCTCCAACTCCTCGGAGGCGTAGAAGTGTCGCAGGGCAGGGCACGGAAGCCGTGTTCCCGGGACGGCTCCCACACGCGAGCACCGTCGGCGCCGCCGTCCCCTAGCGGGGCGATCACGCCCGTCGTGGCCAGAGCCGGCATCCACACGTAGGAGTTGAAGTAGTTCCGGTTGATGGCCGTCCGCTCGCGTCCCGTCACCAGGAGGCTGTAGGTCCTCGGCCGCCGGTGTTTGGCTTCCACGGGCGTCTTAGCCGGAGGCGGGTCGTCCCAGGGCAGTGTGAACGGAACCGGCGCGAACTGCTCCATGTGCTGTCGGATAGCCTGGGCCACGCTGGTCGGAAGCGGCACGTCCCGGACCTCGCGTCCCTTGAGGAGCGCGAAACAGGACTTCGCCCGCACCATCTTGACCTGCCGCCGGACGTGTACGAATTCCTTGGCGAAGTCGATGTCCTCCAAGGCGAGTCCGAGCGCCTCCCCTTGCCGGAGCCCAAGGTCCGCACCGATCACGAGGAGAAGCTGGTAGCGCTCCGGCAGGGCCGTCCGTACCGCCAACACCCGGTCGGGCGGCCACGCTTCGACCCTGCCGAGTGCCGCGGCCGGCGGGCCGACCGTGCTGGATCGGCACGGGTTGCGTCCGAGGCGACGGTCCTCGACGCAGCCTGGAGGACGCTGGAGAGCGTCGCCCAAACCAGATGGATGGAGGTCGGACCGAGGTCCTTCTCCAGCCGCTTCTTCCAGTGACGCAGGACTTCCGTGCCCGTCGCGTTCAGCGGTTGAGCACCCAGGTGGGGAACGATGTGCCTCCGCACCCTCTGCTCGATCCGCTCGACCGTGGACGGGTCACCGCTCTGGCTGGGCCACCAGTGCGTTGCGACATAGTCCTTGAGGGAGATGGCACCATCGCGGGGGTCTACGAACTCGCCTCGGCGCGCGTCGGTCTGGGCCTGGGCGAGCCAGGTCGTGGCGTCCTGGAGGGCGTCGAAGGAGCGGTCCTTGACACCGGGGATGCCCTTGGCGCGGTATCGGGTGCACTTGCCGTACATGGCGGTGCGGTCGCGTTTGCGTGCTTTCGGGTTCGGGCGCTTCTTCAGCCATCGGTCTTCTATGTAGCCAGGCAGGTCTTACTCCTCCACAACGATAGATAAGGACGGTACTGCCTGCCTGGGGGCGTCAGTCGCTAGCGAAGCGAGTGGTGCGCTCCCGGACGGGAGTGTGAAGTGGGCTGATGGAAGTGTTGGACCGCGAGTCGGCCTGCTCTTGTTCACGAACCCAGGTGTACAGGGCCACTATCCGGTACATCACTCGGCCACGGCTTCCCATACGGAAGCTCGGCGGTCCCTGACGCCGGTGGCGCCAGACATAGAGGGTATGAGGGGACAGGCCAAGGTAGTCGGCGGCTTCATTGACGGTTAGGAACGCCTGGCGGGATGCGTTCTTCGACGTCGTAGCGGGAGAATCCGAGTGAGGAGACGCGGAGGCGTGAGGAACTCCTGTGGGATGTGGGAACGGTGCGGGCGGTGGTGGTCAGCGGAGGGCGAGCACGAAGTACTTCTCGGCCTGGCCGTGGAGGCGCTGAACTAAAGCACAGGTGCCGCTGCGATCGGCTCGTCGGGCATGCCAGGAGCACAAAATGCGGATTCGAGACGGCCCCAGGGGATCCCAGATTGCTCCGGCCCCTCGATACAGTGCGCGAAGCGCTGAGCGAGCCACGGGGCGCGAACTCCCGCCCATTCGGCGACGGTGACGATATGTGCTGCGCTCTGGTCGCCGCTCCGCAGCCATTCCTCAATACACGCGTCGCGCAGGTCAAACAGTCGCCCTCCCGAGGGAGAGGACATCGCTTGCGCACCGACGACTGCATACCTCGCCTGCCGCCAGGACCGTCGACAGGCAACGCCTGACAGCTCCTGCCCATCGTCACCCGCGAACACGGCATCGTCGGAACGGAGTTCACAACGAGCGATCTCCGACCTCAAGACTGCAGTCAGCGCCGGCGAAGCAGGAACTCGCCGAACACCGCAGGCTCCATCCGCACTCCGCTCCGCGCCTTCGCCGATCCGGGAAGGAATCAGAAGGAAGCCGGCACCGGCTTCCAGTAGCTCTCGATGTCTCCCACCCGCAGTGCACGCGCCGCTCCCGGCCTCAACGCCGCGAAATCGATGGAAGCCACGAATCCTCGCAGCGCGAGCCCGTCCTTTGGCCAATGAGCCAACCAGTCCAGCACGGGTGAGACTCGTTTGCCTATGGGCACGTCTTTTCATCGACACGGGTGGACAGAGGCGAACTCCTTTGAGTCGGGGGGTACAGCAACATACATTTCGGATCAATGACGGCTTCAGAATTATTGACTATTCTCAGAAATCACATCCGGGTTCTTATCATTACCAGCCTTCAGCACCCGGGGCAGTCACTCCAACGCAGCGAGCGCGGACCGGTCTCGCAGGAAGGAAACGCCCAGCAGTCCCTGGTCCAGCTTCCCCAGCGATATCGACGAGACCGCTCCACCTTGATCCGCACCGACACCAACCAGTTCGTTGCGTGGCTCGCAAGACGCGGGAGGTGGCTGTCGTACTCGGTCGGGATGACCATCACCGACGCCACCCACCAGGCCGTCCTCAAAGTCCCCGCCTCTGCCTGGACACCCGCCATCGAACCGGGAGGCGAGATCCTCGACCGCGATGTCCTGAAAGGCTGGCCAACCGGGATGCGGCTGATCATCCGCAAGGAACGACCCCACCCAGGCACAGTCGCGCTTCACCGACACCGACGGACTGCGGCTGACCTGCTTCGCCACAAACACCACCGACATCCCGATCGCCGCACTCGACCTACTGGCCTGGCTGCCGATACTTGCCCTGGCCGGCAAGCCCCGGCTCTGGGAACCTCGACGCCTACGGCTGCGGCTCTTCTCCGCCGCCGCTCAACTGGTCAGCACCGCCCGTCGGCGGCACCTCCACTGCGCCCGCCTCTGGCCCTGGACCGACGTCATCACCGACGCCATCCGGAGACTCGACGCCCTTCCAAAACCCGGCTGATCAGCCACAACAGCCCTCCCTGCACCAGCAGCACTCCCACCGGAACCGTGGAAACCGGCGTTCACCCGGCACAACAGCCGGGCCGCCACCTGCCCACAATCCGCGAGACAAGCCGAAACGGCCCACCGAAAGAACCGACGAACCGTCACGAAAGATCGGGCTAACGATGCGGCTTTTGGTAGGAATATTCCATGAATGGGAATTGGGGGAATTCATTCCTCCGCTTTGCGGGGTCTTGACGTGAGGACGAGCGCGCTCAAGAATCGAACCTTCTGCATGTCGTGTGAAGATTCCGTGGGGGGATTGATGGATAATTCATGGCGTCGCGTGCGCTGCGGCATTGGGGTCTTGGCGGTGGTTAGTGCTGTCGCGGTTGGCCTTCCGGCCGCAGCTGGCGCCCACGGTAGCGATGATGATCATGGGTTTTCACCGGCATCGGCGTCTGCGTCCTCGGCTGCGACGGTACGTCCGGTGAAGCCCGAGCGCGCAATGACACTCACTGAACGGCGTACGCAAGTCACCGAAAGTCGTAGGTCACCCTTTTGGGATATTGCTCCCCAGCGTCGGTTCGGAAAGGAGGTAACCGAAGGGTCTCTGCCGCAGCCAATGACAGAAGGTGATGAGAAAGCACTGGAAGCCGATGGAATCGATCCGAATCGCACTGTCGGTGCTTCCGCCGTTGATTCCGTTGTCGCTCATGCCATAGCCCGGGGAAAGAATCGTGAAGGGATTGTTGAGCCGTACGCCGATGGCGATGTCACGGCGGCACTGGGGAACCCGCCGGTTAATCCGCGAGCGACTACTTGGGTTTCCCCGGGGAGAACGACGTGGGAAGTAGTGGTGGATGCTACTCCGCCGGGGTTTCCACTATTCATGCATCTGCAGCTTTACCAGGCTTCGAATAACTCATTGGTCGCGGACCGATATGTCGACCTTGATAGTCCGGTGGACGGTGACACCAGCGGCAGTTGCATCAGGTGGATCGTACCGACGTTTCCTGAAAACCTGTGCGGCTTCGACATCGGAGACGGAGTGTTGCAGGGCAAGGCGGGGACGAATTACTACGCGAAGATTTATTTTCCGACCCAGCTTCAGGAGCACCGCGATTCTTCAGGAACATTCTATGTTCCCTATGCCTGGGGTGCTCCCGTGACGTCACCCACCGCGCCTGCTGTCTTCACTCCGGGTATCCCCGGCGGGATGGATGGTCAGTGCTCGTGTTCGCATCAGACCAATCGTGCCGATCCGGTCAACACCGCTACGGGAACGGTATCTGAGACGGTGACGGATGCGGTTGTTCCTGGGGCGGGGGTGCCTTTTGCGCTGGCGCGTTCGTATCGTTCGGATGCGACTTCGACGACGGGTCTGGTCGGGAAGGGCTGGTCTCTTGCTTTCGAGTCATCGCTGATCCCTGCCAGCGATAAGGCGACTCTGGTTGATGCCGATGGTGCGCGTGTGGTGTTCACGAAAAACGGTGACGGGTCGTACGCGACACCGAAGCCGGTTCGCTACACGCTAGTGGCGGTAGCCGGGGGGTTCACCGTTACCGCGTTGGACCACAGCACGCGCACGTTCGACCAGACAGGCCAGCTGACCGCGATGAAGGACAGTGACGGCCGCGGTCTGACTCTCACGTACACCTCAGGCGTGCTCAGCTCGGTAACTGATGCTGCTGGGCGGACGGCCTCCCTCGACGTTGACACCGGCAGCGGCCGTTTGACCGCGGTGACGCTCGCGGACGGCCGGTCGGTGCACTACGCCTACACCGGTGGTCAGTTGACCAGCGTCACCGGCACGGACACCGGTGTCACGCACTACACGTACGACGCCGCTGGGCGGCTGGCGACGATTGTGGATCCCGCGGGGAATACTGTCACGCAGAACACCTACGATCCGTCGACCGGGCGGATCACTCAGCAGATCGACGCCGACAACAAGACCACCACTTTCGCCTGGGTTCCGACCTCTGGTGCGCCTGTCGGTTCTGGTGAATCCGATATGACGGACCCCAACGGGGGCATCTGGACAGACGTCTATCAGGCCGGTGTGCTGCTCAACAGCTACGACCCGATCGGCAATGGCCCCCGCCGTACGTACGACCCGCAGCTCAATGTCACCAGGAGCACCGACGGTAAATACGCGGCGACCGACATGACGTACGACAGCCATGGCAACGTCATATCGGCACAGGTCGACACCACGTCCGAGGCGTGGGAGTACGACGCGTCGGACCGGTTGAAGGCGCACACTGACGGGCGTGGCCATAAGACGACATACACCTATGACGGGTCCAGTGCGCGGATGCTGTCGGAATCGGGACCGGCCGGGGTGACGTCGTACGCCTACACGGCCAGTGGCCTGGTCGAGACGATGACGGAGCCGGGTAACCGGGTAACCCACTATGGGTACGACAGCGTCGGTAATCTGACGTCGACGACTGATCCGGAGGGGAACATCGCCTCTGCGACGTATGACAATGCCGGTCGGGTGACGTCGCAGACGGATCCGCGGGGCAATGTCACGGGAGCGGACAAGGCGAAGTTCAGTACGACGTCCGAGTACGACACAGCGGGCCGGCTCAAGAAACAGACGGATCCGCTGGGGCACGCGACGTCGTACACCTATGACGACAACGGGAACGTCCTCACGGTGACGGACGCCCTGAACCACGTGACCACGTACGGATACGACAAGTTCAACCGCCAGGTCTCGGTGACGGGTCCGGACAACAAGGTGACCAGGACCGAGTACGACAAGGCGGGGAACGTGTCCGCCACGATTGACCCGGCGCAGAACAAGACCAGTTACACCTACGACGGGGCGAATCGGCTGGCGTCGATGACGTCGCCGCGGGGGAATGTCGCGGGGGCGGACAAGGCTAAGTTCACCACCACCTTTGGTTATGACGGCAGCGGCAACCGCACCCGGACTGTCGACCCGTCTGGGGCGGAAACCGTGACGGCGTACGACGCTCTGAACCGTGTCATCTCGGTCACCGACGGTCTGGATCACACCACGAAGACCAGTTACGACGGCAACGGCAACATCGCTACCACGACGGACGCCCGCAACAAGGTCACGAAGTTCACGTATGACGACGCGGACCGGCAGCTCACGAGCACCGATCCGCTGCTCAAGGTGACCAGAGACGGATACGACGCGGCAGGCAACCATGTCAGCCAGACGTCACCTCTGGGCTTCGTCACCTCCTGGACATATGACCTCGACGGACGGATGCGGACCCAGGTCGACCCGCGGGGGAATGCGACGGGTGCGGACAAGACGCAGTTCACCACGGCGTACGACTACGACCCGGCGGGGAACCAGACGAAGGTCACCGACGCCCTGGGCAAGGCCACCCGTACCGAATACGACGCGATGAACAAGGTCACGCAGGTCACCGACCCGTTGAACCAGGTCGCCAAGACCGACTACGACGAGCTGGGCCGGATCAAGAAGGTCACCGGCCCCGACAACGCGGTCACCAGCTACACCTACAACCTCAGCAGCACTCTGGCGACCCGCACCGACGACAACGGCCACACGACGACCTACGGCTACGACAACGCCGATCGGCAGACCGATGTGACCGACCCGCTGGGCAACACCCAATCGGTCGAGTTCGACCCGGACGGCAACCCGGCCAAGGTCACCAACGGGCGCGGAACCGTGTCCACGACGGTCTTCGACGGCCGCGGGCTGCCGAGCGGGACGACGTTCAGCGACAGCACTCCGGCGGTGGGCTTCACCTACGACGCGACGGGCCAGCGAAAGACCGTCACCGACGGGACCGGCACCCGGACCTACGGATACGACGACAACGGGCAGTTGACCGCAGTGACGCCCTCGGCGGGCAAGGGCGCGTTCGCCTACACCTACGACGACGCGGGCCACCTGTCGTCCCGTTCGCAGGACTACGCGGCCGGAGCGGCGCTGGACTGGACCGGCACTACCCAGACCGTGTCCGCGGACTTGAACGGTGACGGCATTACCGATGTGATCCGGACCGATGCCACCAACACGATCCGTACCTACCTCGGCCGCCCCGACGGCACCTTCACCGTCGGCTCGACCCTGACCGGTTCGGGTACCGGGTTCAACCAGGTCCTGCCGATTGACTACACCGGCGACGGCAAGATCGACCTACTGGCGATCGACAAGTCCACCGGCCACCTGCTGCGTTACAACGGCAACGGTGCGGGCGGCTTCGCCGCCGCGTTCGACCTCGGCCAGGGCTGGGGCGTGATGGCGCTGACCGCCGGGGACTTCAACGGCGACGGCAAACAGGACTTCCTCGCGATCAGCTCGTCGGCGAACACCATGTACTTCTACCCCGGCAACGGCACCGGCGGGTTCGGGACCCGTACCACGGTCGGGACCGGCTGGGCGACGTACCGGCTGATCTCGCTGGACTACAACAATGACGGCAAACTCGACGTCCTGGCCATCAACTCCACCGACGGCCACCTGTACTTCTACTCGGGCAAGGGCGACGGCACCCTGAACCCCCGCACCGACCTCGGCGGCGGCTGGGGAGCGATGTACCTGGTGCCGGGCGACTTCAACGCAGACGGCAAGACCGACTTCCTCGCCCGCGACACTGCCAACAACAAACTCCGCTTCTACCCCGCCAACGGCACGGGCGGGTTCGGCACCTACATCCTGCAGACCGCCGACTGGACCACCTTCGGCCTCCCGGCCACCGGCCAGTTCAACGCCGGCACCACACTGGACATCGTCGCCACCGACACCACCAACCACCTGCGGCTGTTCAGCGGCGACAACGCCGGACACCTCACCGGCGCCACCATCGTCACCGCCCCCGCCACCGGCAACAAGATCACGTACACCTACGACGACGACGGCCGCCAGAACTCCCAGAAGGCCACCGGCGGCACCACGACCTTCGGCTACGACCCGTCGGACAACCTCACCTCCACCGTCATGCCCGGCGCCAACGGCTACACCGAGAAACGCGGTTACGACCGTGACGGCCGCCTGACCGCCATCGGCTCGACCAAGGGCACCACCACCCTGGCCAACTGGCAACTCACCCTCGACGACGCGGGACAGCCCACCCGCGTGGACGTCAACCGCCTCGGCAAACCGGACAGCCACCAGTACTACACCTACGACCAGGCCGGACGGCTCCTGACCGACTGCACCTCCGCCACCCAGGCCGCGACCTGCCCCAACACCGCCGCGGGCACCACCTACACCTACGACGGCGTCGGCAACCGCACCACCGCCACCGCCAACGGCGCACTCACCACCTACACCTACAACAACGCCGACCAGCTCACCAGCACCCTGAGCGGCACCACCACCCGTCCCTTCACCTACGACAACGACGGCAACCAGACTGGTGCAGGCGCCAACACCTACACCTACGACGCCAACAACCACCTCACCGGCCTGACCACCGGCGGCTCCACCTACGCCTACACCTACGACACCGACGGCAATCGCACCACCGCCAAGACCAACGGCGCCACCGCCCGCACCACCGTCTGGGACACCAACTACGCCCTGCCCCAGGCATCATCGGACTACAACGCCACCGGCTACCTCATCGCGTACTACCAGTACAGCCCGCTGGAACAGATCCACGCCCAGACCAACAGCGACGACGCCGCGTTCTACTACCACCACGACCAGCTCGGCTCCGTCACCGACCTCACCAACGGCGCCGGAGCCCTCCAAACCAGCTACGCATACACCGCCTACGGCGAATACACCCAGACCGACACCGCCACCAGCCCACCCGCCAACCCCTTCGGCTACACCGGCCAATACCGCGAACGCACCACCAGCGCAGCCGGACTCAACCTCCGCGCCCGCAACTACGACCCCACCCTCGGCCGCTTCACCACTACGGACCCCATCCAACTCCGCGTAGACGCGCCGTACAATTCCGCCTACTCGTACGCCGACAACTCACCCACTCACAAGACTGACCCGACAGGCCAATGGGCCGTAAGCCCCGGCCGTATAGTGGGAAAGCTGGCAGAACGAGAGGCACTGCGCCTCGGTGTCGGGGGGACCGTTGCTAGGGTGCTGGGCGGGGTGTCGTGTGCCCTCGATCCTTTTGGGAGCACGACATCAAATTATGTAGATAAATTCTTGGATTTGCTCCCGGTGCCGGAGAAGCTTACCAAGCCGCAGTGGGATCAGCTTGCCGACGACTGCGAATGGTCCTACGGCCTCTCGCAATATGACTGCAAAAAGCTTCCCGTGTTCGTGGTCGATGGAAAAGTGACACCGGAAATCGCCGTTCATGACATGATGTCGATTAACTCCGGAAGTCCTTTTCTTCTCACTGCAAGCAGGAGTACAGTCGTTCGGGATATTAATCGCACCCTTTCTGGGTGCGATCGGTGGAAGGAGCAGCATAAAGGTACGGGAATCAGAGTACGAAGTTGTGACGAGTACCCATTTGCCTCGACTCTTGAGGGTGGTATAGGGGCAAAGATCAAAGACGTCCCGCGGGCGGAGAATAATACCCAGGGGGGTCTGATGAGCGGATTTCTGTCGGCCAATAGAATGGTCCGTGGGGACCAATTCTTGGTTGCAGTAATCAACGTGCGTCGTGTTTACGGGAACAGATACGCACCGATGTAACGTACTTGGGAGTTACCTCACGTGACTGTTTGATTATGCAACGTTGAACCGAAGTGCCGTCGGCGTTCCCAAAGCTGATTGTTGTTTCTCGGTGTCGTCGACGAGCGTGCGTGGGGTGCCGGATTGAGGCCCTCCCGCGCGCCGCCACTGGATACTGAGGACCTGTCAGTCGTATTCGATGTAGCCGAGGTGCCGGCTCGGGAGCTCGGTCCAGGGCTGCTCCTCACCGTGGCGGTGCCGGGTGTGGACCTGAACGACAATCAGGCGTTCAAGTTCTGCGGGATATCCGTCGTCCGCTCCTGGCGTCGATCCCGCCGGAGCGGCCGGCGGAGGTGTGTGCGGACGGCGTATTGCGCTGCCGAACGCAAGGGCTGGCTCGTGACCGCAAACTCGCCCCCGGATCGCTCGATCCAGCATCGAATCCGGCGCGCGGATACCCTTGGGGGGACTGCCTTCAGGAGCCATCCTTAAAATCGTGAAACACGCCCGTGGGGTCTTCTGCCGCCGCTTCGGCGTAGTCCGAAAAGTCCATGTTTGCAAGGGTTAGGTTGGCGTGAATTGCGTGGACACCCGCCGGAGTGGATCGCAGTTCACGCGGGGAGGGGGAGTCGATAATTTCCCGATCATAAATCGGGTCCAGGAAATCTTCCTCAGGTGATCGGTCGATAGCGAGCAGCGCCTGATGTGGCGAAGTCATTGTCACGGCGTCGGCGATGAAGATCACTGGTACCTCGTCGACACCTTCAAGTGCGTCTATTACCGCCTCGGAGGCCGCCCCAGCCCAGTCTGGCTCATCGATGATATGAGTGCGGCTTTCCAGTTCGCTGTTGTAGCCCCATGGCTGAGCCAGCGCCGTGACGATCGCCTGCCAGGCGCCCTCGTTGGAGAAGTCAGTCCTGATGACTAGTGCAGCGAACTCATCGTGCTCGGATATTACGAGATGCATGGTGGGGGCCTTTCGATGTAGTCCGGCAATCAGTTTCACGGACGACGTTCCGTCAGCCGTCGCCCCATCGTTATGTTGTCATATGTGGTGTGGGGTTGGCGGTCCGCAACCACTCGAGCTGAACCTTATACCTGGCTGTCTCCCAGGCGGTCGGGCGCACCCTACTTGGAGTTTACTTGGCCCGCAACGGTCGAGTAGACCAATGGAAACGCCAAGGCGAGGTGACTGCGCTGATTCTTCTGTGGTCTTCCTCGCTGCTGTTGTAGTCGAGCTTTTCAATTCTGGGAGAGGCGGTCGGAAAGATCGAGGGCGGCGGTGGCGTAGGTGAGGGCGTGGCACAGGCCGGTGACCTCGTAGAGGGTGGGGCGGATCAGGTCGGGCCAGTGGTCGGGGGCGGCGGGCCAGCGGGCGAGCAGTACCTCGGTGGTGGCCAGGCCGAGGTGGGCGTGGATGGTCCAGCCTGCGTGGGTGGCGGGTTCCCAGAGCGGGCGGATGCGGCCGAGGGGAAGTGTGGTGGCGGGCGTCGGGAGGCAGATCACGTCGAGGGTCCGTGGGGGAGGCCGGAGATGGGGTGGGGATAGGTGTCTCCTGGAGGGTTGGGCGGGCGGGTTCAGGCCCAGGCGAGGGCGTCGCGGATCCCGGGCGGGAGGTAGCCTTCCTGGCCGTCCTCACAAGCTGCCACTTCTCCACGTGCCCGACGTCGTCGGGGATGCCGCAGCGCTTGCGCCGGGCGGTCCTGTCCGGGTCGGCCTCCGGCGAGGCGGGGTCCCATGCCCGGGGCAGGAACAGCCGCCAGTCCACCGCCGCCGACGCCTGATCCGAGGCCAGGTGCAGGGAGACGCCGACCTGGCAGTTGGTGACCTTGCCCGCGGTCCCGGTGTACTGCCGTGACACACACGCCGACGCGGTCCCGTCCTTGGGGAACCCGGTATCGTCGAAGACCAGTGCTTTCGGACCGATCGCCGCTTCCGTCCGCCAGGCCAGATGGGCCCGGATATGCGCCGATCCCACGGACTGTTCGTGATGAAGTTGGCCAACGCCTACCGGTTGCCGTCCGCCCCGAGCCGGGCGGCCATCGGCTCCACCGACTTCCGTTTCCCGTCCGTCAGCAGCCCCCGCAGATAAACCCCGCCCCACCAGCGCTGGTCGTTTCCCCGCCGCACCGGCTGATTCTCAGCAAACCTCGATCGCGCAAGGCATGAGCAGACCGCCAATCTCCAAGCGCCCACGCTGCGGGATGCTCCTCACCGGTCGCGAGCCGCTCGAGCAGTGCGAGTTGCCGTTCATTCGGGTCAGAACGTGGATACACGAGCACCAGCCCACAGCCCACCCGTGAGCCCTGTACCGAGCCGAAAGAGTGGCTCCTGCCTACGGGAGTTCTCTGGGACTTTCCTGAGACTTCCGGCCCATCAGCCAGTACGAGCGTGAAACAGCCGAAAGAACATTCACGCAGGTCAAAAGACTCCGACAGTAAAACCCCGCAGGTCACCGTGTCCGCTGGTCTCTTCCGCGACATCTGATCCGCGGATATCGCAGGCCGCGAGGTCGGTCAGCCGCTGACGTGGGCGGTGTTGTCGAGCCAGTGCTGGGCGAGGCCGGTCTCGCCGTCGATCCTGATGCCGGTCGCTTCGCGGTCGGTGAGGGGAAGGCGTCGGGTCAGGGTCAGCAGCAGCGATCGGGCCGGACCGGTCACCGTGACGTCGGCCTGGCGGGCTTCCGGCTTCCACGCCGCCCGGTCGGGCCGCCGTTCGACGGACCAGGCACCCGGGCTGTCTCCCGTGTCGGTGGCCAGCCACTGCAAGGTCTGCCCGGTGCCGCGGATGGCGTGCGCGGAGTCGGGCCGCTGCGTTTCCCACGTGGGAGAGGTGAGCATCGCGAAGTGGTTGCTGATGAGCGCGGCAGCGATGCCGGCGTCGATCTCGGACGGCCGGTCCGCCACGCCGGCCACTCGCGGGGGTCGGTGGGCGGTACGGCCATCTGCGTGGGCAGGTGCGCGGGGTCGGTGATGCGCCGCTCGATGATCTCCGCGACCCAGTGCTGCGTCTGACCCACGTGCGTGACCAGGTCGGAGACGGTCCACTTCGGAGCCGTCGGGACAGCGGTCCCGGGCCCGGCCGCGGCGGCTGATTCCGCCAGACGTCGGGTGTGCCCGACGATCGCTTGCCGGGCACGGTCCGCGTTCAGCTCGGTCAAGGGATCGGTCTCTCCGTAGGAGTTCGCTGTACCGGGTACGACTGGGCGTGCCGGTCGAACTCATCGGTGACCGGTGGATCTCGTCCTCCTTGAGCACGGACTGTCGGGGAGCGGGGGGCGGTCGTATGCTGGGCGCGTTCAGGGATGCGCTTGGCGTTTAGATATGTGATCGGGGAGATGTCCGTGGTGTCGATGCCGTCCGCCGGTGACCGGATTCGGTCGGTCAGATTGTCGTCCGTGTATCTGCCGTTGGCGGTGCCGGTGAGCGACGCCAAGGTGCTGACGGGGGTGCAGAAGGCGATGACGGAGGTCGCGCTGCTCTTCGCGGAGATCGGGACGGAGGAGGGGCACGAGGGGATCGGGTTCAGTTACTCCAAGCGGGCCGGCGGGCCCGGCCAGTTCGCGCACGCGCGGGAAGTGGCCGGGGAGTTGGTGGGTGAGGACCCCAACGACATCGGGCGGCTGTGGGGGAAACTGGTGTGGGCGGGCGCCTCGGTGGGGCGAAGCGGCCTGGCCACGCAGGCGATCGCCGCGTTCGACATCGCGCTGTGGGATCTCAAAGCGAAGCGGGCGGGCCTTCCGCTGGCCAAATTGCTGGGCGCGCACCGGGATTCGGTGCGGTGCTACAACACCTCGGGCGGCTTTCTGCACACGCCCGTCGAGCAGGTGATGGAGAACGCGACGGCCTCGCTGGAGCGCGGCATCGGCGGCGTCAAGATCAAGGTGGGTCAGCCGGACAGCGCCGAGGACCTCAAGCGGCTCGCAGCGGTACGGGCCCATCTCGGCGACGGCGTACCGCTGATGGTGGACGCCAACCAGCAGTGGGACCGGCCGACTGCGGCGCGGCTGGGGCGGGCGCTGGAGTCGTTCGGGCTCACCTGGATCGAGGAGCCGCTGGACGCGTACGACGCGGAGGGGCACGCCGCGCTGGCCGCCGCGCTGGACACGCCGATCGCCACCGGGGAGATGCTGTCCAGCGTCGCGGAGCACGTGGCGCTGATCGACGCGCGGGCCTGCGACATCATCCAGCCGGACGCACCGCGCGTCGGCGGGATCACCCAGTTCCTCAAGCTGGCCGCGCTGGCCGACCACCACCGGCTGCAACTCGCCCCGCACTTCGCCATGGAGATCCACCTCCACCTGGCCGCCGCCTACCCGCACGAGCCGTGGGTCGAGCACTTCGAGTGGCTCGAACCGCTGTTCAACGAGCGGCTGGAGATCCGGGACGGCCGTATGCACCTGTCCGACCGCCCCGGCCTCGGCTTCACCCTCACCGACCAGGCCCGCGCCTGGACGCGCGAGAGCTGTCGGACCGGCGTGGACGCGTAGCGCGGCCGAATCCGCGCGCGGGAAGGGGCGTTACGGCAGCACCGCGATGCCGTCCAGCTCCACCAGGGCCCGTTCGTCCCAGAGTCTGACGACCCCGATCACCGCCATCGCCGGATAGTCCCGGCCCGCCGACTCCCGCCAGATCCGGCCGAGTTCGGCGGCGCACGCGCGATACGCGGCGACATCGGTGGTGTGCACGGTGAGCCGGGCGAGATCGGCCGGGGTGCCGCCCGCCGCGCGCAGAGCGGTCAGCAGATTGGCGAGGGCGCGCTCGAACTGGGCGGGCAGGTCGTCGCCGACGACCGCGCCGGAGGAGTCCAGCGCGGTCTGGCCCGCGAGCATCACCAGGCTGCGGCCGGTGGCGGTGACGGCGTGCGAGAAGCCGGCGGGCGGCGAGAGTTCGGCCGGGTTGATACGGCGCAGGCTCATCGGTACAACTCCCTGGCGATGATGGTGCGTTGGACCTCGGTGGCACCCTCGTAGATCCGCGGGGCGCGCACCTCGCGGTAGAGGTGTTCGAGCAGGTGGCCACGGCGCAGCGCGCGGGCGCCGTGGATCTGGACGGCGGCGTCGACCACGTACTGCGCCGTCTCTGTGGCGTAGAGCTTGGCCATCGCCGCGCGGGCGGTCAGGTCGGGCGCGCCGGTGTCGTACGCGGTGGCCGCCGCGTAGACCAGCAGCCGGGCGGCCTCGGTGCGGGTGGCCATCTCGGCGAGCGGGTGCGCGACGGCCTGGAGGTCCTTCAACGGGCCGCCGAACGCGGTGCGTTCGCCCGCGTGCGCGACGGCCGCGTCGAGTGCGGCCTGCGCCATGCCGACCGCGAAGGCGCCGACGCTGGGCCGGAAGAGGTCGAGGGTGGCCATGGCGGTACGGAAGCCGTGGTCCGGCACGCCGAGGAGGTCGTCGGCGCCGACCGGGACGCCGTCGAAGACCAGCCGTCCGATGGGGTGCGGCGAGAGCATGTCGAGGTGTTCGCCGGTCAGCCCCGGACGGTCGGCGGGGACGGCGAAGGCGGTGACGCCGCGCGCGCCGCTGCCGCCGGGTCCGGGCCCCGGGGCCGTCCGGGCGAAGACGGTGAGGATGTCGGCCTCGGGCGCGTTGGAGATCCAGCACTTCTCCCCGGTCAGCCGCCAGCGGCCGGCGCCGTCCGGCTCGGCGGCCAGGGACAGCGCCGCCGCGTCGGAGCCCGCGCCCGGCTCGGTGAGCGCGAAGGCGGCGACGGCCCGGCCCGAGGTCACCTCGGGCAGCCAGCGCGCGGCGACGGCGGGCGCGGTGAGCAGCGGGTGGGCGCCCAGGCCCTGGAGCGCGAGGGCGGTCTCGGCCTCGGTGCACTCGCGCGCCAGCGATTCGCGCAGTACACAGAGGTCGAGGGCGGAGACCGGGGCGCCGTCACCGGGCAGCACGCGGGCCAGGAGTCCGAGGGCGCCGAGTCCGGCCAGCAGCGGCCGGTTGACGCGGCCCGGTTCACCGGCCTCGGCCAGCGGTTTCAGGCGCTCCGCCGCGAGCGCCCTGATCCGGTCCGCCCAGGCCGCCCGTGCCGGATCGAGAGTGAACGCCACACGGGTGTCACCCACGCCGGCGGTGCCGCCAGCGCCACCGACGGCTTCTTCCCCGGCCGCCGGACCGTCGGAATCCGCACCGCCGGAAACCCCGTCCTCCATCGCCCCGCCTCCTCGCTTTATCGCGTCCTGTTGACTGCCGTCATCAACACGTTACGCTGAAATCGTCCGCCGGATGCTTACTCGTCGAGGGGCACTGTCGCCATGGACCTGCTGCCTTCAGCCCATGTGGACACCTTCGCGCGCGATCACCTCCCGCCGCCCGACCAGTGGCCACGCCTCGCCCGCCTCGACAGCCGCGACGGCCGCGACGGCGACCGCTTCGACGACGACGGTCTCTCCTACCCCGATCGGCTCAACTGCGCCGCCGAACTCCTCGCCACCGGCCGCCCCGACGCCCCCTGCCTCCGGCTGCCCGACGGCTCGGAGTGGACGTACGCCGAGCTGCGCGCGACGACCGCCCGGATCACGCACGTCCTCACCGACGAGCTGGGCGTCGTCCCCGGCAACCGCGTGCTGCTGCGCGGCCCCACCACCCCCTGGCTGGTCGCCTGCTGGCTCGCCGTGCTGGAGGCGGGCGCGGTGGCCGTCACCGTCCTGGCCGCGCAGCGCGCGCACGAGCTGGCGGAGGTGGGCCGGATCGCCCGCGTCTCGCACGCGCTGTGCGACGCCGCGTATCTGGAGGAACTGACGGCGGCGCGCGTGCCGGGGCTGCGGATCACCCCGTACGGCGGTACCGGCGACGACGATCTGCTGCGGCTGGCCGAGGGGCGCCCCGAGACGTACGAGGCGGTGCCGACCTCGGCGGACGACGTGGCGCTGATCGCCTTCACCTCGGGCACGACCGGGCACCCCAAGGGCTGCATGCACTTCCACCGCGATGTGCTGGCCATAGCGGACACCTTCTCCGCGCGGGTGCTGCGCCCGGTCCCCGAGGACGTCTTCGCCGGCAGCCCGCCGCTGGGCTTCACCTTCGGACTCGGCGGCCTGGTGGTCTTCCCGCTGCGCGCGGGCGCGTCCTCGCTGCTGCTGGAGCGGGCCGGGCCGGAGGAGCTGCTGGCGGCGGTCGAGAAGCACCGGGTCAGCGTGCTGTTCACCGCGCCGACCGCGTACCGCGCGATGCTCAACGACCTGCCGTCGTACGACGTCTCGTCGCTGCGCCGCTGCGTGTCCGCGGGGGAGAATCTGCCCGCCGCGACCTGGATGGGCTGGCACGAGCGGACCGGACTGCGGCTGATCAACGGGATCGGGGCGACGGAGCTGCTGCACATCTTCATCTCCGCCGCCGACGACGCGGCCCGCCCAGGCGCGACCGGGCTGCCGGTGCCCGGCTACACCGCGCGGATCGTGGACGAGCACCTGCGGCCGGTACCGGACGGCGAGCCGGGGCTGCTGGCCGTGCGCGGGCCGACCGGCTGCCGGTACCTGGCCGACGAACGCCAGACGGAGTACGTGCGCGACGGCTGGAATCTCACCGGTGACACCTACATCCGGGACGCCGACGGCTACTTTCACTACGTGGCGCGCGCCGACGACATGATCATCTCGGCCGGGTACAACATCGCGGGGCCCGAGGTCGAGGAGGCGCTGCTGCGGCACCCGGATGTGCGGGAGGCGGCGGTGATCGGGGTGCCGGACGAGGAGCGCGGGCAGGTCGTCCGGGCGTTCGTCGTGCTGCACGAGGGCGTGGACGGCGGGGACCGGGCGGCGGGCGCGCTGCGGGACTTCGCCAAGAGCGTGATCGTGCCGTACAAGGCGCCGCGCGAGATCCGTTTCGTGCCCGCGCTCCCCCGCACGCCCACCGGCAAGCTCCAGCGCTTCCGGCTGCGCGACCTGGACTGAGACACCCTAGGGTGATCATGTGACCGAGCAGCACACACCGAGTTCCCTGATCCTCACCTTCTACGGCGCCTACGGGCGCGCGGAGTTGGCGGGCCGGGTGCCGGTGGCCGCGCTCATCCGGCTGATGGGGGCGGTGGGCGTGGACCCGCCGTCGGTCAGGTCCGCGGTCTCCCGGCTCAAGCGGCGCGGCCACCTCGTGCCCGACCGGGTCGGCGGGGCCGCCGCGTACGCGCTGTCCGACGACGCGCGGCTGCTGCTCGCGGACGGCGACGGGCGGATCTACGGGGTCGGCGCCGCGCCCGATCCCGACCCGGAGGACTGGCTGCTCGCCGTCTTCTCGGTGCCGGAGTCCGAGCGGCACAAGCGGCACCTGCTGCGGTCCCGGCTGGCCGGACTCGGCTTCGGTACGGCCGCGCCCGGCGTGTGGGTGGCGCCCGGCGCGCTGCACGAGGAGACCCGGCATGTGCTGCGGCGGCTCGAACTGGCCCCGTACGTCGACCTGTTCCGCGGCGCGCACCTCGGTTTCACCGCGACCGAGGAGGCGGTACGGCGCTGGTGGGATCTGGACGCGCTGGCCGCGCTGCACCACACGTTCCTGGCCGCGCACGAGCCGGTGCTGGGGAGGTGGTCGGCGGGGGCGGGTGCCGGGGCCGGGGCTGGGGCCGAGTCCGGGGCCAGGGCCGAGTCCGGGGCTGAGTCCGGGGCTGGGGTCGGCGCGCCCTCGCCCGAGCGGGCCTTCGGGGACTATCTGCGGGCGCTCGACACCTGGCGGCGCCTGCCGTACGCCGACCCCGGTCTGCCCCCGGCGCTGCTGCCCCCGGACTGGCCGGGCATCCGCTCGGCGGCGGTGTTCACGGCGCTGCATGTGCTGCTGCGCGACCAGGGGGCGCGCTTCGTGGCGGACCAGTAGCCGCCGCCCCGTTGTGCTCAGGAGTCCAGCGCCAGGCGGGGTTTCGGCGCGTCCGTACGGCCGGTGGGCGCCGGGCGGCGGCCCGCGAGGTACGGGGTGGGCCAGGGCGCGCCGGGGCCTTCGTAGGACTGGTCGGCGGCGGCGTGCAGTGTCCAGTGCGGGTCGTACAGGTGCGGGCGGGCCAGTGCGCAGAGGTCGGCGCGGCCCGCGAGCAGCAGCGAATTGACGTCGTCCCAGGAGGAGATGGCGCCGACCGCGATCACCGGCAGGCCCGTCTCGTTACGGATCCGGTCGGCGTACGGCGTCTGGTAGGAGCGGCCGAAGGCGGGCCGCTCGTCGGCGACGACCTGGCCGGTGGAGACGTCCACGGCGTCGGCGCCGTGCTCGGCCAGCGCGCGGGCCACGGCGACGGCGTCGTCTCCCGTGGCGCCGCCCGGCGCCCAGTCGGTGGCGGAGATCCGTACCGTCAGCGGCCGGTCGGACGGCCACGACTCCCGTACCGCGTCCAGGACTTCGAGCGGGAAGCGGAGCCGCCCCGCGAGGTCGCCGCCGTAACGGTCGGTGCGGTGGTTGGTGAGCGGGGACAGGAAGGAGGAGAGCAAGTAGCCGTGGGCGCAGTGCAGTTCGAGCAGGTCGAAACCTGCGCGGGCGCCGCGCTCGGCCGCCGCCGCGAACTGGTCGCGGATCTCGGCGAGTTCGTCCGCGCGCAGGGCGTGCGGCACCTGGTTGACGCCTTCGCGGTACGGCAGCGGCGAGGGGGCGACCAGCGGCCAGTTGCCGTCGGGGAGCGGCTGGTCGATGCCGTCCCACATGAGGCGCGTGGAGCCTTTGCGGCCGCTGTGGCCGAGTTGGAGGCCGATGGCGGTGCCGGTGCCGCCGGTGCCGCTCGCACCCGCACCGGTCCCGCCCATACCGCCCTGCTGGTGGACGAAATCGGTGATCCGCCGCCAGGCGGCTTCCTGTTGGCCGTTCCACAGGCCGGTGCAGCCGGGGGTGATCCGGCCGTGCGGGCTGACGCAGACCATCTCGGTCATCACCAGACCGGCCCCGCCGAGCGCTCGCGCGCCCAGGTGGACGAGGTGGAAGTCGCCGGGCAGGCCGTCGCGCGCCACGTACATGTCCATCGGTGACACGACGACGCGGTTGCGCAGCGTCAGGCCGCGCAGCCGGAAGGGGGTGAACATCGGCGGAGTGCCGGGCGGCGCCCCGAAGCCGCGCTCGACGCGGTCGGTGAACTCCCGGTCGCGCAGCCGCAGATTGCCGTGCGTGACGCGGCGGCTGCGGGTCAGCAGATTGAACGCGAACTGCGTCGGCGGCTGGTCCACGTAAGCGCCGAGCCGTTCGAACCACTCCAGGCTGGCCAGCGCCGCCCGCTGCGTGCTCTCCACCACCGGCCGCCGCTCGCTCTCGTACGCGGCCAACGCCGTTTCGGTGTCGGGCTGTTCACGCAGGGAAGCGGCGAGCGCCAGCGCGTCCTCCATGGCGAGCTTGGTGCCGGAGCCGATGGAGAAGTGCGCGGTGTGGGCGGCGTCGCCGAGCAGGACCGTACGGCCGTGCCGCCAGCGCTCGTTGACCACGGTGGTGAAGGGCTGCCAGCGGGAGCGGTTGGCGTGCAGGGCGCGGCCGTCGAGGAGGCGGGCGAAGAGTTTTTCGCAGGCGGCGATAGTGGTGGCGGTGGCGGTGGCTTCGGCCGCTTCGCGGTCGAAGCCCGCGCGGCGCCAGACGTCCTCGGCCATCTCGACGACGAAGGTGCTGGCGCCCGGCCGGTACGGGTAGGCGTGGGCCTGCATCACGCCGTGCGGGGTCTCCAGGATCTCGAAGCGGAAGGCGTCGAGCGGGAGGTCGGCGGAGAGCCAGATGTAGCGGCAGCCGTGGGTGGTCAGGCGGGGGCGGAAGACGTCGGCGTGCGCGGCGCGGGTGGCGCTGTGGGCGCCGTCGGCGGCCACCACGAGGTCGTGGTCGAGGGCGAGCCGGGCGGCGGAGGGGGCCGGGGTGCGGACGCGGACGTCCACGCCGAGGTCGCGGCAGCGCTCGTACAACAGCGCGAGCAGCCGGCGCCGGTCGAGGGCCGCGAAGCCGTGGCCGCCGGAGCGGGTGAGGCGGTCGCGGTGCCGGATGTCGATCGCTTCCCAGCGGATGAACTCCTCGCGCATGGCGGCGTAGACGGCCGGGTCGGCGTTCTCGATGCCGCCCACGGTCTCGTCGGAGAAGACGACGCCGAAGCCGAAGGTGTCCTCGGGCGCGCCGCGTTCCCACACCGTGACCGTCCGGTCCGCGTCAAGGCGCTTGAGGAGCGCGGCGGCGTAGAGGCCGCCGGGGCCGCCGCCGATGACGGCGATGCGCTCGGGACGGCGGGCGCCCGCCGTCCGGTGGCCGCCGGGCACGGCTAGTGGCCTTCCCACTTCGGCTCGCGCTTCGCGGTGAAGGCGGCGTGGAATTCGGCGTAGTCGGCGCTGGTCATGAGCAACGCCTGCGCCGCGGCGTCCATTTCGACGGCGGCGCCCAGCGGCATGTCCAACTCGGCGGTGAGCAGCGCCTTGGTCTGCTGATGGGCCAGCGCCGGGCCCGCCGCCAGTCTGCGGGCGAGCGTGGCGGCGGCCTCGTCGGCGCCGCCCTCCTGCGCGCTCTGGCTGACCAGGCCGATCCGCTCCGCCTCCGCCGCGTCGACGCTGTCGCCGAGCATCAGCAGCCGGGTGGCGTGGCCGAGCCCGACGAGCCGGGGCAGCAGATACGCGGCGCCCATGTCGGCGCCCGACAGGCCGACGCGGGTGAACAGGAAGGCGAAGCGCGCGGAGGGCTCCACGATCCGGAAGTCGGCGGCGAGGGCGAGCACCGCGCCCGCGCCCGCGGCGATGCCGTGCACGGCGGCGATCACCGGGAAGGGCGCCTCGCGGATCGCCCGGACGACCTGTCCGGTCATCCGGTTGAACTCCAGCAGCTCGCCGGTGCCCATGGCCAGGGTGGCGCCGATGATCTCGTCCACGTCGCCGCCCGAGCAGAAACCGCGGCCCGCGCCGCCGAGGACCAAGGCGCGGGTCCCACCCTCCCTGGCCAGCTCGGCCAGCAGGTCGCGCAGGTCGGCGTAGGCGCCGAAGGTCAGTGCGTTGAGCCGTTCCGGCCTGTCGAAGGTGACGGTGACGACGCCCTCGGCCCGGTCGACGCGCAGATGGCGCCAGTGGCCGGTGGGGCTCGCGGAGCTGGGATACGGACTCATGCGCGGCCTCCTCGTCTCGACGTTATCACCTGTTTGTGACTGTCGTCAGGAGGGCGAGACAAGGAGGAGGCGGGGGGCGAACACCGGGCGGACCGAGAGCGGCGCGCGCGGCCGGGTACGGGCCGGAGGTCCGCCCGCTCGCGGGCCTTTGGTCCCTACGACTTCCTTCCGGACGCCTCTGCTGACCGTATTGTCCGATTCCTAGGGTGGAGGACATCGGGGTGAGCGAGCCCCCGCCCCGTCAGGATCGGAGCAGCGATGACCAGCCCCACCCGCACCGCAGGCGAGTTCCCCGACCGGCCGACGGTCTGGCGGATCGACCTGCCGCACTCCCCCGCCGCCGTCCCGCTGGCGCGCGCCATGGTCCGTACCGTCCTGGTCGAACTCGGTCAGGACACCGGCCCCGACACCGACACCGCGGAACTCCTCACCGCCGAGGTCGTCGCCAACGCCGTGGAGCACACCCCGCCGGGCGACATCGAGCTGTTCGTGGAACTGCTCCCGCACGGCTTCCAGGTCGAGGTCCACGACCAGGGCCTGGAATTCCCCGTCGGCCTCAATCTCCTGATCCCCGCCCAGCCCGACCCCCCGCGCCACGACGACCTGGCCGAGCACGGCCGCGGCCTGATCCTGATCCGCGCGCTGAGCGCCGACTCCGGCTACCGGCTGACCGGCACCGGCAAAGCCGTCTGGTTCACCCTGCACTGACCTGCGCTGACCTGCGCTGACCGCCGCAGCGGCCGGGCGTGGGCTCGGGACCGGTGCGGGCACCGGGCTCAGGCCAGCGTCGCCACCAGGACCGCCTTGATGGTGTGCATACGGTTCTCCGCCTGGTCGAAGACCACCGACCGGTCGGATTCGAAGACCTCGTCGGTGACCTCCAGCGACGTCAGCCCGGTGCGCTGGTGGATCTCGCGGCCGATCGCGGTGCCCAGGTCGTGGTACGCGGGCAGGCAGTGCAGGAAGCGCACGTCCGGGTTGCCGGTGGCCGCGAGGATGTCGGCGGTGACGGCGTACGGCGCCAGCAGCGCGATCCGCTCGTCCCAGACCTCCTTCGGCTCGCCCATCGACACCCACACGTCGGTGTGGACGAAGTCGGCGCCGCGCACGGCCTCGGTGACGTCCTCGGTGAGGGTGACGCGGGCGCCCGAGATCTCGGCGAGGCGGCGGGCCTCGGCGACCACGGACTCCTGCGGCCACAGGCTGGCGGGCGCGGCGACACGTACGTCCATGCCCAGCAGCGCGCCCGTGACCAGCAGCGAATTGCCCATGTTGGAGCGGGCGTCGCCGAGGTAGGCGTAAGCGATGCCGGTGAGCGGCTTCGCGCTGTGCTCGGTCATGGTGAGGACGTCGGCGAGCATCTGGGTGGGGTGCCATTCGTCGGTGAGGCCGTTCCACACCGGGACGCCCGCGTGGGCGGCCAGCTCCTCGACCACGGCCTGGCCGCTGCCCCGGTACTCGATGCCGTCGAACATCCGGCCCAGCACGCGGGCGGTGTCCTTGACCGACTCCTTGTGTCCGATCTGCGAGCCGGACGGGTCGAGGTAGGTGGTGGACGCGCCCTGGTCGGCGGCGGCGACCTCGAAGGAGCACCGGGTGCGGGTGGAGGTCTTCTCGAAGACCAGCGCGATGTTACGGCCGCGCAGTCGCTGCTCCTCGGCGCCCGCCTTCTTAGCCGCCTTCAGCTCCGCGGCCAGCTCCACCAGGTGGCGGAACTCCTCGGGCGTGAAGTCCAGCTCCTTGAGGAAGTGGCGGCCCTTGAGGTCGACGGCCATGCGGGGACTCCTAGGTCGGGGGTGCGGGTAGGTCGGGGGTGCGGGACGAACGAGATTGGAAGTCTATACGTAGATCGGCATTCTTATACAGACCTCTCGTGTGCCGTACACGCACCCCGCCGGGATCAGGCGCTCAGACCGCGTCACGCTCGATCGGGCAGCTCATGCAGCGCGGGCCGCCCCGGCCCCGGCCCAGCTCGCTGCCCGGGATCTCGATCACCTCGACGCCGCGCTTGCGCAGAAACGTGTTGGTGGTCGCGTTGCGCTCGTAGGCGACGACCACACCCGGCTCCACGGCCAGGACGTTGCAGCCGTCGTCCCACTGTTCGCGCTCGGCGGCGTGCACGTCCTGTGTCGCGGTGAGCACGTCGATGGAGTCCAGGCCGAGGGCCGCCGCGATGGCCCGGTGCATGTGCTCGGGCGAGTGGTCGGTGACCTTCAGGTCGCCCGCGCCCGAGCCGGGCTCGATGGTGTACGAGGGCAGCATCCCCAGCCCCGCGTACTGCGTGAACGTATCGCCGTCGACCATCGTCATCACCGTGTCGAGGTGCATGAAGGCCCGCCGCTTCGGCATGTCCAGGGCCACGATGGTTCGCGCGGAGCCGGCCTCGAACAGCCCCTGCGCCAGCATCTCCACGGCCTGCGGGGTGGTGCGCTCGCTCATCCCGATCAGCACGGCGCCGCCGCCGATGACCAGGACGTCGCCGCCCTCGATGGTGGACGGGTAGTCGGCCTGACCCTCGGACCAGACGTGGAAGTCGCCGCCGGAGAACAGCGGATGGTGCCGGTAGATCGCCTCGAAGTGCACCGTCTCGCGCTGCCGGGCGGGCCAGCGCATGGCGTTGATGCTGACGCCGTCGTAGACCCAGGCCGAGGTGTCGCGGGTGAAGATGTGGTTCGGCAGCGGGGCGAGCAGGAAGTCGTCCAGGTCCATGGCGTGGAAGCGGACGGAGACGGGTTCGGCGAAGCGCTCCAGGAATTCGCGCTTGGTCATGCCGCCGATCAGCGCCTCGGTCAGCTCCACGACGCCCAACCGGTCGAACGCCTCCCGCAGATGGGACGTGGCCAGCGGGCCGTACTCCTTGGCGTCGAAGACCCGGTCCAGGACCAGCTTCTTGGCCTCGGGCACCAGCATCGACTCGCGCAGCAGGTCGCCGAAGAGGTGGACCTCGACGCCCCGGTCGCGCAGCACGTCCGCGAAGCCGTCATGCTCGGCGCGGGCCCTGCGCACCCACAGGACGTCGTCGAAGAGCAGCGCGTCCTTGTTGCTGGGGGTCAGGCGCTTCAGTTCGAGGTCGGGGCGGTGCAGTATGACGCGGCGCAGCCGCCCGGTCTCGGAGTCGACATGGAATCCCATGCCTCCATCCTGACCACCGCGCCCCCGATTCACGCGCCCCAGCGGCGGGACGCGCCGCGCGCGCCGCGTCAGCCCGCGCCCGCGCACTGCGGCGGATACGCCGAACTCCCCCATCTCGTCCTCTTGACGATAAGAGAATCGCTCGATATCGTCGCACTGACGAGAAAGAGGGGCTCATCATGGCCGACATCACCAGGCGCTTCGGCTGGCGCCATCTGCGTTCAGCGCCCACCGCGCACATCTGCCACCACTCGCGCGGCGCGCTCGTGCACGACGGGCCCGGCCTCAGCTTCTGGTACCGGTCACTGACCGCCGCCCTCTCCGAAGTGCCGGTCGACGACCGCGAGTTGGCGATGTCCTTCCACGCCAGGACCTCCGACTTCCAGGACGTCAGCGTGCAGTCGACCGTGACGTACCGGATCAGCGCCCCTGCCACCGCCGCCGAGCGCCTGGACTTCTCCATCGACCCCGACACCGGGATCTGGCGCGGCGCCCCGCTCGAACAGCTCGCCACCCTGCTCACCGAGACCGCCCAGCAGCACGCGCTCGACGTCCTGGCCCGTACCGCGCTGGCGTCCGCGCTGGTCGACGGCGTGGCGGCGGTACGGCAGCGGATCTCCGACGGGCTCGCCGCCGAGCCGCGACTGGCCACCACCGGCATCGAGGTCGTCGCCGTACGCGTGGTGGCGATCCGGCCGGAGCCCGAGGTGGAGCGCGCGCTGCGGACGCCCGCGCGTGAGCAGATCCAGCAGGAGGCGGACCGGGCCACGTACGAGCGGCGGGCCGTCGCCGTCGAACGCGAACGGGCCATCGCCGAGAATGAGTTGGCCAGCCGGATCGAACTCGCCCGGCGCGAGGAGCAGTTGGTCGAGCAGCACGGCACGAACGCGCGCCGCGAGGCGGAGGAGAACGCGGCGGCCGACGCCGTGCGCGCCGAGGCCGAGGCCGCCCGGCTCGTCCGCCTCGCCCGCGCGAAGGCCGAGGCGGCGCGCGAGGCGGGTACGGCGCGCGCCGAGGCACAGGCCGGGTGGCTGCGGGTGCACGGCGACGTGGATCCGGCGACGCTGCACGCGCTGGCGCTCAACCGGGTCGCGGAGAACCTGCCGCGGATCGACAGCCTCACGCTCACGCCCGATATGCTCACCGGCCTGGTGGAACGGCTCGGGCGTCCCGGCGGCGGCGGGGCGGGCCGGGGCTCCGGTGGTGAGGGGCGGTGAGCCTCGCCCCGCGCGCGGTGCTGGTGCACCGGGTCAGCGAGTACGAGGAGTTGCTGGCCCGGCACGGCACCCACGGCCAGGCGGCGTTCTTCCTCTCCTCGCGCGGCCGGAGCATCCAGGAGGTGCGGGAACGGCATCAGCGCGGGCGGGCCGCGCTCGCCGAGGTGGCCGCGGCGGTGCCGTTGCAGTGGCGGCAGGCCCGGGTGGAGCGGGCCGATCTGGACCGTTTCCTCTTCGCGCCGGAGGACGTGGTCGTGGTGATCGGCCAGGACGGACTGGTCGCCAATGCCGCCAAGTACCTGGCGGGGCAGCCGGTGGTGGGGATCGACACCGACCCCGGCCGTAATCCGGGCGTGCTCGTACGGCACCGGGCGGGCGACGCGGGCAAGCTGCTCGACTCCGCCGCGCGCGGCGGCCGGGCCGACGAACTGACCATGGTGGAGGCCGTCGCCGACGACACACAGCGGCTGCTGGCGCTCAACGAGATCTACCTCGGGCCGCCGGGACACCAGACCGCCCGCTACCGGCTCGGTCCCGACGACGATGCCGCACCCGCGGAAGCCCAGGCGTCATCGGGCGTTCTGGTGGGTACAGGCACGGGTGCCACGGGCTGGCTGAGGTCGCTGTGGCAGGAACGCGGCAGCGGCCTGGCGCTGCCGGGTCCCACGCAGCCGCGGCTGCTGTGGTTCGTCCGTGAGGCATGGCCCTCCCCCGCGACCGGCACTTCGCAGGTCGCGGGCGTGCTGGCCGCGGCCGACCGGCTCCGGCTGACCGTCGAGTCCGACCGTCTGGTCGCCTTCGGCGACGGCATGGAGTCCGACGCGCTGGAGCTGACCTGGGGTCAGACCGTACGCCTCGGCCGGTCGGCGACGGCGCTGCGGCTGCTGGGGTAGAACCGGTTCGGCGCACGGAGATCGAGCGGTTCGGCGCACGGAGATCGAGCGGTTCGGCGCACGGGGATCGAGCGGTTCGGCGCACGGGGATCGAGCGGTTCGGCGCACGGGGATCGAGCCCGGTCGGACCGCCCACCGGAGGGGTGTGGGCGGCCCGGCCGTATGACGGGCATAACCTACGGCGTCACAGCCGGGGGTCGACCGGCTCCGACTCCAGGGCCAGTACGGCGAAGACCGCCTCGTGGACGCGCCAGAGCGGTTCGCCGGCCGCCAGCCGGTCCAGCGCCTCCAGGCCGAGCGCGTACTCGCGCAGGGCGAGCGAGCGCTTGTGGCCGAGGAAACGGGACCGCAGCCGCTCCAGGTGCTCCGGACGGGTGTACTCGGGACCGTAGATGATCCGCAGATACTCCCGGCCGCGGCACTTGATGCCCGGCTGCACCAGCCGCCCCTTCTCGGTGCGGACCAGCGCGGCGAGCGGCTTGACGACCATGCCTTCGCCGCCCGCGCCGGTCAGTTCGAGCCACCAGCGCACTCCGGCGGCGACCGACTCCTCGTCCGTGGTGTCGACCAGCAGCCGCCCGGTGGTTCCGAGGAGCCCGGTGGGGTCGGCCTCGACCAGCCGGTCGATGAGCGCCAACTGCTCGTCGTGCGGGAGCGCGGCGAGGCTGCGGCCCTGGACGGCGAGGAGCTGGAACGGCGCCAGCCGTACGCCGTCGAGCCCGTCGGTGGTCCAGCAGTACCGGCGGTAGGCATCGGTGAACGCCGCCGCGTCCGACGCCCGTTCACGCTGTCTGCCCAGCAGGTCCGCGACGTCGGTGCCGCGCGCCGCCGCGGCTTCGAGCGCGCTCAGGGCGGCGGGGAAGACCGCGCCTCCCGCGGCGCCGACGGCCGCGTACTGCTTGCGCAGCAGGCCGGACGCCTTCAGCGACCAGGGCAGCAGCTCGGCGTCGAGCAGCAGCCAGTCCGTGGACAGCTCGTCCCACAGTCCGGCCGCCGTGACGGCCGCGCGCAGCCGGGCCAGCACCTCCTCGGTGACGGCCCCGTCGTCGAAGAACGGCCGCCCGGTACGGGTGTGCACCGCGCCGGTCGAGCCGTCGGCCGTGTCGAAGTGCGTCCGCGCGGCGGCCTCGTCGCGGCAGACCAGGACCACCGCGCGGGAGCCCATGTGCTTCTCCTCGCAGATGACCTGGGCGACACCGCTCTCGCGGTAGTCGGCGAAGGCGTCCGCCGGGTGCTCCAGCCAGCCCTCCTGCCGCGAGGTCGCGCAGGGCGACATCGTCGGCGGCAGGTAGGCGAGCAGGCGCGGGTCGACGGCGAAGCGGCTCATCACCTCAAGGGCCGCCGCCGCGTTCTCCTCACGGACCGCGAGCCGTCCCATCTGCCCGGTCTCCACGACCCGCCGCCCGGTGACGTCCGCCAGATCCAGCGGGCGCCCGTCGAAACCACCCGGCGCCTCCGTGACCAGCGGCTTGACGGGCTCGTACCAGACCCGCTCCGCCGGTACGTCCACGATCTCGCGCTCGGGCCAGCGCAGCGCGGTCATCTTGCCGCCGAAGACCGCCCCGGTGTCGAGGCAGATGGTGTTGTTGATCCAGGACGTGTTCGGGACCGGGGTGTGGCCGTAGACGACGGCGGCGCGCCCGCGGTAGTCCTCGGCCCACGGGTAGCGCACGGGCAGGCCGAACTCGTCGGTCTCGCCGGTGGTGTCGCCGTACAGCACGTGCGAGCGGACCCGGCCCGAGGTGCGGCCGTGGTACTTCTCCGGCAGACCCGCGTGGCAGACCACCAGCTTGCCGCCGTCCAGCACGTAGTGGCTGACCAGACCGTCGATGAAGGCCGCGACCCGCTTGCGGAACTCCGGGTCCCGGGCGTCCTCGCGCTCCAGCTGCTCGATGGTCTCGGCCAGTCCGTGGGTGTGCTGCACCTGGCGGCCCTTGAGGTAGCGGCCGAGCTTGTTCTCGTGGTTGCCGGGCACGCACAGCGCGGTGCCCGCCTCGACCATGCCCATGACGCGGCGCAGCACACCGGGGCTGTCCGGGCCGCGGTCGACGAGGTCGCCGACGAAGACGGCGGTGCGCCCCTCGGGGTGCGCGCCGTCGACGTAGCCCAACTCGGCCAGCAGCGTCTCCAGTTCCGAGCTGCATCCGTGGATGTCGCCGATGATGTCGAACGGTCCTGTGAGGTGCGTCAGGTCGTTGTAGCGGCGCTCGGTGACGATCTCGGCGGAGTCGATCTCCTCGGTGCCCCGCAGGATGTGCACCTTGCGGAAGCCCTCGCGCTCCAGGCCCCGCAGCGAGCGGCGCAGTTCGCGCTGGTGCCGCTGCACGACGTGGCGCGGCAGCGAGGCCCGGTCGGGGCGCTCGGCGTTGCGCGCGACGCAGACCTGCTCGGGTACGTCGAGGACGACGGCGATCGGCAGTACGTCGTACTCCCGGGCCAGCTTGATCAACTGCTTCCGGCTCTCCGACTGCACGTTCGTGGCGTCCACGACCGTGCGGCGGCCCGCCGCGAGGCGCTTGCCCGCGATGTAGTGCAGGACGTCGAAGGCGTCGGCGCTGGCGCTCTGGTCGTTGTCGTCGTCGCTGACCAGGCCGCGGCAGAAGTCGGAGGAGATGACCTCGGTGGGCTTGAAGTGCCGTGCGGCGAAGGTGGACTTGCCGGAGCCGGTGGCGCCGATCAGGACGACGAGGGACAGGTCGGTGACGGGCAGCGTGCGTGGTGCGGTCATGCCGCCGCCTCCTTGCCGGTAGTCGTGTTCGTGGTCGTGTGACGGGTGTCGGTCGTGGGCGCGGGCGCGGGCGCGGTGATCGTGAAGACCGCCATCTGGGTGGGCGGGCCGACCTCGGGGTCGTCGGGGCCGACGGGGGTGAAGGCGATGTCGTATCCGTGCCGGGCGGCGACCGTCGTCGCCCAGTCGCGGAACTCCTCGCGGCTCCACTCGAAACGGTGGTCGGCGTGCCGGACATGGCCCGCGGGCAGCGTCTCCCACCGCACGTTGTACTCGACGTTCGGCGTCGTCACGACCACGGTCCGCGGCCGGGCGGAGCCGAACACCGCGTACTCCAGGGCGGGCAGCCGCGGCAGGTCGAGGTGTTCGACGACCTCGCTGAGCACGGCCGCGTCGTAGCCCTTGAGCCGCGTGTCGGTGTACGCCAACGAGCCCTGGAACAGGGTGACCCGGGCCGCCTGCCGTTCGCTCAACCGGTCCAGACGCAGCCGCCGCGCCGCGCTGCCGAGCGCCCGCACCGATACGTCGACGCCGACGATCTCCGTGTACCGCACGTCCTTCAGCAGCGCGCCCACCAACTGGCCCTGCCCGCAGCCCAGGTCGAGCACGCGCGTGGCCCCGGCGTCGCGCAGCGCCCCGAGGATCGCCTCGCGCCGCTGAACGGCCAGCGGCGTCGGCCGCTCCTCCGCCTCCTCGCCGTCCGGGCCGACGGTGTCCTCGACCGCGTTGTCGATGGCCTCGACCTCGATGTCGTCGGCCTCCGCCAGCCGGGCCAGCTCAAGCCGCTCCATCGCCTGCCGGGTCAGCGCCCAACGCCGTGACAGATAGCGGCTGGTGATCAGTTTCTGCTCCGGGTGCTCCTCCAGCCACCCCTCGCCGAACCGCAGCAGCTTGTCCACCTCGTCCGCCGACACCCAGTAGTGCTTGGCGTCGTCGAGCACCGGCAGCAGCACATAGACCTGCCGCAGCGCGTCCGACAGCCGCAGTTCCCCTTCGAGCACCAGCCGTACGTACCGCGAGTCGCCCCACTCGGGGAACTCCGTGTCCAGCGCCACCGGCTCGGCCTCGACCCGCCAGCCCAGCGGCTCGAACAGCGCGGCCACCAGCGCGGGGCCGCCGCGGGCGGGCAGCACCGGCACCTCGATCCGCAGCGGCAGCGGCGCCGCCGCCCGCTCCGGCATTGTGCGGCACTCGCCGCGCAGCGCACTGGAGAAGACGGTACGCAGCGCCACCGCGAGCAGCGACGAGGCCGCGTAGGGCCGGTCGTTCACATACTGCGCGAGCGCGGCGTCGGGCGCGCCGCCCCGGCCTTTGCCCTTGCCCTTCCCCCGGCGCGCCAGTGCGGGCGGATCAATCTCCAACAGCAGCGCGGCCGTGGTCCGCTCGACCGACGCCTCGGGATAGAAGACGTGCGCGTTGCCGTAGGAGGTGGAGAAGGTCTGTGCCTTCTCCGGGTGCTTATGCAGCAGAAACCCCAGGTCAGTAGCCGGGGCAGCCGCGGTGCCGGTGGTGGAGATCGTCAGGAACACCTCCCCGAGTATTCCCTCCCGCCCGCAGCCCGACCAGGGGTTTTTCCCGGCCCTAGGGCGTGTCCGCAAAGTCTCGTCTGGCCGGCGGCGCCTGGCACGCACTCCCCCAGACTCCGTCCGGGGGTGCCCCCACCGCCATTGCCGATCGCACGCACCAGACACCGCCAGCCCCGCCCTCCGGGCGGTGGGGGCACCTCCCGGACGGAGTCTGGGGGAGAGACCTTGCGGACACGCCCTAGTCCCCGCGCAGCACCTTCGACAGGGCGCTGATCCGGGACGGACCCACTCGGCAGCAGCCGCCGATCAGGCGGGCGCCCGACTGGTGCCAGGCGGCGACGCGGGCTGGGGAGAAGGTGGTGGCTCCGTCCCAGCGGCGGTGGTCGGCGTCCCAGCGCTCACCGCTGTTGGGGTAGACGACGACGGGTTTGCCGGTGACCGTCGCCGCCACCACCACCGCGTGGTCCGCGTCGGCGGGTGCGCAGCAGTTGACGCCCACCGCGATCACCTCGTCGCGGCCCGCGGCCACCGCGAAGGCGTCCGCCAGGGGCTGCCCGGCCCGGGTACGGTCGCCGAAGACGGTGTAGGAGAGCCAGACCGGCACGCCGGTCCCCTCGGCCGCCCGCAGCATGGCCTCGGCCTCGTCCGTGTCCGGCACCGTCTCCAGGGCCAGGACGTCGGGACCGGCCGCCGCCAGGGTCTCGATCCGCGGCCGGTGGAAGCGCTCCAGCTCCCGCACGCTCAGCCCGTACCGCCCGCGGTACTCGCTGCCGTCCGCGAGCATCGCCCCGTACGGCCCGACCGACGCCGCCACCCGCACGTCGGTCCGGTCCGCGCCCGCCCGCCGGGCCAGCTCCACGCTGCGGGTCAGCAGCGCGGAAGCCTCGGTCCGCCCGATACCGCGCCGGGCGAACCCCTCGTAGGTGGCCTGGTAGCTGGAGGTGATCAGCACCCGGGCTCCCGCCCGCATATAGGCGGTGTGCGCGGCCTCGATCTGCTCCGGGGCGTCGGCGAGCAGCCGGGCGGACCAGAGCGGGTCCGACAGGTCGCAGCCCTGGTCGGCGAGTTGGTTGGACAGCCCGCCGTCCAGGACCAGTGCCCTCTCGGCGGCGGCCGGGAAGAGCGGTGCGGGCGGGGTCGTGGGCATCGCGGCCTCAGCCCACCTGGGTCCTGACCCGGGACGAGATCAGCTCCAGGTGGTCGAGGTCGGAGAGGTCGAGAATCTGGAAGTAGAAGCGGGTGGAGCCCTGTTCCGCATACTGCCCGATCCGGTCGACGACCTCGGCGGGCGTGCCCGCCAGCCCGTTCGCCTTCAGCTCGTCCACCTCCCGGCCGATCGCGGCGGCCCGGCGGGCCACCTCGGCGTCGTCCTTGCCGACACAGGCCACCAGGGCGTTGGAGTACACCAGGTCGTCGGGGCCGCGCCCGGCCGCCTCCGCCGCCGCGCGCACCCGGCCGATCTGGAGCCCGCTGTCCTCGACCGAGGCGAACGGGATGTTGAACTCGGTCGCGTACCGCGCCGCCAGTTCCGGTGTCCGCTTGGCGCCCATGCCGCCGATCAGCACCGGGACCTTCGCCTGCGCCGGCTTGGGCAGCGCGGGCGAGTCCTTGAGCTGGTAGAACGTCCCGTCGTAGTCGAAGGTCTTGCCGACCGGGGTCTCCCACAGGCCGGTGACGATGGCCAGTTGCTCTTCAAGGCGGGCGAACTTCTCCTTCGGGAAGGGGATGCCGTACGCCGTGTGCTCCTCCTCGAACCAGCCCGCGCCGAGGCCGAACTCGACCCGTCCGCCCGACATCCGGTCCACCTGGGCGACCTGGATCGCCAGCACACCGGGGAGCCGGAAGGTGCCGGCCGTCATCAGGGTGCCGAGCCTGATCCGGCTGGTCTCGCGGGCGAGTCCGGCCAGGGTGATCCACGCGTCCGTGGGTCCCGGCAGTCCGGTCCCGTCGCCCATCTTCAGGTAATGGTCGGAGCGGAAGAAGGCGTCGAATTCCAGGTCTTCGGTCGCCTTGGCGACGGTGAGCAGGGTGTCGTACTCGGCACCTTGCTGGGGCTCGGTGAAGATTCGCAGATCCATTCCTCCATCCTGCCCCCATCACGGCGATCTCCGTCAACGGTCCGCCTCCCGGGTCAGCGCGCGCACGCGGTCCTTGGCCTCGTCCACCGCGTCCAGCGCTTCGATGCAGTTCCAGTACGCCGCCTCGTCCTCCGCGGTGCAGGTGATGGCGACCAGGGACAGGCCGATCGCGCCGAGCAGCGTGCGCAGGGCCCGCAGCGTGCCGTGCGGGTCGCGCACCCCGGTCAGCCGTGCGGCCCGCGGCGGGTCGCCGCCTGACGCGCCCACCACCGGTCCCGGCCCGGCGCGGACCACCGGCCGCTCGTGATCGGCGGTGAGCAGCCGCCCCACGGCCTCGGTCAGCTCGAACGCCTGCCACGCCTCCGCGATGACGTCGTCCGGCTGCGGCGATCGGCTCATCACTCGCTCCGCCTGGGCCACCAGTCGCGCTGCGTCCATGTCCCGCACCCCCTCTGTCCTGCGGCGATCCCTTCGCCGTTACTCAGAGTGACAGAGTTTCGCGGGTACGGAAAGGCCCCTCGGGAGATCTGTGGACAACTCCGCGCCTGTGGAAAACCTCGTCACCCGGACGAGGGATCGGCCCGCGGGAACCGCAGCTCGTTGCGGTCGATCTTCGCCGCGAGCGCGGCCAGCACGTCGATGCCGAGCACTTCGCAGAATTGCAGCAGGTACGCCAGCACGTCCGCGACCTCGTCGCGGACCCGGTGGGCGGACCCGTCGTCCGCCATCACCTCCGCCGCCTGTTCCGGGGTGAGCCACTGGAAGATCTCCAGGAGCTCCGCGGCCTCGACGCTCAGCGCGGCGGCGAGGTTCTTGGGCGTGTGGAACGGCTGCCAGTTCCGGGCCGCGGCGAAGGCGGCGAGGCGGCGCTGGAGCGCCGCCAGATCGGGTGCGTCGGTTTCTTCGGTCACCCCGACTGGTCTACCGCATCCTCGCGGCGGCGTGGCCGCGGGACCCCGAGCGCGGTGACCGAGACACCGCCGATCCCCTCCGCGAAGCTCGCGTCCTGGACGGTGCCCAGCAGCCGGATGTGCCCGCGTTCCGCGGCCGGGCCCGCCAGCCGCAGCAGTTCGCACAGTTGGCGGCGGTCCAGGCCGTGGTCGAGGCCGTCGCCCAGCACGGTCAGCACCTGACTGGCGGGCAGCAGCTCCGTACTCGTGTCGACGTCCAGCACTCCGGGGCCGGTGAGCAGCACCAACGCCAGCGCGAGGAAACGGAGTTCGCCGTCGCCGAGGCGGTCCACCGGGACCAGGCCGAGCGGGCCGCGGTCCACCGCGGCGATCACGGCGTCCACCGCCCGCGCCGTTTCCGTCGCTGGCCCGCCGCCCGCGCGGGCGCCCTCCGCCGCGCCGACACCCGTACGGGGACCGGCGCCCGTACGCGCGCCCGCGCCTGTACTCACGCCCGCGCCTGTACTCGCGGCGGCGCCCACCGCCAGCGCCGTGATGCCCTCCACCGGCGGACTGCACACCGCGCGCACCGCGTTGACCAGCGCCGCGTGCCGGGTGCCGCATTCGCCCTCGGTCCTGGCAAGGACGGCGGACAGGTTGTCGCAGGAGGCGCGCAGCCGTCCGTCGCCGACCGGGACGGGGCCGCGCATCAGCTCGGGGCGCGGCGCGATCGGGAAGACCCCGCGCAGCGCCACGACGACCTGTTCCGCGGCGGCCAGCACCAGGCGCTGTCCGTCGGTGCGTCCGGCGACACGCAGCGGCAACAGGGCAGTGGCGAGGCGGTCGTCGGGCAGCGGCGCGCGGGTGACCGCGACCAGGCCCGCGGTGTGCCAGGCGGCCTGCACCGTGCGGCGTTCCGGGTCGCGCAGCGCCGTCGTCAGCAGCGTCTCGCCCGCGCCGGTCAGCCGCTCGCCGACGATCCGCAGCGTGGGCTCCGCCTGGACGGCGATGTCGAGCCGCACGGGACCCACCGGGCCGGTGACCGTGCAGCCGATCCGGAAGCCGCGCCGTCCCTGCGGGTCGGGCTGCGCGTCCTGCGGTACGCACGCCGCCGCGCCACCGCGCACCACGGACTCGAAGACCTCGTCGAGCCCGTCCCCGCAGGCCAGCCGGCCGAGCGCGGCCAGCGCCTCCAGCACGCTCGACTTGCCGGTGCCGCTGCCCCCGCAGAGCAGGGTGAGCGGCCCGAGTCCGAACGACGCGCCCCGGTGCGATTTGAAGGCCGACAGCCGCAGTTCGGTGACGACGGGCCTGTCATGGATGCTGGTCATATGCGCGAACGTAACCAGGCCACGGCCTGCCGAACCGTTCCAGCGACCGTACCGTCCTCCGAACGAGCGACATCGCGCATGATTCGCGCGACGCCGCGCTTGCCCCGGCACCACCCGGAATCGACCGATTGTCAGTGCCGGCCGCTAGCGTGGCGATCGTGACGACCAAGGCCACCAGCACCAGCACCAATAAGAGCACGAGCACGAACACGGATACGGATACGGATACGGATACGGATACGGATACGCGCTACGTCGCGCTGCTGCGCGGAATCAACGTCGGCGGCAAGAACAAGCTGCCCATGCAGACCCTCAGGGACCTGCTGGCCTCCATCGGCGCCGCCGACGTCCGCACCCATCTCCAGAGCGGGAACGCCGTCTTCACCCACGCGCAGACCGATCCGGGGCGGCTGGCGGCGGACTTGGAGCAGCGGATCAGCGACGAATTGGGGCTGACCGTCGCCTGCCTGATCCGTACCGGCGCGGACCTCCGGCGGGTCGTGGACGCCAACCCGTTCCCGATGGCCGGGGTGAATCCGTCGCGCTTCATGGTGACGTTCCTGTCGGGGCCCGTCCCCCTCGACAAGCTGGCGGCGATCGACGCGGCGGCGTACGCGCCGGACGAATTCCGTCCCGGGCGGAGCGAGATCTACGGCCACTTCCCCGACGGCGTGCACAACTCCAAGCTGGCCGCACAGTTCTCCGACCGCCGCCTCGGCCTGACGGCGTCCACCCGCAACTGGAACACGGTCACCAAACTGGTGGCGATGAGCGAGGAATAGCCTGATGCGATGAGTGCCGATCATGTCGACTGGACGTCGGTCGCGGCCGACGGATTCCCCTTCCCCGAGGGCGTCCCCGCGCCGCGGCTCGCCGCCGAGCTGTCCGTCATGCTGACGTCCCCTGACCCCGGGACGCGCGACGACCACGCCTATACCGGCGCCGCCCGCTGGATCAGGGACGGACGTCTCGACGCCGTCCTGGAAACGCTCGGGGACGACGCGGCCGACCGTTTCACCCACCCGGAGGTTCAAGCCAGGGCCTTCGCGCCGCTGGTCATCTGTTCCGTGCTGACGCGGGGCGACGCCGTACCCGGGCTCGTACCGCGAGAGGCGGCGGAGCGCTGGTACGCGCGGTTCTCGGCCTGGTATCCGGCCGAGCGCGACACCCGCGGCTGGGACGACGCGCTGGGCTGGCTGCACGCCGTGGCGCACGGCGCCGACGCCGCAGCCGCGTTCGCGAAGGCCCTGCCGGAGCGCCGCACCGACCTGCTGGAGCTGTGCGCTCACAGGATGACGGCCGAGCGGACCGACTACCGCTACGCGCAGTTGGAGGACGCGCGGCTGGCCCGCGCGCTCACCCGTATCCTCCAGGCCCCCGGACTGACCGTCGAGGAGGCCGCCGACTGGCTGACCGTCGTTCACAAGGCCCTGGAGGGCGGCGGACCCGGCGCGGTCCCGGTCTGGGCGTTCAACACCTTCACCACCCTCCAGTCGCTCCATCTGCACCTGGTACGCGGCATCGCCGACGAGGGCGTCCCGCCGCACGCGCGGGAGGTCGCCGCGCGCGTCGCCGACCTCCTGCGCCTGCCGTACTACTGGCTGGCCTGAGGCTGGCGGCGGACCGTAGCCGAGCGGCCGGCCCGCGGGCGGGCCTCCGGCTGGTCGAGCCCCAGGCCGTTCAGGACGCCTTGCAGGTAGCCGATCGCGTGGGCCCGGCCGCGGCTGCAGTACGCCTCGGAGGAGATGTCGCCCCAGGTGTCGAGGTCGCCGATCATCGCCGGGACGTGGTCGTCGATGAGGAACCCGTCGAATCCGGCGTCCTCGAGGCGGCGGATGACCCGCGCCGGATTGAAGTTGCCCTCGCCGAGGAAGCACTCGCTGAAGCGAGGCACGGTGCCGCGGACGTCCCGGAAGTGGACGTAGAAAATGGACGGCCCCAGCAGGTCGATGACCTCGTTGACGCTCTCCTCGCCCGCCATCTCCGACACCGTGCCCAGGCAGAGGTTCAGGCCCCAGGACGGGCTGCCGCCCGCCTGGTCGCGGGCCCGTCCGATGGCGGCGGGCGAGGTGAAGATCCGGGCGATGCCGCCCAACGGCACGTCCACGGGCGGGTCGTCGGGGTGCAGGGCCAGCCGTACGCCGACCTCCTCGGCGACGGGCAGGACGGCGTCGAGGAAGTACTGGTGGTTGGCCCACATCCGGTCGGCCGTGGCCGGCTCGCCGACGGGGTGGTCGGGGGTGAGCCGGTATCCCGCGAGCGCGTTGCCGCGGGAGACGTCCGCCAGGTCGAAGGCGCTGACCTTGGCGCCGCCGCGGCCCGCCGCCGCCATGTCCGTGCGCCAGACATACGTGGCGAGGAAGTTGTAACCGAGCAGGTCGATGCCCACGGCGGCGAGATTGCGGATGGTTCTGAGGTAGTTCTCGATCTGCTCGTCACGGCCCGGCAGTCCGCGCTGGATCTTCCAGAAGTGCGCGAGCGGTACGTTCTCCAGGCCGTCGATCGCGAGGCCGTCGGCTTCGCAACGGTCCTTCAGGGCCCGCAGTTCGGCCTCGCTCCAGAAGCCGTCCTCGCCGGGCAGCAGGTCAGGGGTGTGGAGCTGGACGCCGGTGAGCCCGAGTTGGCGCGCGAAGGTCGCCACCCGCGCGTCGTAGGTGTCGATGTGTCCGAGCGAGAGTCGTATGGTCATGCCCGGCCGACCCGCTGCCGCTGGCGGCCCAGCCCGTCGATCTCCAACTCCATGGTGTCGCCCTCCTTGAGGTAGGGGAAGCGGCCCGACAGCGCGACGCCTTCGGGCGTGCCGGTGTTGATGACGTCGCCCGGTTCGAGGACGGTGAACTGGCTCAGCTCGTGGATCAGCGTGGCGACGTCGAAGACCATGTCCTTGGTGCCGGACGCCTGGCGGGGTTCGCCGTTGACCCAGGAGCGCAGACCGAGGGCCTGGGGAGACGCGATCTCGTCCGGGGTGACCAGCCAGGGCCCCAGCGGGTTGAACGTCTCGCAGCTCTTGCCCTTCGACCACTGGCCGCCGCTGGTCTCCAGTTGCAGGGCCCGCTCGGACACGTCGTTGGAGATCGTGTAACCCGCCACGTGGGCCAGGGCGTCGGCGGGCGAGTCGAGGTAGCGGGCCCGGCGTCCGATGACGACGGCGAGCTCGACCTCCCAGTCCGTCGTGGCGGAGCCGCGCGGCAGCAGGACGTCGTCGTCCGGTCCCACGACGCAGTGCGGTGACTTGTAGAAGACGACCGGCGCCTGGGGCGGGGCGGCGCCCGATTCCGCCGCGTGCGCCGCGTAGTTCATGCCGACGCAGAGCACGACACCGGGGCGGGCGACGGGCGGGCCGACGCGCTGCCCGGTGACGTCGGCGGCCGGAGGGCCGCCCGTCGCGATCGCGTCGCGCAGCCGGTCGGGTCCGTCGCCCGCGAGGAAGGCGCCGTCGATGTCGTCGGTGAGCGCGGACAGGTCGAGGTGGCGGCCGTCGGGAAGCAGGGCGACGGGCCGTTCGGCCCCGGGTGGGCCGACACGCATGAGCTTCACGGTGATCCGTTCGATGGTAGGGATGGTCAGCCGGCGAGCAGCCCGCCGTCGATGACCAGCTCGGTGCCGGTGATGAACGCGGCGGTGTCGGAGGCGAGGTAGAGGGCGGCCGCGGCGACCTCGGCCGGGGTTCCGAGGCGGCCCATCGGCTGCCGGGCGACGAGTTGGGCGCGGGCCTGCTCGGGGTCGTCGGCCGCGGCGAGCAGGCGGCCCACCCACGGGGAGTCGACGGTGCCGGGGCACACGGAGTTGCAGCGCACGCCGGTGCCCGCGTACTGCACGGCGACCTGGCGGCTGTAGGCGATCACGGCGCCCTTGCTGGCGCAGTACGCGGCGCGGTCCTTCAGCCCGACGAGTCCGGCGGCGGAGGCGGTGTTGACGATGGCGCCGTCGCCCTGGGCGAGCATGTGCGGCAGGGCCAATTTGGTGCCGAGGAACACCCCGCGGGTGTTGACCGCGAAGGTCGCGTCCCACTCCTCGACGCTGCACGCCAGGGTGTCGGTGCTGGAGGCCAGGCCCGCGTTGTTGCAGAGCACGTGCAGCGCGCCGGTCTCCGACACCGCCCGGGAGACGGCCGCGGCGAAGGAGTCGGGGTCGGTGACATCGACGGTGAGCGGGATGCCGCCTTCGGGTACGTCGGCGGGGTCGAGGTCCGCCGCGTACACGGTCGCCCCCTCCGCCACGAACTGGCGCGTCATCTCGCGGCCGATGCCGGAACCGGCGCCTGTGACGAGAACCGTCCGTCCGGCGAACCTGTTCACGTGGGGTTGTCCTTTCGTCGCGGTGATTCGGTGCGCCCGGCTGCCGCGCCCGGTCATGCCGTGAAGTAGTGCGGATACCGCGCGCGCAGCCCTGGCACGCGTTCGAGCGCGCGTCTGGCGTGACGGCTGATCAGGGCGCGCCCGCCCGCGATGTCGCGGGACTCCAAGGCATCGACGATCAGCCGGTGTTCGTCGATCAGGTCGCGCATCGTGGCGGTGTCGGGCTGGGCGAGCCGGCGCACTCTGTCGAGTTGCAGCTTCATCCGCTGGACGACCTGCCAGGCGCCGGGGTGGCCGCTGAGGGTGAAGATCGCGCTGTGCAGGGCCTCGTCGGCCTGGAAGAACGTGTCGTAGTCGGCGGTGCGGTAGGCGTGTTCCTGCTGTTCGAGCAGGTCGCGGAGGATGCCGACGTCCAGTGCCGGGTTGCCGCAGGCCGCCTCGAAGGCCGAGACCTCCAGGCTCTCGCGGACGAAGCGCGCTTCCTCCACGTCCCGTAGCCGGATCAGGCCGACCTGCGTGCCGACCTGCGGCACGACGTGGACGAGGCCGGTGTCGGCGAGCCGGGCGATGGCCTCCCGGACGGGCGTACGGCTGACGTGCAGCCGTTCCGCGATGTCCGTCTCCGACAGGGAGGAGCCGGGGGCGAGCCGCAGTTTGCGGATCGCGGAGACCAACTCGTCGTAGACGTGATCGGAGGCGCGGTTCCGCGTGCGGTCCCGGGTGATCGGCGACAGCCCTCCGGCGGGGCCGGGGGGTGCCTGCTCCTGGATGCGTGCTGGTCGGGGAGGATTCACGTCCGAATCCTTGCATGCCAGTATTCTTGTATGCAAGTATCCCGGTCGCCTACCCGGTGTCGTCCGCGGCGGTATGTCCGCTCCCCCATCGCCCCCTCATCGCCCCCGCCAACGCCCCCCATCACCACGGCACGAAGACACGAACCGCGCTGTACAGCAGCAAACCGAGAGGTCGCCATGATCATGCGCAGGGCACGACTCACCACCGCCGCGGTCCTCGCCGCGCTCAGCCTCGTGCTGACCGGATGCGGCGGCGGCAGCGGCGGCAGCGGCAGCTCCAAGGCGGACAGCGGCGGCCCGGCGGACATCACCTTCTGGGGCTGGGCCGCGGGCTACGAGAAGTCCGTCGCGCTCTGGAACAAGACGCACCCCGACGTCCACGTGAAGTACGAGGCCGTCACCAACGGCGGCGCCGGCGGCTACGACAAGATGCTCACCGCCGCCAAGGCGGGCAAGGCGCCCTGTCTGGCCCAGGTCGGGTACGAGACGTTCTCCAGTTTCCTCGCGGCGGGCGTGCTCCAGGACGTCAGCACGTACGTGAAGGACGGCAGGAGCGAGTTCCCCGACTGGGTGTGGGGCAACGTCGGCGTCGACGGCAAGGCGTACGGCGTACCGGTGGACACCGCGCCGATGGCGATGTTCTACCGGGCCGACCTGTTCAAGAAGGCGCACATCGCGCTGCCCAGGACGTGGGACGAGTTCACGGCCGCCGCCGCCGCGGTGAAGGCCGCGGACCCGGCGTCGCGGATCATGAACCTGCCCACCGATCCCTACCTCTACGCCGGGTTCGCGTGGCAGGGCGGCGCCCCCTGGTTCGGGGTGAAGAACGACGCCTGGTCCGTGTCGTTCGACAGCGCCGCCAACCGCAAGGTCGGCGACTACTGGCAGGGCCTGTACGACAAGGGGCTGCTCGCCTCGTACCCCGCCTTCGACGCGGCGCTGTACTCCGCGTGGAGCAAGGGGACGGTCTGGGCCGAGGTCGGTCCCGTCTGGTCGGCGTCCCTGATCCGGGACAACGCCTCGGGTTCCGCGGGCAAGTGGGCCGTCGCGCCGATGCCCCGATGGGCCGGTACGGACACGGTCGGGAACTCCGGCGGATCGGCCACGGCCGTGATGAAGGACTGCTCGCACCCGAAGGAGGCGACCGAATTCGCCACCTGGATGTCGACGGACAAGGAGTCGGTGTCGAACCTCATCGCCTCCGCGGCCATCCTGCCCGCGTCCAGGTCCGGGCTCACCAACTCCGCGCTGGACGCCCCGCAGAGCTACTACGGCGGCCAGCCCGTCTACCAGTTGTTCCGCACCGAGTCGGCCAAGGTCAACTCCGGCTGGATGTGGGGGCCGATCATGTCGATCTCGGCCACGACGCTCGGTGACGGCCTCGGCAAGGTGCACACGAAGAAGGCCACGTACGAGAACGCGCTCGGCGACGCCCAGAAGGACACGCTCAAGGCGCTGAAGTCCCAGGGCTTCTCGGTCAACCAGTAGCGGTCAGCCCATGGGGGCCAACCAGTAGGGCCGCGCGGGGGCCGCGAATCCGCCGCCCCCGCCCCGCCCCGCCTCGCCCCCGACCCGAGCCGACCCGACACGTCCCCCAGCACCCACGTTCCTTCAGAGAGAAGGTGACCGTGTCCTCCGTGACGACTCAACGGCGCCGACTACGCGAGCTCCGCCGGGCCGCGCCGTTCGTCCTGCCGTTCCTCCTGCTCTTCGTCGTCGTCTACCTGATCCCCACCGCGTACTCACTGGAGCAGAGCCTGTTCTCGGTGAAGCGCTCCGGCCTCGGGCTCGGCGGCTCGAAGACCGTCTTCGCGGGCTTCGACAACTACGTCGAGGTGTTCCACGACGCGGACTTCCTCGCCTCGCTGGGACGGGTGGCGTTCGTCGGCGTGATCCAGGTGCCGGTGATGCTCGGCATCGCGCTCGTACTCGCCCTTCTCCTGGACTCCGCGGCGGTCAAGGGCGGCCGGTTCTTCCGGCTCGCCTACTTCGTCCCGTACGGGCTGCCCGGTGTGATCGCGGGACTGGTCTGGTCGTTCCTGTACGCGCCGTCGCTGAGCCCGATCACCCGCGCGCTCGACTCGGTCGGCGTCCACGCCAGCTTCGTCACCGACGCCGCGCTGCCGTTCTCGATCGCGAACATCCTCACCTGGGCGTGGACCGGCTACAACACGATCCTGCTGTACGCGGCGCTCCAGGCCATCCCCGAGGAGACCATGGAGGCCGCCGCGATGGACGGCTGCACGGGGTGGCGGGCCGCGTGGCTGATCAAGGTCCCGCAGATCCGACCGGCGCTGCTGATGACCCTGGTCTTCTCGATCATCGGCACGTTCCAGCTCTACAACGAGCCCGCCACCATGAAGTCGGTGGCGCCGAACCTGTCCTCCACCTACACGCCGATCATGGCCACGCTGCGGTCGGTCTCCTCCAACAACTTCAACTACGCGGCCACGCAGTCGGTGGTGCTCGGTGCGCTGATCTGTGTGCTCTCCGTCGCCGTCTTCCGCGCGTCGGCCAAGAGGACCGACTGATGACCGCCACCGTGGAATCACCCGCGCGCACCACGCCGACCCCCCCGAAGCCGCGACCGCGACCGCGGCCGAAACGCGCCTCGGGAAGCCCGCTGACGACCGTGAACCCGGCGTCGCGGATGTTCGTGCTGGCCGTCATGGGCCTGTTCGCCCTCTACTTCCTGCTCCCGGTGTGGTGGCTGGTCGTCTCCGCCACCAAGGGCAGCGGGGAGCTCTTCTCCGGCAACGGCTTCTGGTTCGGCGCGCACTTCGCCCTCTGGGACAACGTCCAGACGCTGTTCGAGGCCCAGGGCGGCATCTACTCCCGCTGGTTGCTGAACTCGCTGCTGTACGCGGTCGGCGGCGGCGTCGTCTCCACGCTGCTGGCCACCATGTGCGGCTACGCGCTGGCGAAGTTCCCCTTCCCCGGCCGTGAGGCGGTGTTCGGCACGGTGCTCGCCGCCGTCCTGCTGCCCGCCCCCGTACTCGCCGTCCCGCTGTATCTGCTCTTCAGTCACACCGGCGTGATCAACACCTTCTGGTCGGTGTTCATCCCCAGCATCGTCAGCCCCTTCGGCGTGTATCTGAGCCGGATCTACGCCGCGTCGTCGATCCCGGACGCGCTGATCGAGGCCGGACGGATCGACGGGGCGGGCGAGTTCCGCATCTTCGTGATGGGGATGCGGATCATGGCGCCCGCGATGGTGACGATCTTCCTGTTCCAGTTCGTCGCGATCTGGACGAACTTCCTGCTCCCCTCGCTCATGCTCGCCGACAGATCGCTCCAGCCCGTGACCGTGGGGCTCGTCGGCTGGCGTGAGATGCAGGGCTATCCGATCGGTTACGCGACCGTCGTCACGGGCGCGCTGCTCTCGGTCGTGCCCGTCGTCGCCATGTTCGTGTCCTTGCAGTCCTTCTGGAGCAAGGGCCTGGTCGCGGGGTCGGTCAAGTAGCCGGTCGGTTCAACGGTCAGCAAGTCAGCCAGTGCCAACGAAAGGATGATCCATGAGAGTCCGGTACGGAGCCATGGCGTCCGCGTGCGTCATCGTGCTCCTCGCGGCACCGTCCCAGGGTGCCGTCGCCGCCGATGACCCACAGGTCAACCTGCTCGCGGCGGACATGGACACCACGATGGACAGCGGCACCAGTCCGCTGACCATGTCCACCGCCTCGGGCGGGGGCAGCCAGCAGATCGTGAGCGTCGGCGGGAACAACGCGCTCGAACTGCGCGACGCCTCCGAGGGGACCAACCTCGCCAGCTACTTCTACCACCGGTTCTCCACCGGTTCGCTGATGAGCCGCGTCAACGCCGTCTACGGAGCGCCGGTCGGCAGCCCGGCCGAGCAGTTCGTCCTGAAGTTCGACCTCAAGCGCGGCGCGGCCAGCACCAAGCCCGTCGCCAAGGACATCTACGCGGAGATCCAGTTCGGCAACGCCGACAACGTCCTGGTGCCGCGGTTCGCCGTGCCGGCGGTGAGCCTGACCGGCACCGCCGCGTACAAGAGCACGTCGGGCGCCCTGGCGACGGTCGACGACAGCGACATCCCCGAGTACCGCTTCACCGTGGTGCCCAACGGCGGACAGCGGCTCGTGACGACCGTCGAACTCGGCTTCCAGGTACGCGTCGACACCGGCGGCACCGACGAGGCGATCGACGTCGACAACGTCGGTGTGTACGACGCCGGCGCGGTGTCCGACAGCGCGCCGCCCACCACGCCGACGTCACTGCACGCCGGGACGGCCTCCTCGGACAGCGTCCCGCTGCTGTGGAACGCCTCGACCGACGACACCGGGGTCAGCGGCTACGACATCTACCGCGACGGCTATCTGGCCTCCTCGGTCAGCGGCTCCAGCACCTCCGCGGTCGTCACCGGTCTGATGCCGAGCACGGGTTACGACTTCGCGGTGCGCGCGAAGGACGCGTTCGGCAACGTCAGCCCGCTGAGCAGCTCGGTGCACGTCACGACCGCCACCTACGTACCCGCTGCTCCCGCCCCGTTCCCCGGCACCCAGCAGACCCGGACGCAGTGGCTGTGGGACCGGACGAAGGCCATGAAGGAGGAGGACGGCCCGATCAACGTGGCGCAGTACACCGCGCAGTTGGTGGACCACCAGAACGTCGCGGCCAACCTCGGCAAGCTGGACAAGCTCTACCAGGGCTACGACTACGAGCAGTACAAGATCATGGCGAAGATGTACACGTACCTGATGGCGGGTGACCAGTTCAGCCCCGCGATGCTCCAGGACGTGCGCGCGTACTTCGCCAAGTACGGCTACCAGAAGCTCCCGCAGACCGAGAACCTGCGGATGAGCACGTACGTCACCGGCTATCTGGTCGGGCAGTACTTCCCGGACGTGGCCGACCTCAACGGCAACTCCGGCGCGGCGCTCAAGGCGAGCAGCAAGGCCAACATCGAGGAGATGGTCAACGCCGGGGTGCGGCGCGGCTGGGCGGAGTACGAGAGCCCCGAGTACACGATCATGACGTATGTCGGTCTGAACGCGATCTACCAGTGGTCCGACGACCAGCAGTTGCGCTCCGAGGTCAAGATGGCCATGGACGTCATGTGGTTCGAGTGGGCGAACGACTGGGACAACGGCTACCTGATCTCGTCGGAGAGCCGCGCCAAGGGCGACCTGGCCTCCGCCAACGACCCGACCTGGCGGTCCGCGGACCACACGACGCTCGCCTGGACGTACTTCGGGGAGCACCGGGCGCAGCAGGGGGTGGGCGAGTCGGACAACACGGCGCCGTCGGCGTACCGGCCCGACCTGGAGTACGTGGGCATGCTGGCCTGGTCCGGCACGTCCTACACGCCGCCGCCGCTCGCGGTGACGATCGGCCGGATGACCGACAAGTCGTACAGCGCGTACAAGTCGAATCTGCAGAACTCCGGCGGCAACGCGATGGACGTCTACCGCACCAGCTATGTGCGGCCCACCTGGGGACTGGCCACCGAGACGCAGTACCGCAGGGTCGACAACTGGATCGAGGACATGCCGATGGTGCTGCGCTGGCAGTCCAGCGCGGCGAATCCGCTGTTCCGGATCTCGCTCGACCAGGGCACCGCGCAGATCGGGTCGTACGACCAGCCCGACAACCACCGGGTGATGCAGGACGGTCCGACGGCGCTGGGCATCTACAAGTCGTCGGGTGACCAGACGTCGAACTACATCAACGCGATGTTCCCCGACAACGGTTCGGTCGTGGAGCGCAAGCAGGTGGACGGCTGGACGGTCGTCGACACCGGGCCGATGTACTTCGCGTTCAAGCTGGCGAAGCCCGGCGCCTGGTACCACCAGACGCCCAACGACCCGTCGAACAAGGTGAAGACGACGACGCAGATCCACCCGACCGCGACGCTCGGCTACACCTACGACATCCTGCGCAGCCAGGCCGACACCAACGCGTGGGTGCTGGAGACGGCCGACGCCTCCGCGTACACCAGCCTCGACGCCTTCGCGACGGCGCTGACCACGCAGACCAGCCTGGACACCAGCCACGTGGACGACGCCACCCCGCGCGTCATCTACCACAGCCTGGCCGGGGACGACCTCGACCTCACCTACGACAGGGCGTCCCAGGCGCCCGGCGCGACCCGCCTGGTGAACGGCCAGGCGATCGGCTACGACAGCTTCAAGCTGTTCGACACGCCGTGGCTCCAGCAGGACAAGCTCGGCTCGACGTTCACCGCGACCGTCGGCGACGAGTCGGTCGCGTACGACTTCGACCAGTGGACGGTGACGCCCGGCACGCAGAGCGCGAGGCGCTGACCGCCGCGTCGGATCGACGAGGCACACGGCCGGCCGGGTCGCGGGACCCGGCCGGCCGCGGTGTGCGCGGGACCCGCTGCCCGACGGACGAATCCCGATATCCTGACGAGGAGTCCGGCCCGAAAATCTTGCGAGGGTGGAACGCTCGTTGAACAACCCCCCAACGGAAGCGCGCGGCGGCGGCTCCCCGCTGCGTCCGGTCGTCCGCGGTCGCGCCCGCACCTCCGACCGCGTCTACGAAGAGCTGGTGTCGGCGATCAGGACGCTACGTATCGCCCCCGGCGCCTCGCTGTCCGAGACCGACCTGTCGGCCAGGCTCCAGGTGAGCAGAACCCCGGTGCGCGAGGCCATCGCCCGCCTGGTGGACAACGGACTGGTGACCGTCATCCCCCAAGTCGGCACCACCGTGGCGAAGATCAGCCTGCGCGACGTCGAGGAAGCGCGGTTCGTCCGCGAGAGCCTGGAGATCTCCGCCTTCGCCGTCGCGTGCGCCGCGCCGGACCGCCGCCTGGGCGTATGCCGCGCCCTGCTGGCGGAACAGGTCCGCTGCGAGGCGGAACAGGACCTCGCCGGATTCTTCGACGCCGACGAGGCCCTGCACGAGCAGCTCTTCGTGATCAGCGGCTACCACGGCGTCTGGACGGTCATGCAGCCGATGAAGCTCCAGCTCGACCGGCTGCGCCGCCTCAGCCTCCCCGACCCCGACACCGTCCGCGCCCTGGTCACCGAGCACACGGCCATCGTCGACGCCCTCGAAGCCGCCGACGTGACCGGCGGCCGGCGCCTGCTCGGCGACCACGTGAGCCGCGTCCGCCGCTACGGCGTCGCCCTGCGCGAGCAGTACCCCGACTACTTCACGGACTGACGGTCGGGCACGAGGATCGCGACGCACTCCACGTGGTGGGTGACCGGGAAGAGGTCGAAGGCGCGCAGGGTGGTGGAGCGGTAGCCCGCTTCGGCGAAGTAGGAGAGGTCGCGGGCGAGGGCGGCGGGGTCGCAGGCGACGTAGGCGATACGGCGGGGGCCGAGGGCGGCGAGCTGGCGGACGGTCTGCTTGCCCGCGCCCGCGCGCGGCGGGTCGAGGACGATGAGGTCGGCCTCCTCGATCCGCGTCTTGGGCAGGACCTGCTCGACCTTGCCGTGCTCGATGCGGACGCGGTCGAAGTCCTGGAGATTGTGCCGGGCGTCCTCGACGGCGCGCTTGCCCGACTCGATGCCGAGGACGGCGCCCTGGTCGCCGACGCGTTCGGCGAGCGCGCCCGCGAAGAGGCCGACACCGCAGTAGAGGTCGAGGGCCATGTCGCCCTTGCGCGGCATCAGGCCCTGCATGACGGCCTCGACCAGCAGGTCCGCGGCCTTCGGGTGGACCTGCCAGAAGCCGCCGTCGCCGACGCGCCAGGTGCGGCCCGCCGCGCGCTCGCGGACGAAGGGGCGGCCGTGGACGCGGTGCACGGCGTGATCGCGTTCGCCGATCCGCTGCACCGACACCGGCTGGTCCAGTTCGACGATCGGCAGCCGCCCGCCGGGGCGCGGGGTGAGGATCACCTGACGGTCGTTCGAACCGGTGGCGGCGATGGCCTCGACGGAGGCGATCTGCGGCCACGTACGGTCCTCGACGCCGAGGTCGCTGACGCCGGGGGCGGCGATCAGGCAGTGGTCGACCACCTCGACCTCGTGGGAGCGGTGCTTGCGCAGTCCGGCGCGGCCCTCGGCGTCCACCGCGTACTGCACGCGGGTCCGCCACGCGGGCACCTCGCCCTTGGCGACCTTGTCGCCGGGGGCGGGCATCACGGTGCCGTCCCAGCCGGCCTGCTCCGGGGTGAGCCCGGCGAGCCGTTCGAGCTGTTCCGCGACGACCGTCGCCTTGAGGCGCCGCTGCGCGCCGGGCGCCGCGTGCTGCCAGTCGCACCCGCCGCAGCGGCCGGGGCCGGAGAAGGGGCACGGCGGCTCGACCCGGTCCTTGGACGCGGTCAGCACCTTCACGGCGTCGGCCCGGATGAACCGCGCGCCCTCCTCGCCGTCCGTGACCCGCGCGACGACCCGCTCGCCGGGCAGCGCGTGCCGGACGAAGAGCACCTGCCCGGCGTCGGTGCGCGCGACGCAGTGGCCGCCGTGCGCCACCTGGCCGACCTCGACCTCGTACTCCTGGCCGACCAGTGAGGTTACGGATTCGGTCTGCATGGGGGCGGTGCTCCTGAGCTTCGAAGTGCGGTACGCGGGGACAAGCCCTCCAGTCTACGTCCCCGCGTGCGGCCTCACTTCTGGCGTCCGCCGTTGCCGGTGTGCTCCCTGTCGCGGCGCGGCGGGCCGACCGGGCCGCGGCGGACCGCGCCGGGCGCGTTCCAGTCCGCGCGGCGCCTGGCACGCGCCTTGGCGACCTCGGAGGACTCCAGTTGCCAGGGCACCGAGGTGACCATCACACCGGGGGTGAACAGCAGCCGCCCCTTGAGCCGCAGCGCGCTCTGGTTGTGCAGCACGTGCTCGTACCAGTGGCCGACCACGTACTCCGGGATGTAGATGCTGACCACATCGCGCGGACTGCTGCGGCGCAGGCCCCGTACGTACTCGATGATCGGCCGGGTGATCTCGCGGTACGGCGAGTCGAGGACCTTCAGCGGTACGTCGATGCCGCGGCGCTGCCATTCGGTCTGGAGCGCCTTGGTGTCGTCGGGGTCGACGTTGATGCTGAGCGCCTCCAGGGTGTCGGAGCGCATCAGCTTGGCGTAGGACAGCGCCCGCAGGGTGGGCTTGTGCAGCTTGGAGACCAGCACGATGGAGTGCACGCGCGACGGGCGCACATAGTCGTCGCCCGGCTCGTCCTCGGCGGCGATCTCGTCCGCGACCCGCGTGTAGTGGCGGCGGATCGCGGTCATCAGCGCGTAGAACGCGATCATGCCGAGCACCGCGACCCAGGCACCGTGGGTGAACTTCGTCAGCAGCACGATGACGAGCACCAGGCCGGTGAGGAAGGCGCCGAAGGTGTTGATGGCGCGGGAGCGGTGCATGTGGCGGCGCTTGGCCGGGTCGGTCTCGGTGCGCAGGTGCCGGTTCCAGTGCCGGACCATGCCGGTCTGGCTGAGCGTGAAGGAGACGAAGACGCCGACGATGTAGAGCTGGATCAGCCGGGTGGAGTCCGCGCCGTAGATGTAGACGAGGACGGCGGCGAAGCCCGCGAGCAGCACGATGCCGTTGGAGAAGGCGAGGCGGTCGCCGCGGGTGTGGAGCTGGCGCGGCAGGTAGCGGTCCTGGGCGAGGATCGAGCCGAGGACCGGGAAGCCGTTGTACGCGGTGTTCGCCGCGAGGAACAGCACGAGCGCGGTGACGGCGGCCAGGAAGATGAACGGGATCGAATTGTGGCCGAAGACCGCCTCGGCAACCTGCGCGATCACCGGGTCCTGCGTATAGCCGGAGCCGACCGGGACGCCGTTGTTGAGCAGGTCGGTCGCCGGGTTGGAGGCCATGTGCACCTTGGTGTTCATGGCCAGCGCGATGATGCCGCAGAACATGGTGACGGCCAGCAGGCCCATCGCGGCGAGCGTGGTCGCGGCGTTCTTGGACTTGGGCTTCTTGAACGCCGGGACGCCGTTGCTGATCGCCTCGACACCGGTGAGCGCGGCGCAGCCGGAGGAGAAGGCGCGCAGCAGCAGGAAGATCAGCGCGAAGCCGCCGATGCCCGAGGTCTCGGCGTGGATGGTGTAGTGCGCGGTGGGCGCCTGCATGTCGTGTCCGGTGGCGATCTTGAAGATGCCCCAGGCGATCATGCAGAAGACGCCGACGACGAACGCGTAGGTCGGGATGGCGAAGATGTTGCCGGACTCGCGCACCCCGCGCAGATTCATGACCATCAGCAGGAAGATCATGCCGACCGCGCCGAGCACCTTGTGGTCGGCGAAGAAGGGGACGGCGGAACCGAGGTTCTCGATTCCGGAGGCGACGGAGACGGCGACGGTCAGGACGTAGTCGACGAGCAGCGCGCTGGCGACGGTGAGTCCGGCCTTGGGCCCCAGGTTGGTGGTGGCGACCTCGTAGTCGCCGCCGCCGGAGGGGTAGGCGTGGACGTTCTGCCGGTAGGAGGCCACCACTGTGAACATGAGCACGACGACCGCGACGGCGATCCACGGGCTGAAGTGGTAGGCCGAGGCCCCCGCGATGGACAGGACGAGCAGGACCTCGCCCGGCGCGTACGCGACGGAGGACAACGGGTCGGAGGCGAAGACGGGTAGCGCGAGCCGCTTGGGGAGGAGCGTTTCCCCCAGCTTGTCGCTGCGTAGCGCCCGGCCGATCAGGATCCGTTTCGGCAGGTCGGTCAGTTTGGACACCCCGCGATGTTAAGGGATCGTCAATACGGCCGCTCCCCCCGCTGCCCTAAGGGCAGTGGGGGACTTGGTGACGGGCGGGGTACGGCTTCGGCGGGGAAGTCGGCGGGGCTGTCGGCGGGGCTGTCTGCGGAGATCTCGGTGGGGAAGTCGTGCGCCCGGTCGGCGCAACCTTCTCGCCCGCCGCACGCGTGTGTAGCTTTGGCCGCGGTCTGAGACGCTTGTGCTGACCAACAGTGCTCCGCGGGGCTCCACAAGAGCCCGGCCACAAACGTTTGACAGCCGGAAGGACGGTCGTGCACGTCGTGATTATGGGATGCGGGCGAGTGGGCTCCACTCTCGCGCACTCTCTCGAACAGCAAGGTCATACGGTCGCGGTGATCGACCAGGACCCGACGGCCTTCCGCCGCCTGGGCTCCGGGTTCGGCGGGCGCCGGGTGACCGGAGTCGGGTTCGACCAGGACACGCTGCGCGAAGCCGGAATCGAGGAGGCGGGAGCCTTCGCGGCGGTCAGCAGCGGCGACAACTCCAACATCATCGCGGCCCGGGTGGCCCGTGAGATGTTCGGCATCGAGAACGTGGCGGCCCGGATCTACGACCCGCGCCGTGCCGAGGTGTACCAGCGCCTGGGCATCCCCACCGTGGCCACCGTGCGGTGGACGTCCGACCAGATGATGCGGCGGCTGCTGCCGTCCGGTGCCGAGCCGCTGTGGCGCGACCCGAGCGGCGGCGTACAGCTCGCCGAGGTGCACACGTCGGTCGCGTGGATCGGGCACAAGATCAGCACGCTCCAGGAGGAGACGGGCGTCCGTGTGGCGTTCCTCACCAGGCTGGGCGAGGCGATGGTGCCGACGTCCCAGACCGTCCTCCAGGAGGGCGACCTGGTGCACGTGATGATGCGGACCGACGGGATCGCCGAGGTCGAGGCGGCATTCGCCAAGGGTCCCGAGGAGGCGCGCTGATGAGGGTCGCCATTGCCGGGGCGGGGGCCGTCGGCCGGTCCATCGCCGGCGAACTGCTGGAGAACGGGCACGAGGTGCTGCTCGTCGACAAGAACCCCACCTCCATCTCAGTGGAGCGGGTCCCGCAGGCGGAGTGGCTGCTGGCCGACGCCTGCGAGATCACCTCGCTGGACGAGGCCGCGCTCCAGCGCTGCAACGTGGTCATCGCCGCCACCGGTGACGACAAGGTCAACCTGGTGGTCTCGCTGCTGGCGAAGACCGAGTACGGGGTCCCCCGGGTCGTCGCCCGGGTCAACAACCCCAAGAACGAATGGCTGTTCAACGAGTCGTGGGGCGTGGACGTCGCCGTCTCCACCCCGCGGCTGATGTCGGCGCTGGTCGAGGAGGCCGTGAGCGTCGGCGATCTCGTACGGCTGCTGCGCTTCAGCCAGGGTGACGCGAATCTGGTGGAGCTGACGCTGCCGGAGGAGGCCGCGCTGGTCGGTACCAGGGTCGGCGACGTGGAGTGGCCGCAGGACACCTCGCTGGTCACGATCATCCGCGGCAACCGGGTGCTGACGCCGTCCAAGGACGACGCGTTGGAGGCCGGGGACGAGCTGCTGTTCGTGGCCGCGCCGCACCGCGAGGAGCAGTTGGAGGATCTGCTGTCGCTCCAGGGCGACGGTGGCACCGCCGAGTAGTTCCGGTTTACCTGTGGAGGGGCGGCGGCCCCGGACCTTGCCGGGTCCGGGGCCGCCGCCTTCCGCGTCAGGGCCTGGCGTGCTTGGCGGCGGCCTTCTCCGTTTTCTCGGCCTTCGCGGCTTTCTCAGTCTTCTCGGCCTTCTCGGCCTTCTCCGCGGCCTCGGCCGCCTCCATCTCCGCGATCACGTCGATCGGCGGCGGGGCCTTCACCAGGAAGATCCAGGTCAGGTACACCGACAGCAGGAACGGCGGGATGCCGAGCGCGACCTTCACCCAGCCGAGCTGCGTCGCGTTGCCCCACCAGTACAGCGGGAAGAGGATCGCCGACTTGGCCAGCAGGATCAGGCCCCAGGCCCAGCTCGCCTTGGTGTACGCGCGCAGCCGTCCGGGATTCCGCTTACGCCAGGACAGGTTCTCCTTGAAGATCGGCCCGAGGATCAGGCCGAGCAGCGGGAAGCCCGCGGCGGCGGAGACCAGATACGCCACGGCCAGGCCGAGCGTGTAGAGCATGCCGGGCAGATAGAAGTTCTTCGCGTTGCCCGACATCATGGCGAAGACCGCGCCGAAGGCGACGCCGAAGACCCCGCTGAAGGCGTGCTTGAGGGTGTCCTTGCGGGCCAGCCGCGCCACGCCCATCAGCACCGACAGCGCGAGGGCGGCGATGGCCGAGCTCTTGAGGTCCTTGGTGACCGTGTAGATCGCGACGAAGACCAGGCCGGGCACAGTGGTCTCCACCATGCCGCGCAGCCCGCCGAAGGCGTCGAACAGCGCGGCCTCGGTGACCGCCCGCGACTCGTCGGTGATCTCGCCGGTCTCGCCAGTCGTGCCGGTCTCGCCGGTCTTACCGGTGTTACCCGTCTCGCCGGTGACCTCGCCGGTCCCGGTACTGTCCGTGCTCCCGCCGGGCGGCCGGGAATCCGCGCGGACCGTCTGATCCGTGTTGTCGATCGACGCCACCTGTTACTCCTGTCCGACCGGACGCAGTTCGTACTTGGGGTTGAACAGCACCGGACGACCCCGGTTCATGGAGATCCGGCCGGAGGCGATGATCCGACGGCCGGGTTCGATACCGCTGATACTGCGGCGGCCGAGCCAGACCACGTCCAGCGCGGCGGACCCGTCGAAGAGTTCCGCCTCCAGCGCGGGCACACCGGCCCGGGGACGGAGGGTGACCGTACGCAGCGTACCGGTGACGGACACTATCTGGCGGTCGGAGCAGTCGCAGATCCTCGTGCAGCCGACGGCCAGGGCGTCCTTCTGCAGCTCCTCGGAGTGCAGTTCCTCCTGCGAGGAGGACAGGCGGTCGAGCATGCGGCGGAAACGTCCCGCGGGTCGGTCCGAACGGATGGCACCACTCATATTCCCCAGGGTACCGGCCAGTCAGCGCCTGGTCATTGCCCCGAAGGGGCGGCTCCGGGAGAGCCGGGTCACTGCTCGAAGCGGTACCCCATGCCCGGTTCGGTGATGAAATGCCGGGGGCGGGCCGGGTCGGCCTCCAGCTTGCGGCGCAGCTGGGCCATGTAGACCCGCAGATAGTTGCTCTCGGTGCCGTAGGCGGGTCCCCAGACCTCCTGGAGGAGCTGCTTCTGGCTGACCAGCCGGCCGGGGCTGCGTACCAGCACCTCCAGCAGGTGCCACTCGGTCGGGGTGAGGCGTACGTCCGCGCCGTCCCTGTTGACCTTCTTCGCCGCCAGGTCGACGGTGAACGACTCGGTCTCGATGACGGCGGCGTCGTCGTCGGGTCCGGTGGGCGTGGCGCGGCGGACCGCGGCGCGCAGCCGGGCCAGCAGCTCGTCCATGCCGAACGGCTTGGTGACGTAGTCGTCGGCGCCCGCGTCCAGCGCCTCCACCTTCTCGTCGGACGCCTGCCGGGCGGACAGCACGATGATCGGCACGCGGGTCCAGCCGCGCAGGCCGCGGATCACCTCGACGCCGTCCATGTCGGGCAGCCCGAGGTCGAGGACGACCACGTCGGGGTGGCGGGCGGCGGCGACCCGCAGCGCGGTGGCGCCGTCGTGCGCGGCGTCGACCTCGTAGGCGCGGGCCCGCAGATTGATGACGAGGGCGCGGACGATCTGCGGCTCGTCGTCCACCACGAGCACCCGGTACATGTGCGTCCTCTTCTGTTCGTTCTTCTGTGCGCTCTTCTGTGCGCTCTTCTGTGCGCTCTTCTGTGCGGTCTTCTGTGCGGTCATGAGACGGCCGTGGCGGGCCGGTCGGGAACGCCGGGCGCTCCGGGGACCCCGTGTGCGGCGGGCAGCGTCAGCACCATCGTGAGGCCGCCGCCGGGTGTGTCCTCGGCGACCAGCGTCCCGCCCATCGCCTCGACGAAGCCGCGCGCCACCGCGAGGCCGAGGCCGACGCCGTTGCCGCGCGGCGCGTCCCCGTACCGCTGGAACGGCTCGAAGATGTGGTCCCTGGCGCTCTCGGGGACGCCGGGGCCGCGGTCGACCACGCGCAGTTCGACGCGGTGGCCGAGCGCGCTCGCGGCGACCAGCACCTTCTCGTTCTGCGGGCTGTACTTGACGGCGTTCTCGACGACGTTGGCGACGCTGCGTTCCAGCAGGCCGGGGTCGACGGCGACCATCGGGAGCGTTTCGGGGATGTCGAGGGCGACGCTCTGCTCGGGGACGCCGCCGAGCGCCATCGGCACCACCTCGTCTAGGTCGAGTTCGCGGATCAGCGGGGAGACGGTGCCGGTCTGGAGCCGTGACATGTCCAGGAGGTTGCCCACCAGGTGGTCGAGGCGGTCGGCGCCGTCCTCGATCCCGGCCAGCAGTTCCGCCTCGTCCTGCGGCGACCAGGCGACGTCCGCGGAGCGCAGCGAGGACACCGACGCCTTGATCCCGGCGAGCGGGGTGCGCAGGTCGTGCGAGACGGCGGCCAGCAGGGCCGTACGTATCCGGTTGCCCTCGGCCAGCTCCCTGGCCCTGGCCGCCTCGTCGGTCAGCCGCTTGCGGTCCAGCACCACGGCGGCCTGCGCGGCGAACGCGGACAGCACACGGCGGTCGGAGGCGGGCAGGACGCGGCCGGTGAGCGCGAGGGTGAGCCGGTCGTTGACGGGCACCTCCACGTCGGCGTCCTCGGGCCGTACGCAGGGGGTGCTGCCGACGCTCGCGGCGCAGTGCCAGGCCGCGTGCTCGTCGTCCCGTTCCAGCAGCACCACGGCGTCCATGCCGAAGGTCTCCCTGACCCGTTCCAGCAGCGCTTCGAGCGAGCTCTCGCCGCGCAGGACGCTGCCCGCCAGGTACGACAGGATCTCGGCCTCCGCGCGCAGCCGCGCGGCCTGCTGGGTGCGGCGGGCGGCCAGGTCCACCACCGAGGCGACGGCGGCGCCGACGACGATGAAGATCGCGATGGCGATGATGTTCTCTGGCTGGGCGATGGTGAAGGAGTGCGTCGGCGGCGTGAAGTAGTAGTTGAGCAGCAGCGAGCCGACCAAGGCCGCGGCCAGCGCGGGCAGCAGTCCGCCGATCAGGGCCGCGGCGACCGTCATGGTCAGGAAGACCAGCATCTCGGTGGCCTGGCTCATGCCGGGGTGCCAGCGGGTGAGCAGCACCGCGAGCAGTACGGGGCCCGCGACGCCGGTCAGCCAGCCCGCCACGACCCTGGAGCGGCCGAGTTTCGCGCCCCGCGCGGAGGGCAGTCCGCGGCCCTTGGCGGCGTGCTCGTGGGTGACGATGTGGACGTCGATGTCGCCGGAGTCGCGGGCCACCGTGCTGCCGACGCCCGGCCCGAACACGTACTGCCACGCCTTGCGGCGGCTCGTGCCGAGCACGATCTGGGTGGCGTCGACGCCGCGCGCGAAGTCCAGCAGCGCGTCCGGTACGTCGTCGCCGATGACGTGGTGGAAGGACCCGCCCAGGTCCTCGACCAGGGCCCGCTGGACGGCCAGTTCCTTGGCCGAGCCGGACACCAGGCCGTCGCTGCGCACGATGTGCACGGCCAGGATCTCGCTGCCCGAGCCCTTGGCGGCCATCCTGGCCGCCCGCCGCAGCAGCGTGCGGCCCTCGGGGCCGCCGGTCAGGCCGACCACGATCCGCTCCCTGGCCTGCCACGCGGCCGATATCCGGTGGTCGGCCCGGTACTGCTGGAGGTATTCGTCGACCCGGTCCGCGGTCCACAGCAGCGCCAGCTCGCGCAGCGCGGTCAGATTGCCGGGGCGGAAGTAGTTGGACAGCGCCGCGTCGACCCGGTCGGGGGCGTAGATGTTGCCGTGCGCCATCCGGCGGCGCAGCGCCTGTGGCGACATATCGACCAGCTCGATCTGGTCGGCCCTGCGCACCACCTCGTCCGGCACCGTCTCGCGCTGCGTCACCCCGGTGATGGACTCCACCACGTCACCGAGTGACTCCAGGTGCTGGATGTTGACGTTCGAGACCACGTGGATCCCGGCCTTCAGCAGCTCCTCGACGTCCTGCCACCGCTTCGCGTTCCGCGACCCCGGCACATTGGTGTGCGCCAGCTCGTCGACCAGCACCACCTCGGGCGCCCGCTCCAGCACCGCGTCCACGTCCATCTCCGTGAACACGGTCCCCCGGTAGTCGATCTCCTTGCGCCGGATCTCCTCCAGGCCCGCGAGCATCACCTCGGTCCGCGGCCTCCGGTGGTGCTCCACGTACCCGACCACCACGTCCGTGCCGCGCTCCACACGCCGATGCGCCTCCGACAACATGGCGTAGGTCTTCCCCACACCAGGTGCCGCCCCCAGATAAATGCGCAGCTTCCCGCGTGCCATGTCTCCATCGTCCCGCTCCGCCGCCCCCTTCGCCCGGACGGCCCGGCAGGCGCACCCTCCGACTCTAGAACCGCGCAACGGGATATTCCGGGCGCGCGGCCACCGCCGGCGCGACCTTGACGGCGTCTTGACGCCCCGAGCGGGACCCGGCCGCGGCGTCTTGACGCCCCGAGCGGGACCCGGCCGTTGCCGCAGGCGGGGCCCGGCCGACGCTGCGCCGGGCGCGGACTTCGCGCCGTCGCGGCCCGTTCACTCCCCCCGGGTCCCAAGACCGCCCGTCCCCCGGCCTGCCGGGCAAGGTTTCGGCAAGGGTTTGGCAAGCCTTCCGCCAGACGCCCCGGGCAAGCCGCTTCCTGCGGCCGGGCACCGGTCGCAGGAGAGAAGACTCACTTCGGGGGGTTTCACCCATGTCAGCGGTAGACGGGCTTACCGGCCCGGCCATACGCGATCCCGGACGGTGGTCCACACTGTCCGACTGCAAGAGAGTCCTGGTCGTGGTGCACACCGTGGTGTACGGGCAGCGGCTCAAGGACGTGTTCGAACTGCTCCGCTCCGATCTGCGGATCCACGTACGGTTCACCATCGCCCCGCACGCCTTCAACCCGGGTGTCGGCACCTTCCTGACGGCGCTGGACGCCCAGGTGCTGCCCTGGTCCGAGGCGGTCGCCGAGGAGTACGACCTGGTGCTGGCCGCGGGCTCCCAGGGTCTTGAACAGTTGCGCGGCCCACTGCTGCGGATCCCGCACGGCGCGGGTCACATGAAGCTGTCCGGGCCGTCCGGCGCGGCTCGGCGCGGCGTCAGCGGCCTGGCCAGGGACTTCCTCATGATCGGCGACCGCGTGGTCCCGGCCGCGTACGCGCTCGCCCACCGCGACGACCTGGCGCTGCTGTCGCAGTCCTGCCCGGAGGCGCTGCCCATCGCCGAGGTGGTCGGGGACGCCTCGTACGACCGGATCGCGCGCAGCCTGGGGCGCCGGGACGAGTACCGCAGGGCGCTGGGCCTGCGGGACGGGGAGAAGCTGGTGCTGGTCTGTTCCACCTGGGGTCTCGGGTCGAGCTTCAACCGGCTGGAGGCACTGCTGCCGCGGGTGCTCGCCGACCTGGACCCGGCGGACGGTTACCGTACGTGTCTGCTGCTGCACCCCAACGCATGGGCGGGCCACGGCGGATGGCAGGTGCGCGCGTGGCTGGCGGGCGACGGCCGGCAGGCCGTTCCGCCGATCGCGCCCGACGTCGACTGGCGTCCGCTGCTGGTCGCGGCGGACGCGGTGATCGGCGACCACGGCTCGCTGACCCTGTACGCGGCGATGTGCGACGTCCCGATCGTGATGGCCCGCTTTCCCGGTCGGGACGTCAATCCGCACTCGCCGGGAGCGGCGCTGGCGGCCCTCGCGCCGGCGATCTCCCTGACGCATTCGCTGTCCCGGCAGCTCCGTTACGCGCGCGACCACTACGACCGGGGCGCGTACCGCAGGATCGCCGCGCGGATCTCCTCCGAGCCAGGCCGCTTCAACGGCCGGATGCGGCGGCTGATGTACCGGCTGCTGGAGCTGGGCGAGCCCGCCCACGAGCCGGAGACGCGGGAACTGGATCTCCCCGATCCGCTGCCGCCGCCCGCGGCATCGGCCGAGGGCGGCGGGTCACCGTGAGCCGGGATTCCGAGCACGCCGCGCCGGGTTGCCGCGAGGTCCGGGTGGAACTGCTGGTGGGCGGTGACGGGGCGCCGTTCGGGGGCGCCTTCGCCGACGAGCACCTGAGCGTCCGCTGGGACGACGCCCGCTGCGTGCCCTGGCGGGACAGCGCCGACGTGCTGTGGCACGGCCTGTTGCTGCCTTCCCGGGCCGTCGCGCTCACCTGGACGCGGCGGGTGTTCCGCCGTCATCCCGGCGTCCTGGCGGTCTGCGCGGGATACGGCGGCGGGGGCTCCGCGTGGCTCGCCGCCGTCACCGGCGCTCCCCCGCTGACGGTGTACGCGTCGGGGCCCGCGGGCGGGCGCGGGCCTGCCCGCGGGGGCGCCGCGAC
>NZ_MECL01000125.1 GCF_014596445.1 Streptomyces sp. CBMA29 | reverse complement strand
CGCGGCGGCGTCGCGCGCCGCTCGCGGGGGCCGGGTCGATCCGCGGGACCTGGTGATGCTGTGCGGGGTGGGCCTGGCGCTCGGGCAGGACGCGGCGGCGTCCGGCCGCCGCGCTGCCGGGCCCGATCGCCCGCACCAGGAACTCCGCCACCGGCCTGATCGGCGCCCACGGCGGCAGCTCCAGCGCCGCCAGCCGTTCCAACGTCCCCGCCACCTCGTCGTCGCCGAGGTACCAGGCCGTATGCGTCGCCTGCACCAACATCCGCGCCGCCGCCGCCGAGTCGATCCCCGCCAGCAAATCCGCCGCTTCCAACAGGAGTTGATGCGCCGCGCCGAAATCCCCCTCCCAGAAGTCCGCGAGCGCCCGCACATAGAGCGCTCTGCCGCGCACGGCGGACAACGGGTTCGCCGCGCCCCGCGCGGCGGTGGACGCTGATCGCGTGGACGCCGGACTGCCCGGCCCGGACGAGTGAGGCGGAACGCTCCGACCGACGCCCCCGGTGTCGGCGGCGGTGTCGGCGGCGGGCGTCGAATCTCCGGGTGCGGGGCCGCTTGGTCCGGGGGAGCCGGGCGCCGCGCTCTGCCCGGCGGTGGCATCGAGCGCGGAGGCCGATTCGGCGGGTGCCTGACCGCTCGGCTCGGACGCTCGGGGTGAACTGCCCGGCTCCGCCTGGGCCGTTGGGGCCGCCGACGGCGCCGCGCCGTCCCGTACGGCCGCTGCTTGCGCCTCTGCCTCGGCCGCGCGGGTCGCCTGGTCGGCGAAGGCGCGGGCGCGGGGGATGTCGCCTGCTTCGGAGGCGGATTCGGCGGCGAGGAGGAGGCGTTCGACGCGGGCGGCGGGGTCGGTGCTGAGGCGGGCCGCGCGTTCGTAGGCGGCGGAGGCCGCCGCGTGGCCGCTGCGTTCGCGGGCGCGGCCCGCGGTCTGCTGGAGGGCGCTGGCCACGGCTTCGTCGGGGCCGGTCGCCGCGGCGGCCAGATGCCAGGCGCGGTGGTCGGGGTCGCGTACCGGGTCGGCGGCCTCGGCGAGGGCGCGATGTGCCGCGAGGCGGTCGGGGAGGGCGGCGCGCTGATGGATCGCGGCGCGGACCAGCGGGTGCCGGAAGCGCAGCATGTCCTCGTCGTCCACGTAGACCAGGTTCGCCTCTTCCGCGGGCGGCAGGTCGTCGACGCCGACGCCCAGCACCGCCGCGGCGCGTACCAGGATGTCGGGGTCGCCGGTGTGGTCGGCCGCGGCCACCAGCAACAGCGTCTGGGTGCCGGGCGGCAGGTGGCTGACCTGGCCGTGGAAAGCCATCTGGAGGCGCGTGGTCAGCGGCAGCCCGCCGCCGGCTGCGGCGGAACCGCCCCCGCCCCGCGCGTCGGCGGACGGTCCGAGCGGGAGTTCCAGCAGCGCCAGCGGATTGCCCCGCGCCTCGGAGAGCACCCGGGTGCGTACGGTGTCGGCCGGTGGGCCGCCACGGTCGGCGAGCAGCGCCCGCGCCGCGTCCTCGGGCAGCGGGCCGAGCCGCAGTTCGGGCAGGCCGGGCGCGGTGAACGACCCGGCGCCGTCACGTACGGCGAAGACCATCGCGACACCCTCGGCGTCGAGCCGGCGCGCGGCGAAGACCAGCGCGTCGGTGGACGCCCGGTCCAGCCACTGCGCGTCGTCCACCACACACAGCAGCGGCCCCTCGCCCGCGTGGTCCGACAGCAGCGACAGCACGGCCAGGCCGACGAACATCGGCTCGCTCGCGGCGTCGGCCTCCAGACCGAACGCGGCGCGCAGCGCCCGCCGTTGCGGCACGGGCAGCGAGTCCAGCGACCCCATCGCCCTGCGCAGCAGCAACTGAAGCCCCGCGTAGGGGAGTTCGGCCTCGAATTCCACGCCGGAGCTGCGGACGGCCCTCAGGTCGCCCGCAGCCGCCACGGTCTGCTCCAGCAGCGCGGTCTTGCCGATCCCGGCGTCACCGCGCAGTACGAGCACTCCGCTGCGGCCCGCCCTCGCCCCCGCCAGCAGTTCCTCCAGCGCGGCCGTCTCGGTGTCCCGTCCGTACAACATGCCGGGCACGCTAACCGATCACGGGCCGGGAGTCCGCTTCCCTCCCCGCCGGCCCCTGCGCGGACTCCATGCCGAGGCCGCGTCTGATCGCGGTCTCGACCGGTGAGTAGCCGCCGTCGGCGCGCTCCAGTTCGTACGGCGCCGCGGGCAGGAGCGGCGGCTGGGCCAGGAAACGCGGGCGGCTGCCGTGGTGCGGCTGGGCGGCGTGCACGAGGAACGGGTGGCAGAGGTAGACATCGCCGGGGGAGCCGGTGGCGAGGGCGAGCGGGCGGTGTTCCGTGGCCGCCGCGATCTGCTCGGAGACCGCCAGGACCGAGGCGCCGGCCTCGCCGTACGGGGCGAGGACCGCGGGCACGTCCAGGTGGGAGCCGACGCGGATCCGGGTCGGCGCGTCCTCCTCGTCCACCTCGGTGAACAGGAACAGCATGAGCAGCGCGCGGTCGCGGGAGCGGACATTGGCGAAGTACCACTGCTCGCCGGGGACTTCGTAGCTGCCCTCGATGTGCCAGCCCGCGTCGTCCGGCTCGTCCGGGTGCGGGAAGCGCAGCGGGAAGGAGCCGAGGGAGTGCCGCGGCGACCAGCGTCCGGCGCCGACGAGACGGTTGAACGCGGCGTGCAGTACGGGGGTGTTGGCGGCCTCGGCGAACGGCGGCTGGGCCATGCCGCCCACCCAGTGCACCGGTTGTGTCCAGGTGGCGGGGTCGGCGGGGTCGCAGCTCGTCTCCTTCCACAGGAGGTCGGCGCAGGCGCGGGCGGTCGGGGCGGGTACCGCGCCCTCGATCCTCACGAAGCCGTCCCTGAGGAAGGCCCGCTCCCACGCGTCGTCGGCGTGGCTGTCCGTGGCGTCGTCCATCCCCCGATCATCACGTCGCGCGACGTGCGGCGGCCACCGGATTTCCTCCGGGCCCGGGTCCCGGTCGGCTCAGACCTCGCCGGGAACGGTGCTCCGGATCTGCCGCAGGAAGGCGTTGTTGTCCGGGGTCTGCCGGATCTTGTCCAGCAGGACTTCGAGGCCGGACTGGGCGCCGCGCCCTTGCAGGACCCGGCGCAGGCTGCGTACGACCGCCAGTTCCGGGCCGGGCAGCAGCAGTTCCTCGCGGCGGGTGCCGGAGACGCCGACGTCCACCGCCGGGAAGATCCGCCGCTCGGCGAGGGAGCGGTCCAGGTGCAGCTCCATGTTGCCGGTGCTCTTCAGCTCTTCGTAGTAGTAGTCGTCGGCGCGCGACCCGGTGTCCACCAGCGCGGTGGCCAGGATGGTCAGCGATCCGCCCTCCTCGGCGAGCCGGGCGGCGCCGAAGAACTGCTTGGGGCCGATCAGCGCGGCGGCGTCCACACCGCCGGTCAGCGTCCGGCCGCCGGTGGAGGCGGCCGAGTTGTGCGCCCGGCACAGCCGGGTCAGCGAGTCGAGCAGGACCACCACGTCCTGGCCCTGTTCCACCAGCCGCTTCGCCCGCTCGACGGCGAGTTCCGCGACCGCGATGTGTTGCTTGGCCGGCCGGTCGAAGGTCGAGGCGATCACCTCGCCGCGCACGGTTCTGCGCATCTCGGTGACCTCCTCCGGGCGTTCGTCCAGCAGCACCACCATCAGGTGGCACTCGGGGTGGTTTTCGGCGACGGCCGTCGCGATGCTCTGGAGGAGCATCGTCTTTCCGGCCTTGGGCGGGGCCACGAGCAGGCCGCGCTGCCCCTTGCCGACCGGGGTCACCAGGTCCATCACCCGTCCGGCGAGCGCGCCGGTGCCGGTCAGCGCCGGGCTCTCCAGACGCAGCCGCTGCCGGGGGTGAAGGGGTGTCAGGTCCCTGAAGTGCGGTCGCCCGCGCAGGTGTTCGGCCGGGACGCCGTTGACCAGGTCGACGCGGCCCAGCGTGCCGGGCTTTCCGCCGAGGGCGCCCTCGACGAGGTCGCCGTTCCTGAGTCCCGCCTGCCGGATCTGGGCCTGCGGTACGTGTACGTCGTCGGGTGTCGGCAGCAGCCCGGCGGGTCGGAGGCGGCCCTGGCCGCCGTGGATGTCGAGTACGCCCGCCACCCGAACCGGCGTTTCCTGCCGGACGGGAGGGCGTTCAAGGATGTCAGTCATGGGAGTCGTCCTTTCTCGGACGAGAGGGAAGTCGTGTGCACGGCAGGTCGCCGTGCGAGTACGGGGTGCGGCGGGTCTGGCGTGTGACGCGTCGAACGGGCATGCCGGAAAGGGATTTCGGCGTGAGCGGGCACAACACGCTCCACGTACCGCAGAGATCACCACAGGGCCGTCGTACGACCGTCAGGTGATTCGGGAACTCCGTGGGGACCGGGACCAGAGCCATGGGGCCTGGGGCGCGTCACCGCGAGGAGTGGTCATTCAGAACGAGCACCGGCGCCGCGAGAAGGGGCGCAGACATGTGCTACACGCAGACCATAACACGGCGCGGTCGGAGGATGTTCCCGAACCCGTGTCCAGGGGCAGGAACCCGCCGCTCAGTCGACCGCGATCCCGTGCTCCCCGACCAGCGCCACCAGCCCGCCCGAGCCCGCGTAGCCCTTGCCGCCCGCCACGAAGCGCCAGTCGGCGCCCGTACCGCTCCTGCGGAAGGAACCGAGCACCAGCGCCGTCTCGCCGGGCCTGCCGTCGGAGACCTCGAGGCGGTCGGCCTCGGCGCCGCTGGGGTCGGTGAGCCTGATCCGGGCGTCGGTGAATCCGGTCAGGTCGGCGTCCGGATCGGCCTCCGGGTCGACGGCGGCGACCAGGACCACCCGGTCCGCGCGGGCGGGCAGCCGGTCGAAGCTCACCCAGATCGCGGCCTTGTCCCCGCCGAGCGCGGGCATCATCCGCACACTGCCGTCGGGCGTGCGCGGATTGTTGAAGAAGACGAAGTGGTCGTCGTCCATCACCCGGCCGCCCCGGCACACCAGCGCGCAGACGTCGAGCCGCACACCGCCCGACCACCACATGCCGAGCACGCTCGCCTCGGAGTCGGCGTCCGCGTCGGCGTCGATACCGGGCAGCACCGTCGAGACCAGCGTCGGGGTGCGCTCGACGGCGGCGGGGGCCGGGCCGAGACGGCCGCCGAGCCCGTTGCTGTGCAGCAGGTCCACCAGGTCGGGGCCCGACACCAGCGTCAGGGGCTTGCCGTTGGCGAAGGCGTGCGAGGTCGGCCCGAAGCCGGAGGTGGTGATCAGCACGCCCTTGTTGGCACCGACGCTCTGCACCGTGCCGAACAGGTCGCGTACGGCGCTCGGCGAGACCGTGTTGCGGTAGCGCTTGACCTGCACCACGATCTTGCCGCCGCGTATCGGGTCCGGGTCCAGTGCGTCCACGTCCACACCACCGTCGCCGGAGCGCACCGTCGTGACCGCGTTCATCCCCATCGCGCGGAACAGCCGCGCGACCAGCTCCTCGAACTCCAGCGGGTCCATGGCCAGCAGGTCCGGCTCCTCCTCGCCGCCGTGCGAGACGATCGTGCGGCCTGCCTCGCCCGGCAGCCGGAGCGGCTCGACGGCCGCGCGCTTGTCCGGGCGGGGGGAGAGCCGGCCGTCCAGCGCCTCGGTGAAGCAGTCGACCGCGTTGACCCGGTCGAGGTTGACCGCCGCGAAGGCGGCGTCCGACACCAGCGCGGAGCCGACGACGGTCTTCGTACGGTGGCCGGTGGCCGGGTCGGTGTCGTCCACGAAGCCGTTGAGCACCACCGAGTCCAGGACGTCGTGCGCGTCGGCGCCGAACAGCTCGCGCAGCACGAGCAGCAGACACTGGGCCAGGACGTCCCGGTAGGCGGCGCGGCGCTCGGCGACCGGGCGCGCCACCTCCTTGTCCCGGTCGGCGCCCGGCATGTACCGCACCAGCGACGCCTCGGGCACCACGGAGAAGGCGGGCAGCTCCCAGTCGAGCACGAGCTGCCGGTCGGCCCGGTCGTAGGACGCCGAGACCTGTCGCGGCAGGCCCTGCGGCCACGCGGCGGACGCGTAGAGGGCCGCCGTCAGATAGTCCTCCACCGCCTCGGGGTCCCCGTCGCGCAGCGCGGCGACGGACGTCTCAACCTCGGCGTTCTGCCGCCGGATCTCCGCCAGCCGCTGGTCGGCCCACTGCCGGTACTGCCGCTGGTAGTCGGCGAGTTGGCGCTGCCGCAGCGCCTCGGTGGCCTGCGCGGCCCGCAGGTCGTTCTCGTACAGCGTGCGGGCCCGCTCGCGCTCGTGCCGTGCCGCGCCCCAACCGCCGCCCTGCCGGGGCGTGTACGCGTTCGGGTCGGGCATCGGGATCGGTTCGGCGAGCCGTCCGGGGGCGAACGGCTCGACCGCCTCGGGCGTCAGCAGCGCCGCGGGGGTGAAGACGGGCGCCGCGCAGCCGGCCGCCAACAGGCCCTGGAGCTCGGCGAACCGGCGCTCCAGGTCATCGGTCCGCTGCCGCGCGTCGGCCTCCCGGCTCGCGCGGTACGCGGCCTGCTGCTCACGACTGCGCCGGGAGGCGGCCCGCTCCGCCGCGCGCTGCTGCCGCTCGGTCTCCCGCCGCGCCTGCAACCAGGCGCGCTGCTGGGCCTCTTGCTGCCGCTGGCGCTGCCGCTGGACCTCGGCCCAGGTGGATACGGGACCGGAAGTACGGCGGCTCATGCGGGTACGGCTCCCTCTCGGCGCGGCGCTGCGGACACCGTGCGTGCCCCCTGCCCGGCAACCGAGAGTACGCCTCTGGCCAGCGCGTCGTCACCGCTTCCGGCCCACAGCGCGGCCCGATTCGGCGCCCGCCGCTCAGCGCGCCTTCGCCGCGGACCGGCGGCGCAG
>NZ_MECL01000124.1 GCF_014596445.1 Streptomyces sp. CBMA29 | reverse complement strand
CTGCGGCCCGCCGCGGCGCCCGCCACCGCCGCCGTCAGCAGCGCGGCGAGCAGCGCGCCCGGCACGCCGAGGAAGAGGAACAGGATCTGCGCGTAGAGCGCGTCCTGCCGTGCCGCGTCCAGGGCGGCGCCCAGATTGTCGCCGACGACCGCGCCGCCGGACGTACGCGCCTCCAGATTGTGCGCGGCGGCGACGACCCGGCTGTACGCGGCTGCCGGGTCCGCGGGGAGCCGCGCGTCGCGCGCCACATGGATCTGCCGCGTGACGGCGGCGGGGTCGACGGCCGCCGCGGGCGCGGTGAGCGTGTCGAAGCGGGCCTCGGGCAGCAGCACCACGTTGTCGGGCGGCGCGACCGGCTGCGACTGCGCGGGCGCGCCGACCTTCTGGAACAGCGAATCGGCCTGCGGCAGGTCGACGACTCCGGCGACCCGTACGGTTTGCGGCTGCGCGCCCGGAAGGCCGATGGTGAGCGGGTCACCCGGTGACACGTGCAGATTCGCCGCGGTCTGCTGCGCGATCAGCACGCCGGAGGCCGTACCGTTCAACTGCCGTATCGCGCCGGGGAACGCCTCCCGGTATCCGTCGGGCAGGCCGAGTACGACGCCGGGTCCTGTGGTCTGCGTGCTGCCGCCCGCCGTGGCGCGGAAGCCGGTGCTGCGCGCGAAGCCCACGGGCAGCGCGGCCCGTACCGCGCCCTGCGCCCGTACGTCCCTCAACACCGCTGCCGGGTCGGCGCCTTGTCGCACCTCCACCTGCCAGTCCACCGCCACCGACCGGACCGCCCGGTCGGTCATCGTGGACTTCGACGCCGTCAGAAACGACCCGAGCGCCGCCACCAGCCCCACCGCCAGGGCGATCCCCAGCGCCGTGGCCGCCAGCCGCCCCGTCCGGCGCCGCACCAGCGCGCCCGCCCAGATGAGGATCATCGCTCGTCTCCAAGAGGTGTCGGCTCCGCCTGGGGGGAGCTGGGAGCCCCGGAACGGGGATCGGGGGCGGGCGTTCCGGGGCCGGAACGGGGATCGGGGGCCGGCGCGGGGAGCAACCGGCCTTCGTGCATGGCCCATTGGCTGTTCAGGCGGCGGGCGACCGCCGGGTCGTGGGTGGTGATGACCACGGCGGCGCCGATGCCGTCGGCCGCCGCGAGCAGGACGTCCACGACGTGCTGACCGCTGGCGCGGTCGAGCTGGCCGGTGGGCTCGTCAGCCAGGATGAGCCGGGGGCGCAGCGCCAACACGCGTGCGACGGCGACGCGTTGGGCCTGTCCGCCGGACAGCTCCTCCGGCAGCTTCGCCGCCAGCCCGGCCGCGCCGACCAGCAGCAGCGCCTCCATGGCGCGGTGCCGCGCCTGCTCTTGCGGCAACCCGGCCAGCACCAGCGGCAGTTCGGCGTTCTCGGCCACGTCGAGCGCCGGGATGAGGCTCGGTCCCTGGAAGACGACGCCGATCCGGCGGGCGGTGTCCGCCGCGTCGCCGAGCCCCGGCCAGCTCACCCGGCCGCTGGTGGGCCGTTCGAGACCCGCCAGCAGATGCAGCAGCGTCGACTTGCCCGAGCCCGAAGGGCCGGTGACCGCGATCCGGTCTCCGCTCAGGACCTGGCAGTCGGCCCCGTGCACGGCGACGACGGCCGCCGGTCCGCGCCCGTACGTCCGGGCGGCGTCCTCGCAGCGGGCGAGGAGTTCGCGGGCGGTCATGGGATGAGCCTTCCGTCGTGGAGGGTCAGAACGCGGTCGGCGACGCGGAGGGCTTCGGGGCTGTGGGTGACGAGGAGGACGCCGCGTCCCGCGGCGGCGCGGGTGCGCAGCAGGGCGAGAACGCGCTGTTCCGTGGCGCCGTCGAGTTCGCCGGTGGGTTCGTCGGCGAGAAGGATGTCGGGGTCGTTGGCGAGGGCGACGGCGAGTCCGGCGCGGGCGAGTTCGCCGCCGGCCAGCTCCTGCGGCAGGGCGCGGGCGCGGTGGCCGAGGCCGACGTGGTCCAGGAGGTCGTCGATGTCGGCGGCGGAGGCCGGGGCCAGGGCGGAGGCGGAGGCGCCTCGGGCGGCGATACGGGCGAGCCGGATGTTGGCGCGGACGTCGAGGTGGGAGACGAGGTTGCCGGACTGGAGGAGCACGCCGATCCGGCGGGCGCGGACGCGGGCGCGTTCGGCCTCGGAGCGGTGGCTGACGCGCTCGCCGCCGACGCGTACGACACCGCCGTCGGGTTCGTCGAGACCGGCGAGGCACGCCAGGAGGGTGGACTTGCCGGAGCCGGAGGGGCCGACGACGGCGACGGTCTCGCCGAAGTCCACGTCGAGCGAGACCCCGCGCAGCGCCAGCGTCTCCTCATCACCCGCGCGGAAGAAGCGGTAGAGGTCCCGTGCTTCGAGCGCGCGGCCGGGCTCGGGGGCGGGTCCGGGGGCGGGTCCGGAGTCCGACCCGGAGTCGGACCCGGGGGCGGTTGTCACCGTCACTGCCAGGTGAAGGAGTCGGTGACGATCCGCCACGGATCGACGTTGTCGGCGCCGACCGGCCCCGACAGCGTCAGATCGACCTCCTGCCCGCCGCGGAAGAACGCGTACCGCTCGAAGGCGTCGTGCACGGCCTTGCCGGTGACGGGGTCGGGCGCGGTGTCGCCCCGGTACGTCAGCAGCACCACGGAACCCGCCCGCCGCGGGACCGTACTCGCCTTCTCCCCCGCGAAGCCCGGCACTTGACCCTTCAGAGCCGGTACGACCCGGGCCGTCACCGACCGCGGGGTGGGGGCGGTACCCGCCGTGCCGGGGGCGACGGTGATCCGGTTGAGCTTGTCGGTGAAGGTGACCGAGGACGCCGCGTCCGTACGCGCCCAGCCCTCGGGGACCTTGACCGAGAAGCCCTGCCCCGCCGGGGCGTAGACGACGTACGCCTGGTTGTCGGGGATGTCGCCCGCCGGGTTGTTCTCCGGCGCGCCGGTGCCGGCCGACGTACCAGCCGTACCGGCCGTACCGCCGCCGCTCGCCTTCGAACTCGCCTTGGCGCCGCCGTTGCCGCCGCAGCCGGTCAGCGCGGTGACGGTCAGGGCGGCGGCGGCCACCGCCGTGGACAGGAGAAGAGTGCGTCGCATGGTCGTGGTGCCCTTCACGGATGTCGTGGCCTTCGCGAATCTCGTGGCCTTCACGAATGAGGCGGGCCGAACCGTTGGCGGCCGACCCTGTCCGCGACGCTAGGCAGCGGCGGGTTAGAGGACGGCCCGAGGCGGGTTAGAGGACGGCAAAAGCGGTCGCCGCCCCCCGCGGACGGCACCGCGCCGCGCACCGGCCACCCGGATTCCGCCCCCTCGCGGGCCATGATGAACGGCATGACGGAGCGACGCGGGGCGCCGACGCGGCACGGCACACACCCGGGGACCACGGCCCCGGCCCCGTGGGACGCGGGCCCGCACCGCGCGAGGAGCCATCCCGTGAGGGCGCTTCGATGAGGCAGCGTGTGGCCCGCGTGGCCGTCATGGCCGTGCTCGTCGCGCTCGTTCTGCTCGCCGTGCCGCTGGCCGTCGCGATCAGGGCGTCCTTCTTCGCCGACGAGCGCGGCGAGTTGGAGCGGGACGCGCTGGCGGCGGCGGTACGGGTCGGGCCGGGGTTCGCGGCGGGCGACCCGGTGGAACTGCCGCCGGGGCAGTCCGACGGGCGGCTCGGCGTCTACGACATGACGTCGCGGCTGCGGACCGGCAGCGGACCGGCCGTCGCCGACGCGGCGACCCGCCACGCGGCCTCCTCGGGCACCGTCACGGAGCGGACCGGTCACGACATCGTCGTCGCCGTGCCCGTGTCGAGCGGCGAGCGGGTCATCGGGGTGGTGCGCACCTCGACCGGCGTACAGACCGTCCGCAACAGGGTGCTGCTCGCGTGGGCGGTCCTGCTGGGGGCGGCGCTCTTCTCGCTGGGCGTGGCCGTACTCGTCGCCCGGCGGCAGGCGCGCGCGCTGACCGCGCCGCTGGAGTCCCTGTCGCGGACCTCGCGGGCGGTGGCCGAGGGCGATCTGACGGCGCGCGCGGCGCCCTGCGGGATCGCGGAGATCGACCAAGTGGCCGACACCCAGAACGCGATGGTCCGGCGGCTGGCCCAACGCCTCCAGCACGAGCGGCACTTCACCGCCAACGCCTCCCATCAGCTCCGCACACCGCTGACCGGCCTCCAACTCGGCCTGGAGTCGGCCCTGTCGGCGCCGGACGCCGGCCTGCGGCGCGCGCTCGCCGAGGCGCTGGAGCAGACCCGGCACCTGGACGACACCATCGACGAGGTGCTGCGGCTGGCGAAGGCGGAACCGGCCGCCGCGGCCCGCGAGTCGGCCGGGCCCGCCGCCGAACTCCTCGACGCCGCGGAACGCCGCTGGCACGGCGCCCTCGCCCGCGACGGCCGCCGCCTGGACATCGGCCACGACCCGGGCACCGCCGGTCTGCCGCTCCCGCGCCGTACCACCGCCCAGATCCTCGACGTCCTCCTCGACAACGCCCGCAAGCACGGCCGCGGCACCGTCGCCGTCCGGCTGCGCGACCTCGGCGGCACCCTCGCCCTCGACGTCACCGACGAGGGCACCGTGGCCCTCCCGCCCAGAGCCCTCTTCGACCGGGGCTGCACCACGGGGACCGGCCAGGGCATCGGCCTCGCCCTCGCCGCGGAACTCGCGGAGGCGGCGGGCGGACGGCTCGGCCTCGCCGCCGCGTCCCCGGCCCGCTTCACCCTCCTGCTGCCGTCCGAGGACGCGCCCCGGCCCGCCTGACGTCCTGGACCGTGAGCCGCGCGAGCCCGCGCGGTCAAGAGATGGTAATGATTGTCATATCTAGACTCGGGAGGATGGTTTTGAAAGTCATTTCCATCTAGCGTGACCGCCATGAACGTCACCCTGCCCCGCCGGTCGCCCCGGCTCGCCCTCGGAGCCGTCACGGCGCTGGCCGCCGCGCTGAGCCTCACCGCCTGCTCCACCTCCTCGCCATCGGACGACGGCAAGAACGCTCCGGCCTCGGCCGGTTCGTCGGGGAAGGGGGGCGGGGGGACGATCCAGGTGGTGGCCGCGGAGAACTTCTGGGGCAGCGTCGCGTCCCAACTCGGCGGCGGGCACGTCAAGGTGACCAGCATCATCAACAACCCCGACGCCGACCCGCACGACTACGAGCCGACCGCCGCGGACGCCCGTACCGTCGCCGGGGCGCGCTACGCGATCGTGAACGGGGTCGGATACGACGCGTGGGCCGGCAAGTTGCTCGCGGCGAATCCGGCGGCCGGGCGTACGGACCTCACGGTGGGCGACCTGGTCGGGGTCAAACCCGGCGGCAATCCGCACCGTTGGTACTCGCCGGACGACGTGCACCAGGTGATCGAGCGGATCACGGCGGACTACAAGAAGCTCAACCCGGCGGACGCGGCCGACTTCGACGCGCTGAAGAACACCTTCGAGACGACGACGCTCGCGCCGTACGAGCAGCTCATATCCGGTATCAAGGCGACGTACGCGGGGACGCCGATCGGGGCCTCGGAGTCCATCGTCAGCCCGCTCGCCGACGGGCTCGGGCTCAAGACGCTCACGCCGTACTCCTTCCTCAGCGCGATCAGCGAGGGCACCGACCCGACAGCGCGCGACAAGGCGCTGATCGACCGGCAGATCAAGGGCAGGCAGATCAAGGTCTACGTCTACAACAGCCAGAACGCGACGCCGGACGTACAGCAGCAGGTCAAGGCCGCCCAGGCGGCGGGAATTCCCGTGGCGACCGTGACCGAGACGCTGACACCGGCCGGGGCGTCCTTCCAGGACTGGCAGGTACGGCAGTTGCGGGGGCTCCAGCAGGCGCTGGCCAAGGCCACCGGGAAGTGACGGCCGTGCGCCCGCCCTCGCAGCCGCGGGCCCAGGTGATCGCGCTGCGCGGCGCCGCCGTGCGGGTCGGCGGGCGCACGCTGTGGTCGGGCGTCGAACTGGACGTCGGCGCCGGGGAGTTCGTGGCCGTGCTCGGGCCGAACGGGGTCGGCAAGTCCACCCTGCTCCAGGTGCTGCTCGGGGTGCTGCCGATCGCGGGCGGAGAAGTGCGGGTGCTGGGCGCGGAGCCGGGGAAGTCCGGGCACCGGGTCGGCTATCTGCCGCAGCGGCGCAGCTTCGACGCCTCGCTGCGGATGCGCGGCGCCGACATCGTCCGGCTCGGCTGGGACGGCGACCGCTGGGGCATCCCGCTGCCGTGGGGCGCCGACCGCGCGGCGGCACGTCAACGGGTGGCGGAGGTCGTTGAGTTGGTCGGCGCCACCGCGTACGCGCACCGGCCGGTCGGGCAGTGCTCCGGCGGTGAGCAGCAACGGCTGCTGATCGCCCAGGCGTTGGTACGACGGCCCGAACTGCTGCTGCTGGACGAGCCGTTGGACAGCCTCGACCTGCCCAACCAGGCGGCGGTCGCCGCGCTCATCGGCCGGATCTGCCGGGAGGAGGGCGTCACGGTGGTGATGGTCGCGCACGACGTCAACCCGATCCTGTCCCGGCTCGACCGGGTGGTCTACCTCGCCGAGGGCGGCGCCGTCGCGGGGCGGCCCGCCGACGTCATCACCACCGCGACGCTGAGCCGGCTGTACGGCACGCCGATCGAGGTGCTGCGCACGTCGGACGGACGGCTGGTCGTGGTCGGCCGGCCGGAGGCGCCGGCGCAGCACGGCGACCGGCACGCGGATGTCTCGCGCACGCCCAACGGCGCCCGCTGATGCGGACGTTGGGGGACGCGTACGCGGGCTGGTCGTGGAATCCGCTGACCGACGTGCGGCAGATGTGGGCGTACCCCTTCATGGTGAACGCCTTCCGCGCGGGCACGGTCGTGGCCGTCGCGGCGGCCGTGACCGGCTGGTTCATGGTGCTGCGGCGGCAGAGCTTCGCCGGGCACACGCTCGCGGTGGTCGGCTTCCCCGGCGCGGCCGGGGCGACGCTGGTCGGGGTGAGCGCGGCCTACGGCTACTTCGCCTTCTGCGTCGCCGCCGCGCTCGTCATCGCGACGGTTCCGCGCGCCGGGCGGGACGCGGACGGCGCGGAGACCGCGCTCACCGGCACCGTCCAGGCGTTCCTGCTGGCCTGCGGGTTCCTGTTCACCGCGCTCTACAAGGGGCTGCTGGGCGGGGTGACGTCGCTGCTGTTCGGCAGCTTCCTCGGCATCACCACCGGGCAGGTGTGGCTGCTGCTCGCGGTCGCGGGCGCGGCGCTGGCCGTACTCGCCGCCGTCGGACGGCCGTTGCTGTTCGCGTCGGTCGACCCCGAGGTGGCGGCTGGGCGGGGCGTACCGGTACGGCTGCTGGGCACGGCCTTCCTCGTGACGCTGGGCGTCGCGGCGGCCGAGACCAGTCAGATCACCGGCACGCTGCTGGTGTTCGCGCTGCTCGTGATGCCCGCCGCCACCGCGCAGGCGCTCACCGCGCGGCCCGGCCTGAGCCTGCTGCTGTCCGTGGCCTTCGCCGTCGCGGTGACCTGGCTCGGGCTCACGGTCGCGTACTACTCGCCGTACCCGATCGGCTTCTACGTCACGACGTTCGCCTTCTGCGGGTACGCGCTGGCCCGCCTCGCCGCCGCCCGCCGCCCCCTCCGTACCGCACGAACCCGGCTCCCGGCGGGTGACCCTGCGTGAACTCCGCCGCTCTCGTCTGGACCGCCCCGTTCGGCCACCCCTTCTTCCAGCACGCCCTGCTCGCGGGCACCGCCATCGCCGCCGCCGCGGGTCTGACCGGGTACTTCATGGTGCTGCGCGCGCAGGTCTTCACCGGGGACGCGCTCAGCCACGTCGCCTTCACCGGCGCCCTGGGCGCGCTCGCGCTCGGCTACGACCTGCGGATCGGCCTGTACGCGGCGACGATCGGCGTCGCGTTGCTGCTCGGGGTGCTCGGCGGCCGAGGCCGGGACCAGGGCCAGGGCCAGGGCCTGGCCGACGACGTGGCCATCGGCAGCGTCTTCTCGTGGGTCCTCGGGCTCGGCGTCTTCTTCCTGACCCTCTACACGACCTCGCGCAGCGCCGGGAACGGCGGCGCCGGGGTCAACGTCCTGTTCGGCTCGCTCTTCGGCCTGTCCGCCGGGCAGGCGCTCACCGCGGCCCTGGTCGGGGCCGGGATCTGCGCCGCCGTGCTGGCCGTGGCCCGGCCGCTGCTGTTCGCCACCGTCGACCAGGCGGTGGCCGCGGCCCGCGGCGTACCCGTACGGCTGCTGGGCTTCGTCTTCCTCGCGCTGGCCGGAGCGTGCGCGGCCGAGGCCACCCAGGCCGTCGGGTCCCTGCTGATCCTCGGCCTCCTCGCCGCTCCCGCGGGCGCCGCCCAACGCCTCACCGCCCGCCCCTTCCCCGCCCTGGCCCTGTCCGCCGCCCTCGCCGTCACCGAGATGTGGACCGGCCTCGCCCTCAGCTACGCCCTCCCCCGCACGCCCCCCAGCTTCGCCGTCCTCGCGACGGCGACGGCCCTCTACGCGGCCACCTTCGTTCCCTTCCCCGGCCGTACGCCCATGAGGGCGGCGGGGGGCATATCGGGACAGTAGGCTGGGCCGAGCAGCGTCAGACCCGTCGAGCAGGTGCAGGGGAGGTACGCCATGAGCGCGGAGATGGTCGCGCCCGCATGGATGCACGCTCCGATCACTGCCGAGCAGTACGCCTCCTGGTCGGAGGAGCAGTGCGCCGGGATCGAGATCGTGGACGGGATGGTCGTCGTGAGCCCCAGCGCGTCCAAGCGGCACAACCGCCTGGCGAGGATTCTGGCGAACGCGCTGGACGTCGCCTCCGGGGCGGACTGGAACGCGGACACCGACTTCGACGTGCGGCTCCAGGACGTCCCGCTGAGCAACCGCCGCCCGGATGTCGTCGTGTACCGCGCGGACACCATCGACGTCACGCCGACCCGGCCCGAGCACATCCTGCTGGTCGTCGAGGTGGTCTCACCGGGCTCCGAGACCACCGACCGGATCGTGAAGGTCGACCAGTACGCGAAGGCCGGCATCCCCTTCTACTGGCGCGTCGAACAGACCCCCGCAGACGTCCCCTTGGTCTACACGTACGTCCTCGACCCGGCGACCACGGCCTACCGCGACGGCGACGTGTTCACCGGCACGGTCAAGGCCGTGGCCCCTTTCACCGTGGAGATCGACCTCGCCTCGATCTGAGCCCCGGAGCCGCCGGGGTCACTTCAGGCGGCCCGAATTCAGTTGGGTTTCGAGGCGTTCGCCCTCCAGGTCGGGGTCGGGGATGTACTTGGCGAACCAGCGGGGGTGGTACCAGATCTTGGAGCCGACGAGAGCCATCACGGCGGGGACGAGGGTGAGGCGGACGACGAAGGCGTCGAGGAAGACGCCGACGGCGAAGCTGAAGCCGATGGCCTTGATGGTGGGGTCGTCGGTGAACATGAAGGCGACGAAGATGAAGAACATGATGAGGGCGGCGGCGGTGACGACGCGGGCGGAGAAGCCGGTGCCGCGTTCGACGGCGCGGCGGGCGTCGCCGTTCTTGGTGTGGTCCTCCTTGATGCGGGAGACGACGAAGACCTCGTAGTCGCTGGAGAGGCCGAAGATGATGGCCAGCATGATGATCGGCAGGAAGCTGATCGTCTCGGTCGGCGTGATGCCGAAGATGTGCTGGCCCCAGCCCCACTGGAAGGTCGCGACCTGGGCGCCGAGGGCCGCGGCCATCGAGAGCAGGAAGCCGAGGATGGACTTGATCGGCACCAGGATGGTGCGGAAGGCGAAGGTCAGCAGGACGAAGGCCAGGCCGACCACGACGATCAGGAAGACCGGCAGGGCACTGGACAGTTTGGCCGAGACGTCGATGTTGGAGGCCGTGGTGCCGCCGACGAGGACGTCGGTGCCGGTCTGACCCTCCAACCGCGCGCGGTTGTCGCGCAGGGTGTGGACGAGGTCGGCGGTGGCGGCGTCGTTCGGCCCTGAACCGGGGATCACCCGGATCAGCGAGACGCCGTTCTTGGCGGCGAGCGGCGTCACCTTGACGACGCCCGGCACCTTGGTGAGCCGCGCCGCGATGGCCGCGGTGTCCGAGGGGCTGCTGACGTTCTGGGCGACGATCAGCAGCGGGCCGTTGAATCCGACGCCGAAGCCCTCGGTGGTGAGGTCGTACGCCTTGCGCTCGGTGGTGTCCTTGTTCTGCGAGGCGCTGCTGGGCAGGCCGAGCCGGATGTCGAAGGCGGGGATGGCGAGCACACCGAGCAGGACGACGCCGCCGATCGCGACGAGCACGCGGTGGCGTACGACGAAGCGGGCCCAGCGGGCGCCGCGCGCGCTGGCCGGGTCGGCGGCCGTACGCCGGGCGACCCGCTCCGCGTGGGCGCCGAGCCCCGGCAGCCGGGTGAACTTGGCGACCTTCGGCCCGGCGAAGCCGAGCATCGCGGGCAGCAGGGTGAGCGCGATGAGCAGCGCGACGGCGACCGAGGCCGCGGCGGCCAGACCCATGACGGTCAGGAACGGGATGCCGACGACGGTGAGCCCGCACAGCGCGATGATCACGGTGAGGGCGGCGAAGACGACGGAGCTGCCCGCCGTGCCCATGGCCAGCGGCACGGACTCCTCGGGCGTCATACCGGCGAGCAGATTCGCCCGGTGTCTCGACAGGATGAACAGGCCGTAGTCGATACCGCAGGAGAGCCCGAGCATCAGCGCGACGGTGGTGGACGCCGAGGCGATGGTGACCACGGACGCGACGGCGGTGATCGTCATCAGGGTCGTGACGACGCCGATGATCGCGCCCAGGATCGGCATGCCCGCGGCGGCGAACACCCCGAAGGTGATCATCAGGATGAAGAAGGCGACGATCAGGCCGATGAGTTCCGGCAGCTCCGAGATCACCACCCGCCAGCCCGGATAGACGCTGCCGTTGTACTCGACCTGGACGCCGTCCGCCCGTACCGGCTTCAGCGCGTCGTTGAACGTGTCGAGGTTGGCGTCCTTGACGTCGGCCGCCGCCGCCGACCACTGCACCTGGCCGAGCGCGATCTTGCCGTCCTGCGAGACGAGCTTGCCCTGGAACGGGTCGACGACGTTGGAGACCTGCGGGACGGTCTTCAGCTTGGTCATGGCCGACTCGATCACCGCCTTGGTGGCCGGGTCGGTGACCTTTCTGCTGCCCTGCGTCGTCGCGAAGACGATCGTGCTCTGGCCGCCGCTGAAGGCGGGCAGCTTGGCCGACAGGACGTTGGAGGCGTTCTGCGCCTCGGTGCCGGGGATCGTGAAGTTGTCGTTGGTCTTCCCGCCGCTGATCTGGGCGACGGCGATGGCGGCGACGGCCGCCACCAGCCACAACGCCAGGACCAGCCGTCTGCGCCGGAAAGCGAGCCGGGCGAGTCGGTACAAATAACTTGACATGGGTACATATCTCCACGGCCGGTTCGGGTAGCGCACGCCGAGCCCGACGTTAAGCATTCACTAGCCGCAGGTCAAGTAAATCGCTTGCCAACGTAAGGTGAGTCGCTGGACATCGGCAGGTGAGTCACTAGTCTTTGGCTGGTCGGACGGTGCGTCGGGCCATGAGTCGGACGATGAGCCCGCGGCGGCCTCGCGGCAGGCGGCACGGCCGACCGGGACGGGCCGGAACGGCCGACCGGGACGGGCCGGAACGACCGGCTTCCGGGCCCCCGACGGCTTGTATGCTGCGGTGCGGCCCTCGCGGTCCACGAAGGAGGAGCAGACCCATGCCGACGCCTGCCAAGGGCATGTCCACCCGTGCGGCGCAGGCCGAGCAGACCAGGCAGCAGATCCTGGACACCGCCCAGCGGCTCTTCCTCGAACTCGGCTACAACGCCACCTCGCTCCAGATGATCGCCGACGAGCTGGGCCTGACCAAGGCCGCCGTCTACTACCACTTCCGCGCGAAGGGCGACATCCTGCACGCGGCGATGCGGCCCGGCTTCCGCCGCATGGAGACGCTGCTGGACGACGCCGACGCCATACGCGGACGCCGGGCGCGTATCGAGCACGTGGTCAACGGTTTCGCCGACTTCCTCGTCAGCAACCGCCACTACACCGTCATGGCCTCCACCGACCCGGACGCGCGGCTCAGCAAGAGCCACGAGGAGATGGCCGCGATGCGCCAGCGCGGGCTCACCCTCTTCTACGGTGAGCGCCCGACGGCGGCCGAGCGCGTCGCGTACAGCACCGCGCTGCTCATGCCCGAGGCGCTGCCGCAACTGGTCGACCTGTCGGACGAGGCGCTGGGCGAAGCGCTCAGGTCGACGATGCTGAGGATTCTGCGCGCCCCGAGGTCGTAGGGCGGCCCGGACGTCAGGACGCCGTGCGCGCCACGTAGATCGTGTTGGTCGCCTCGCCGTCCTGGAGCGGGTTGGGGAAGGTGACGACGTGGGCCTCGGCGGCGGCGAAGGTCTCGCGGAGGGTGGCGGTGAAGGGGGCGTCCGGCGGGTCGTTGGACCAGAGGGCGAAGACGCCGCCGGGATGGAGATGGGCGGCAAGACGGCGCAGGCCGTCCGGGCGGTAGAGGGCGGCGTGCCGGGGGTGGAGGACGTGGGCGGGCGAGTGGTCGACGTCCAGGAGCACGGCGTGGAAACGGCGGCCGGGCGTCTCGGGGTCGAGCCCTTCGGGGTCGGCGGCCAGGGCGAAGAAGTCGCCGTGCACGAAGCGGCAGCGCGGGTCTGCCGTCAACTCCGCGCCCAGCGGCACCAGATGCTCCCGGTGCCAGCCGATCACCTCGGCGAGCGCGTCGATGACGACCAGCGACCGTACGCGCGCGTCCTCCAGCGCCGCGCGGGCGGTGTAGCCGAGGCCGAGGCCGCCGACGGCGACATCCGCGTACGAGTCGGCATCCCCTTCCCTGTAGGGGAGTTCGGCCAGGCCGAGCCGGGACAGCGCGATCTCACCGGCGGTGAACAGGCTCGACATCAGGAACTCGTCGCCGAGTTTGACCTCGTGCACGTCCTCGCCGGTCGCCACGTCCCGCCGTCGCCGCAGGCTGATCTCGCCCATCGGCGTCGGACGCCAGTCGATCTCCTCGAAGCGACGGCTCACGTGCTTTTCCTCCGGCCCGACGGCAGCGTTGTACGGGCCAAGGTAGCGGCCCGCGCGGCCTCCGCTTCACCAGCCGTCAACCTGCCGTCAGGCAGGCGTCGGGCAGGCGTCGGGCAGGCGTCACCTCACCCGTCGATCAGCCGTTCCGCCGTTCCGCCGTGAATCCGAACGGCCGCCGGACGGCGCTTTCACCAACTGGTAGAGAAACCAAGGCACTTGGGACACGGCCCCAGCGGCCTCAGCGGTCCCAGCGGGCTCTACGCGACCGGGGACGGGACGACCGGGACGGCCGCGTTGGGGTCGTGGCCCGCGAAGGCCAGGGTGATGACGAAGCCCGCGACCTCCTCGGCCTGGCGGGCGCGGTCAAGGCCGCCGAGAACGGCCGGAGTCGCGGACACGTCCCGGACGAGGCGCGCGACCACCTCCAGCGCGGCCGGGTCGTCGCCGCAGATCGGGACCGTGGCGGCCGGCCCGGCGGGGTCGGTCCACCGGGTGGAGGGGAAGAGGTGGAACGCCTTGACCACGTGGGCGCCGGGGGCGCGGGCGGCGACGCGCCCTGCCATGGACTCGGCGGGTCCGGTCAGCAGGACTCCGGCGCCGTGCGCCACCGCGTTCGTGGGGTCGATCAGCGGCGTCCCGGCCAGCAGTCCCTCGGCCGCGCCCGCCGCCTCCAGCATGTCCTCCGCGCCGTCCCAGGCGACGGCGAGCAGCACCGCGTCCCGCCCGCTGACGGCCGTACGCGGCGCGACGGCCCGCGTACCGCGGCCCAGCGCCTCGGCCAGCGCCGCCGCCTTGGCCGTCGAGCGCCCCGCGACCACCACCTCGTGCCCGGCGCGGAGCCAGCCCTCGCCCAGCGCCCGCGCCAGCGTTCCCGTACCGAGAATCCCGATCCGCATCCTTCGCTCCCTCTGCCGTGACCTGTGCCGTGGCCTGCGCCGTAGCCGTAGCCGTGGCCGTGGCCTGCGCCTTGAACCGCGCTGCGGCCAGCGCTGCGACCAGCGGCAATCGTCTGGCGGTTACGGTAGGGAAGCCGATACGCACCGGCCGGTGCGCGAGGGACGGACCATGATGGGTGGCGCGATGAGCCCTCACGAGAGCCCCGACGAGACGCGCGAGAGCCCCGGCGCGCACTGCTACGAACGGGTCGCCGACTGCCGGCTGCGCGCGGCCACCGACCTGTTCGCCCACACCTGGGACCCGGTGGTGCTCGCGGCGCTGCGCACGGGCCCGCGCCGCCGTCGCGCGCTGCGCGCCGCGATCGGCGGGATCAGCGACAAGGTCCTGACCGAGACGCTGCACCGGCTGCTCGGGAACGGCCTGGTGAGCCGCCGGGCGTACGCGCAGGCGCCGCCGCGCGTCGAGTACGGGCTGACGGCGCTGGGCGAGAGCCTGGTCGACGGCCCGATGCGGGAGCTCGGCCGCTGGGCCGTCGACCACGGCGACGAACTCCTCGACGCCCAGGAGGCGGCGGCGCGGCGCGCCGAGGAGCCCGGTACGCCGGGGACTGCCTGAACGCCGCTACGACGCGTAGAAGTTGCGCTGCCAGCGGTGCTTGGCAAGGATCGCGAGCTGCTCCTCGGTCAGCGAAGTCCGGTCGCTGACCGCGGTGTTGCGCTCGACGTTGCGCACCGACCGCATGCCGGGGATGACGGTGGAGACGGCCGGCGCGCTGAGGACGTAGCGCAGGGCGGTCTCGGCGACGGCGTCCGGGGCGATGCCGAGGTCGTCGACGATCGCCCGGACGCGCTGTTCGACCTGGGCCGGGCGGTCGCCGCGGAAGTAGCGGTTGCGGAAGTCGCCCTCGGGGAAGGTCGTACCGGCCGTGACCGCACCGGTCAGACCGCCCTCGTCGAGCGCGACGCGGACGATCACGCCGACGCCGTGCTCCTGGCAGGCGGGCAGCAGCGACTCGGCGGGCGTCTGCTCGAAGATGTTGTAGATGACCTGGACGGTGTCCACGACACCGCTGCGGACCAGCGCCAGCGAGTTGTCGGTCTCGTGGTCGTTGACCGAGACGCCGAACAGCCGGATCTTGCCCTGCTGCTTGAGGTCGGCGACGGTCTCCAGCCAGTCGCCCCGGCCGACCCACTCGTCCCGCCAGACGTGGAACTGGAGCACGTCGAAGTGGTCGAGGCCGCTGGCGCGCAGGCTGGTGTCCAGGCTGGCGCGGATGTGGTCGCCGGAGAACGCCTCCTGCGCGCTCACCCCGGCGGGCGCGGGCCATCTGCCGTTGCCCGGCGGGACCTTGGTGGCCACCAGGATCTCGTCACCTGCCGCCGCCCGCTCGCGGACGACCCGGCCGACGATGCGCTCGCTCTCGCCGTAGCCGCGGGCGGTGTCGACGAGGTTCACGCCGAGGTCGACGGCCCGGTGCAGGGCGCGTACCGACTCGTCCTCGGTCGCGCCCACCCACGCCCCCTCGCCGATGCCCCAGGCGCCGTAGCCGATCTCCGACACGGACAGGCCGCTGCGGCCCAGTTCGCGGTAACGCACAGACTTCCTCTTCTCGGGTGATGCTCGGGTAACTGTCAGGTCAGCGGACGGCGGCGCTGAGCCGGGCGATCTCGTCGGCGTCCAGGGTGAGTTCGGCGGCGGCGACCGAGTCGCGGATGGTCTCGGGGCGGCTGGAGCCGGGGATCGGGACGACGACCGGGGACAGCGCGAGCAGCCAGGCCAGGCAGACCTGCTGCGGGCTGACGCCGTGCGCGGCGGCGACCTTGGCGAACTCCCCGTAGGAGGAGCCGAGTTCACCGGCGCGGGCGATGCCGCCGAGCGGGCTCCACGGCAGGAAGGCGACGCCCAGCTCGTCGCAGAGCGCCAACTCCGGCTCGCTGGAACGGTGCGCGGGCGAGAACTGGTTCTGCACCGACACCAGGCGCCCGCCCAGGATCTCCTGCGACAGCCGGATACGGTCCTGGCTCGCGTTGGAGATGCCCGCCATCCGGATCTTGCCCGCGTCCAGCAGCTCGGCGAGCGCGCCGACCGACTCCTCGTACGGCACGGCGGGGTCGGGCCGGTGGAACTGGTAGAGCCCGATCGCCTCGACGCCGAGCCGCCGCAGCGACGCCTCGCAGGCCGCCTTGATGTGCTCCGGCCTGCCGTCCAGCGTCCACGAACCGTCGCCCGGCCGCAGGTGGCCGCCCTTGGTCGCGACCAGCACGCCGTCGCTGTCGCCGCCGTACGACGCCAGCGCCTTCGCGATCAGCGACTCGTTGTGCCCGACCTCGTCGGCGTGCCAGTGATACGCGTCCGCGGTGTCGATCAGGGTCACCCCGGCGTCGAGCGCCGCGTGGATCGTCGCGACCGAACGTGCCTCCTCCGGCCGTCCCTCGATCGACATGGGCATCCCGCCCAGCCCGATCGCGCTGACCTCGACGGCACCGATACGACGACTCTGCATGGTTTCGCGCCTCTCTCATTCCACCGACGACAACAACGAACCCCCAGCTTCACCCGCGAGGCGGGCAGTCGTCCAATAGAAGAAAGCGAACGAATTAAGAAGCGCAGCCGTTCAATGAGTGCCGTGGCTCATTCCGGGAATTCCGGGAATTCCGCGAAGGTGAACCCGGCCAGCAGGGCGTCTCCGGTCAGGGTCCAGGTCAGCGTGTGGGGGCCGGGGGGCGGGGGGGCGGACAGGGGGGCGGTCAGCTCCGTCCAGGTGTGGCGGTCCGCGGTCGGCGGCGGGGTGAAGGCGGCCAGCGGCGCGCCGTCGCAGCGCAGCTCGATCCGGGACGGTACGGCGCCGGACGCGCCGTCGGCCGTCGGACGGCTGACCTGGACCGCGACCGTACGCGCCCCGGTCAGGTCGACGTTCCGGAAGACGGCGGTGGCCGGTTCCGGCGGCGTGCTCGGGCCGACCGCGTCACCGGTGACGGGGTCCGCGTCCAGCAGCCGCAGCCCCGTACAGGCGTCGAAGTCGACGGCCGCGAGGCGGACGCCAACGGCCTTACGGGGAGCGGGAGTCGGGCCGGTGACCTCCAGCCGGGCGGTCGCGGCGACGTCCTGGACCCCGCGCGCCACGAGGACGTCGTACGCGCCCGGGTCCACGGTGAAGGCGCCGGTCGCGACATCCCAGTGCGCGAGCGCGTCGGCGGGCACCTCGACGCTCAGCTCCCGCCGCTCGCCCGGCGCGAGCCGCACCTTGCGGAAGGCGGCGAGCCGCAGCAGCGGCGCGTCGTAACGGGCCGCCACCGCACGGGTGTAGAGCTGCACGGTCTCGGTGCCCGCGCGCTCCCCGGTGTTGACGACGGTCACCGTCGCCGTCACCGGCTCGCCCGACGCGATCCGCGCCGCCGACAGCCGCAGGTCCTCGTAGCCGAACGTGGTGTACGACAGACCGTGCCCGAACCCGTAGAGCGCGGGCGCCCGGTGGTACTGGTACGTCCAGCCCGCCGTGATGATGTCGTAGTCCAGTGGCGGCGGCAGCGGGTCGCCGCCGCGGTACCAGGTCTGCGGCAGCCGCCCGGTCGGTTCGCTCGCGCCGAGCAGCACCGCGGCCAGCGCCCGGCCGCTCTCCTGCCCGCCGTGCGCGGTCCACAGCACCGCGGGCACCTGGGCCTGCGCCCAGTCGAGCGCGTACGGATAGCTGCTGGTCACGGCGAGTACGGTGCGCGGCTGCGCGGCGGCGACCGCACGCAGCAGCGCGTCCTGCGCGGGCGGCAGGGCGGTGTCGGGGCGGTCCTGCGTCTCCCGGCCGTTGATCAGCGGGTCGTTGCCGAGGACGACGACGGCGGTGTCGGCCGCCGCGGCGGCGGCAGCGGCCTCCGCGAGCCCGTCGCGCACGACCGTACGGCGCCAACTCTCCGCCTTCGCAGGGGTGTCGGCGCTCACCGTCACGCGCCCGGACGCCCCGTCCACCGCCGCGTACCGGCCGCTGTGTACATGCCGGAGCAGCTCCGTACCGTCCGCCTGCTCCTCAAGACGGAACGTCTCCTGTACGTCCCAGCCGCCTGGCAGCACCTGAGACGCCGTCAACTCGTTGTCACCGCAGGTCACATAGCGTCCGGTGCGGGCGCTGCGCAGCGTCAGCACACCGCCGCCCCAGTCGAAGACGTCGAAGCGGGCGTCGTCGCCGGTCTCCGCGTCCGGTGTCACCGCCATCGGTCCCGCCGGGTCGTCCGCCGGGACCGACAGCGCGCCGCCGGACGACACCGCGCGCAGGGCGATCCGGTCGACGCCCTCGACCACGGCGGTCACCTCGTCGCCGCGCGCGGCCAGCGCGGCCCTGAGCCCGTCGGCGGCCGTGATCCGGTACGGCATCGTGCCGCTGTACCAGTCCTCGAAGAGGGTGTCCGCGAGCGGCCCGATCACCGCGACCTTGTGCCGTACCCCCGCGACCGGCTCCAGCGGCAGCGTCCCGTCGTTCTTCAGCAGCACCACCGCCTCCGTCGCCGCGCGCAGGGCGAGTTCGCGGTGCGCGGGCGAGTCGACGGCGTCCCAGCCGATGCCCGCGTACGGGTCGCGCTCCGGGTCGAATTCGCCGAGCCGGAAGCGGATCGCGAGCTGCCGCCGTACCGCGCGCGTCACGTCGTCCTCGTCGATCAGCCCGCGCCGCAGCGCGTCCTGGAGGCGGCCGACGGTGACGGCGGAGTCCTCGCCGTGGTCGGTGAAGCTGTCGACCCCGGCGCGCAGCGCCGCCGCGTGCGACTCCGCGTGATCGGTGAAGTAGTGCTCGGGGTCGACCAGATTGCTGGGCGCCTCGGCGTCGCTGACCACGAACAGCTCGTGCCCGGTGGGCGCGGCCCAGCGCCGCAGCTCCGACTCGATCAGCGGACTGACGTGGCAGGGACGCCCGTTGACCAGGTTGTACGCGAGCATCGCGCCCGTCGCGGCGCCCGAGGCGACGGCCGGACGGAAGGCGGCGAGGTCGTACTCGTGCAGGACGCGCGGGCGCAGCCCCGAGGAGGTGACGCAGCGGTCGTCCTCGTTGTTGTAGGCGAGGAAGTGCTTGAGGATCGGCGCCGTGCGCAGGTGCTCGGGGTCGTCGCCCGCCATGCCCCGGCAGTAGGCGTCGCCGAGGCGCGCGGTGAGCAGCGGGTCCTCCGCGTAGCCCTCCTCGTTGCGCCCCCAGCGCGGGTCGCGGAGCAGATTCACCACCGGCGCCCACGCCTGGAGGCTGATCGGCCCGGCGCCGATGGGCGCGGCCCTGTGGTGGTGGAAGGCGCGCTGCTCGACGGAGACGGCCGTCGCGACCGCGTGCGTCAACTCCTCGTCCCAGGTGGCGCCCAGGCCCACGGCCTGCGGAAAGGTGGTGGCGATGCCGAGCCACGCGACGCCGTGCAGCGCCTCGGTGCCGGTGCGGAAGGCGGCGATGCCGAGCCGGGGCACGGCCGGGGCGTACTGGTGCAGCAGCGCCACGCGTTCGTCGAGGGTGAGCCTGCCGAGCAGGTCCTCGACCCGTTCGCGCAGCGGCAGTTCCGCGTCGCGGAAGGGCGGCCGGTCGTGCACGGGCGTCGTACTCACTGAGGCAAACCCCTTGGGCCGGTGACGTGGTGAAGCGCTTCGCCGAAGCTGACACGCCGCCGACGAGGGTGTCAACGGGTCACGCACAACCTCCGCCCCGCGCGCGGCTGTCGAATTCATCGAACGCCCTGAACAGGACCTCTACGACGCCCTCAGGACCGGAGGGGGCCGGAATCCGCCTGCCGGACAGTCGCGTCAGAACTCTTGTCGGAACCGAAACACGTGGTTACTGTCGCCGACACATCGAAGCGCTTCGACAACCCTCTTCGACGCCTCGCCTCCTCCACGGCACACACGGCACGCACGGCACACACCGCACACACGGCACGCACCCTCGGCGTCCCCCGGATCGGACCACCCCACACGGCGAAGGACCCACCATGACCAGCCAGTTGAACCGCAGAACCTTTGTGAGCGCGGCGGCGGCGACAGCCGGAGCCGCGGCCCTGTCCCCGCTGCTGACCGCCTGTGGAAGCGGGTCGAGCAGCAAGGGTGGCACCAGCAGCAAGAGCGGGCTGAAGGCGGCGCTGCCGCAGTTCACCGCGAGCCGTTCGGTCACGGCGGACATCCCGGCGGCGCCGGGCGCCGCGGGCACCGCCACCGACCCCGGCTTCCTGACCTACCCGGCGAGCCCGGTGAAGACGGTCGACGGCGTGCCGGGCAAGGGCGGCAGCTACACCGCCGTCACCCCGCTGTGGGGCACCATCCCCCAGCCGGGCAACTCCTTCTACCAGGCCATGGGCAAGGCCCTCGGCGTGACGCTCACGATGAAGCCCGCCGACGGCAACCACTACGACACCGCCATCCCGACCATGACGGCGGCCAAGAAGCTGCCGGACTGGATCCAGCTCCCCACCTGGTGGAACGCCAACTTCAACGTCGGCAAGCTGGCCGGCACCCAGATAGCCGACCTCACGCCGTACCTGGCGGGCGACGCGGTCAAGGACTACCCGAATCTGGCCGCGATCCCGACCGGCGCCTGGCAGGCCGGGGTGTGGGAGGACAAGCTCTACGGCATCCCGTCCTTCTCCAGCGGCTTCGTCGTCGCGGGCACCACCTACCACCGGGCCGACATCCTCCAGACCAAGGGCATCAACCCCGACGACGTCAACTCGGCGGCCGATCTCCTCGCGCTCGGCAAGGAGTTGACGAACGCCAAGGGCGGTGTGTGGGCCTTCGACGACCTGTGGACGTATCTCGCACCGTTCTGGGGCGTGCCCAACAAGTGGACGGTCAAGGACGGCAAGCTGGTCCACAAGTACGAGGGCCAGGAGCTGCTGGAGGCGCTGGACTGGCACTACAAGCTCGCCAAGTCCGGCTACATGCACCCGGACGCGCTCGCGGGCAACACCAACGACGGCAAGAACCGCTTCTACGCGGGCAAGGCCCTCATCTCCGGTGACGGCACCGGCGCCTGGAATCTCGCGGACGCGCAGGCGGGCACGGCGGCCAACGCCAGTTACCGGCGCGGCTCGTTCAAGGTCTTCGCCGCCGACGGCAGCTCCAAACCGGCGATCTTCCTCGGCAACTCCACCAGCCTGATGAGCTATCTGAACATCAAGCTGTCGAAGGACCGGATCAAGGAGCTGCTGGCGGTCGCCAACTACCTGGCCGCGCCGTTCGGTTCGGCCGAGTACACGATGGTCAACTACGGCGCCGAGGGCGTCCACTACACGATGGACAACGGCACGCCGACCTTCACCGACGAGGGCAAGAAAGACGTCCAGCAGCAGACGTATCCCTTCCTTGCCACCTGCTCCGCGGTGATCAGCAACCCGGGCGCCCCGCAGGTGACCAAGGACTACGCGGCCTGGCAGGCGGCAGCGGCGGCGACCGCGTACAAGCCGGTGTTCTGGAACATGAACATCATCGTGCCGCAGCGCTTCGCGACCGCCGACGCGGGCCAGGCCGTCGAGGACACCATCAAGGACTGCTACCACGGCAAGAAGAAGGTCTCCGACGTGCAGGCCGCGATCTCCTCGTGGAAGAGCAGCGGCGGCACGCAGTTGACGACGTGGATGCAGACGAACGTGCTCGACAAGTACGGCTCGGGGCAGTAGGCGGTGGCCGCGATCATCACCGGGAAGTCGCAGAAGGACGCTGCGACGTCGGACTCCGACAAGCCTTCAGCGAAGGGCAACGCCAAGGGCCCGGCGCACGGCGGCCTGACCTGGCGCGTGCGGCTGCGCCGCGACAAGTCGCTGCTGCTGATGACCCTCCCGGCCGTCGCGCTGCTGCTGGTCTTCAACTACGCGCCGCTGTTCGGCCTGGTCACCGCCTTCGAGTACTACGACCCGCTGGTCGGCGTCCGCAACAGCGACTTCGCGGGCCTGGAGCAGTTCCGGCAGCTCTTCCACGACCCGCTGTTCTGGGGCGCGTTGCGCAACACGCTCTTCCTCAGCTCCGTCCAGATCATCCTCTTCTTCCCGGTGCCGATCGCGCTCGCCCTGATGCTCAACACCGTGATCAGCGAACGGCTGCGCAATTTCGTGCAGTCCATCGTCTATCTGCCGCACTTCTTCTCCTGGGTGCTGACGATCACCGTCTTCCAGCAGATGCTCGGCGGCGCGGGCGTGCTCAACCAGTTCCTGCGCCGACATTCGATCGGCACCTGGGACGTGATGACCGACCCGCACACCTTCGCGCTGCTCATCACCTCGCAGGCGGTGTGGAAGGAGGCGGGCTGGGGCATCATCGTCTTCCTCGCGGCGCTCGCGGCCATCGACCAGAACCAGTACGAGGCCGCGGCCGTCGACGGCGCGGGCCGGTGGCGCCGGATGTGGCACATCACGCTGCCCGGCATGCGCGGGGTGATCGTGCTGATGCTCGTGCTGCGGCTCGGCAACGCGCTGACCGTCGGCTTCGAGCAGTTCCTGATCCAGCGCGGCGCGGTCGGCCACGACGCGGCCGACGTCCTGGACACCTTCTCCTTCTATTACGGCATCGCCACCAACAACTACAGCTACGGCGCCGCCGCAGGTCTGTTCAAGAGCGTCATCTCGCTGCTGCTGATCTGGGGCGCGAACCGGCTGGCGCACTCCTTCGGCGAGGACGGGTTGTACCGGAAATGACCGACACACTGACCGTGGGCGGCGACCGCGCCGGCCGTACGCGCGACCCCCGTGCGCGCAAGGGGCCGCAGCGCCCGTCGTGGGAGGAGGCGCCGGGCGTCGCCGGGCAGACCTTCAAGGGCGCCACCTTGGCCCTGGTCGTGGCGGCCGTCCTGGTGCCGCTGTGGATCGTGGCGCTGACCAGCGTCTCCACGCCCGGCGCGATCGGCCGCGCGGGCGGCCTGGTGATCTGGCCGGACGGGATGACGCTCAACGCCTACCGGCTGATGCTGGAGAACGGCGCGGTCACCCGCGCCCTGCTGGTCAGCCTCGGCATCACCGGCGTCGGCACCGCGATCTCGATGGTGGTCTCGGTGCTGTGCGCGTACGGCCTGTCGCGCTCCGGGTCGCTCGGCCACCGGGCGATCCTGATGGTGCTGATCGTCACGATGTTCGTCAGCGGCGGCCTGATCCCGACGTACCTCGTCGTCACCGGCCTCGGCGGCTACGGCCAGTACTGGGCGCTGATCCTGCCCAGCGCGATCTCCGTGTTCAACATCCTCGTCCTGCGCGCCTTCTACTCCGGCACCTCCGCCGAACTCATCGACGCGGCGCGGATGGACGGCGCCAACGACTGGCGCATCCTGTGGTCGGTCGTGCTGCCCACCTCGCGGGCCGTGACCGCCGTCGTCACGCTCTTCTACGCGGTCGGATACTGGAACTCCTTCTTCAATGTCATGCTCTACATGCCCACGGACAGCCCCAAGTGGCCCTTGCAGTATGTGCTGTTGGAGTACGTCAACTACGGGATGAACATGCCGGGTTCGGTGAACAGCGGCTTCGGCACCGCGCACGCGCAGACCGCGCCGCTGTCGCTCCAGATGGCCGTCGTGGTACTCACCCTCGTACCGATCCTGATGGTCTACCCCTTCATGCAGAAGCACTTCAAGACCGGCGTGCTGACCGGAGCGGTCAAGGGATGAGCGGTCAGGGGACGAGCGGTCAGGGGATGAACGCTCAGGGGATGAACGGCTCGGCGAACACCCAGAAGGAGCAGCACAGCATGATGGGAAGCACCTCCGCCGTGACCATCGCCGAAGTGGCCAAGCACGCCGGGGTGTCGTCGAGCACGGTCAGCTACGTCATCAGCGGCAAGCGCTCGATCTCCGAGGCGACCAGGCGCCGGGTGGAGGCGGCCATCAGGGAGTTGGGCTACCACCCCAACGCGGGCGCGCGGGCGCTGGCGGGCAAGCGGTCGCACATCATCGCGCTGATGGTGCCGCTGCACACGGACGTCTACGTGCCGATCATGATGGAGATCGCCATCGCGGTGACCATGGCCGCGCGCAGCTTCGGCTACGACGTGCTGCTGATCACCAACGACGAGGGCCCCGACGGGGTGCGGCGGGTCGCGGCCAGCGGCCTGGCCGACGGCGTGATCCTGATGGACGTCGAGCTGGACGACGACCGCATCCCCGTGCTGCGGGCGCAGAACACGCACGCCGCGCTGATCGGGCTGCCCGCCGACGCGACCGGACTGTCCTGCGTGGACCACGACTTCGCGGCGGCGGGCGCGCTGTGCGCGGACCACCTGGCCGGCCTCGGCCACCGCGACGTGGCCTTCATCGGCTACAGCCCGGCGGTCTACCGGCGGCACGCGGGCTACGCGGAACGCACGCTGACCGGCTTCCGTACGAGGTCGGCCGAGCGCGGGCTGCGGATCGTGCACCGGCCGTGCGACGGGACGTACGAGAGCACGGCGGGCGCCTTCACCCGCATCCTCGCCGACCGGCCGGAGACGACCGGTTTCGTCGTGCAGAACGAGGGCGCGATCGGGCCGCTGCTGAGTCTGCTGCGGGCGGCCGGGCGGATCGTGCCCGAGGACGCCTCGGTGGTGGCGCTGTGCCCCGAGCCGCTGGCCGACCAGTACTCGCCGCGGCTGACCGCCGTCACCGGGCCCGCGCAGGATCTGGGGCGGCGCGCGGTGGAGTTGGTCATGCGGCGGATCGAGGGCGCGGACGCCGACGAAGTCGCCCTGCTCACACCGCTGTTGACTACGCGCGAGAGTACGGGCCCGGCCCCGCACCGCGCCTGAGCCCCGCTTCCCCGAGCCCGCTTCCCCCGAGACAGAGCGCGCCACCTCCCTACCCCCGCACGCCCGCTTCCGCCCCCGTACCGACACGTCAGGAGAGCCACCGCATGGCAGAGCACTTCCGCATCCGCGAGCACGCCCTCGAATGGCGGGCCAGGGGTGAGACGTTGCGGGTCGAGGCGTGGGGCCCGGACGCGGTCCGGGTGCGGTCCGCGCCCGCCGGGGAGATCGTCGAGGATCTGCCCGGCGCGCTGGACGCGCCGCCGCCCGGCGCCACAACCGCGATCACCGTGCACGGCGACTCGGCGACCCTCGTCAACGGCACGCTGACCGTACGGATCGACGCCTGCGCCGAGGGCCGGCTGACCCCGGAACTGCCCGCGGCGGCGGGCCGGTTGACCTTCCTGCGCACCGATGACGGCGGTGAGCTGCTGGCCGAGGAGCCGCCGCACTTCTGGTGGCCGGGGCCGCGCCTCTACACGGCCACCGGCAACGGCTACCACCGTCTGGAGCAGCGGTTCAGGGCGTATGCGGACGAGCGCTGCTACGGCCTGGGCCAGCACGGGCACGGACTCTTCGACCAGAAAGGCGCGGTCCTCGACCTGGTGCAGCGCAACGGCGAGGTGACCGTGCCGCTGCTGATCTCCAGCCGCGGCTACGGCCTGCTGTGGAATTCCCCGGCGGTCGGCCGCGTCGAGCTGGGCGTCACCGGCACCCGCTGGGTCGCCGACAGCGCCCGGCAGATCGACTACTGGTTCACCGCGGGCGACCCGGCCGCCGCCTTGCGCCGGTACGCCGACGCCACCGGCCACAGCCCCGAACTCCCCGACTGGGCCACGGGCTTCTGGCAGTGCAAGCTGCGCTACCGCACCCAGGAGGAGCTGCTGGAGGTCGCGCGTGAGTACCGCCGCCGCGAGCTGCCGCTGTCCGTCATCGTCTGCGACTTCTTCCACTGGACGCACCTGGGCGACTGGCGCTTCGACCCCGCCGAGTGGCCGGACCCGGCCGCGATGGTCCGTGAACTGGACGGCATGGGCGTGAAGTTGATGGTCTCGGTGTGGCCGTCAGTCAGCCCGGCCAGCGAGAACCACGCGCCGATGGGGGACCGCGGGCTGCTGATCGGCACCGAATACGGCCCGCTCGCGCACGCCGACTGGCCGGACAAGGGCCTCGGCGCGTACGCGGCGCAGGTCGCCTTCTACGACGCCACGCATCCCGAGGCCCGCGCGTACGTGTGGGAGAAGCTGGCCGCCAACTACCTCGCGCACGGCGTCTCGGCGTTCTGGCTGGACGCCGACGAGCCGGAGCTGAAACCCAACTACCCCGCCAACCTGCGCTTCCACGCGGGGCCCGGACTCGAAGTCGCCAACCTCTATCCGCGCGAGCACGCCCGCATGGTGCACGACGGGCTGCGCGCGGCCGGGCACAGCGAGGTGCTGACCCTCAACCGCTCGTCGTGGGCGGGCGCGCAGCGCTACGGCGCCGCCCTGTGGTCCGGCGACATCGGCACCGACTTCGCGTCGCTGCGCGCGCAGATCACCGCCGGGCTCCAGGTGATGCTCTCCGGCATCCCCTGGTGGACCACCGACATCGGCGGCTTCCACGGCGGCGACCCCGACGACCCCGCCTACCGCGAGGTGCTGGTCCGCTGGTTCCAGTACGGCGCCTTCTGCCCGCTGTTCCGCCTGCACGGCTTCCGCGGCCCGGAACAGGTCCTGGAGCCCGGCATGACCGGCCTGCCCAACGAGGTCTGGTCGTACGGCCCTGAGGCGTACGCGGTCCTGGCCTCGTATCTGCGGCTGCGCGAACGGCTGCGGCCGTACGTCGCCGAGCAGATGCGGGAGACGGCCCGGAGCGGGGTGCCGCCGATGCGGCCGCTGCTGCTGGAATTCCCCGACGACCAGGACGCGTGGGGGATCTCCGACGCCTTCCTGCTCGGGCCCGACCTGCTGGTGGCCCCGGTCACCGAGGCGGGCGCGGTCGCGCGGGAGGTCTACCTTCCGGCGGGCGCGCGGTGGACGGACGCGTGGACGGGCGAGGAGCACGACGGCGGCCGTACGGTGACGGCCGCGGCGCCGCTGGAGCGCATTCCGCTGTTCCTGCGCGACGGGGCGCGGCTGCCGATCGCGGAGCCGAGGTGAACCCTTCCATGGACGCCGTCCCCGACTCCCGTGCCGATCCGGCCGGTTGGCTGACCGCGCGGCTCGGCGGCCCCGCCTTCGGCGGTGACTACAACCCCGAGCAGTTCCAACACGACCCGGCCGTACGGCGCGAGGACGAGGAGCTGATGCGCAGGGCCCGCGTCAATCTCGTGACCCTCAACGTCTTCGGCTGGGCGGAGCTCGAACCCGAGCCGGGACGCTACGACTTCGCCGCGCTCGACGCCCGGCTGGAGCGGCTGCACGCGCAAGGCGTCGCCGTCGATCTCGCCACACCCACCGCGCAGCCGCCGCCGTGGTTCGGCCTCGCGCACCCCGACGCCCTGCCCGTCACCGCCGACGGCACCCGGCTGACGCACGGCAGCCGTGACACGTACTGCCTGGCCGCGCCCGCCTACCGGCAGGCCGCCCGCGCCGTCGCCGAGGCTCTGGCGGCCCGCTACGGCGCGCACCCGGCGGTCGCTCTCTGGCACGTGCACAACGAGTACGCGACCGTCTGCCACTGCGAGCACGCCGCCGACGCCTTCCGGCGCTGGCTGCGCGACCGGTACGGCACGCTGGAAGCCGTCAACCGGGCCTGGGGCACCGCCTTCTGGAGCCAGCGCTACGGCGCGTGGGAGCAGATCCAGCCGCCGCGCGCCACGCAGTGGCGCCCCAACCCCGGCCAGGTGCTGGACTTCCGCCGCTTCTGGTCCGACCTCGCGCTGACCGCCTACCGCGAGCAGCGCGACGCGATCCGGGCGCACAGCCGGGTGCCGGTCACCACCAATCTGATGCTGCCCGGCTACCAGGTGCTCGACCTGTGGGCGTTCGGCCGCGAGGTCGACCTGGTGGGCGTGGACCACTACCCGGACGCGCCGGGCCTGGACGCCGCCGCCGACACCGCCTTCGGCGCGGACCGGGCGCGCTCCTTCGGCGGCGGCAAGCCGTGGCTGCTGATCGAGCAGGCCACCAGCACCGTCTACGCGGGCGACCTCGTCCTGCCCAAGGAACCGGGCGACATCCTGCGGCACTCGCTGAGCCACATCGCGCGCGGTTCGGAGGGCGTGCTGTTCTTCCAGTGGCGGCAGTCACCGGCCGGGGCCGAGATCTGGCACTCCGCGATGGTCCCGCACGCGGGGCCGGACACCCGGATCTTCCGCGAGACCGTCGAAACCGGCCACGCGGTGGCCGCCCTGGCCGAGGTGACCGGCTCGACCGTACGGGCGCGGGCGGCCGTCCTGCACGACCCGGACGTGTGGTGGGCGCTGGACACCCCCGTCCTGCCCACGCCCGAACTCCCGTACCTGCCCGCCCTCAAGCGCGCCCACCGCGCCCTGTGGGACGCCGGGATCACCACCGACTTCGCGCACCCGTCCGCCGACCTGTCCGCGTACCGGCTGGTTCTCGCCCCCAGCCTGCACCTGGTCTCCGAGGAGTCCGCCGCCGCGCTCACCGCCTACGTCGAGGGCGGCGGCACCCTGCTGGTCGAGTGCTTCAGCGGCGCGGTCGACCCCCACTACCGCGCGTGGCCCGGCGGGGCGCCGGGCCCGCTGCGGCCGCTGCTCGGCCTGCGCGCCGAGGAGTTCCGCCCCCTGCCGTCCGGCGCCGCCGTCACCCTGACCGACGGCGGCGCCGGCGCCACCTGGACCGAAGCGCTGCTATTGGAGGGCGCGACGGCCGAAATCCGTTACGCGGAAGGCACGTTGACCGGCCGGGCCGCCGTCACCCGGCACGCCCTCGGCCGGGGCGCCGCCTGGTACGCCTCCACCCGGCTGTCCCCCGCCTCGTACACCGCGCTGATCGCCGGCTTGATACGGGCGTCCGGCGCGGAGCCCGAACTCCCCGCGCTCCCGGCGGGCGTCGAGGCGGTCCGCCGCCACAGCGCCGACGGCCGCGCGTACCTCTTCCTCCTCAACCACTCCCCGGCCGAGGTCCGCGTCCCCGTGCGGGGCCACGATCTCCTGGCCTCCCGCGCCCTTCCGCCCGAGGGCGCCGTCCTCCCGCCCGCGAGCGCGACGGTCGTCCGCGAGGAGAGCTGAGGGACCGCCCCGGCCGTTCAGGGAACGGCATGGAATGTGACCCCGGCATCACCCGGACGAGTGAGCGCTTCTCGGTCATCTTGGGGAGGTTGCGCAACCCGCTTTCCGCGAGGGGCGTCCACTACTGCGCGACAGGTGTGACGCTTGGGGTGGGAAGGGGGTCGGGCGTGGACACGGTGATTGTGCAGTTGCCCGAGGAATCGGACGGGCGGTGGTCCGACGGGCGGTGGGGCGAGGAACCGGTCGGGCGGCGGCCGAGACTGCTGCGGCTCGGTCCCGGTGAGACGGCCGAGTTCGGGCGGGGGTCGCCCGGAAGCCCGGTGCCGGTGCGGCTGCGGGACCCCGGGGTCTCGCGGTGCGCGGGGCAGATCACCGCGGCCGAGGACTACTGGCGGCTGTCCAACTTCAGCCGCAGCGCGACCTATGTGGTGGAGAATCTGGAGGGCGCGGGCGAGCACATCAAGGTGGCGCCCGGACGGCTCGGCGCTCCGGTGCCGTTCGAGTTCTCGCAGGTGGTGCTGCCCTCGCGGGGCGCCGGTGCCAGTTTCAAGGTGTTCGCGCCGCAGCACGCGTACCAGGACGACCCGGACAGCGGGGCGGACGGCGGCGAGCGCACGACGATGCCCTTCGCTCTCGATCCGACCTCCAAATACTTCCTGGTGCTGCTCGCGCTGTGCGAACCGAGGCTGCGCAACGCCTCGACCGGCGCGGTGCCCGGCGTCGGCGACGTGCTCAAGCGGCTGCGCCCGCTGGAGTCCTGCCGCGACCTGACCAGGTCCGCCGTCAACTACCACGTGGACTACCTGGCCTCGGTGAAGCTGCGGCTGCGCGACGACGCCGCCGAGACCGACTCCGACACCCTCGCGGGCGGCAAGCGGGACGAACTGGTGGCCTTCGCGCTCCGCTTCGACCTGGTCAGGGAGGAACACCTGGCCCTGCTGCCGCCCAGGACACGGCACGGCGCCGCCCCGGCCGCCACCGCCGGCACCGCCGCCGCCGTCTCCCACGGAACCGGAAAGGTCTGAGCGTGACGCACGAGGAGGGCGGCGGCCAGGCCAGGGCCAAGGCGCCGCTCGACGTACCGACCGGCTACCGGGTCGGCGACTGGACGGTCACCGGCCTGATCGGCAGCGGCAGTTGGGGCAGCGTCTACACCGCCGAGGGCGCGCCCGACAGCCCGCGCGCGGGACAGCGCGCCGCCCTGAAATTCCTCGGCACCGGCCTGCTCGCCCCCGGCCAGCGCGCCGAGGTGGACGAACTGGTCACCAAGGAAGTGCGGTTCAGCCTGGCGGCCCGCCACCCGCACCTGATCCGTACGTACGAGGCGCTGCCGGTGACCGACCAGGACCGGCCCGCGCTCGACGGCTCCATCGCGCTGGCCATGGACCGCGCGGAGCGCAATGTCCAGGACCTGCTCGCCGACGCCCCGTCCGCACCCGTCCCCGACGCCGTCCGCATCCTGCGCGGCGCCGCCTCGGGCCTCGCCCATCTACACGGCGAGGGCTGGCTGCACGGGGACCTGAAACCGGCCAACATCCTGCTGGGCCCCGAAGGCGAGGTCTGGCTCGCGGACTTCGGCCTCACCACCGAACTGGACGGCACGCACGCCTACGTACCGCCCATGGGCACCCTGGACCACCTGCCGCCCGAGTGGTGGTCCGAGCGCACCGGCAGCCTCGGCACGGCGGTCCGCCCCACCGCCGACATCTGGGCCTTCGGCGTCGTCGCCCACCAGGTCCTCAGCGGCGGCCAGCACCCCTTCCCCGGCGCCGGAGCGCGGGCCCGAGCCCTGGCCGCCCAGGCGTACGCGCGCGGCCGGGCGCCGCTGCGGCTCGACCCCGCGCTCCCCGCGGGCTGGCGACAGCTCATCGCCGACTGCCTCGCGCCCGACCACGCCGCCCGCTCCGCCCTGACCGCGGCCAAGCTCGCCGAGCGGGTCGAGGAGTGCGCGGCCTCCGGCGACACGCGTCCCTCCGGCGCGTCCCGGCGCGGGCCGCGAACCGCCGTCCTGGTCACGGCGCTTGTCGTCGTCCTGGCCGCCGCGGGGACCACCACGGGAGTGCTGCTCGCGGGCGGTGACGGCGCCGGGAAGCCCGGGGCCGAGGCTCCCGCGACCACCCCCGGCGTGACGGTCAGCGCCGTGAACGACGCGCTGCCCGCCTCCTCCGACATACCGAAGAATCTGCGGACGTCCATCGGTTCTGCCGCCCGGCTGTGCGTGCAGCCCGAGGTCACCCCGGCGCTGATCGCCGCGATGCTCAAGGCGGAGACCGGCTTCAACGAGAAGGCGCGCCGCCCGAGCACCGACGAGTACGGCATCGCCATGTGGACACCGCGGGTCTTCAAGGCGTGGGCGGTGGACGGCGACCGCAACGGCACCAAGGACTACATGTCGGCGCCCGACGCCATCGCCACCATGGGCGCCTATCTGTGCTGGGTGGACGAACAGCTCAAGAAGCACGGCCTGCACGACGACCTTCCGGGGCTGACGGCCGCCGCGTACCGCACGAGCACCCGCACGATCGAGGAGGCCGGTGGCGTACCGGCGCGCGTGCGGCCGTACGTCGACAAGGTGCATCGCTACCTGGCCGACTACACCGCGCGGTAGCCACCGGCCCCTGTCCCGCCGTCCCGGGCTCCCCCGTGCGGACCGGTCCGGCCGGACACCCACCACTGTAGGCACGGCCCGGCGGGCCCGCTCCTGACAGATGACAGGGGTGGCGGACCCGGCATTTGGCCTAAGCGCGTCGAAATCCCCGCCCGGTGGTTAAAGGTCCAGCTAAGGACGGCTGTTCGGCATTCCCAGCGTCCGGAAGTGGCGTGCACACTACAGCCGTCGCCCGCCAAAAGCGTGCAACAGGCAGCTATCGCACCACGATCCAGGTCTCGTCCTTGTCCTGTTCCTGACCTCACGTTGGAGTCGTCATCAACGACATACAAAAACCCCGTGTCACACGGGCCCGCGCAGCGGTGGTCGCGGCGGCCTCGCTGGCCATGGTGTCCGGGTCCCTGATCCTCGCCATGCCCTCGCAGGCCAGCGGCCCCACGCCCGCGGCCAGGACCATCGCGCAGAGCCACCCGGACTGGGCCACCGCCTCCGCCGACCAGGGCTCGGTCGCCGCGGACACCGAGCTCACCGGCACCGTGTACCTGGCGGGCCAGGACGCCGCGGGCCTGACGACGTACGCGACGGCCGTGTCCGACCCGAGCAGCGCCCGCTACGGCGAGTTCCTGAGTCCGGCCGCGTACAAGGCCCGCTTCGGCGCCACCACGGCGCAGGTCTCGGCGGTCCTGAAGTGGGCGGCCGACTCCGGCCTGAAGGTCGTGAGCACCTCCGACCACGCGATCACCGTCAAGGGCACCAACGCGGCGGTCACCAAGGCGTTCGGCACCGGCATCCACCAGTACCGCGTCTCGGGCACGCTGCGGCACGCCCCGGCCCGTGACGTCGTGGTCCCCGCGTCCGTCTCCTCCGCGATCCTCGGCGTGACGGGCTTCACCACGCCCGGCGCCAACGTCGCGAAGCCGGACTCGCACCGCGTCGACGACACCGCGGCCGGCTCCGCCGCGACCCCGGCCAGGAGCGGCAAGCCCGACGCCGGCCTGCCGACCACCGCGACCTGCTCCGACTACTGGGGCCAGAAGACCGCCAAGGGCGCACCGGCCGGATACACCAAGTCCGACGTGCCGTTCGACCAGTGCTCGTTCTACCCCTCGCAGCTCCGCAAGGCGTACGGCATCACCGCCTCGGGGCTGACCGGCAAGGGCGCGACGATCGCGATCGTGGACGCGTACGGCAGCTCCACCATGCTGGCGGACGCCAACCAGTACGCGACCGCGCACGGTGACAAGGCGTTCAAGCCGGGCCAGTACAGCGAGGTCGTCGACCCGTCGCAGTGGACCAACCAGGACCTGTGCGGCGGCCCCGAGGGCTGGGCGCCGGAAGAGGCGCTGGACGTCGAGATGGCGCACGGCCTCGCGCCCGACGCCAAGGTCGTCTACGTGGGCGCCAACTCCTGCGACGACAACGACCTGCTGGGCGGCATCAGCACCATCGTCGACCACCACCTGGCCGATGTCGTCTCCAACTCGTGGGGCGAGATCATGCACACCACGGACGACGCCGACGTCACCGCGTCGCTGATCGCCGCCTACGAGCAGGTGTTCAAGCAGGCCGCCGTCGAGGGCATCACCATCGGCTTCTCCGCGGGCGACTGCGGCGACAGCAGCCCGCTGGCCGCCGCGACCGGCGTCAACTGCCAGCCCGACACCTCGCGCGCGCAGGCCAACTGGCCCGACTCCGACCCGTGGGTGACCTCGGTCGGCGGCACCGCGCTCGGTCTGAAGGACAAGAGCGGCTCGTACGGCTTCGAGACCGACATGGGCACGCTGCGCTCCAACCTGTCGGCCGACGGCAAGAGCTGGACCCCGGCTCCCCCGGCCCCGTTCTACTTCGGCGGTGGCGGCGGCACCAGCGAGGACTTCGCACAGCCCGCGTACCAGCGCGGTGTCGTGCCCGGTTCGCTGTCGCACACGCTGATGACCGGCGCGAAGAGCCGTACGGCCCAGCGCGTCACGCCGGACGTCTCGATGAACGGTGACCTGTACACCTCGGTCCTCGTCGGCATCTCCGACGGCGCCCCGTACAGCGAGGGCGGTTACGGCGGCACCAGCGTCTCGGCGCCGGAATTCGCCGCGGTCCAGGCCGACGCCATCCAGGCCAGGCACCACGCCATCGGCTTCGCCAACCCGGCGATCTACGCCCGCGCCGGACTGTTCAAGGACGTCGTGGACCAGAACGCCGCCCACCACAACAAGGCCCCGCTGAGCAACGTCGCCGACTTCGGCCTGGTCAACGGCACCCTCGCCGTGCGCCTCGCCGCCTTCGGCGAGGACACCTCGCTCAACGCGGTCCGCGGCTTCGACGACGCGACCGGCGTCGGCTCCCCGACCCTGTCCTACCTGCGGTCGTTCGGCCGCTACTGACCGGTTCGCCCCGAAGGGCCCGGCGGAGGTCTCCCCTCCGCCGGGCCCTTTTGTGATCGTACGGCTACGGAATCGGCTACGGGTACGCCGCACGCGCCCCACACGTGTCTGCATAGACGGCGAGGCGATCGATACCGGGTCCCGGTCTTCGGCGACGCCGGTGGGAGCGAAGGGGCGAGAGCGTGAAGTCAGCAGTCCGGTCGTGGGTCAGGCAGCGGCCGAAGGCGGCGGTGGCGGGGGCGGCGGCGGTGGGCGCCGTGGGAGTGGCGGTCGCGCTGGTGGCGACGCTGTCCGGCGGAGGCGGGGGCGGCGGGAGCGTCGGGAGCGGTCAGCAGGACGACGCGGCGGCGCGGTCGAGCGCGACACCGACCAGCCGCGCGCCGGGCGTGAAGACGGCACCGACGCCGACGCCGTCGCCGACCGTCACCGAGACGAAGGGGCCGATCGGCGACGGGTCCACCGCGTACACCGGGCCGCAGCCGCACCAGCCGAAGCCGGAGAAGCTCAAGCCGGGTGAGAAACCTCCGCAGTTCGTGGTGTTCTCCTGGGACGGCGCGCTGGAGAACGACGACCATCTGTTCTCGCGCTTCCGGGAGCTGGCCAAGGAGAACAACGCGAACATGACGTTCTTCCTGTCCGGCATCTACCTCGTCCCGGACACGAAGCGGTCGCTCTACCACCCGCCCCGGCACGCGGCCGGGGCGTCCGCGATCGACTTCCCGACCGACGCGCACATCAAGGAGACGCTGGAGCAACTGCGGCTGGCGTGGCAGGACGGGGACGAGATCGGGACGCACTTCAACGGGCACTTCTGCGCGCCCGACGCGGGCGGCGGCGGCACGTGGAGCACCGCGGACTGGCGCGAGGAGATCGCCCAGGCGTACTCGTTCGTGGAGCACTGGAAGACGAACACCGGCTTCACCGACCTCCCGCCGCTGCCCTTCGACTACGGCCGTGAGCTGGTCGGCGGGCGCGCGCCGTGCCTGGAGGGGCAGAAGAATCTGCTGCCCGCGGCCAAGGCGCTGGGCTGGCGGTACGACGCCAGTTCGCCCGGCGACTTCCAGCTCTGGCCCGCCAGGCTGGGCGGGGTGTGGAACTTCCCGCTGGAGCTGATGCCCTACCCCGGCAAGGACTTCCAGGTGCTGTCGATGGACTTCAACTTCCTCTACAACCAGTCGGGCGGCGAGCAGACCCAGGGCGACCCGGCGAAGTTCGGGGACTGGGAGCGCGAGACCCGGCAGGGCTATCTGAACGGCTTCGAGCGCGTCTACAACGGCAACCGCGCACCGCTGTTCATCGGCAACCACTTCGAGACGTGGAACGGCGGCATCTACATGCAGGCCATCGAGGACGTGGTGAAGGACGTCTGCCACCGGGACGGGGTGCGCTGCGTGTCGTTCAAGGAGCTGTCCGACTGGCTGGACGTCCAGGACCCGGCGGTGCTGGCCAAGTTGCGCGATCTCGACCCGAGCGAGTCGCCGGACTGGACGACGTTCCTCAGCAAGAATCCGGACGAGTAGCCGGGCCTTGCGAAGAGATCCGGGAAGCGGCGGCCGGGCCCCGCGCCGAAGGGCCCGGCCCGGTCAGCCGGCCGCCGCCACGTACCGCGTCCAGATGTCGACGGGATATGTGCTGCCGAACTCCTTCGTGGACTTCGACGGCCCGCCGGTCCCGGTCAGCGGCAGCAACTCCTGTGTCTTCGGGTCGAGTCGGAAGACGGCGACCGACGTCGCCACCGCCGCGGCCCGCGCCCCCTTCGGCGGGTAGCCGACGTACCAGGCCGACAGGTCCCCGGCCGCCGTGCCCGTCTTGCCCGCGAGATCCGTCCCGCCCGCGAGCCCGCCGCCCGACCTCACCGCGCGGCGCGCGGTCCCGCCGGTCACCGCGTCCTTGAGCGCGTCGTCCACCTCGCCCGCGACCTTCGGCGTGAACGGGTGTGTGACGGTGGGCTGTTCGATGTCCACGCGCTGCCCGTCGCGGGTGACCTTGAGCACGGAGTACGGATCGGTGTGCGCGCCGGCGGCGGCGAAGGTGCCGTACGCGCTCGCGACCCGGATCGGGCTCGGGGTGACGCCGGTCCCGGTGGCGAAGGCGGGCACCTGCTCGCCGAAACCGTGCGGCAGCAGCCCGGCGTCGACGGACGCCTTCCGTACCCGGTCCAGGCCGACGTCCATGCCGAGTTGGGTGATCGGGCCGTTGACGGAGTCCGCCACCGCCTGCCGCAGGCTGATCCAGCCCCAGGACTTCCCGCCGTCGTTGCGGCTCTTCACGATCGTGCCGTCCCGGCTCCAGTACGGCCCCTCCGGCGTCCGTATCGGCACCTTGTCGTCGCCGTCGTAGACCGAGTCGGGGGTGACGGGCGTACGCGGCTCGCCGCGGGTGAGCAGCGCGCCGTCGCGCAGTCCGGCCGCGTAGACGAACGGCGCGTAGGCCGTACCGACCGGCACGATCGCGATGTTGGCGTCGTCGAAGCCCTGCTCGATGTAGTCGGGGCCGCCGTAGAGCGCGACGATCCGGCCGTCGGCGGCGACGGACGCGGCGCCGACGCGTACGTTCCGGTCGGCGGTCCTCGCCTTCGGCGTGAGGCCCGCGGTCTCGTGCCGTACGGCCTCCGCCAGGGCGTCGACGCGCGGGCGCTCGAAGGTCGTGTAGATCTGGTAGCCGCCCAGGTCGAAGCGCGCGTCGGAGATGTCGCTGTGCGCGGACACGTACGCCCGCGCGGTGTCGACGAGATAGCCGGTCTGCCCGCTCAACCCCACCGGTTTCGGCGGCGCCTTGGGCTCGGGGAAGACGGTGTACGCGGCGCGCTCGGCGCGGGAGAGCTGACCGGTCTTCACCATCCGGTCCAGCACCCACGTCCAACGGGCCACCGCCCGCTGGTGGTTGGCCGGGCTGATCGCGGGGTCGTAGAGCGCGGCGCCCTTGAGCAGCGTGGCGAGGAAGGCCCCCTCACTGGCGTTGAGCTGGGAGACGTCCTTGCCGTAGTACGCCTTCGCGGCGCGCTGCACACCGTACGTTCCGCGCCCGAACCAGGCGGTGTTGAGGTAGCCGTCGAGGATCTGCTTCTTGCTCGTCTTCTGGTCCAGCTTCACCGAGATGAACATCTCGGTGATCTTGCGGGAGAGCGTCTGGCTCTGGTCGAGGTAGACGTTCTTCACGTACTGCTGGGTGATGGTGGAGCCGCCCTGGGTGTCGCCGCCGGTCACCATGGTGGCGACGGCCCGGCCGATGCCCTTCGGCGAGACGCCGTGGTCGGAGTAGAAGGAGGCGTTCTCGGCGGCCAGCACCGCCCACTGCACGCTCGTCGGTATCCGGTCCAGCGGCATCGCCTGCCGGTCCACCGGGCCCACCCGCGCCATCTCGGTGCCGTCGGCCCAGTAGTAGACGTTGTCCTGCTGCGTGGCGAATTCATTGAGGTCGGTGGGTATCCGGGTCCGCGCGTACGCCACTCCCACCACGGCGGTCAGCGTCACCAGCACCCACAGCGCCAGCAGCGACGCCTGGCGCGGCGACGGCACCCACCGCCGTATCCCGCGCCGCTCGGGCCGTGGATAGCGCGGCCGCAGTACCCGGGCCACGCGTTTCGCACGGGTCGCGCTCATCGCGCCTATCGCGCGTATCGCGCCTGTCGCGCGTCGGCCCAACCGCCTCGGCTTCAGCCACTTTTTCCCCAACACCCCCGGAAACTAAGGCTGGTTGTGGACAGCCCGAGGGCGGGACCGCCACAGTTCTGTAACAGCCCGCAGGTCCAGGGCTACGGGTCAGGAGGGCTCGCGGCGCGCGCGGGGGTGGAGACGCGCGGCGAGGACGGCGACGTCGTCCTCGGCGCGGGCGGCGTCCAGCCGGGTGAGGACTTCGTCCAGGACCGGCTGGATCGCGGCTCCCGGCGGGAGCCGCAGGTCGGCGAGGCGGGCCAGGGAGACGTCGATGTCCTCCTTGCGCCGCTCGACCAGGCCGTCGGTGAACATCACCAGCGTCTGGTCGGGGGTGATGTCACGGGTGGTCAGCTCGTAGCCGCCGACGCCCGTGCCCAGCGGCGGCCCGACGGGCAGACGCAGCAGGCTGCCCGTGCCGTCCGCCGAGAACAGCACCGGCGGCAGGTGGCCCGCGCTGACCAGTGCCACGCTCCCCCGCGCCGGGTCGACCCGGACCAGCAGACACGTCGCCGGGCGGCGGGTGCCGTCCTCGGCCACGGCCGCGTCGAGCTGGCGCAGCACGCGGTGCGGCGGCAGATCCGCCGAGGCCACGTACCGCAGCATCGAGCGGTACGCGTTCATGTCCACGGCCGCGTCCAGACCGTGGCCCATCACGTCACCGATCACCAGCAGCGTCCGGCCGAAGCTGAGCCGTACCGTCTCGAACCAGTCGCCGCCCACCAGGCTCCCGCCGCCCGCCGGGAGATAGCGGGTCGCGATGTCCAGGTTCGGGTGCGGGCGCCGGGGCTCGGCCAGCAGCGCCCGCTGGAGATTCAGCGCCGTGCTGTGCGCCGCCGTGTGCTGCCGCGCGTGGCTCAGGTGCACGGCCGCCAGGCGCGCCGCGTAGTGCACGGCCGCCGTCTCCTGCGCCGTGAACCCCCGCAGGCCCGCCCGTACCGCCAACAGCGCGCCGTACAGCCGCCCGTGCGCCAGCAGCGGCATCGACACCGCCGTACGCGGCAGACTCCCGTACGCGTCCGCCGTCGTCGTGATCGGATGCCCCTCGTCCAGCGCCCGCACCGACAGCGACTGCGCGCTCAGCGGCGTCCTCGGCTCCAGCAGCTCCGACCTGCCCGCCGCCGCCGTCCGCGTCAGCGCCAGCTCCTCCGGCCGCCGGTCCGCCGGTACGTCCTCGGGCAGCAGGTCCACGGCCGCCGCGTCGCTCACCCGGCGGCACAGGAAGGCGACCAGCTCCGCGCAGGTCGTCTGCTCGTCCAGCGTGCTTCCGATGGCCTCGACCGCCTCCTCCGCCATCTCGAACCGGCCCCCGTCCGTGCCCTCCGCCTCCCCCTCGACCGGTCCGCTCACCACTCCACGCCGCCTCTCCCACCGTCTGCCCTGGCGGGCACCCCCCGATCCTTCCAGGGCCCCCGCCCCTGACCCCCCTTCCCACGTGCCGATACCCCGATCTTTTCTGCTGCCGCGGAGCCTCGTTTCCAGGGGCGCCGCGGCGGCGCGCCCGCCCTGCGCGAGGCGGTGTTCTCAGGGGGTGGGGCCGTCGAGGAATTCGGCGAGCCGAAAGAGGGCGGGAAGGGCCGCACGAACGGCCCGAAGGTCAGCATCGGGCAAAGCTTCAAGCGCGGCGTCCATCCGCCGCTCATGCGCCAGCGTCCACGCGGCGAGCCGGTCCCGCCCGGCAGCGGTGAGCGTGACGACCGAGGCGCGCCGGTCGGCGGGATCGGTCTGCCGGGCGACGAGCCCGGCGGCGATCATGGGCCCGATGAGCCCGCTGACGGTACTGGCGGCGAGCCGTCGCCGGACGGCGAGATCACCGATGCGGGCGGGCGAGTGCTCGCCGAGGACCTGCAACAATTCGACCTGGGCCATGGGCAGCGCCTCCCACGGGTCGTCGCCGCCGACGGACACCCGAAGGGCACGGCGGAGCCGGGTGACGGCCTCGGTGAGCAGCCGGGCGTCGGCGGACTTGCTGAGCGGTCGCGGCGGGGAAACCGCGGGGTGGTGCGGGGACATGCCCTTGAGCGTAGGCCCTGGGATGTCACGGAAGACCTGTCCGCGGCCTCTCAGGAGCGGGACGGGACCCCGCCGCGGCGGGCGGCGACTCGTCACTTCGGCGCCACCCGGACGACGGAAACTTCGGTGTCCGATGTAATCTCGTCCGAGTCCGCCGGCCACGGCCGGACCGTACGGCGAGAGTGAAAACCTTCATGCTGCTGGCGTATCCCCCGAGTCCCGCACAAGGTGCCCGGCACCCGGGACGGGTCCTGCCCGCAGCCGCGCCGGAGGGCAGCCGATGACGTCCCCGACGCGCAACGCGCCGCGTACGGACGGCACGCGTACGGACGGCGCGCGTACGGACGGCGCGCGTACGGACGGACCCCGAGGCGACGAGCCCCGTACCGACATCCTCCGCAAGGACGCGGCCCCGGAGACCGAGACCGCGCCCGAGGCGGCACCCGAACCCACACCCGCGCCCGCCGAAACCCCCAAGAGCCGGTTCCGCCGCCTCGGCCCGCTCCTGCCCGCACGGCTGCGCCGCCTCGGCCGCCCGCACCTGCTGGTCGAACTGGTCTTCAGCGTGGTGCTGTACAAGACGTACTCGCTGACCCGCCGCGCCGCGCCCGAGCACCACGAGGCCGCGCTGCACCGCGCCACGGACATCCTCAACGCCGAGCGCACGCTGCACGTGAACATCGAGCTGACGATCAACCACGCGATCGACAAGATCGACTGGCTGATCGTCGGCATGAACTACTACTACGCGACGCTGCACTTCATCGTGACCCTCGGCGTCCTGGTCTGGCTCTACGCCCGCCACCCCGCCAGCTACCGCAGCGCGCGCACCGCGCTGTACGCGGCGACCTTCGTGGCCCTGATCGGCTTCACCTTCTTCGCGCTGGCGCCGCCGCGCCTGATGGAGGGCCAGGGCTTCATCGACACGGTCGTCACGCACCACACCTGGGGCTCATGGGACAACGACGACGTGTCGTCGCTGTCGAACCAGTACGCGGCGATGCCGTCCGTCCACATCGTGTGGTCGGCCTGGAGCGGTCTGACGGTCGCGGCGCTGGCCCGCAGAACGTGGGTCAGGGTCCTGGGCTTCCTGTACCCCTTCTTCACCTTCACCGTCATCCTCGCCACCGGCAACCACTTCCTCGCCGACGCCGTGGCGGGCGCCCTCACCCTGGCCCTGGGCTTCCTCATCCAGCGTCTGCTGCTCGGCCGTCCCGCCTACCTCTACCCGGCCCCCGACCCGCTCCCGCCAGGCCCCTTGGGTCCGGTGGGCGCCCGCACGGGCGCCAGGCAGTAGTCCGGGCGGCGGCGACACACCCACGCACGCACCCACGCACGAGGGCCCGAGCCGTGTCGAACGGCTCGGGCCCTCGTCGTGCGCGTGGTGCCAGTCGTACCGGTCCTGCCGGTCGTACCGGTGGTCCGCCCCGGAGGGGTTACGCGGCGCCGCGCATCGGGGACGAGCGGCGGCGGGACTGCGACGTCGGACGGCCGCGGCGGGCGCGGGAGGACGGCGCGCCGGAGCGCTGCGGGCGGTCGGCGACCGGGTTGGTGATGGTGACCGGGATGCCGGACGGCGCCTGGGCACCGGTGATCCGGGTCAGCTCGGCCTCGCCCGAACGCACCTGGGCGACCTGCGGCGCGATCCCCGCGCTGGCCATCAGACGGGTCATCTCGCGGCGCTGGCTGGGCACCACGAGCGTGACGACCCGGCCCGACTCGCCCGCCCGCGCGGTACGCCCGCCGCGGTGCAGGTAGTCCTTGTGGTCGCTCGGCGGGTCGACGTTCACGACGAGGTCGAGGTTGTCGACGTGGATGCCGCGGGCCGCCACGTTCGTGGCGACCAGCACCGTCACGTGTCCGGTCTTGAACTGCGCGAGGGTACGAGTGCGCTGCGGCTGCGACTTGCCGCCGTGCAGCGCCGCCGCCCGTACACCGCTCTTGAGCAGGTGCTGGGTGAGCTTGTCGACGGCGTGCTTGGTGTCGAGGAACATCAGCACCCGGCCGTCGCGCGCGGCGATCTCGGTGACGGTCGCGTACTTGTCGGCGTCGTGGACGTGCAGCACGTGGTGCTCCATCGCGGTGACCGTGCCCGCCGACGGGTCGACGGAGTGGACCACCGGGTCGGAGAGGTAGCGCCGCACGAGCTGGTCGATGTTGCGGTCGAGCGTGGCGGAGAACAGCATCCGCTGGCCGCCGGGCCGCACCTGGTCGAGCAGCTCGGTGACCTGGGGCATGAAGCCCATGTCGGCCATCTGGTCGGCCTCGTCCAGCACGGTGATCGCGACCCGGTCCAGCCGGCACTCGCCGCGGTCGATCAGGTCCTTGAGCCGTCCGGGCGTCGCCACGACGATCTCCGCGCCGCCGCGCAGCGCGCTGGCCTGGCGGCCGATGGACATACCGCCCACGACGGTGGCCAGCCGCAGCCGCAGCGTGCGGGCGTACGGGGTGAGGGCGTCGGTGACCTGCTGGGCGAGTTCCCTGGTCGGGACCAGGACCAGCGCGAGCGGCTGCCGCGACTCGGCGCGCTGACCCGCGGTACGGGCCAGCATCGCCAGGCCGAAGGCGAGCGTCTTGCCGGAGCCGGTGCGCCCGCGGCCCAACACGTCACGTCCCGCGAGGGTGTTGGGCAGGGTGGCGGCCTGGATCGGGAACGGTACGGTGACGCCCTGTACGGTCAGCGCGTTCAACACGGCGTCGGGCAGGTCGAGTTCGGCGAAGGACTCGACGGCGGGCAGCGGCGGCGTGACCGTCACCGGCAGGGCGAACTCGCCCTGCGGCGCGGAGGGCCGCCGTCCGTAGCCGCCGGAGCGGGAGCCGCCGCCGTTACGGGACTGGCCGCCGGAGCGGCCGGAGCCCGAGCCCGAGCCGGAGCCGCCCGTACGGGAGGAACCACCCGTTCGGGTGCGGCTGAAACGGTCGTTCGTGCGAGATGTGCGGTTCAAAGGAACCCTTCCTCGATGCGACACGTATCGAGGATTTCCCGGCGGCCGTGAGGCGGCGGGGACAATCGCAAGAACGAGCCGGATAAAAAGCGAAACGAAGCCGGTCGGGATATTTCCTCCCGTGGCTTCGACATTTCCGCGCCATGAAAAAGCCGTGGAAAACGGCGGAACGCGGTGGAAATCCGTACAACGCAACAAGCCGGGACCCGCACCCCAAGGCGCGGGCCCCAGCTATGTCGCTGAACGTGTCAGGCGTTTCAGACGCGTCAGGCGGGAACGATGTTCTCGGCCTGCGGGCCCTTCTGGCCCTGGGTGACGTCGAAGGTCACCTTCTGGCCCTCCTGGAGCTCACGGAAGCCCTGGGCCGAGATGTTCGAGTAGTGGGCGAAGACGTCGGCGCCGCCGCCGTCCTGCTCGATGAAGCCGAAGCCCTTTTCAGCGTTGAACCACTTCACGGTACCGGAAGCCATATTAATCTCCTTCAGGGGCAGTACATCGAAATCCGCGGATTACGGACCCCGTGTCGCCGCAATGATTGCCCCGTTCAGGAAAGAACAGCGGAAATACAAAAGTGCACCTATCGGCACGTATGCCGATGAAGGAGCACTTGTAAGTCTTTGGGAACCACAACTGCAACTGAAAACAACGGTACCACGGAACCAGATTCTCGCCGGGTAAAACGCGTCACACCCCGTCCGGCGCGCCCCACGGGGTGCCGTCGGCGTGCCGTCGGGGTGTCGTCGGCCCCCCGCCCGGGTCCGGGGGCGACCGGTCGCGCGCGCATCACGATCGCGCCCGTATCCCGGTCCCAGAGGCCGTTACGGCTGTCGCGGGCACAGGTTCATCGGCCATACTTCGCGCCGTGGAGCAGAAAACAGGTCCGAACACCCCGCCGATACCGCCCGCCGGAGTCGACCCGGCGTACATACCCGGCCTGACGCCCCCCGCGCGGTCCGCCGCCGAGGCGCCCGCGCCCGTGGTGGACGACGACGCCCCGGAGGACGCGCCCTTGGCCGCGCCCGAGACCGAGCCGGAACCGGCGCCCGAGGCCGCGCCTGAAGCCGCCGTCGAGGCCGTGGCCGAGGACACGGACACGGACACGGCGGACGACGAGGACGCGTCGGAGGAGGACACCGGCGCGGTGTTCTCGGTCTCCGACCGCCGCGGCTCGATCACCGCCGACCGCACCGGCATCACCTTCAAGCTGGACGGCGAGTCCGCCGACTTCGGCTGGGACGAGATCGGCGCCGTCGAGATCGACACCCCGCGCTTCGGCCGCCGCTTCTCCGTCACCGTCTACACCTCGACCCGCCGCTGGTTCGACACCGACGTCGAGGCGCCCTCCAAGCCGCTGCTCAAGACCTGGGCGGCCGAGCTGGACGCGGTGCTGGACACGTACTTCGAGGACGACAAGCCGGACGCCACGGAAGAGGTCGAGGAAGCCGCCGAGGCCGACGCCACGGACGAGGCCGACGAGAAGGCCGACGAGAAGAAGGCCAAGGCCACCGAGGACGCCGAGGCGTAGCCGTACGGTCGCGGGCGGTGGCCCTCACCTTCCGGCGCCGGGCACCGGAAAGGTGAGGATCTCGCCTGCGTCGTTGCCGGCGTGGACGAGTCCGTCGCGCACCACCGGGACCGTCTGCACGGGGCCGTCGGTGGGCACGGCTGCGAGCCGCTCTCCGGTGGCGGCGTCGAACACGTGCAGTGTGCCGTCCATGCCCCCGACGTACACGGCCCCGTCCGCCACCGCGGGGGACGCGTTGAGCGGGGTGCCGACGGAGACGCGCCACCGTACGGTGCCGGTGGCCGCCTCGACCGCGTACAGATTGCCGGCGGCGTCGCCCGCGTACACCAGCGGGCCCGCGACGACCGGGGAGCACCGCACCGGGCTGAGCGTGGCGAAGTGCCAGCGCTCCTGTCCCGTGACGGCGTCGACGCGGTAGAGGTCGCCGTCCTTCCCGCCGGCGATGTGGAGGGAGAGCCCGTCCTCCGCCACGGCCCGTGCGGAGGACGAGGAGTCGCGCAGCGCGAGACGGAATCCCTTCTTGCCGGTGGCCGCGTCGGTCACGTACACATGGCGACCGCTGTTGCCGCACCACACCTGGTCGCCGACCACCACCGCCCACCGCAGGTCCGAGACGCCGAAGGTGCGCCGCCACTTCTCGTGCCCGTCGGCGGCGTAGAAACAGCGCAGGTTGATCCCGTTGACGGCGAACACCCACGGGGCGAGCGCGGCGACCGCCCCGACCGGTCTTGCCTGGGCCTCGTGCCGCCACGCGACCTCACCGGTCACGGCGTCGAGCGCGATCGTGGCGCCCCTGGCGGCGACGTACACCAGCCCGTTCAGCACGACCGGCGGATTCTGTACGGGGTGGCCGGTGGCGTACCGCCACCGCCGCGCGCCCGAGGCGGCGTCGTACGCGCTCAGGTGACCGGCGAAGCCCGCGACGTACAGCGTGCCGTTCTCCACGGCCAGCGGCGCGCACACGGCGCTGCCGATGTTGTCCTGCCATGTGCCTTCGTTGCTTTCGATGCTTTCGATGCCCGCGCTGTCGGGCGCGACCGGTACCGCGACCGAAGCGGCGACCGCCACGGTCTCCTCCGGCACCAACGGCTCGTCCGGCACCAACTCCCGTGCCACCAAGGGCTCGTCCGGGACCGGCTCCACCGGCAGGGCCCTGATCGCGGCGGCCGAGACCATACGGCTGTCGTCTCCGGCCAGCCGCTCCAACTCCTGGACGGCGCGGGTCCGGACGACGGGGTTGCCGATGCGGAGCAGGTGGGCGAAGGCGGCCACGGCGCCCAACCGGGCGCTGGCGATGGGGCTTTCGAGGGCGTCGCGGACGTGGGCGGGGAGCGTCCAGTTGACGTTGCGGGCGATGACGATCCGGCCCTCGACGTTGTCCTGCCGCTTCGGCCGCTGCTGCGGCATCTCGTCGACGACCTTGTCGTGGACGTACTCGTACAGCTCGTCGAGGGTGATGTCGCCGTCGCCGTCGAGGTCGGCGGTGCCCTCGCGCAGGCCGGTGACGAGGTGGTGGGTGAAGACCGAGCGCGCGGTGCCGCCGCGCAGGGCGCCGTCGCTCTCGAAGGAGAACTGCGTGGCGTCGGCCGCGGTGAGGACGGTGCGGCCCCGGCCGCGGAACCGTTCCAGGGCGTGCGTCTCGTCCTCGTCGGCCTTGGTGAGGCCGCCCGCGGGGAAGGCGCCGCCGTAGCAGCAGTCGAGGATCAGCACCTGCTGCCGGGAGACGCAGTCGGACAGGGCGCGGTCGACCAGGTCGGCGGGCAGTGAGGTGAAGGCGAGGTTGTCGCGGCGGGTGTCGACCGTCGCCAGGTGCAGCCGTCCGGCGTCGTCCTTGAGGCCGTGGCCGGTGAAGTAGAGCAGGACGAGGTCTTCGCGGCGGCGGTCACGGCAGAGTTCGCCGATGGCCCGGCCGACCACGTAGTGCGGCTCGTTGACGAGCGTGGTGACCTCGAAGCCCGCGATCTCCGCGTCGCGCAACGTGTCGCCGAGGGCTTCCGCGTCGTGCCCCGGCGCGGTCAACTGCCGCAGCCCCGCGTCCTCGTGCTCGTATGTAGCGATCAGCAGAGCAAGTCGCCGCCCCACGCCCCTTCGCCTCCCCCGGGTACCGCTTTTCGTGCCTGCGCGCCTCCGCGTCCGCGCGGCGCCGAAGTCCCCCCGATTCTGCCCCTGTTCGCACCCCCGCCGGGACCGCTTCCCGGCAATCGTTCCGGCGCGGAGGCGGGGACGCCTGCAACAGGTGGTGCAGGTGATTGCAAGAAGTCAACCAACAGCCGTAGTTCGACGGCAGGGTTACGAAATCATTTCGCATGAGCCTTGTGGAACCGGACGCGCGCGCCCTAATGTCACCTCACCCTCTCGGCAGGTCTCGACAGAAACGAGCTTTCGATGTCACGGAGCAGCACAGGCGCTGTGGTGGAGTGGTCGGGCAGACCGCGGCGAAGAGCCGCGGTCGTGGTCGCGACGGCGACCGCGGTGGCCGTCGGGTTCAGCGTCATGGCCGGTGGTACGACCGCCCTGGCGGGTACGGGAGCGGGCGGAACAGGCGGCGGTACGGCCCCGGTGGTGACGCGGGCGGCGCTCGACCCCTCGCTCGTCGCCGGCCGCGGCGCGAACGTCGGCTTCGCGGAGCAGGAGGCGGAGAACGCCGCGACGAACGGCACGGTCATCGGCCCCGGCCGGGAGGCGTACACGCTGCCCGCCGAGGCGTCGGGCCGTAAGGCGGTGTCGCTGAAGCCGGGCCAGTACGTCGAGTTCACCCTTCCGAGTGCCGCCAACGCGATCAACGTGCGGTACAGCATCCCGGACGCGCCGACCGGCGGCGGCATCACCTCGCCGCTCGACGTGACGGTGAACGGCAAGGACCGCAAGGCCCTGACGCTCACCTCGCAGTACGCGTGGCTCTACAACCTGTACCCGTTCTCGAACGACCCGGGCGCCGATGTCCTGCACCCCGACTACTGGGTGACCGAGTGCGCCTGCGTGCCCCAGGACACCACGCCCGCACCGGTGTTCGCCAAGCCGTTCCGCCCCAACCACTTCTACGACGAGCAGCGGCTGTCGCTGGGGAGGACGTACCGCGCGGGCGACAAGGTGCGGCTCCAGGTCCCGGCGGGCGCCACCGCCGCGACCACCACGGTCGACCTGCTGGACTCGCAGCTCGTCGCGCCGCCGAAGATCGACCTGATCGCGGCCAACGTCCTCGCCTTCGGCGCCGATCCGACCGGCCGCCGCGACTCGGCGAACGCCATCGACAAGGCCATCGCCTTCGCGAAGCTCACGCACCTGAAGGTGTACATCCCGCCGGGCACGTACCAGGTGAACCGGCACATCGTCGTCGACAACGTGACGATCGAGGGCGCGGGTAGCTGGTACACGATCATCAAGGGCCACCAGGTCGACCTCGCCACCCCTGCGCCCGACGGGAGTGTCCACACCGGTGTCGGCTTCTACGGCAAGGACGCGTCCAAGGGCGGGAGTTCGAACGTCCACCTGTCCGGCTTCGCGATCCAGGGCGACGTCCGGGAGCGTATCGACACCGACCAGGTCAACGGGATCGGCGGCTCGCTGAGCAACTCGACGATCGACGGCCTGTACATCCAGCACACCAAGGTCGGCATGTGGTTCGACGGGCCGATGAAGAACCTGCGGATCACCGACAACGTGATCGTCGACCAGATCGCCGACGGCATCAACTTCCACACCGGCGTGACGGATTCGACCGTCTCCAACAACTTCCTGCGCAACACCGGTGACGACGCGCTCGCGCTGTGGTCGGAGAAGACCGAGGACGCGCGCAACACCATCGACCACAACACCGTGCAGACGCCGGTGCTCGCCAACGGCATCGCCCTCTACGGCGGCACCGACAACACCGTCTCCCACAACCTGATCGCCGACCCGATCCGCGAGGGCAGCGCCATCCAGGTCGGCTCCCGCTTCGGCTCCGAGGCGTTCACCGGCCACCTGTGGATCACGGACAACACCACGGTCAGGGCGGGCACGTACGAACTGAACTGGAACATCGGGCTCGGCGCGATCTGGTTCTACGCGCTGGAGAAGAACATCGACGCGGACATCCGGGTGACCGGGGACAACTTCCTCGACAGCACCTACAACGCGATCATGCTCGTCGCCGACTGGCCGGTGAAGGACCTGTACTCGGTCACCAACGTCCACTTCAAGGACATCAAGGTCGACGGCACCGGCACCTCGGTGGTCAGCGGCCGGGTGGCGGGCTCCGCGTCCTTCGAGAACGTGGTCGCGCGCAATGTCGGCGCCGTCGGCGTGAACAACTGCGGTTCCTTCAACTTCCCCGCCTCCGGCTCGGAGTTCTCGCTGACCGACCTCGGCGGCAACAGCGGCGGCGGTACCACCGGGCCGTGGTTCGCGCCGTGGGAGCTGCCGAACACGATCACCTGCGACGACCGGCCGCCGGTCGTGGCACCGCCGGCGCCGTCGGCGTGGTGACGGCTCCCCTTCACGAAGCGCGCCGCGAGCAGCGCGCCATGAGCGACACCCTGTGACAAGCGCCCCGCGCGAAGTCCATACGGAGGTCCGTACGGGTTCCGCGCGGGGCCGCTAAGAAAGCGTTAAGACTCGCGGGCCGCGGTGGCCGGAGCGCCGGGACAGACCCCGGCAAAGCCACCACCGTCCCGATGAAATGCCTGGTCGGCCGCCCGGAACACCCCGGGCGGCCGATCACGTGTCGGCGGGGCGGGGATGCGTACGCTGGCCGGGCCGTCATCCGCGATGGCCCGACCGATCCGCCGCACCCCAGGAGCCCTCCGGATGACCACGACCGTCCCGCCCGAGCGGTCCTCGACGCCGCCGCGCAGCCGCTTGAGGGCCTGGCTGCTCGAAGGTCTCTCGGACATGGGCAGGCACCAGTCGGGCGGGGACAAGGCGTCCGGGGAGGGCGGGGCCGCGGAGCGGGAGGCCGCGCCCGCCCACAAGGGCCAGCGCTGGTGGCGGGTGATGTGCCTGACCGGCGTGGACTACTTCTCCACCCTCGGCTACCAGCCCGGCATCGCGGCGCTCGCGGCCGGGCTGCTGTCGCCGATCGCGACGGTCGTGCTGGTCCTGGTCACGCTGGCGGGCGCGCTGCCCGTCTACCGGCGGGTCGCGGAGGAGAGCCCGCACGGCGCGGGCTCCATCGCGATGCTGGAGCGGCTGCTGTCGTTCTGGAAGGGCAAGCTCTTCGTCCTGACGCTGCTGGGCTTCGCCGCCACCGACTTCCTGATCACCATCACCCTGTCGGCCGCCGACGCCTCCACCCACCTGGTGGAGAATCCGCACTTCGCCGCGGCGCTGCACAGCCACCAGATGGTGATCACGCTGGTCCTGGTCGCGCTGCTGGGCGCGGTGTTCCTCAAGGGCTTTTTGGAGGCCATCGGGATCGCCGTCGTCCTGGTCGGGCTCTATCTGGCGCTCAACGTGGTCGTGGTCGTCTCCGGCTTCTGGCACGTCGTGACCGCCGGGCATGTCGTCACCGACTGGTCGCACGCGCTGACCGCCGAGCGCGGCAACGTCTTCGTCATGATCGGCGTGTCCCTGCTGATCTTCCCCAAGCTCGCGCTCGGCATGTCCGGCTTCGAGACCGGCGTCGCCGTCATGCCGAACGTCGCGGGCGACCCCGGCGACACCGAGGAGCGGCCGGTCGGCCGGATTCGCGACACCAAGAAGCTGCTGACGACGGCCGCGCTGATCATGAGCGTCTTCCTGATCTGCACCAGCTTCATCACCACCGTGCTGATCCCGAAGAAGGAGTTCGAGACCGGCGGCAAGGCCAACGGCCGCGCGCTGGCGTATCTCGCGCACGAGTACCTGGGGTCGGTCTTCGGTACGGTCTACGACTTCTCCACCATCGCCATCCTCTGGTTCGCGGGCGCCTCCGCGATGGCGGGACTGCTCAATCTGATGCCGCGCTACCTTCCGCGGTACGGCATGGCCCCGCACTGGGCGCGCGCGGTGCGGCCGATGGTGCTGGTCTTCACGCTCGTCGCCTTCCTCGTGACCTGGATCTTCGACGCCAGCGTCGACAAGCAGGGCGGCGCGTACGCGACCGGCGTCCTGGTCCTGATGAGCTCGGCCGCGCTGGCCGTCACGATCGCCGCCCGCAAGGCCGGGCAGCGGCGCTGGACGGTCGTCTTCGCCGTGATCTCGGTGGTCTTCCTCTACACGACGGTCGTCAACGTCGTGGAGCGGCCCGACGGCGTCAAGATCGGTGCCTGCTTCATCGCCGGGATCATCCTCGTCTCGTTGCTGTCCCGGCTCGCCCGCGCCTTCGAACTGCGGGTCACCAGCGTGGAGTTGGACGGCATGGCCGCGCGGTTCGTACGCGACATCGCCAGCCGCCGCATTCGCTTCATCGCCAACGAGCCGGGGCTGCGCGACGCGGCCGAGTACCGCGACAAGGTGCACCAGATCCGCGCCGACAACGACATCCCGCCCGAGGACGACCTGGTCTTCGTCGAGGTCACCGTCCTCGACGCCTCCGAGTTCGAATCCGCCCTGCGCGTCACCGGGCATGTCCTGCACGGGCGCTACCGCGTGCTGTCCCTGGAGAGCTCCTCCGTCCCCAACGCGCTGGCCGCCCTGCTCCTCCACGTCCGCGACACCACGGGCTGCAAGCCGCACATCTACTTCGAGTGGACCGAGGGCAGCCCCTTCGCCAACTTCCTCCGCTTCTTCCTCTTCGGCCACGGCGAGGTCGCCCCGGTCACCCGCGAGGTGCTGCGCGAAGCCGAGCCCGACCGCTCCCGTCGGCCCCGCGTGCACGTGGGCTGACGCCCACCGAAGGGCGGAGCCCCTCCCCTGTAAACCCCCTACAGCTCAGCGCTCCTCGCGGAACTCCACGTGCCGCCGCGCCGCCGGGTCGTACTTGCGCAGCACCATCCGGTCGGGGTCGTTGCGACGGTTCTTACGGGTGACATAGGTGAATCCGGTACCCGCGGTGGACCGGAGCTTGATCACGGGACGTACTTCGTTGCGTGCCATGACATCCACTATACGAAAACGGTTGTCGTTGTCAACAAGGTCCGTACGCCGGAGCGCGGCGTGGAAGGCGTCTCCGGAGAGCGTACGAACTCGTCCGGACCTGTCCGGAATGCGAAAACCTTCGGGGGCCCCGATGCTGGGAGGGCAACGGGGAGAGCAAGGCGTTCCCCCAAGGAGGGCAGCCATGTCCATGCTCGACAAGCTCAAGGGCCTGCTGAAGGGTCACGAGGACCAGGCGCGCCAAGGCGTCGAAAAGGCCGGCGACATGGTCGACAAGAAGACCGGCAACAAGTACAGCAGCCAGGTCGACCAGGTCCAGGAGAAGCTGAACGACCAACTCGGCGGCGGCACCCGTCCGTCGAACGAGCAGCAGTAACCCGTACGACACCGTACGACGCGGCCGGCATGCGTACGGCGTGCGCGTAGACGTACGGGGCAGCCGCGTCCACCGCTGCGGAGGTGGACGCGGCTGCCCGACGCGTCAGACGCGACCGGGGCTCACACCCAGCCGTACAGCTCCTTGAGCCGGTTCACGACGAGGTTGAACCTGCCCCGGTCCAGGGCGCACGCCTCGCGCCGCATGCCCTGGTCGTGCAGGCGCAGGACGCGGTCGACGGCGACCCAGGACTCGCGGCCCTCACGGTCCCAGGGCCCGGTGCCGATCGGCACCCACTCGCGGTCGTTGTCGTGGCGCTTGCTGGAGAGCTGGACGGCGAGCACCGTGCCGCCCGCCTCGCGCGCCACGACCAGCACAGGACGGTCCTTGCCGCGCCCGTCGTTCTCCTCGAACGGCACCCAGGTCCAGACGATTTCCCCGGGGTCGGGGTCACCGTTGTGATCCGGCGCGTACGACGTCCGCACCCGGCCCACCTCGCGCGGCTCCGCCTCGGTGGTGGCGTACGGCCCGCTGGCGCCGGGGAATTCCGCGTTGGCGGCATTGGCAGCATTGGCAGTCATCCGCAAGACGGTAGGCCCTGCCCTCGGCGGGACGTCCGGCGGGGCGGCCACCGGCGGGGGACATTCACCAGCGGCCACATTCACCAACGGCCGTGCACCTGCGCCCTGATGCGGCGGTCGTACAGCTCGCGCACCGCGTCCAGCGTGGCGTCGGTCAGCGGCGGCAGCGCGGCAGCGGCGGCGTTGGCCCGCGCCTGGGCGACATCGCGCGCGCCGGGGATGACGCTGCTGACGCCCGGCTGCTGGACGATCCAGCGCAGCGCGGTCTGCGCGGGCGTGGCGCCCTCGGGCGCGAGCGCGGCGAATTCGGCGGCGGCGTCGAGGCCGGTCCCGAAGTCCACGCCGGAGAAGGTCTCGCCCTGGTCGAACGCCTCGCCGTGCCGGTTGTACGTACGGTGGTCGTCGGCGGCGAAGACGGTGTCGCGGGTGTACTTGCCGGTGAGCAGCCCCGAGGCCAGCGGCACCCGCGCGACGATGCCGACGCCCGCCTCGGCGGCGGCGGGCAGTACCGCCTCAAGTGGCTTGAGGCGGAAGGGGTTCAGGATGATCTGCACGCTCGCGACGCCGGGCCGCGCGATCGCGGTCAGCGCCTGCTCGCACGTCTCGACGCTCACCGCGTACGCGGCCACCCGCCCCCGCGCCACCAGCGTGTCCAGGGCGTCGTACATCGCCTCCGAGGAGTAGACGGCCGTCGGCGGGCAGTGGAGCTGCACCAGGTCGAGGGTGTCGACGCCGAGGTTCGCGCGCGAACGGTCGTTCCAGGCGAGGAAGTTGGCCAGTACGTAGTTCTCGGGCAGCTGCTCGGCCCTGCGGCCCATCTTGGTGGCCACGAACACCCCGGCGTCCGGGCGCTCCTTGAGATACCGCCCGATGAACTGCTCGCTGCGGCCGTCCCCGTACACGTCGGCCGTGTCGAAGAAGGTCACGCCCGAGGCGACGGCCGCGTCCAGCACGCCGAAGGCGTCCGCCTCGCGCACCTCACCCCAGTCGGCGCCCAACTGCCATGTCCCGAGCCCGACGACGGACACCTTCCGGCCCGTCCTGCCAAGAATCCGCTGCTCCATGCGGCGATGCTACGTCGCCGGTGTCCGGTCCGCGCCCGTGGCGTCCGCCGGTCGCCCGGCCGGTGCGCCGGCCAGGCGCTCCGCGCGCCGGCGGCGGTACGCGAGGACGAACCCGAGCCCCGCGAGGAGCGCGGGAGCGATCATCCCGGCCGTCAGCCAGGCGAACCAGTCGGGGTTCATCCGATGGGTCATGCCGCTGGCGTACTGACAGGTGGCCCGCGGCGGAAAGAAGCTGTACGTCACGGTGCGCGGCGCGTAGGCGCCCCAGTCGGCGCCCCGCGCGCACGCGGACGCGGGTCCCGCCAGCAGTTTCCAGCCCGCCAGCGCGTAGATCATCAGGAAGAAGGAGCCGGTGACGAAGAACGCCGCTCCCGTACGGCGGACCTTCTCGGTCCGCGACATCGGCACCACCAGCTCACCGGCGAAGGCTCCGCGCAGCGGCGGCTCGAAGCACTCGGCGAGCAGCGCCAGGAACACGCACGCCGTCATGAACAGCAAGGCGGCCCAGAGCAGTCCGGTGAGCAGCGCGCCGCCGCCGACGGACGTCACGTCGCCGTCGCGGAACTCGCAGACGGTGGCGGGCGGAAACGCCTGGTTCCGGGTGTTCACCAGGGGGCCGGGACCCTTCGTCATCCCCTGCATGCACCGCTCGTCGAACTCCAGCATGCCGAAGAGCGCGACCACGAGGCCCAGTCCGAGCACCGCGAAGGCCACGCCCGCGCCCAGCCACAGCGGGCCCGTCCGATAGCCGCCGGGCCTGTCGTCCGTACGCGCGTTTGACATTCGCGCACAGTAACCGACGGCCGCCGCCGGTGACCTGGCCTTGGGGAAAGCCACGGAGGGGCCCGGAGCGGTCACGGGGAGTGAGGCGTTTGCGGGGCGGGGGGACGGGCGTACGCTCGTCCAGGGAGAGGGATAAAAGGGACTAAAGGGAGCGAGGTGGTGGCCATGACGATCATGGGGTCGCGTCACCATGGGACCACGGGCCCTGAGGATTGGGAGGCCAGTCACCGCAGGGCCCGAGTGCTGAGCGAGGTGGCGTCGGAGGGGATGGTGGGGCTGTCGCGGGTGCTGCGCAGGGCGGCGGCGGGCGACGAGGACGCGGCGGGCATCCGGGTGGAGGCGCTGCTGCGGGCGCTGCCGGGCATGGGGATGTTCGACAGCCACGACCTGCTGGTGCGCGCGCACATCCGTGAGTCGGGGCTCGCGGGGGAGCTGAGCCCCGGGCAGCGCGTGGCGCTGATGGAGTTCGTCGAGCGGGCGCGGCACCTGCACGACCCGGGACCGCCCTGGGCGGCCTGACGACTCGGCTCACGTCCCGGGCCAGGAGTCGGCCGCGACCGGTGACAGCTCCCGGAAGCCCGAACGCACGCAAGCCCGCAAGCGGCTGTCGGAGTAGGCTGAAAGTGCAGGTGAGCGTGGTGGTGCGGCACGTGCCTGTGCGGCGCGCGCCTGGCTTCGGCCTCGCCGGAAGGTCGTGAGATCGATGGTTGCTCTGATCACGGTGCTGGTGGTGATCGTCCTGATCGGGCTGGTCCTGCTCGCCATGAGTCTGCACGATGTCCAGCAGTACGAGCGGGGCGTCGTCTTCCGGTTCGGGCGTCTGCTGCCGAATCTCCGGCAGCCGGGTCTGCGGACGATCCGCCCGATCGTCGACCGGATGCGCAAGGTCTCCATCCAGACCGAGGTGCTCGGCGTCCCGGCGCAGGGCGCCATCACCGCAGACAACGTGACCGTGACCGTTGACGCCGTCGTCTACTTCCGGGTGCTGGACCCGGTCAAGGCCCTGGTCAACGTGCACGACTACCCCAGCGCCGTCTCCCAGATCGCGCAGACCTCGCTCCGGTCGGTCATCGGCCGCGCCGACCTCGACACACTGCTGTCCGACCGCGACCACGTCAACGCCGAGCTGAAGACGGTGATGGACGAGCCGACCGAGGAGCCCTGGGGCCTGCGCATCGAGCGGGTCGAGATCAAGGACATCGCGCTGCCGGAGTCGATGATGCGCTCGATGTCCAAGCAGGCGGAGGCCGAACGTGAACGGCGTGCCCGGGTCATCGCGGCCGACGGCGAATTCCAGGCGTCGCGGCGCCTGACGGACGCCGCCGCCACGATGGCCAACACCCCGGGCGCCCTCCAACTGCGGCTGCTGCAAACCGTGGTGGACGTCTCCGCCGAGAAGAACAGCACCCTCGTGATGCCGTTCCCGGTCGAGATCCTGCGCTTCTTCGACCGCGCGGCCGGGGAGACGGCCACCGACGGCGCGGGCCTCGCGGATCCGGACACCGGCCCCGGCCCCGGCCCCGACGCCGGTACGGGCCCGGTCGGCGAGGACGTCCCGCCGGACCGGCCGAGGCTCGTCCGCCACTGAGACCGACCCCTTGCGATAGAGCGCACTCCAAGGTGTTGGCTGTGGAGCCATGAAGTACACCCAGCTCGGCCGCACCGGCCTCAAAGTCAGCCGCCTCGTCCTCGGCACCATGAACTTCGGCGGCCAGACCGACGAGCCCGGCAGCCACGCGATCATGGACACCGCGCTGGACGCGGGCGTCAACTTCTTCGACACGGCGAACATCTACGGCGTGGACGACCGCAAGGGCCGTACCGAGGAGATCCTCGGAAGCTGGTTCGCCCGGGGCGGCGACCGGCGCGACAAGGTGGTGCTGGCCACCAAGCTGTACGGGAACATGACGCAGGGCAACGCCTGGCAGGAGGAGCCCTGGCCGAACCACCAGCGGCTGAGCGCCCTCAACATCCGCCGCGAGGTCGAGGCCAGCCTCAAGCGGCTGGGCACCGACCACATCGACGTCTACCAGTTCCACCACATCGACCGGGCCACGCCCTGGGACGAGATCTGGCAGGCGGTCGACGTCCTGATCCAGCAGGGCAAGGTGCTCTACGCCGCCTCCAGCAACTTCGCCGGCTGGCACATCGCGCAGGCCAACGAGGCGGCGGCACTGCGCGGTTCGCTCGGACTCGTCAGCGAGCAGTGCCTGTACAACCTCTTCGAGCGCACCGCCGAGATGGACGTCCTCCCGGCGGCCCAGGCGTACGGGCTCGGTGTCGTGCCCTGGTCCCCGCTGCACCAGGGGCTGTTGGGCGGGGCGCTGCGCAAGCAGCGCGAGGGGGGCGGTTCCCGTACGAACGCCGGGCGCTCGGCGCGGGGCCTGTCCGACGCGGTCGTCCGCGACCAGGTTCAGCGGTACGAGGATCTGCTCGCCGAGCACGAGCTCGACCCCGGGGAGGTCGCGCTCGCCTGGCTCCTCACCCGGCCCGCCGTGACCGGGCCTATCATCGGCCCCCGCACCCCGGCCCACCTCGACGGTGCCCTCCGAGCCGTTGATCTCCACCTCTCTGTGGACCTTCTCGCCGCCCTCGACGCCATCTTCCCGGGCCCCGGCCCGTCCCCCGAAGCCTTCGCCTGGTAGGCGACTCCCGCAACGGGCAGCGCCCCGTGGGCGCGCTCAGCACGGTGCCCTTGCGCAGGTGGGTGCCCACCAGGGGCGCGGGGAACTGCGCGGCCCGCCAGCGCGTTGGCGCGGGCGAGAACCGGCCCCAGCGGGGCAGATGCTGTTGTTTTCGGGCTGACAGCCCGCCGGCGGCTGGCCGCGCAGTTCCTCGCGCCCCTAGGGAGGGGCGGAGGGGAGGCGGAGGCGGAAGAGGGCGCCTTGGCCGGGAGCCGTGTCGAGCTCGATGTACCCACCGTGAGCGGCGGCGAACGCGGCACAGATGGAGAGGCCGAGACCTGCGCCGCCCCCGGCGCCCCGGCTGCGGGAGGCGTCCACGCGGTAGAAGCGTTCGAAGACCCGGGCGGCCTGGTCGGCGGCGAGCCCGGCCCCGGCGTCGGCGACTTCGAGCACCCCGTGTCCACCGACGGTGCCGACGCCGATCCGGACGGGAGTGCCGGGAGGCGTGTGGGCGACGGCGTTGCCGACGAGGTTGGCGACGACCTGCCGCAGCCGGGCCTCGTCACCGAGCACGGGTGCGGGGCCGGGACCGGGACCGGGGCCGGAACCGGAACCGTCGGGCCCGGTGAGGGAGACCGGCCGGGACGGATCGAGGGCGGTCGTGTCGTGCAGGGCGTCCACGGCCAGGGTGCGCAGGTCCATCGGGGCGAGCTGGACGGGCCGCTGCTCGTCCATCCGCACCAGCGTCAGCAGATCCTCGACCAGGCCGCCGAGCCGTACGGCCTCGCTCTCGATCCGCGTCATCGTCCGCTTCACGTCGGCCTCGTCGGGCAGCGCGCCCATCCGGTACAGCTCCGCGAAGCCCCGGATTCCGGCCAGCGGGGTGCGCAGCTCGTGGCTGGCGTCGGCGACGAACCGGCGCATCTGCTTCTCGGACTCCGCGCGCGCCGCGAAGGCCGACTCGATCTGCGCGAGCATCCCGTTGAGCGCGGTGGACAGCCGCCCGGCCTCCGTGCGCGGAGACGCGGCGGGCATCCGGTGCGACAGCGGGCGCCCGGCGGCTATCTCGGCGGCGGTGGCCTCGATCTGCCGCAGCGGCCGCAGCCCGGCCCGTACCGCGAACCAGCCCGCCACCCCGAGCAGCGCCGCGACGAGCGCGCCGATCAGCAGGAACGCGGTGCGCAGGTGGGAGGCCGTGGACGACACCTCGTCCAGGGACGCGGCGACCACGACACCCGCGGGCAGGCCGGCGGAGGGGGCGGCCGTGCCCCCGGTGACCGGTTCGATCAGCACCCGCCACCGCCCGCCGCCGTGGTCGCTGGCGACGTCGAACGGCTTGCCCAGCCGCTCGCGCAGCGACGCCGCGTCCATCGTCGGCCACAGCGGGCGCGGGTCCCCGGCCGAGACCGGCAGCCGGAACTGGTCGGAGACCTGCCCGTCGGCCGCGGCGAAGGCCACCACGAACTGGCTGGGCAGCCACGGCCGCGGCGCGCCGGGCCCCGGCCGTACGGAGCGCGGCGCGGGCACCCCGTCCGTGCCGAGCCGCCGGGCGAGCGGTTCGCCGTACCGCTGGAGCTGCTGGTCGACGCGCTGCTCCTGCTGGCCGCGGACCGTGCCGAGCACGACCGTGTCGCTGACGGCGAGGCCGAGCAGGACGAGCACCAGGCAGAGCAGCACCAGCCGGGAGCGCAGCGAGAGCGCGGACAGACCCATGGGCGCCTCAGCCCTGTGGCCGGCGCAGCACGTAGCCGACGCCGCGCACCGTGTGGATCAGCTTGGCCGTGCCGTCGGCGCCGGAGTCGACCTTGCGGCGCACGTACGAGATGTACGACTCGACGATGCTCAGGTCGCCGCCGAAGTCGTACGCCCACACGTGGTCGAGGATTTGCAGCTTGGACACGACGCGGTCGGCGTTGGCCATGAGGTAGGCGAGCAGCTTGAACTCGGTGGGTGAGAGGGAGACCGGGCGGCCGGCGCGCAGCACCTGGTGGCCGACCGGGTCCAGTTCCAGGTCGCCCGCGACCAGCCGTCCCTCGTCGGTGGGGCCGCCGGTACGGCGCAGGATCGCGCGGATGCGGGCGATCAGCTCCTCCAGGCTGAACGGCTTGGTGACGTAGTCGTCGCCGCCCGCCGTCAGGCCGCTGATCTTGTCGTCCACGCCGTCCTTGGCGGTCAGGAACAGGACGGGGAGCCGGTCGGCGGCGCCGCTGCCGGGACGCGCGTGCGGCCCCGACTCCTCGCGCAGGTGCCGGACGACCGCGAAACCGGTCATGTCGGGCAGCATCACGTCGAGGACGACCAGGTCGGGGCGCTCACGGGCGACGGCGGCCAGCGCGTCGGCGCCCGAGGCGGCGGAGACCACCTTGAAGCCGACGAAGCGCAGGGACGCGGAGAGCAGTTCCCTGATGTTGGGCTCGTCGTCGACCACCAGCAGGCTGGCCTCGGGCGTCGTGTCCATGGAGTCCTCCTGGCCCCCGTCGTACCGTGCGGTTTCGCACCGTACGCTCCCGTCCTGTGAAGGCGGGGTCAGTTGCCCGTACCGCCGCCGGTGCCCGTACCGCCGCCGGTGCCGGTGCCACGGCCGCCGAAGCCTCCGAAGCCGCCCGCGGTGGCCGCGCCCTCGGTGACGGTCGTGGCGGCGATGTCGCCCGAGGAATTCGCGCTGCCGCGTACGGTCACGCTCTGGCCGGGCTGGAGGTCCGAGGTCTTGCCGTCCTTGGTGACGGTGACCTTCGTGGAGCCGCCGGTGGTGACCTTGACGATGCCGCCCTGGGCGTCGGTGACGTAGATGGTGTCGCCGTCGACCAGCTTGACGGTGCCGGTGGTGACGCCGGAGGCGGCGGTGCCGCCCGCCGCCCCGGGAGCCGCGCCCGGCGCCGTACCGGAGCCCGTACCCGCCGTGCCCGTGCCCGTGCCCGTGCCTGTACCCGTACGGCCGTTGGCGCCCGCGAAGGCCGACGCGAAGTCGCGGGCCGCGGCCGAACCGCCGCCGGACGAGCGGCCGTTGAGGTGGTTCTTCTCCACCAGCGCGCCGCCCGCGAAGGCCGCCGCGGCGACGACGCCCGCGGACAGCAGCAGCGTCAGCCAGGGCAGTTTGCGGCGCGGCGGGGCGGCCAGCTCGGCCGAGATGTCGCGGGTGTCCGGCGGTTCGGACAGGACGTCCTCCGGCCGTTCGGTGAGCAGCGCCTCGCCGGGCCGCTCGACGATCTCCACCTCACCGAACGTGTCGGTGAGCGGCAGCAGCTCCGTGTCGGCGTCGGCCTTCACTAGTTCGGTGCGGCGTCGCGCCATGTCCGGTTCTCCCTCGTCCTTACGTGAGTTGACGTGCTGTGCGGGCTCATCGGGGTGCTCACTCGTGGCGCAGGGCCTCGATCGGGCGCAGGGCGGCGGCCCGGTTGGCGGGGTAGCTGCCGAAGAACAGGCCGATGGCGACCGCGATGGCGAAGGCGCCCCACACCGACTCCGGGATGATCACCGGCTTGATGCCGACGATCGTGAAGCGCGAGCCGATCAGTCCCGCCACCACCCCGAGCCCGCCGCCGACCAGCGACAGCAGGGTCGACTCGGCGAGGAACTGCCCGAGGATGACGCCCTTGGGCGCGCCGATCGCCTTGCGGATGCCGATCTCGCGGGTCCGCTCCGTGACCGTCACCAGCATGATGTTGGTGATGCCGATCCCGCCGACCAGCAGCGAGATCGCCGCGACCGCGCCGAGCAGCACCGTGAACGTCTTGTTGGTGTCGGACTGGGTGCTGAGCAGCGACTGCTGGCTGCTGACCCGGAAGTCCAGCGCGTTGGCGTCCTTGATGCCGTGCGTGCCCATCAGGATCGTGGTGATCTCGTTCTGCGCCGGGGTCGTCGCGTCGGCCGACTTCGCCTCCACCAGGATCTGGTTGACCGAGCCGAAGCCGGTGAAGGCGTTCTGCACGGTCGGCAGCGGCGCGACCAGGATGTCGTCCGGGTCCTGGAAGCCGGTGCCGCCCTTGGCCGCCAGCACGCCGACGACCGTGAACGGCGTCCCGCCGAGCACCACCTTCTTGCCGACCGGGTCTGCCGTGCCGAACAGGTCGGTGGCCGTGGTCGAGCCGATCACCGCCACCTTGCGGGAGTTGAGGACGTCGTCGGCGCTGAAGTAGTCGCCCTTGGCGACCTTGCTGTTGGACGCCTTGAAGTACGCGGGGTAGGTGCCGACGACCTGGGCGACGTCGTGCGAGGCGCCCTCGTACAGCGCGGTCTGCGAGGACGTGGTCACCTCGGGCGCGACGGACTCGATGCTGGGGGCGGCCGTCGGGTCGGCGAGCGCCCGCGCGTCGTCCACGGTCAGCGGCTTGACGGTGGTCGCCGACGAGGACGAACCGCCGCCGGTTCCGCCGCTGAATCCGGCGCCGGAGGAGACGGTCAGCGAGTTGGTGCCCAGCTTCTCGATGGAGTCCTTGACGGACTGCGAGGAGCCGTTGCCGACCGCGAGCAGGATGATGACGGCGGCGACGCCGATCAGCACGCCGAGCATGGTCAGTCCGGAGCGGACCTTGTTGGCGGCGAGGCCGCCGAAGGCGAAGCGGAGGGTCTCGAAGGGGTTCACGCCGTGCCCCCGCTTCCGAAGCCGTTGCTCGTGCCACTCGTCAGTGCCTGACGCCTGCCGCCGGTTATCGGGTCCTGCGGGTGGTGCGCGGCGAAGGACGCCGGGTCGCGCAGCGCGGGCGGCGGGCCGTCGGCCGGCGCCTGCCGCCGGTCCTCGACCACCTGGCCGTCGACCAGCGTGATCACCCGCTTGGCGTGCCGGGCGACCTCGTCCTCGTGCGTGATCAGTACGACGGTGCGCCCGGAGGCGTTGAGCCGGTCGACGATGGCGAGCACTTCCTCGGTGCTGTGGCTGTCCAGGTTTCCGGTCGGCTCGTCGGCGAGCAGCATGGCCGGTGCGGTGACCAACGCCCTTGCCACCGCGACGCGTTGCTGCTGGCCGCCGGAGAGTTCGTTCGGCCGGTGGTGGACGCGGTCGGCGAGGCCGACCAGTGCGAGCGCCGCCAGCGCGCGCCGCCTGCGCTCGGCGGACCGCACGCCCGCGTAGGCCAGGGGGAGTTCGACCTGCGCGAGCGCGGGGGTGCGCGGCACGAGGTTGAACGACTGGAAGACGAAGCCGATCTTACGGTTCCGGACGAGCGAGAGCTGGTGCTCGTCCAGGCCGCCGACGTCGATGCCGTCGAGCAAATAGCGGCCCTCGGTGGGGATGTCGAGGCAGCCGAGGATGTTCATCAGGGTCGACTTGCCGGACCCGGAACTGCCCATCACGGCCACCATGTCGCCCTGCTCGACCAGCAGGTTCATGCCGGGCGAGACGCCGGTGACGGGGTCGGGCTCACCGCCGAGCGCGCGCACGGCGGCGTCGCCGTGCCCGTACGTCTTCAGCAGCGACCGCACCTCGATGACCGGGGGGCGGCCCCAGGGGCTGTCGTCGTCGCCCTCGACGCGTGAGGTCTCTTCGATGCCCGAGGTCTCTTCGGCGCGGGATCTCTCTTGGGCGCCCGAGGTCTCTTCGGCGTCACGGGTACGGACGCCGGGCCGCAGGCCGCCGAGCCGCTGCCGCAGGGCGGGCCTCATCCGCGGCCACCGCCGCCACCGCCGGTACGGAAGCCGCCGCCCCCGCCGCCGATCCGGTTCGCGCCGCCGCCGAGGCCGCCGGGGAAGGCGCCGCTCGGGAAGCCGCCGTTGCCGGAGGACGCGACCGTGGCGATCTGCACCTGCTGACCCTCCGTCAGGCCGCTGGTGATCTGGTCGGCGGTGTCGCCCTCGACGCCGACGGTGACGGCCGTACGAGTCGTGCCGCCGTCGGAGTTGACCACCGTGACCGTACGGTTGGCGCCGGTGCCGGAGACCGCGGCGGTCGGCACGTTCAGCGCGCCGGAGGCCGAGCCGGTGATCACCTGGATGCTGGCGCTCAGACCGGTCCGCAGGTCCGCGGTGGGGCTGGTGATGGCGAGCGTGGCCGCGTACTGCACGGCGCTGCCGCTCCCTCCGCCGCTGCCGCTTCCGCTGCTCACCGGGAGCGAACTGACCGACAGCACCTTGGCGTTGAGCACCGTGCTCGACTGCGCGTTGAGGGTGACGGTGGCGGGCTGGCCCGCCTTGACCTTGAGCGAGTCGGCCTCGGAGAAGTTCGCCGTCACCTGCATGCCGGTGGGGTTGGTCAGGACGACGAAGCCGGACGGGGTACCCGAACTACTGCTGCTCGAAGTGGAGTTGGAGCTGCTGGAGTTCGAGCCCTGGCCGCCCGAACCGCTGCCGCTGCCGGTGCCGGTGCCGCCCGTACCGGACACCGTCTGGCCCTTGGCGGCCGACACCGAGGCGACCGTGCCGGACACCGGGGCCTTGAGCGTGGTGCCGTCCACCGCGCGCTGGTCGGCGTCCACGGCGTTCTGCGCCTGCGTCAACTGGGCTTGCGCCTGGGCCAGTTGGGCCGGGTCCACGGTGTAGGTGGGGGACGGCGTGGGCGTCGGGGTGGCGTCCCGCGAGCTGCCGGAGCCCGTGTTGGAGCCTGAGTTGGAGGTGACCAGCTCGCCCGCCTCCACCTTGGTGAGGTTGGCCCGCGCCGCCGTCAGCGTCGCCTGGTCCTGCTGCAACGTCTCCTTGGCGTCGGTCGGATCGACCTTCGCCAGCACCTGGCCCTTGGCGACCTTGTCGCCCGGCTTCACGTCGACCTCGGTGAGCGTGCCGCCCGTGGTGAAGTCCACACCGGCGTCACTGGGCGAGGCGAGCGTGCCGGAGCCGGACACCGTCGCCAGCACCGTGCCCTTGGACACGGTCACCACGCGAGCGCCCGTACCGCGGGTGTTGCCGCTGTCGCCGTTGTTGACCGCCGCGTAGGCGCCGCCTGCGCCCGCGAGGACCACCACGCCGAGCACCGAGTTGATCAGGACGGCCCTGCGCCGCCGTGGGAGCACCTTCATGGCGCGCATCCTGGCCGCCGACGCCTTTGATGGCCTGGGAGAAGGCTGGGAGTTTCCTGGGAACCCCGCCGCCCGGACCGACACCCTTCCCCGGCACGAAGCGGTCGCTATACGGCCCAACCGGACCGTACGGCGGGCCCGTACGGGTCGCGACGGCCGATTTCCGCGCCCTGACTCCCCGGGAACTCACAGCTCGCGCCCCGGCTGTGCCTAACTCGCGGCGGTTCACTCATGCGCCGCCACTCACGGGTACTCGTGTCCCGCGCGTGCGCGTGGGTGAGCGGCGCCCCTTGTCCCGTCTTTCCGAGGAGACCACGGTCATGCCTTTGCCGACCACTGGACAGTCCGCGCGCCGCTCCGCGCTGCGGGCGGGCGCGTGCGTCGCCGTCCTCGCCTCGGGCGCGCTGCTGCTCACCGCCTGCTCGTCGTCGGGCTCCTCGGGCTCGGCGTCCGCCGACGCGAAGACGTCCGCCTCGTCCTCGCCGTCGTCCTCCGCCAAGAACGCCTCCGGCGGCGCGCAGGACATGGCGGCCTACCGCGACTGCCTCTCCCAGCACGGCGTGAAGCTGCCGTCCTTCTCCGGACGGCCCTCCGACCGCGCGTCCGGCCGGCCCTCGGGTCGCCCCTCCGGCCGCCCGAGCGGCGGATTCGGCGGCGGCTTCGGCGGTTTCGGCGGCGAGTCCGCCGACCCGGCCACCCAGAAGGCCATACAGGCATGCGCCTCGCTGCGCCCCCAGTTCAACGGCCAGCGCGGCGGCGGCCCCGGCGGTGGCGGCGACAGCTCCGCCTTCCAGGCGTTCACGAGCTGCCTCAAGGACCACGGCGTCACCCTCCCCACCCCCTCCCCCAACGCCTCCGGCTCCCCCGACACCCGCCGCGGCGGCTTCGGCTTCGGCGACCTCAACACCTCCGACCCCAAGACCGCCAAGGCGTACACCACCTGCAAGCCCCTCCTCCCCACCCGCCCGACCGCTTCCCCCTCAGCGACGTAAGTCCCGCCCCCAAGGCACCCGGGGCACAGGTGCCCCCTTATCCGGGCACATGCGCAAAGGACCGGGCGAATGGGATCGCGCGGGCATATTACGGCGCTAAGGTGCAGGCAGCGCGCGGCGGTTGTGCGCTGGGTCACAGCCTGTGGGGGGCCGTATGCGCGAGATGGTCAAGGGCGGCAATGTCGGACTTTCGGCATTGAGCGAGCACGCCGGGGCGGTGATCGTCAGCCTGGGGTGGAGCAGCGCGAGCGGGGACGGGGACGCCGATGTGTCCGTGTTGCTGCTGGACGGCGACGGCAAGGTCCGCAGCGACGACGACTTCTACTTCTACAACAACCCCGCGGCGGCGGACGGAAGCGTGCAGTTGCTCGGCAAGATCCCGACGGAGAGCGGCAGCGAGGACCGGATCAGCCTGGATCTGACGGCCGCCGCAGGGGATGTGCAGCGGATCGTGCTGGCGGCGAGCCGGTACGGGGGCGCGCGGTTCGGGGACCTGGACGACCTTCGGCTGACGCTCGCCGACCGCAACGGCGAGGGGCTGCTGCGGTTCACGATCGAGGACGCGGGCCCGATCGGCGCCGTGATCTTCGGGGAGCTGTACCGGCGGGACGGCGGCTGGAAGTTCCGGGCCGTCGGCCAGGGGTACGACTCGGGACTCGCGGGCCTGGCAACGGACTTCGGCATCGACGTGGACGACGCGGACGAGTCGGCGGCCGACGAGGAGCCGGGCGGCGCACTGGAGGCGGCGCCGGAACCGCCGGTTCCTCCGGACGCGTCGGCGCGGGTGGCCGTTCAGGGCCCGGCGCACGCCCAGGGCCCGGTGGGCACCTCGGCGCCGATCCCCCGGCAGGTCGCGCCCCGGGCCACCGCCCCGCAGGCCGCCCCGTCGGTCGAGCAGGCCCCGCCGCCCAAGCGCCCCCGCACCGCCCGTAAGAAGGTCACGCTGCCGGCCGTCACCCGCAAGTCCCTCGCGGAGAACGACTCCTGGCGCATGGCACGGCTCTTCCCCGCGGGCACGCTCAAGAGCGACCGCGAGCGGGAGACCAGGGCCACGTCCGTACTGCTCTCGGTGATGGCCCAAGTGCCCGAGTTCGGACGGCGGTTGACGGCGGCGTTCGGCGCGCCCGCCGGGCGGATGGAGACGTACACCGAGGTGTCGCTGCCGCACGGCGGCGAGAGCCCCAAGCGGCCCGACGGGCTGATCCGGGTGGAGCGCGCGGGCAAACTGTGGACCGCGCTGGTCGAGACGAAGACCAACGGCAATCCGCTGCGGACCGCGCAGGTCCAGGACTACGTGGACATCGCGGGCCGCCGCGCGTACGAAGCGGTGATCACGCTCTCCAACGACGTCGCCCTGGACGGCAGTCCGCTCGTGGACGTCAAGATCGACGGCCGCCGCAAGCACAAGGTGGCGCTGTGGCACCTGTCCTGGGCGGAGGTCACCCACCAGGCGCAGATGCTCATCCGGCACGAGGGCGTCGGGAACGCGGCGCACGCCTGGCTGTTGCGGGAGTTGCTGTACTACCTCCAGCACGAGAACTCCGGCTGCCACGGCTTCCAGAACATGGGCCCGGCCTGGGTGCCGGTGCGCCGGGGCATCGACGAGGAGACGCTGTGCGAGGGCGACCCGCGCGCCGTCGACGTGGTCGCCAACTGGGAGCGGCTGATCCGTCAGGTCTGCCTGCGGCTCGGCGGTGAGCTGGGCCAGAAGGTGCTGCCGGTGCAGCGGGTCAAGCGCGGCACCGACCCCGGGGAGCGCCGCGCCGCGCTCGCCGACCGGCTGTGCCGGGAGGGGCGCCTCCAGGCCGAGTTGCGGATCGAGGACAGCCCCGGCGTCCTCGGTCTCACCGCCGATCTGCGCACCAGCAAGTTGCGTACGTCCCTGGACGTTCCCGCGCCCGCCGCCGGCTCACCGCTGACCTGGGCGAAGCGGCTGGTACGCCAACTCCCCGACGCACCGGCCGACTTGCACGTGGAGACGCTGGTCGACGGACGCGGCTCCGGCCCCCGGGGAACGCTGGAGCGGCTGCGCCCCGAGCCCGCCGATCTGCTCCCCCGGGACGGCGCCACGATCACCGGCTTCCGCCTCTCCCTGTTCAAGGGCATGGGCAGCACCCGCGGTACGGCCGAGACCGGCTTCATCCGCAGCGTGGACGAAGCCGTCGACCGCTTCCACGACACGGTCGTGACACCTCTCCAACGCGGCCCGCGCGGCTAGGGCGTGTCCGGCGGATCACGAACGGCCCCGCGGCCCCGCAGCCCGCGGCCCGCGGCGCCGCGGGGAGACGGGCGTCACTTCTGGAGCGGTCACATCGGGGCGGGGCGGCGCGTCAGGGAGGTGCAGACGCCGGGACCGCCGTGGAGGGCGGCGACGGCGCGGAAACGCACTAGCGCGAGGAGTAGTACGCCATGGAAGCCCGTCTGAACCTTTTCGAGACCCCGCTCGCCGCGAAGTCGCTGCGGCACCTCACCGCGGCCGGCAAAGTGCTGGCGGACTCGACGGTGCCGCTCGCGACCCAGGAGCTGGTACGGCTGCGGGCCAGCCAGATCAACGGCTGCGGATTCTGCACCGACATGCACACCAAGGACGCGGCGGCCGCCGGGGAGACGCAGCAGCGGCTCAGTCTGGTGGCCGCCTGGCGCGAGGCCAAGGTCTTCACCGACGCCGAGCGCGCGGCCCTGGAGCTGGCCGAGCAGGGCACCCGTATCGCCGACGCGGCCGGGGGCGTCGCGGACGAGGTGTGGGAGAACGCCGCCAAGCACTACAACGAGGAGGAGCTGGCCGCCCTCGTCACGGGCATCGCCCTGATCAACGCCTTCAACCGGCTGAACGTGATCATTCAGCAGCCCGCGGGGGACTACGAGCCGGGCATGTTCGGCTGAGACCGCCTCGGCCGAGGCCGTACGCCCCCGGCGTACAGGGGTCGCCGGGGGCTACCAGGGCAGTGGCCCCTCGGCGTCGAAGTACCCGCCGGTCGGACCGTCGGCCGGCACCCGCGCCATCCGGACGATGATCTCCGCGCCCTGCTCGACCGTCTGGACCCCGGTGTTCCCGTTCAGATCGGTCTTGGTGAAACCGGGCTCGACGGCGTTGATCCGCATCTCGGGGAACGCCTTCGCGTACTGCACGGTGATCATGTTCACGGCGGTCTTCGACGCCGGGTACGCGACGCCCGGATACGCGGAGGCGGGGGTGCCGGGGGCGCTGAGCCGGGACAGCGAGGCCAGGCCGCTGCTGAGGTTGACCACGACCGGCGCGGCCGAGCGGCGCAGCAGCGGCAGGAACGCGTGGGTGACGCGCACCAGGCCGAAGACGTTCGTCTCGAACGTCTCCCGCATGACGTCGGCAGTCAGGTCGGCGGCGCCGACGACGCCGTTGTCCGCGGTCCTGCTCTCGATGCCCGCGTTGTTGACCAGGACGTCGAGACCGCCGTCCGCCGCGATCGCCTCGGCCGCGGCCCGGACGGACGCGTCGTCGGTGACGTCGAGCAGGACCGCCCGCGCGCCCGCGCCAAGACGCTCGACGGCCTGCCGCCCGCGGTCGGCGTCCCGGCTGCCCACGTAGACGGTGTGCCCGGCGGCCAGCAGGCGGCGGGCGGTCTCGAAGCCGAGACCCTTGTTCGCTCCGGTGATCAGTGTCGTTGTCATACGTCCACGGTGCGGCAGGCCCGCCGGGGCAGCCAGTGGCCCGGTCTTCCTGGGACTGCCGGTACCAGGACGGCGCGGGCCAGGACGGCGCGGGGCGTTCGGTGCGCGTCCGGTGCACAGTGGAACCATGGCGACCACGGAGTTCGGGCACACGGTACGGCGCTGGCGCGACCGGGTCTCCCCCGAGGCGGCCGGGCTGCCCGCCGGCGGCCACCGGCGCGCGGCCGGGCTGCGCCGCGAGGAGCTGGCCCTGCTCGCCGGAATCTCCGTCGACTACGTCACCCGGCTCGAACAGGGCCGCGCGGCCAACCCCTCCGAGCAGGTCGTCGAAGCGCTCGGCCGCGCGCTGCGGCTGACCAGCGCCGAGCGCGAGCACCTCTTCCACGTCGCCGGACTCGTACCGCCGGGCCAGGGCACGGTCCCCGCGTACATCACGCCGAGCGTGCAGCGCATGCTCGACCGGCTGACCGGGACGCCGGTCGCCGTCAGCGACGCCGCGTGGACGCTGCTGCTGGCCAACCCGCTGTACGTGGCCCTGATGGGGCAGCAGGACGGCGACGACCGCAACGCGATCTGGCGCAATTTCCTCGGCTCCGGCTCCCGGGTCCGCCACACCCCCGAGTCGCTGCGCCTGCTGGAGATCTCCCAGGTCGCCCAGTTGCGCGCCACCGCCAACCGCTACCCCGCCGACCAGCGCCTGCGCCGCCTGGTCGGCGAGCTGCGCGCCCGCAGCCCGCGCTTCGCCGAGCTGTGGGAATCGGGCGAGGTCACCTGGCACGACGCCTCCCGCAAGACGGTCGACCACCCGGTGGTCGGCCCGCTGACTCTGGACTGCGACATCCTCAGCGTCGCCGGAAGCGATCTGCGGATCATGGTCTACACCGCAGAGCCCGGCACCGAGGACGCCGAACGCCTCGCCCTGCTCGGGGTGCTGGGCACGCAGTCCCTCACGCCCTAGGTGTATTGCCCTGTGAGGGCGGGTCCGCCGGAACCGCCGGCGCCTGACAGGCGTCCGTACGCTTCATGGAAGACAGCGCGGACAACACCCCGGCGACCGGCTGCCTCATCGCCTTCGTCGCAGCCGCCACGGCGTTCGGCGTCTGGCTCCGCACCGCCCGCCCCGGCCTGCGCGGTGCCTTCGAGGGCCAGCGCGACTGGACTCTCCTGTACCTCGACCTGCCGTGCATGCTGATCGGCGTCCCGGCGATCACGCTGCTGGTCTGGGCGTCGACCCGTCGCGCGCTCGGCGCCCGAGTGGCCCGCACCCCCCGGACCCTGCTGTCGGCCGTGACAGCCACGGCCGCACTGCTCCTCCTGGCCTGGCTGTGCCTGATCTGGCTGGACACCCGGCTCGACTGGCTCTCACCGGAGTGACGCGCGCCGCGCGAGGGGGCTGGGGCGCGAGGGGGCTGGGGCGCGAGGGGGCTGGGGCGCGACGGCTCCGGGGGCTCGCGGATACTTGGGGGATGCGATCGGACGGGGCGGTACGGGGAGCTGACCTGCGGTGGGCGCTGCGCGCGGCCGTCGCGGGGGACGTGGAGCCCATAGCCGAGCTGCGGGCCGTCGTGATGCGGGCGGATCTGGAACGGCTCGGGCGCTACGACGAGCGCCGGGTGCGACAGCGGCTGCGGGACTCGTTCTCGACGCGGTACACCTCGGTCGTCACCGTCGAAGGGGACTTCGCGGGGTGCGTGACGCTGCGGCCCGCCGAGGGCGGCGGCGGGTTGCTCGAACACTTCTATCTGGAACCCCGTTACCAGGGGCGGGGGTTGGGCTCCGCCGTGCTGAGGGAGCTGCTGGGCCGCGCCGACGCACGCGGCGAGACCGTACGGCTGAACGTCCTCCAGGGCAGCGCTGCCCGGCGGCTCTACGAGCGGTGGGGGTTCGTCCTGGAGGCGCAGGACCCGGTGGACGTGTTCATGGTGCGCCCCTCGCCGGTCACGAACGCCTGAGGTGACGGCAGTTCACCGCGTGGTGACGGGTGTTAACCTGCGGATATGACGCCTCCCGTCAAGCGCACCGCACCGGCCCGCCGCAGTGGACAGCACCACGGCGACCTCCGCAACGCCCTGGAGCGGGCCGCCCTCGGCCTCGTCGCCGAGCGCGGGCCGCACGGCTTCACCCTCGCGGAGGCCAGTCGGCGGGCGGGGGTCAGCGCGGCGGCGCCGTACAAGCACTTCGCCGACCGGGACGCGCTGTTGGCGGCGCTGGCCGAGCGCGGGTACCGCGAGCAGCACCGCCGGTTCTCGGCCGCCGTCCGTCAATCCGCTGACCCGGTGGAGCAGTTGGCGGACTTCGCCGCCGCGTACGTCCGCTTCGCGGTGGAGGAACGGGCCCTGTTCGACATCACGTTCAGCGCCGGACTCGACAAGTCCCGCTATCCGAGCCTGGCTTCGGCGGGCGACCAGGTGCTGACCGCCGTGCTCCCGACGGCCCGCCGCCTCACCTCCGGCGACCACGCGGTGGAGTTGATACTGGACGTCTCCTCCGCCGCCCACGGCCTGGTCCTCTTCCTCGCGGAGGGCCTGCTCGGCCCGGCGCCGGACGCCGTCGCCCGCGCGGAGTCCCGCGCCGCGCGCACCGCCCGCGCTCTGGCCCGCGCGCTGCCGACCCTCGCGCGGCTCAGCGGTCCTCTGACCGTACCCCGATCGTGAGCAGCAGATTGGCGTACGTACGCCTGTCGCCGGTGGCCACCACGAGGGCGGTGTCGGGGCCGCGGGCGGCGTCGTAGAAGGCGAAGCGGTCCAGGCCGTCGAGGGTGAGGCCGGGGAGGGCGGTACGGAACTCCGCGAAGATCTCCGGCGCGGAAACGTCGGTAGTGTCGTCAAACTCACGCGGCGGGGTCATGACGGCCGCCGCCTCGATCGGGATCGCGTCGACCAGGGCGTCCAGCACCTCGGTGACCAGCAGCCGGTCGGGGCTGAGGTTGAGGTAGACGCGCTCGGCGGCCGGATTGGCGCCCGTGGTGTGCGGATAGTGGCCGTCACTGATCAGGACGCGGGAGCCGTGGCCCGCGGCGGCGAGCGCGGCGAGGATCGCGGGGTGGGTCAGTCCGTAGCGCAGCATGGGCAGCGGCTCCTTCGATACATCCGATCTCTGCATCCGACCCCGGGAGCGTACCCGGCCCGCCGACACAGGGGTCGGCGGGCCGGGGGCGGAACGGGTCGGGGGCTACGGAAGCGTCAGGATCTGGTACGAGTCGCCGTACGTCTTCCACTTCAGCGGCGGGTCCAGGTTGAGGTTTCCCGCGTTCAGGAAGACGCGCTGCTCGGTGTCCACGCGGCTGGTGTCGTCGTGGGCGTCCTCCGTCTTCATCGCGGCCTTGCGGGCGTCGAGGAAGGCGTTGAGGTACGTGGTCTCGTTGCCGCCCTGGGCCGGGGTCTTGGCCTTCTTCATGGCGGTCTTGCGGATGCCGCCGAAGCTGACGGAGTCGTCGCCGGGGCCGTGCATCACGATGGCGTCGTAGTAGATGAACTGGCCGAGGGTGCCCAGGCCGTCCGTCTTGGCCTGGTTGACCGAGGGGTTGAAGTAGACCCGGTCGCGCTCGTCGTTCTGCGCGGTCTGGAAGACGGTGTCCTTGGCGGCGGTCTTCCACGCGCTCACGAAGGCCGAGCCGAGGCCGGAGTGCGAGTCGGAGCCGTTGACGCTCTCCAGCGCGGGGAGGTACTTGGCCAGGACGTTGCCGGGCTTGAGGTCGTTGTAGTGCTTGACCAGGTCCAGCATGTCGCCGGTGCCGGAACAGAAGCCGATGATGCCCGCGGTGTAGCCGCGGCCGTCGCCGATGTCCTCGATGTACTTGTACTGGGCCTTCCAGTCCAGCGAGGAGTTCTCCGCGCTGGAGACCAGCTCCATCGCGATTTCCTTCTTGTGCGGGTCGGCGAGACCGGCTGCCGCCGCCTTGGGCGCGACGGCGGCGACGGCGGCGGTGTGCGCGCCGGGCGCGCTGGCCGCGTTGCCCGCCGTGGCCAGGGCCAGCGAGGCGCCGCCGCCCGCCAGTACGCCGACGGCGGCGATCATGGCTATCCGGCGGCTGGGGCGCCGGTTCGAGCGGTGCGAGTGGGGGGATCGGTGCACGTGCGTCTCCGTTTCCGGCCGTCGGAGGAACGGCCAACTGCGGGGGCCTGCTGTGCAGTTAGGAAAGGTTCCTAACCAATGGAGAGCATTGAAGCACTGCGACGGCCGCACGCCAAGGGGCCGCCGTGACCGAGTTCGGGTCGCGATGTCGTACCCCCGCGCGACACTGGAGACATGTGCAGAAGCATCAAGACCCTCCGACCGCCGATGACGCCCGATCCGGACGAGGACGACATCACAGCGGCGGCGCTCCAGTACGTCCGCAAGATCTCCGGTTTCCGCGCGCCCGCCGCGCACAACCGTGAGGTCTTCGACGCCGCCGTGGCCGCCGTCGCCGCGGCCACCGCCGAACTCCTCGACGGCCTGGAGGTACGCGGCGCCGCCGCCCACACCCACGGCGGGGCGGCCTGACCTCCGGCCCCGCCCGGCCCTAACCTGACCCCATGCAGCACATGACCGAGGCCGAATGGCGCGCCTTCGCCTCCACCGGCACCCGCACCGGGAAGCTCGCCGTCCAGCGCAAGGACGGCGGTCCCCACGTCACGCCCGTCTGGTTCCTGCTCGACGACACCGACCCCTCCGACATCCGCGTCGTCTTCAACACCGGCAGCGACTCCCTCAAGGGCAGGGCCCTGCGCCGCGACGCCCGCTTCGCGCTCTGCGTGGACGACCAGGAGCCGCCCTACTCCTTCGTCCTCTTCGAGTGCACCGCCGAGCTCGTCGAGGACCCCGCCGCTCTGCTCCTCTGGTCCACCAAGATCGGTTCCCGCTACATGGGCTCCGCCCGGGGGGCCGAATTCGGCGCCCGCAACGCCGTTCCCGGCGAATATCTCGTACGCGGCCGCATCAACCGTGTGACGGCCCAAGCCGCCGTAGCCGACTAGCCCCGGGGGGGCGCCCGATCTTTTCAGGGGCGCGGCCCCTGGCGGTTCCTCCGCCCGGGGCGGCTGGCCGGTTTTTAGGGGCGCGGGGAACTGCGCGGCCCGCCCCCACCGGGCTGTCAGCCCGAAAACACACAGCATCTGCCCCACTGGGGCCGGTTTTTCGCCCGCGCCGCCGCGCTGGCTGAGCGCGCAGTTCCCCGCGCCCCTAAAAAGATCGGCCTGCCCCCCAGCGCAAGGGAACCGCCAGGGGCCGCGCCCCTGAAAGATCGGCCTGCCCCCCTGGGCAGAAGAAGCGCCCCGGGGGCGTCAGCCGTAGGAGAGCTTCTGGCAGGGATCGCTGTCCGCGGCGCGAGCCTGCTGCGTGAGATTGGTGGGCAACGGCTTCGGCTTGCCCGCCGCCGAGGCGAAATCCTGGCCGACGACGAGATTGACACCGGTGATGTCGAGCGGAGCGAGCTCCGCCCCGGGAAAGAGCTTGGCGAGCTCGGCGGCGTGCGCCTTGTCGGCGGGCCCGTACTCGATACGCGTGGTGGCGTGGTCCTGGGACTTGGCGGTCGAGGTCCCGGTGACGGTGTAACCGGAGCCCTTGAGCTTGTCGGCGGCCTTGCCGCCGAGCCCGTCCACGGAGGTGCCGTTGAAGACGCCGACCGGGACGCCGGTGCCGTCGACCGTGGCGGCGGGCGTCGGGGAGGCCGTCGACTTCGGCTTGCCCGAGGCGTCGACGCCTTCCAGCGTGCGGTTGGCCCGCAGCTCCGCGAAGAGGTCGTCCACGTCGGGGTGGACGAGGTCGATGCGCGGCCCGTCGTACTTCCACGGCGCGGTGATGAACTGGATGTTCTTGAGGTCGATGTTCTTCAGCGACAGCCCGAAGGACATCAGCTTGGTGGCGCTGCCGAGCCCCGGGTCCACGGTGAGCGACTTGGTGGCGGCGTCGGCCAGCGGCAGCAGCGTCGTCGGGTTCATGCCCTGCCCCTTGATCTTGGCGATCAGGGCGGACAGGAACGCCTGCTGCCGCAGCATGCGGCCGACGTCGGAGTTGTCGCCGACCCCGTGCCGTACGCGGACGTAGTCCAGCGCCTGCTGTCCCTGGAGATTCTGCATGCCCGCGTCGAGGACGACCTTGCCCTTGCTGCCGCGGTTGGGGTTCATGTCCCCCTGGTAGATCTTGTTCGGCACACAGACCTCGACGCCGTGCACGGCGGAGGTCATGGACGCGAAGCCCTCGAAGTCGACCACCATGGTGTGGTCCACGCGCAGCCCGGACAGCTTCTCGATGGTGTTCTGCGTACACGCCGGATTGCCCTTGGCCGTGTCGCCCATCGAGAACGCCGAGTTGAACTGCGCCCTGGGCTGGTCCGGCGACCACTTGCCGTTGGGCAGCAGGCACGGAGGTATGTCGACCATCGAGTCACGCGGTACGGAGATGCCCACCGCGTGTTTGTGGTCGGGGTAGACGTGCAGCAGGATCGTGGTGTCCGAGCGGCCGATGTCGCCGGCGGCGGAGCCGCCGAGCTTGCCGTTCGCGCCGGAGCGGGTGTCGGAGCCGATCAGCAGGACGTTGACGGCGGTGTGGCCGTTGGCGTCGGCGGGCGCGGCCTTGGGCCGGTTCTTGCTCAGCCCCGCCGAGTCGAACGTCGAGATGTTGCCGTTGAGCTTCAGGTAGATCGCGCCGGCGCCACCGGCGAGCAGCACCACGAAGGCGACGGCTATCGAGATGATCCAGCGCTTTCGATTGCGCTTGGGTTCTCGCTTGCGCCCACGAACGCCCATTCCCACACCTTCAGTCCGGTGGCTCGCACGCACACGACGAAGCCCCAACGTTTACCACTTGAACCATCCCGCTCGTATGACGCGCGTCACACCGGTTCCACCTCGGGCGAATTGCCCGGCGAGACACTGTACGCGGTGCGCATTTGCGTAATCGTCAATGCGGGGAGGGTGACGGAATCGGGAGCGGAAGCTCCGCGTCCGCCACTGTTCGCACGCGAAGGGCCGACCCCCACCGTCACCGGTGAAGGTCGGCCCCGAGCGCACGGCTCACAGTTCGCGCTGGAAGGAGTTCAGCCAGTCCAGGGACGCGGTGGGCGTCAGCGCGACATCACTCAGCGCGTTCATCGCCTTCTGGTACTCGACCACTTCGTCGGGCTTGTCGATGTAGAGCGCCCCGGTGAGCTGCTCCAGGTAGACCAGGTCCGGCAGGTCGGACTCCGGGAAGCTCAGCAGCGTGAAGGCGCCGCCGCCCGCCGCGTGCCCGCCCGTGGCGAACGGCAGGATGCGGACGTCGACATTGGGCCGCTCGGCGGCTTCGAGGACGTGCCGCACCTGGTCGATCATCACCTGTCGGCCGCCGAACGGACGGCGCAGCGCGCCCTCGTCCATGACGGCGACGAAGTGCGGCGCCTGCTCGGAGACGAGAAGCTTTTGCCGCTCCAGGCGTAGACCGACTCGTCTTTCCACCCAGGGCACGGCTGCTTCGGGGTGACCAAGCCGGATCACCGACCTTATGTAGTCCTCGGTCTGCAACAGGCCGTGCACGAACTGCACTTCGAAGGTGCGGATCAGTGCGGCCGACTCCTCCAGGCCCACGTACGTCTGGAACCACGTCGGCATGACCTCGCCGTAACCGTGCCACCAGCCGGCCGCGTTGGCCTCGCGGACCAGGCCCAGCATGGCCGCCCGCTCGGCGTCGTCGGTGACCTCGTAGAGGGTCAGCAGATCGGCGACGTCGCGCTCCTTGAAACTGACTCTTCCCAGCTCCATGCGGCTGATTTTCGATTCGGAGGCCCGGATCGAGTAGCCCGCCAGCTCGCGGGTGATGCCCTTGGACTCACGCAGCCGCCGCAGCTGCGCTCCGAGCAGCATTCGTCGCACGATGGACCCGCCTCCCGGCTGCCCTGCGCTCATAGGTCACGCTCCGCCCTTGGTTCATCAGCAGTCTGCCACTAACGGACTGCGCGGTGTACCCATTCGGTCACTCTCCATCGACACGTGCATCAATTCCTTGCAGATGCACGTGCAGACGCTCTTGCATCGGAGGGTGCTGATCCATGAGCATGGTGGACGTGCAGATACCCCGGGGGCACGTATGAAGGCAGAGGCAGTCGCCGTGCTGGAGCCGTTATGGCAGGGAGTGCTCGCGCCTGAGCGCGTGGCCTCGGGTAACGGAGCCACCTGTGAGCTGCCCGCCGCCCTGGAGTCAGTGGGTGAGGCACGTCACTTCACGCGCGCGACGCTCCAACGATGGGATCTGTCCACGCTCCGCGACTCGGTCGAACTGGTCGCGTCCGAGCTGGTGACCAACGCGCTGCGGTACGCGGTGCCGATCGGCGCGCCCGGCGCCCCGGTACGGCTGAGCCTGGTGCGCTGGACCTCGCGCGTGGTGTGTGCGGTGCGTGACCCCAGCGGGGTGGCGCCCGTCGCCAAGGACCCTGATTTCGTGGCCGAGACCGGCCGCGGTCTCCATCTGGTGGACTCGTTCAGCGAGAACTGGGGATGGCACCCGCTGAGCGGCACGGGAAAGGTCGTCTGGGCGCTTTTCCTCACACCGACGGGACCGTGTTAGGTCAAGGGCAGGTCAGGAGCATTACGGGACCAGGTGGTCGAATTCACCGGCTTTCACGCCGATGATCATCGATTCGATCTCCGCACGTGTGTATATCAGCGCCGGACCGTCGGGGAAGCGCGAATTCCGTACGGCGACCTCGCCGTCGGGCAGGGCGGCGAACTCGACGCACGTTCCATTGGCATTGCTGTGACGGCTCTTCTGCCAGACCACTCCGCGTAGGTCTTCTGCGGCCATTCCGTTGTGCGTCCGGCGCATCAGCCACTCCCCATAAGTGCCATGTCTGGTACGGCAGATCATAACTCGTTGGGCAGGCACGTGCATGTGCACGTGCATGTGCACGTGCAGTCACTCGCTGTGATCTTCAGCGCCCGGCCCCCCAGGGCCGTTCACAGCCCTTCATGGCCCGGCTACCCGGAAAAGGGGCGGCGGATGCCCCCCGGTCGTCCGATACGATATTGACCGTCCGTAGAGGAATTACTCACTCCCCGCAACGAATTGGGAGCAGCCCGCAATGGCGCGTCACCTCATCACCTCAGCCCTCCCCTATATCAACGGGATCAAGCATCTGGGCAACATGGTGGGGTCCATGCTCCCGGCAGACGTCTACTCGCGGTATCTGCGGCAGCGCGGCCACGAGGTCCTCTACATCTGCGCCACCGACGAGCACGGCACCCCCGCCGAGCTGGCTGCCAAGGAGGCGGGCCTGCCGGTCGACGTCTTCTGCGGCCAGGCACACCTCGCGCAGAAGGCGATCTACGACGGCTTCGAGCTGTCCTTCGACCACTTCGGCCGCAGCTCCTCGGCGGAGAACCGCGACATCACCCAGCACTTCGCGCGCAAGCTCGACGAGAACGGCTTCATCGAGGAGCGGGCCGTCCGGCAGGTCTACTCGCTCGCCGACGAACGCTTCCTGCCCGACCGCTACATCGTCGGCACCTGCCCGTACTGCGGATACGACAAGGCCCGCGGCGACCAGTGCGAGAACTGCACGCGGGTGCTCGACCCGACCGACCTCATCGACGCGCGCTCCGCGATCAGCGGCAGCAGCGCGCTGGAGGTCCGCGAGACCAAGCACCTGTTCCTCCTCCAGTCCAAGCTCGCCGGCGAGGTCGAGGCGTGGATCGACGCGAACGGCGCCGACTGGCCCACCCTGGCCTCGTCCATCGCGCGGAAATGGCTCACCGAGGGACTCCAGGACCGGGCGATCACCCGCGACCTGGATTGGGGCGTTCCCGTACCGGCCGACACCTGGCCAGAGCTGGCCGCGGACGGAAAGGTGTTCTACGTCTGGTTCGACGCACCCATCGAGTACATCGGTTCCACCAAGGAGTGGGCCGACGCCGCGCCCGAGGGTGACGTACGGGACTGGAAGTCGTGGTGGTACGAGGCCGACGACACGGTCCGTTACACCGAGTTCATGGCCAAGGACAATGTGCCCTTCCACACCGTGATGTTCCCGGCGACCCAACTGGGCACCCGTGAACCGTGGAAGAAGGTCGACTACGTCAAGGCCTTCAACTGGCTGAACTACTACGGCGGCAAGTTCTCCACCTCGCAGCGCCGCGGTGTCTTCACCGACGCCGCCCTTGAGCTGCTGCCCGCCGACTACTGGCGCTACTTCCTCATCGCGAACGCGCCGGAGTCCGACGACACCTCCTTCACCTGGGAGCTGTTCGCGGCGGGCGTCAACAAGGACCTCGCCGACACCCTCGGCAATTTCGTCAACCGCGTCCTGTCCTTCTCGCGCAAGCGATTCGGCGACGAAGTGCCCGCGGGTTCGGCGGCCGGCGCCGCCGAGGCGAAGCTCGGCGAGCAGATCGCCGCGCTGCTCGCCGAATACGAGGACCACATGGAGACGCTGCAATTCCGCAAGGCCGCGCAGTCGTTGCGGGCACTGTGGAGCGCGGGCAACTCCTACCTGGAGGAGAAGGCCCCCTGGATGGAGATCAAGACCGACCAGGACGGCGCCGCGCTCACGCTGCGTACCGCGATGAATCTCATCCACCTCTACGCGGTGGTGTCCGAGCCGTTCATCCCGGCCTCGGCCGCCGCCATGCGGGCCGCCTTCGCGCTGCCCGCCGACGACGCCCGCTGGGTCACCGCCGACGAGGCCCGCGCGCTGGACGCGGTGCCCGCGGGCACCTCCTTCACGGTCCCGCCGGTGCTCTTCGCGAAGATCTCCGACGAGGACCTGGCGTCGTACATCGAGCGGTTCGGCGGCGACCCGGACGCACCGGCCGCCTGAGGAACGCGACCGGGGCCGTGCGTACGGCCGTTCAGCGCGCCAGCGCGGCCCCGTCTCCCATCACCACCACCGGGTGCAGCGTGGGGTCCAGGGTGCGCAGCAGCGTCCGCATGGCCTGCCGCGGCAGCGAGACACAGCCCTGGGTCGGGCCGCCGTGATCCACGTGCAGCCAGATGCCGCCGCCGCGCGAGGCGCCCAGCGGACGCGTCCAGTCGCGCGGTGAAGTGCCGGGCAGGTGGTTGTAGTTGACGGCGATGACGTAGTCGAAGGAGCCCGCCAGCGGCTCACCCCTGAAGCCGGTGCCGGAGACGCTGAAGCCGATCGGCGCGTGGTCGTAGGGGAGTGCGGTGCCGGGGTCGGGGAGGTGGCCGCCCGCGTCGGTGAGGCCGAAGACGCCGACCGGTGAGCGCAGATCGCCGGTGTGGTGCGTGTCGGTCCAGCCGCGCAGCGCGTTGTGCGCGGCCCACACCGGACCCGACGGCCGCCAGCCGGCCGTGTCCTCACGGGTGTAGAAGGTGACCTTCGCGTCCGGCGAGTCGGGTCCCGCGCCGGTGACCAGGACGGCCTGCCGCGCGTCGGCGGGGATCTGCGAGCGCGTTCTCGGCCCCAGGCCCGGCAGTTGGGCGGGCGGCGCGGGTGTCGTCCGCACCGGCTCGGGCGCGGACCTGCCCGCCCGGCCCGCGGGTCCGCTCACCACCGTGCTCAGCGGCCCCTCGTCGCCGACCTTCGACACCCGCACCCCCGTGCCGCCGCCCACGCAGCCGGACACCAGCGGGGCGGCGGCCAGCGCGGTCAGTACGGCGGCGGCCAGGAGACGGCGGGGGCGGCGGGTGGCGCGCATGACGGGATGGTGGCCTTTCACGGGAGCTTTCACGAGAAGACGGCGTTCTTCAGCGCGTCGTTGATCCGGGACCGCTGCGCGTCGGTGGCGTCGGCCAGGCACACCGAGACGTCGATCAGGACGTCGGAGCCGGACGCGTCGGTGAGCAGGGCGTTGGTCTGCGCGGTGCCGCCGACCGCCCGGCAGGCGCTGAGGACGACGGACGAAGTGACCGGGCGGCTGGCGGCGTTGAGCTTGTCCACCGTGACCTTGCTGTGCCGGAGCGTCAGCATCATCAGCACCCCGCCGCGGGTCAGGGTGCGGACCAGCGGGGTGCAGAAGCCGTCCAGCGGCTTGACGCAGCCGTCGGTCGGCAGGCCGAGCGCCTGCGAGGACGCGAAGACGTCACCGGTCTTGGGCGCGACGAGCGTCGTCCAGCCGGGCGGCAACCGCAGGTCGAGACCGGCCAGTTCGGGAAAGTGGTACGTGACCGCCGCCGACGCGGCGGACGGCGGCTCGGCCGCGTCGCGGGTCGGAGTCGGGTCCGCCGGAGCGGGCTCCGTCGGGGCGCTGCCGGACGCGGGCGGCGCGAGCGAGGTGACGGCGGGCGGCAGCGGGGCGCTCGACGTGCCGCCGAGGCCCGGCAGGACGAGCCCGGCCGCCGCGACCGCCACCACGACGGTGGCGGACATCCCGGCCGCGCGGCGCCTGCGACGGCGCAGCGCACGCTCCTTGACCCGCTCCAACCGCTGTACGGGGGCGGGCAGTTGGGGCACCGCGCGCTCCAGCAGGGCGCGCAGGTCGTCCTCCGAGAAACGCTCATCCGTCATGGCGCTCACCTCCGACGCCCATGCCCACGGCTTCCGGCAGCCGTCCGCGCAGCGCCCGCAGCGCCTTGGACGCCTGGCTCTTGACGGTGCCCTCCGTGCAGCCGAGGACATCCGCGGTGTCGGCCACGCTCAGGTCCTCGAAGTAGCGCAGCACGACCACCGCGCGCTGGCGTACCGGCAGTTCCCGTATCGCCGCCGCCAGTGCCTGCTCCAGGTCCACGTCCCCGTACGGGTCCGCCGGCTGCGGGCGGTCGGGCAGTTCGCCGTGCGGCACCTCGCCGCGCCAGCGCCGCCGCCACCACGAGGCGTGGGTGTGCACCAGCGCCTTGCGTACGTACGCCTCCGGGCTGTCGCCCGCGATCCGGTGCCACTTCGGCCACACCCTGGCCAGCACCGTCTGCAACAGGTCCTCTGCGAGGTGCGGGTCGCCGGTCAACAGCCAGGCGACCCGCAGCAGTCTGGGGCCGCGGGCCGCCACGAACTCCTCGAAACCGGGGTGCGACACCGTTTTTCCTCTCCACACCCCCCTAAACGCGGTGACCCTCCCCCGCGGTTGCCCCCGGGCGTCTCCTTTGCCGGGGGCGGCTCGCCGAGTCTTTAGGGGCGCGGGGAACTGCGCGGCCAGCCACGACGCTCCCGCAGGTCACCACCGGCCCCAGAGGGGCAATTCGGTGGTGTCCCGACCACCGGCCGGTGGGGGCGGGCCGCGCAGTTCCTCCCCCAGCTACCGCTGGGAGGTGCCCCCAGCGCCCCTGAAAAGATCGGCCTGCCGCCCCCGGCAAAGGAGACGCCCAGGGGCCGCGCCCCTTAAAAGATCGGCTCAGCGCCCAGCGGAAGGGCGCCCTGCGGAAGGGCGGAGCTGGATGTGGAGCTCGCGCAGCCGCGCGTCCTCGACCTCGGAGGGCGCGCCCATGAGAAGGTCCTGGGCATTCTGGTTGAGCGGGAACGCGATGGTCTCGCGGATGTTGGGCTCGTCGGCGAGGAGCATGACCATACGGTCGACGCCCGGCGCGATGCCGCCGTGCGGCGGCGCGCCGAAGTGGAAGGCGCGGAGCATGCCGCCGAACTCGGCCTCCACCGTCTCGCGCGTGTAGCCCGCGATCTCGAACGCGCGGTACATGACGGCGGGTTCGTGGTTACGGATGGCCCCGGAGGACAGCTCGATGCCGTTGCAGACGATGTCGTACTGCCAGGCGAGAATGTCCAGCGGGTCCTTGGAGTTGAGGGCTTCGAGGCCGCCCTGCGGCATGGAGAAGGGGTTGTGCGAGAACTCCACCGCCCCGGTGTCCTCGTTGCGCTCGAACATCGGGAAGTCGACGATCCAGCAGAAGCGGAAGACACCTTCCTCGTACTGCCCGGTGCGCTTGGCGGCCTCGACCCGGACCGGGCCCATGATCTTGGAGACCTCGTCGAACTCACCGGCGCCGAAGAAGATCGCGGTGCCGGGCTCGGCGCCGACGGCGGCGAGCAGCGCCGTAACGTCCTCCGCCGTAAGGAACTTGGCGATCGGGCCGGTCAGCTCGGGCTTGTCGGCGGAGCCGCCGACCCGGACCCAGGCCAGGCCCTTGGCGCCGAGCGAGACAGCGTACTCGCCGAGCTGGTCGAAGAACTTGCGCGACTGCTCTGCGGTGCCGGGCACGGCCAGCGCGCGGACGTGCTTGTCGGCGAACGCCTTGAAGCCCGACCCGGCGAACACCTCGGAGACGTCGACCAGTTCGAGCGCGGTGCGCAGGTCCGGCTTGTCGTTGCCGTACTTGAGCATCGACTCGCGGAAGGGGATGCGCGGGAACGGCGAGGTGACGGTGCGGCCACCGCCCAGCTCGGTGAAGAGGTCGGTCATGACCTTCTCGATGACGCCGAAGACGTCCTCCTGCTCGACGAAGCTCATCTCGACGTCGAGCTGGTAGAACTCGCCGGGCGAGCGGTCGGCGCGCGAGTCCTCGTCGCGGAAGCAGGGCGCGATCTGGAAGTAGCGGTCGAAGCCGGAGATCATCAGGAGCTGCTTGAACTGCTGCGGGGCCTGCGGCAGCGCGTAGAACTTCCCGGCGTGCACGCGGGAGGGCACCAGGAAGTCGCGGGCGCCCTCGGGGGAGGTGGCCGACAGGATCGGGGTGGCCATCTCGTTGAAGCCGAGCGCGGTCATCTCGCGGCGCAGGAAGGAGATGACCTGGGTGCGCAGCATGATGTTGCGGTGCATGCGCTGGCGGCGCAGGTCGAGGAAACGGTTGGTGAGCCGCATCTCCTCGTTCGCGTTGTCCTCGGGGAAGACCGGGAAGGGCAGCGGGTCGGCCGCGCCCAGCACCTCCAGGGCGGCCACGTCCACCTCGACCTCGCCGGTCGGCAGCTCCGGGTTGACGTTCTCCGCCGAGCGGGCCAGGACCCGGCCGTCCACGCGGACCACGGACTCCTTGGACTGGCCGCTGAGCTGGTCGTACACCGGAGATCCTGGACGGACGACGAGCTGGGTGAAGCCGTAGTGGTCGCGCAGGTCGACGAAGAGGATGCCGCCCAGGTCGCGGCGATTGTGCAGCCAGCCGGACAGGCGGACGTCGGTGGCGACGTCGGTGGCGCGCAGCTCGCCGCAGGTGTGGGACCGGTACCGGTGCATCATTCGTCCTCGACGCTGGATGGTGGGTGGGTGGCCGGGCCAGCGGCCCAGCACAGCTTACCGGCGCGCGTACACCGTCCTCACTCCGGATTCGGTGGGGCATAAGGCCACGTATGCGGCTCTACTGGGCCATAACGTCCTCATTCTCATAAACTGGCAAAATGCGCACCGAGGACGTCCTGGCCGCCGTCGGCACCGGGCTGTGGCAGTGGGACGAGGCCACCGGCACCGTGACGGTCGACGCCCGCGCCGCGCGCCTGCTCGGGCTGTCCGGCGGCCCGGCCGAGCACCGGACGTCCGCCGTTCGGGCGTGCCTGCACGCAGCCGACTACGTATCGCTGTCCGGCGCGGTCTCGCTCGCCTACTCCGAGGGCACGGTCGCCGAGGCGCTGGTGCGGGTGGTGGGCGACAACGGCACGATCCTGCGGACGGTACGGGCCAGGGTGCGCCCGCAGGGCACGGTGATGACGGGCACGCTGCACGAGGTGCGCGGCGGGCCCTCACGGGCGGCGGCGCAGGCGGGCGGCGGCTGGCGGCGGGCCCGGGAGGCGTTCCTGCTGGACGCGGGGCGCGCGCTGGCCGAGGCCGACTCCACCGCCGAGGTGCTGCGGGTGGCGGCCACCTTGTCGATGCCCGGCTTCTCGCCCGACGGGCTCGCCGTCTTCGGCACGGACGGCGACCGGCTGTCGGTGATCGGCCACCACGGGCAGGCGGCGGGCACCGAGGACCCCTTCCTCGACATGCCGCTGGACACCGACTACCCGGCCGCGCTGGTGGTCCGTACCGGCCAGGCGGTCTATCTGCCGTCGCCCGCCGCGTACGAGGACCGCTTCCCGGTCACCTGGCCGCTGGTGAAACCGTTCGGCCGCTCCTCCTGGGCGTATCTGCCGCTGGTCGTGGCCGGGTCCACGATCGGCGCCTGGATGGCGGCCTTCCGCGACCCGGTGGTCTTCACGCCCGACGAGCGCTCGGTGCTCACCACGGTCGCCCGGATGCTCGCGCAGGCGCTGTCCCGCGCGCATCTGCACGAGTCGGAGCGCGCCCTGACCGACGGCCTCCAGCGCACGATGCTGCCCGCCCGCAGGCCCGGCATCGAGGGCATGGCGGTGGCCGCCCGGTACGTGCCGACCGGCGGCGGCCTCCAGGTCGGCGGCGACTGGTACGACGTGATCGGGCTGCCGTCCGGCCGTACCGCGATCGTCATCGGCGACGTCCAGGGCCATGACGTACGGGCCGCCGGGATCATGGGCCAGCTGCGGATCGCGCTGCGCGCCTACGCGGCCGAGGGCCACCACCCGGACGCGGTGCTCTCGCGCACCTCCCGCTTCCTGGCCGGGCTGCACGACGGGCTCCCCGACGGGCCCGCGGACGGGCTGCGCGACGGCCTGCGCGAGGGGCTGCACGACGGCCTGCACGCCGGACTGCACGCCGACGAGTCCGCCGACGTACGCTTCGCGACCTGCCTCTACCTGGAGGCCGACCCGCTGACCGGCACGCTCGACGTCTGCCGCGCCGGGCACCCGGAGCCCGCGATCCGGCTCGGCGACGGTACGACGATCGTCCGGCGTACGGCGGGCGGTCTGCCGCTGGGCATCGAGCCGGACACCGACTACCCGACGACCCGGATGGTCCTGGAGCCCGGCGAGGTGCTGCTGCTGTGCACCGACGGCCTGATCGAGACCGGCGGGCACGACCTGGAGACCGGCTGGCAGCGGCTGCGCAACGTCCTGGAGGCCGGGCCCGCCGACGACCTGGAGGAGCTGGCCGACTCCCTGATCCGCGCGGTGCACGGGCCCGCCTCCCACCACACCACCGGGCCGCTGGCCGACCGCCGCGAGGACGACATCGCGCTGGTCCTGCTGCGCCGCGACCCCGACGGCCCGACCTGCGCGGTCCCGGTCCGGCGCGCGGTGCTGACCGTCTCGCAGACCGACCCGGGCCGTATCCGCGCCACCCGCGAGGACATCCGCGCCCTGCTGCACGACTGGACCTCGGCCGACCAGGTCGAGTCCGCCGTCCTGCTCGTCTCCGAACTCGTCACCAACGTGCTGGTGCACACCGACGAGGACGCCGTACTGACCGCCATGGTCACCGGCATGCCCGGCACCCGCCGCCTCCACGTCGAGGTCGGCGACCGCTCCGACGACATGCCGCACCGCCGCTCTCCCGGCGAGATGGCGTCCTCCGGCCGCGGCCTGATGCTCATCGAGGAGCTCGCCGACGCCTGGGGCGTCGACCCGCGCGGCGACGGCAAGTCCATCTGGTTCGAGCTGTACGAGGCGACGAGCCCGTCCGCGGTGTGACCGTCCGCGGCGTGACCGTCCCGTGGGGGGCGCCCACGGATTCGAATCCGTCACGGTCATGTGAACCGGCCGTGAAACCGAGGAAAACAGTGGTCGCACAGACCTGTTGGACCTGCTCCAACGCCCCGCGGAGCCTGTGCGTCCACCTAGCCTGAACGCCTACGTGACGGGCGATCGAATGGCCGACCGTGCGCGCCCCGACACTCACGCCGGCGAAAAGGCAGCAATGGGATGAGCCTGAAACTCCCCGCACCCAGCGACCCGACGATGTCCGGCCCGGTCCCTCTGGCCGACGCACCCGCCGACGCACCCGCCGACGTGCGGAGCGGCGGGAAGGGACGGTTGCGGGCGCTGGACGGGCTGCGGCTGGTGGCCGCGCTCATGGTGGCGATCTACCACCTGGCCTTCCGGGGCAGCGGGGCCTGGCGCGGGCAGACGCTGGAGATCTTCCCGCACCTGTCGCACGCCGCCGCGTACGGACCGCTGGGCGTGCAGTTCTTCTTCATCATCAGCGGCTTCGTGATCTGCATGAGCGGCTGGGGCCGCAGCGTCAAGGCGTTCGCGATCTCCCGGATCAGCCGCCTGTACCCGGCCTACTGGGCAGCGCTGATCCTGGTGACCGCCGTCCTGTTCGTCCTCGGCTACAAGACCGTCTCGCGCACCGACCTGCTCACCAACTTCACGATGCTCCAGACCCCGGCGGGCTCCGAGCGCGTCCTGGGCGTCTCCTGGACGCTGTGGGCCGAGATGCGCTTCTACGTGCTCTTCGCCGTCACCGTCCTGTGGCGCGGCGCCACCCGCAAGCGCGTCCTGGCCTTCTGCGCCCTGTGGACGATCGGCGCCCTGTACGCGGACTCCTCCGGCCAGGAGTTCCTGAAGGTGGTGCTGATGCCCGAGTACGCGCCCTTCTTCGTCGGCGGCATCGGCCTCTACCTGCTGCGGCGCTTCGGCCATGACCTGCTGACCTGGGGCGTCGTCGCGGGCGGCTTCCTGCTCGGCCAGCACTACGCGGTCAAGGCCCTGGTGGCGCCGCCCGGCATGCACGTCGCCTTCCACCGCTCCCCGACCGTCGTCATCGCCCTGGTCGCCGCGGGCTTCGCCGCCATCGCCGCGGTGACGCTCGTGCGCCGCGTCGCGGACGTCGACTGGCGCTGGCTGACCACGGCGGGCGCCCTGACGTACCCCTTCTACCTGGTCCACGAGATCCTGGGCACCCTCGTCATCGAGAAGCTGAAGATCCATACCGGCATCCCGAACTACGGCGTGCTCGCCCTCGCCATCGGTTCGATGCTGCTGCTCGCCTACCTGATCTACCGCCTGGTCGAACGCCCCCTGACCCCGGTGCTGCGCCGCGCGCTCACCCACCAGGCCAACCGCCTGTCCGAACCCCGCCCGGCCCGGACCTGACGCCCAGCCCGGCCACCACGGATTTCCCCCGGACCGGCCGGGGCACGACCCCCCAGACCTCCGCGAGCGCGTCGATGAGCACCAGCCCTCTCCCGCCCTCGCACTCCGGCCCGGCCTCGGCCAACTCCGGCTTCTCCGCCCCGCCGTCGGACACCGCCACCCAGTAGTGCCCGTCGGCGGGCCACAGCACCAGCTCGATGACCGCGTCCTCCTCGCACCGGGCCCCGTGCCGCACGGCATTCGTGACCAGCTCACTGGTCACCAGCCCCAGATCCGCGGCCAGTTGGGGCTCCACCCCGCACGGCAGCGCCTCCAGCGCCTCCGCGACGGCATGCCGCGCCCGCCGCACGGACTCCGGCCGCGCCGGGAAGCGCCACAGCGCTGGTAAGCGGGGGATTTCAGGCATGACGAACTCCGTTACGTCGAAGGGGACTTGTCGGTTCCTGAGGGTTCGCCGGTGGCATGCCGCCGTCACTCGCGGTGCGCTTCCGACGTAGTCGTGCGTAGCTGCGCGCTACTACGGTAGGGCATCGGGGGTACGTGTGCTACCGATTCGCCGATGACCCGTTGGACCGGGCTTCTCACCGCAAGGCAGACTGGGCCACGGAGGGGAGGGAGCCCATGCCGCCGAGAAGCAACCCGACAGCACGCCAGCAGCGTCTGGGTGCGGAGCTCCGCAAGCTACGGGAGGACGCGGGCCTGTCCACCGAGCAGGCCGCCGCCCTGCTGGACACGAAGCGGACCGTCATCTCCAGCACCGAGGCCGGTCGTCACGGGACCAGTCCCGAACGGGTGCGCCGGATCGCATTCGTCTACGAGTGCACCGACCAAGCGCTGATCGGCGCACTGGTGGCGATGTGCGGCGACCGCGTGCGCGGCTGGTGGGAGGCGTACGAGGACGTCCTGCCGTCGACCTTCCTCGACATCGCCGAACTGGAGTGGCACGCCCAGGGCTTGCGCGTCAGCACGATGACGCACATGCCCGGCCAGTTCCAGACCGAGGCTTACGCCCGCGCCCTGTTCGACGCCGCCATCCCGGCGCTGCCCCCGGCCGAGTACGAGGCCAGGGTCGCCCACCGCGTCCAACGCCACGAGGCGATCGACCGCCCCGACGCCCCGCCGTACGAACTCGTCGTCCACGAGGGAGTCCTCCGGACCGAGGTGGGCGGCCGCGCGGTCCTGCGCGACCAGCTCAACCACCTGATGACCGCCGCCGAACGCGACAACGTCACGGTCCAGGCCATCCCGTTCTCCGCCGGCGCCTTTCCCGGCTCGGGTCAGTCCATCCTGTACGCGCGCGGCCAGGTCGCCCGCTTGGACACGGCCGAGCTGGATCGCGCGACGGTCGTGGAATTCATCCACGCAGAGGCGCAGTTGTGCAAGTACCGGCTGCAACTGGACGAGATGCAACGCATCGCCCTCCCGCCGGAGAAGACGCTCGACCTCATACATGCCATCGCGTCCCAGCTCTAGGAGAACTACCCGTGCCCGACATCACCTGGGAAGCCCCCTTCTGCCAGGACGGCAGCAACTGCTTCCGCCTCGGCACCGACCCCGAAGGCAACGCCTACATAGCCCTCAACGGCCGCGAGGACGAATACCTCACCGACACCCGCGAAGCCCTCCGCACCCTCATCACCGACATCAAGGCCGGCAAAGCCGACCACCTGCTGTAGACGCCGCAGGCCCCTCAGGCCCGGGGGGTGACCTCGGAGCGCTGGGGGGTCGGTGGCCGGATGCCGGTGAGCGCCTCGGCGCGGGCGAGGAGCTGCGGTGCGAGGTCGGGGTACCAGCCACGGGCGACGGCTTGAAGCATCTCGGCAAGGGCCGCGAGTTCTCCGATCCGGCCGGCAGCGGTGTCCAGGACGGCGGCGAACTCCCGCCGGACGCGGGCGGCTACGTCAGGTACGAGCAGGCTGTTGACGTAGAGAAGCCCGGCGTCGTAGCCAATGGGCACTCGGCCCCACCGCTCCCAGTCGAGCAGAGCGAGCGGCGGGCCGGTGAGGTTGCCCCAGTGCAGGTCACCGTGACCGGTCGCCCGCCCCACGTGGGCGGGAGCCGGGATGCCGAGGAATTGGGGGAAGGCACGTTCGATCCACGTGTCCCGGACCGTGGTCTTCACGCCTTCTGCCTGAGCCAGCAGGGCAAGGGCCCGGCGCAGTTCGGCCCACCACTCGTCGGGCAGTCCGGGGTCGCGGTCGATGTCGGCCCGCTCCGGGGACACGACAGGTTGCGTCACGTAGTCAAGGACGTCGGCCTCGAACGTCCAGTCTCCGTCAGTCCAGTCGTGCAGCTCGTACAGGCGCGGGCGTGGGACGCCGTCAGGCACCAGCTCGGATGCTCCGACGACTCCCTCCCCTTGCTTCCTGCCCGCGTTGACCCTGGCCGTCCGGCCTACCCGTAGCCAGCGGTCGCCCGCTCGGCGTCCGAGCGTGACACCGAGGAACCCCCACGCCGGTGGACCCGTGCAGACCAGCCCCACAGCCTTGGCCGCCCGGTCGTGGGCGGCTTCCATCAGGGTCCGTACCCCCTCATTCAGAGGCGAGTTCATCGGTCAGTCTCCTGAGTTCCTCGGCTGTCAGGGGCGCGGCCAGCGCCTTCGCCGCATCGTCCCAGTGTGCGCGGGTACTCGCGGAGGTCAGGACGACATCCAGGCCGGGGCACGACCCGACAGGCAGGAGGGCGGCGGCTGCGGCAGACAGACCGGGGCGGATGAAGTTCACCAGGTCGGGTGTCATGGCATCAAGGAGTTCGCCACCGTGCAGGGGAGCGGAGCCGAACGTGATCAGCCCGGCGTCCTTCGCCCGCACCAGCGGTCCCCCGCCGTCGAGTGCCCGCCTGATCGGGTCGTCCATGATCAGGCTCACGGGCATCTGCAAGCCGGTGAAGTGATGTTCGGCGGAACCCGCCGCCTGTCGGGCGAGCGCGAGCAGTTCGGAAACGCTGAACGCTCCGCAGCCGAAGCCCGACCACGTGGCAACGCCGTATCCGCCGATCCTTTCAGCGTGGGCGAACTCCTCCAGCACGGTGAAGGCTTCCCACAGACGCCCGTGCAGAGCGGCACGGTCAAGGCCATGCCCACGGTGCTCCGGGTTGTGGACGAAAACCAGGTCCACACGGCCGAGCACGGCCAGTGAGCGCTCCGTCTGCCAGCGGACGAAGCCGCGTTCAAGGCTGTGCCCACCGTCGGCCTCCTGCCGGGTGAGCACACCCTCGGCAAGAGCGGTGCGCCCCTGTTCCCTGGTGAAGAACCCTGCCTTCGTGGCCACCCGAACGGTCGGGTACTCCCCGAGGACCGGGCGCAACTCCTCATGCGCCCTGCCCTGTGCGTAGTTGGGTGCGGTGTCCACCCACGGAGCACCGGCCGCCATGGCCGTGCGTGCCGCATGGCCGACGGCACGCACGCGATGGGTCCCCAGGGAGAGAGCAGCGGTCACCACGCGGCCCTCACGACTGCGACGGCATGGCCTTCGATGAGGGTGGAGACCAGTGCGGCCACGTCCCCGACCTCGAGTCCGGCGGAGTCGGCGAGTGCGCCGAGTGTGGTCGGCCGATTGGTCAGGAGCGCGCCCAGAGCTGAGGCGGCGGACTCGGCGAAGTCCCAGGCGGTACCGACCGCCGAGAAGGTGACCGTGCCCTGCGCGGGGTTCGGTGTCAGGCGGCTCCTCGGAGCGGTGAGTTTGACGGTGATCTCCTTCCGCGCGGGGAGCCCGTCCACGTACGGCAGGGACGGAATCGCGTGGCCCAGGTCGGTCGTGTCGATCGACTCCGCCCACCGGTCCACCAACCGGGGGTCCGCCAGTTCGCCCACGACCTCGCGGCGGAGCGCGTCGATGAAGTCCGAGTGCTCCGCCGGAGATCCGAAGCGCGGGATGTCCTTGCGCAGCGCGAGAGATGTCCTGAGCTGATCCACCAGCCAGAGCAGGAGGTCCGCCCCCGTGTGCGGGACCATGCCGAAGGTCAGGTGGAGGGACTCCGTCCCCTGGTCAGCGGTGACCGCGTGCCACCAGCCGCGCGGCAGATAGAGCACGTCACCGGGAGCGAGGACGATGTCCGCCACCGGGTCGCCCTCCGGCTTCTCCGGCGACTCCACGTCCTGGAAGGTCGGGGCCTCGCGGGTGGCCCCGTACAGACGCCACCGTTTCGAGCCGTGCAACTGGACCACGACGACATCGTGATCGTCCCAGTGCAGGCCGAAGCCTTCCCGCTCGGTCCACGAGGCGTAGACGTTGGCCTGGACGGACGTCCCGAGAAAACGTTCAAGTTCCTCGGCGGCCACGCCCACGGCGGGGTGGATCTTCTCGACCGCGTCGACGACCAGCGACGCCCCGTCTTTGAGCTGGGTGTGGAAGTCGGCGGGCAGAATGCGGGACCAGGTGACCGCACGGCGGTTCGTGGTCGGTATGGCGTAGCGGTGGGTGGGGATCATCTCGCCGTCGACTGACAGGCGCAGCCGGGGCGGCTCAAGGCGCTGCGTCGCGATGATCCGGTTCAGGTCGTCCCAGGAGAACAGGCCCGCCGTGTCGGCGGCGCCGGGGATGTGCGCGTACGAGCGGTGGTACGTCCGGGCGAGGAACGTGTCCCCGCCCAGACGCCCCGCCCACGAGGCCGCGTCACGCATCGTGGGCGGCCCCGTCAGTCGTTGCCGTCGGAACGGCCGCTGCTGACGTCGGACTCCTGCTCGGCGCGGGTGCGCGCGGCGACGATCTTCCGCTTCGCGACGAGCAGTTCACCCCTCTCCGGGGCCGTCGGGCTGATGATCTCTTCCGCCATCGGACTGCCTCTCCTCGTGAGAACTCGATGGAGAAAATGATTCACCCGGAATAGGGTGACCGGACAGTTCTTTCCCGTTGACGACTAAAGATCATGAACGGTACGCGGCGGACCATGAAGCCAACAACACCCTGGCTTCGTCGCCGAAAAGCGCGTAACCCCCAAGTATGGAAAACAGCTCCAGATGCATTTCAATGTCTCTTGGGTCCCTGAGGACCACGACACCCGTGGTGTTCTCCACAGTGACCAGGGAGTTGTCGTACACAGTGAACGTGTCCATCGGAGCCACCGGCTTGTATCCGGCCATGGGGATAACACCGAATCTGATGTTTGCCAGGTGGCTGAGCGAAGCCAGTCGGTCGATCTGCAACGCCATCGCGGCAGGCGGAAGAAGCGGCCACCTGACGGCTTGCTCGGTAATGATGAAAGTGAACCGCTTCGCCGTGTTGTAGAGAACCTCCTGCCGCTCCAGTTTCCTCGCTGTCGTCTTGCTGACGTCAGCAGGAGAATGGGCAAGACTGGCCCGAATATACTCAGGAGTGGACAACAGTCCCGTGATCATCGACAGCAGAAAGAACCGGAACTCCGTACACGACGACCGGCCCGCTTGCGTAATTCTTTCAGCAGGACCGCCAGTTCCTGTTTCGGCCGCCCCAACTGTTCAGGTTCGAACGTCACCGCTCACGTATTCCAGGAACGGGACGGATTCGGCAACGGCAATACGCTTCCACTGCCGATACGGTTCCGGGCTGCCCTCGTCAAGCTCCCGATTGATCTGCGTACCGTCCGCCCTGTAGTTCATCCGGACCACCGTGGAATCATCGAACATCCAGAAATCGTGATCCGGCAGACCCGGGTTTTCGCGGTCGGTGAGGTCGAGGATTCGAATGTCCTCGCCCACTGTGACGTGATGCCGGTAGTAGTACTCGAACTCGAACCGGAGGTAGTCCGAGAGAGGACGGGTCACGATATGCACCCTGCCGACACTCTTTCCGGCAGAGGTCCATTGCCGAACCTCGTCCATCCAGCCCGAGGCGTAGTCTTCGGGCGACTTCTCCCCGGCGAGAAAGCGCTTCAGCTTCTCCGCCTCCTGGGGCATGGTGTAGACGGGCCGAGTTTCCAGTCGCCACGCCTCGCGCTCCATGGAATCGAAGCAGGCATTCCACGCGTCACCATCCAAGTGCACGGACCGCCTCCCTGAGAACCGACTCCGGAATTTCCACGAGCCCTTCCCCGACGGGCGGGGTGAAGGCTTCGGACACGTCACCCTGCACGACGAAAGACCCAGTCGTCGTGCGGTACACGTTCGGACAGTCCTTCTCTCCGCACTCGCCATTGCCGTTGCCGTTGCCCGTGAGCCGGGTAAGAGCCGCACGCTCGGACACGTCAAACCCCCTCGCACCGCCCCTGGTGGGGCTGCCTGACCAACGACGGTAGAGGGGGTGACGTACTGCGTCCATGCATGCAAGCGACTATGCACGTTGTCGCATAAACCCCCGGCGGGGGGCGGGTGGGGTCAGCGGCCGAGGGGGGTGTCGGCGGGGATGGTACCGAGGCGGCCGGCCTGGAAGTCGTCGAACGCCTGGGCCAGTTCGGCGTGGGTGTTCATGACGAAGGGGCCGTACTGCATCATCGGCTCGCGGATGGGGAGGCCGCCGAGGAGCACGACCTCGAAGTTGGGCGAGCGGGACTCCTGGGTCTCGTCGGCGCGGATGGTGAGGGAGTCTCCCTTGCCGAAGACGACAGCCTGGCCCATGCGGAAGGGGCGGGCGTCGGGGCCCGCGAAGCCGCGGCCGGCGAGGCCGTAGGCGAGGGCGTTGAAGTCGGCGCGCCAGGGCAGGGTGACCGAGGCGCCGGGGTTCACCGAGACGTGGATCATCGTGATCGGCGTGTGCGTCGCGCCGGGGCCCTCGTGGCCCGCGAGGTCACCGGCGATCAGCCGGATCAGCGCGCCGCCGTCACCGGAGGTGAGCAGCTTCAGGCCGCCCGCCCGGATGTCCTGGTACTTGGGCGGCATCATCTTGTCGGCCTTCGGCAGGTTCACCCAGAGCTGGAGGCCGTGGAAGAGGCCGCCGCTGGTGACCAGGGACTCCGGCGGGGTCTCGATGTGCAGCAGCCCGGACCCGGCGGTCATCCACTGGGTGTCGCCGTTGGTGATCGTGCCGCCACCGCCGTGCGAGTCCTGGTGAATGAAGGTGCCGTCCATGATGTACGTGACGGTCTCGAAGCCGCGGTGCGGGTGCCAGGGGGTGCCCTTGGGCTCTCCCGGCGCGTACTCCACCTCACCCATCTGGTCCATCATGATGAACGGGTCGAGGTTGCGGTAGTCGATGCCCGCGAAGGCGCGGCGCACGGGGAAGCCCTCCCCCTCGAAACCGCTCGGCGCGGTGGACACCTGTAGCGCCTTGCGGGGCTGGGCGTCGTCGGCCGCGCTCACACGCGGCAGGGTCAGCGGGTTCTCTACGGTCACGGCGGGCATGACTGCCTCCTTCGGGATGCTCCGGTTCCAAAGTAGTTGAACACTGAACATCTCGCAAGGCGTGACTATTCCAGCACTCACTGGAGGGGTGGGCGGACCGCCTCAGCCGTACATCCGGCGCATCGTGAAGTCGACCATCTGCTCGACCGCCTTGGCGTCGAAGACCATGCGATGCTGGCCGTCGATGTCCAGGACGAAGCCGTAGCCGGTGGGCAGCAGGTCCAGCACCTCGGCGCCGGTGATCACGAAGTACTTGGACTCCTTGCCCGCGTACCGCCGCAGCTCCTTCAGGGAGGTGAACATCGGGATGACCGGCTGCTGGGTGTCGTGCAGCGCCAGGAAGCCCGGGTTGTCGCCGCGCGGGCAGTACACCTTGGACGTGGCGAAGATCGCCTGGAAGTCCTCGGCGGCCATCGATCCCGTGGTGAAGGCGCGGACCGCGTCGGCCAGCGACGGCGGGGAGGGCTCCGGATAGCCACCGGGCATGGGTGCGGCGCCCTGGACCGGGCCGGGTCCGGGATTCACGCTCTGCTCGTAGCCGTACACGGCCCCAAGAGTAACGGCCCCGCGGACACCCTGGAGGCGCCCCCGGGGAAGAGGAAACGGTCACATCCGACCCTTCCGGGGTTGCTTCTTATTACCGACGGGTAGCATTATTTTCTACGAGTGCCACGACCACCCCACTTGCGATACGGAGCCGACGTCATGGGCCACTACAAGTCGAACCTCCGCGACATCGAGTTCAACCTCTTCGAGGTGCTCGGCCGCGACCAGCTCTACGGCACGGGTCCGTTCGCCGAGATGGACGTGGAGACCGCGAAGGACGTCCTCGCCGAGCTGGCGCGCATGGCGGAGAACGAGCTGGCGGAGTCCTTCGCCGACGCCGACCGCAACCCGCCGGTCTTCGACCCGAAGACCCACACCGCCCCGGTGCCGGAGTCCTTCAAGAAGAGCTACCAGGCGTTCATGGACGCCGAGTACTGGCGCCTCGGCCTGCCCGAGGAGATCGGCGGCACCACCGCGCCGCGCTCCCTGATCTGGTCCTACGCGGAGCTGGTGCTGGGCGCCAACCCCGCCGTGTGGATGTACACCTCGGGCCCGGCCTTCGCCGGAATCCTCTACGAGGAGGGCACCGAGGAGCAGAAGAAGATCGCCGCGATCATGGTCGACAAGCAGTGGGGCTCCACCATGGTCCTCACCGAGCCCGACGCGGGCTCGGACGTCGGCGCGGGCCGCACGAAGGCGGTCAAGCAGGACGACGGCACCTGGCACATCGAGGGCGTCAAGCGCTTCATCACCTCGGGCGAGCACGACATGTCCGAGAACATCATCCATTACGTACTCGCCCGCCCCGAGGGCGCGGGACCCGGCACCAAGGGCCTGTCGCTGTTCATGGTCCCGAAGTACGAGTTCGACTTCGAGACCGGCGAGTTGGGGACGCGCAACGGCGTCTACGCCACCAACGTCGAGCACAAGATGGGCCTGAAGGCGTCCAACACCTGCGAGATGACCTTCGGCGACGGGCTCCCCGCCAAGGGCTGGCTGATCGGCGAGAAGCACGACGGCATCCGGCAGATGTTCCGGATCATCGAATTCGCCCGCATGATGGTCGGCACGAAGGCCATCGCGACGCTCTCCACCGGCTACCTGAACGCGCTGGAGTACGCCAAGGAGCGCGTGCAGGGCCCGGACCTCGCGCAGTTCATGGACAAGAGCGCGCCCAAGGTCACCATCACCCACCACCCCGACGTCCGCCGCTCGCTCATGACGCAGAAGGCGTACGCCGAGGGCATGCGCGCCCTCGTCCTCTACACCGCCTCCGTCCAGGACGCCATCCAGGTCGCCGAGGCGGGCGGCGAGGACGCCACGCGGCTGCACGGGCTCAACGACCTGCTGCTGCCCATCGTCAAGGGCTACGGCTCCGAGAAGTCGTACGAGCAGCTCGCCCAGTCCCTCCAGACCTTCGGCGGCTCCGGGTACCTCCAGGAGTATCCGATCGAGCAGTACATCCGGGACGCCAAGATCGACACGCTCTACGAGGGCACCACCGCCATCCAGGGCCAGGACTACTTCTTCCGGAAGATCGTCCGGGACCAGGGCCAGGCCATGACGGCGCTCAGCGAGGAGATCAAGAAGTTCCTCGCCGAGGCGACCGGCGGGGAGGAGCTGGCCGCCGCCCGCGACCAGCTCGCCACGGCGGCCGTCGACCTCGAAGCGATCGTCGGGGCCATGCTGACCGACCTGTCGGCCACCGAGCAGGACGTCCGCTCGATCTACAAGGTCGGGCTCAACACCACGCGGCTGCTCCTCGCCTCGGGCGACGTCGTCATCGGATACCTGCTCCTGCGCGGGGCGGGCGTCGCCGCCGAGAAGCTTTCCGGGGCCTCCGCCAAGGACGCCGCCTTCTACGCCGGGAAGGTCGCCGCCGCGAAGTTCTTCGCCGCCAATGTCCTTCCAGGAGTGGGTACGGCTCGTTCCCTGGCCGAATCCGTCGACCTCACCCTCATGGACCTCCCGGAGGACTCCTTCTAGCCTGCGGCTCGCCGTACGCCTGGCGGCGAGCCGATCTTTTGGGGGCGCGGGGAACTGCGCGGCCCGGCACGACGCTCTCGCAGGTCACCACCCGCCCCGGCGGGGCAGTCTGGTTGTCGCCGGACCACCGGCCGGTGGGGGCTTGTCGCGCAGTTCCCCGCGCCCCTAAAGCCACGTCCTGCGCAAGGTGGACGCACAGGGGGCGCGCCCCTAAAGCCAGGTCCTGCGCAGAGTGGACGCACAGGGGGCGCGGACTCGGGCGCACCCTCAGGGGGAGGCGTCGTGGCTGAAACTAAGCTGAGGGCATGAGCTCTCAGCGTCCGGCGTTTGGCCGTAAGCACACCGAAGATCTGGCCGCATTCGTGCAGGCGAGTCCGACGCCGTACCACGCGGTGGCGACCGTGGCGGAGCGGCTGGAGGGGGCCGGGTTCCGGCGGGTGGCGGAGACGGAGAAGTGGGGGGCCGAGCCGGGCGGGCGGTACGTGCTGCGCGGGGGCGCGGTGGTGGCGTGGTTCGTGCCGGACGGCGCACGCCCGGAGACACCGTTCAGGATCGTGGGCGCGCACACGGACTCACCGAATCTGCGGGTGAAGCCGCGCCCGGACATGGGGGCGCAGGGCTGGCGCCAGGTGGCGGTGGAGATCTACGGCGGCCCGCTGCTGAACAGCTGGCTGGACCGGGACCTGGGCCTGGCGGGCCGGCTGACGCTGCGCGACGGCAGTACGCGGCTGGTCGCGACCGACCGCCCGCTGCTGCGGGTGCCGCAGCTCGCGATCCACCTGGACCGGGGCGTGAACGACGGGCTGACGCTGGACAAGCAGCGCCACCTCCAGCCGGTGTGGGGCCTGGGCGACGCGCAGGATGGCGACCTGATCGGCTACCTCGCCGAGCGGGCGGACCTCGACCCGGAGGACGTCGTCGGCTGGGACCTGATGACGCACGACACGCAGCCGCCCGCCTTCCTCGGGCGCGACGAGGAGCTGTTCGCCTGCCCCCGGCTGGACAATCTGCTGTCGGTGCACGCGGGCACGGCCGCGCTGGCCGCCGCCGCGGCCCGCCAGGACCTCACGTACATCCCGGTACTGGCCGCCTTCGACCACGAGGAGAACGGCAGCCAGTCCGACACCGGCGCCCAGGGACCGCTGCTCGGCAACGTCCTCAGCCGCTCGGTGCACGCGCGCGGCGGCGGCTTCGAGGAGCGGCAGCGCGCGCTGGCCGCGAGCGTCTGCGTCTCGTCGGACTCCGGCCACGCCGTGCACCCCAACTACGCCGAGCGGCACGATCCGACGCACCACCCGCGCGCCAACGGCGGCCCGATCCTGAAGACCAACGTCAACCAGCGGTACGCCACCGACGGCACCGGCCGCGGCGTCTTCGCGGCGGCCTGCGACACCGCGGGCGTCCCCTACCAGCACTTCGTGTCGAACAACTCGATGCCGTGCGGGACGACGATCGGCCCGATCACCTCTGCCCGGCACGGCATCACCACGGTCGACGTCGGGGTGCCGATCCTCTCGATGCACTCGGCCCGCGAGATGTCCGGCGCCGACGACCCGCATCTGCTGGCCGGCGCCCTGACGGCCTTCCTGGCGGCCTGATTCCGGGGCCTTCCGGAGCGCCTTCCGGGGCCGGGGCCCGCGCCCCGGCCCGCCCCCGCCCCGATGCGCCTGCTTGTGCCCCGAGGTCCGGGGTAGACGCTGCTTCAGAACGCCGGAGCACAACTAGGCCAAAGGAAGCGGTAATTGTGGGCATCGGAGGCTGCATCATTCTGATCGCGGTCGGTGCGATCATCACGTTCGCCACCGACTGGCACGCCAAGGGCGTCAACATGGATCTGCTCGGCCTGATCATGATGGCCGTCGGCATCATCGGACTCGCCGCCTACGTCAGCATCTTCAAGCGCCGCCGGATTCCCCCGACGGCCGACGGCGACATCCCGCCGGTCGAGGAGCGCTACTACCCGGGTGACCGGCGGTACTGACACCAGGCCAGTACCACCGGCGTTCTGACGCGAGGTCAGCCCCGGATCTCAGAACAGCGACGTGTACATCTGCCAGCCCGCGCCGAGTCTGACGCGGGCGGCAAAGCCCGGGTCGCCGTTGTGGCCGTCGTAGCGCCACAGGTTGCCCGCCGCGTCACGGGCGACCAGTCCGGTGAGGTACGCCCCCCGGACCGGCTGGAGTTCGCCGACGCCCACGATCGAGTCGTAGACGTTCCAGCCGGGGCCGATCTTCACGCGCGGCCCGAAGTGCCCCTTGGCGTCGCCGTTGTAGGCCCACAGCACCCCGGTCCTGTCCCGGGCCAGAAGCTGCCGGCCCCAGCCGAGGGAATCGGAGTACTGCGAGCCGATCAGCAGGTCGTACGTGTTCCAGCCCCCGCCGATGAGCGTGCGGGGCCCGAACTTGCCGTTCTGGTCGGCGGCGTAGAGGTACAGGCTGCCGGACGGCGTACGCGCCACCAGGTCCGCGCGGCCGTCACCGGTCAGGTCGCCGACCGAGGCCAGTGCGTCGTACGCGTTCCAGCCGGGGCCGATGAGCGTGCGCGGCCGGGACGGGGTGAAGTTCGTGCCCACCGCGCCGTCGTAGCGCCACAGTTGGCCCGAGGCGTCCCTGACCAGCAGGTCGTTGACCCGGTCGCCGCCGAGGTCGCCGTAGGGCACGTACAGCGAGGACGTCGGCCAACCGGACGTGGAACGGGCCGCGTTGACGTTGCCCTTGCCGTTGCCGACGCGCAGGTCCAGGCGGCCGGACGGGGTGAGGCCGAAGAAGTCGCCGATCCGGTCACCGGTGAAGTCGTGCACGCCCGCGGCGCCCGTGACGGTGATCCGGCCGGTGAGGGAGAGCCCGCCGGAGCCGCCGTCGGCCGGGGCCGCGGTGAGCTTCCAGGTGTAGCGGCCGTTCTTCACCCACGACCCGTCGGAGCCCTTCAGATTCCAACTCGCCGCCACCTGCGTGCCCGTGGGCCCGTTGCGGGTGGCGACCGTCTTCCCCGCCTCGTCCGTGACCGTCAGGCTCCAGCCCGCGACGGGCCGGGACAGCGTCCAACTGCCCTGCCAGTCACCGGGGGTTTCCAGGACGTCGACGGTGGCCGGGCCGACGTCGCTGCTCAGCACCGACACCGCGCCGCGCGGAATCGAGGTCAACGGCTGGACGTGGACGCGCTGCCCCGGATCGACGTACGCGACACCGCCGCCGTACTTGTCCACCGTCCACGTCACGCCGCGGTCGTCGGCCAGGTCGCTCGCGGCCAGTTCTGCGAGGTTGCTGCTGACGGCCGAGCCGGTGTGCACGTCGGTGAGCATCAGACGGCCCGCCGCCGTGTCGTGCCGGACGACGTAACCGTCGCCGAGCAGCGCGTCCCCGGTCGGCACCGGCACGTTCTTGCCGGTCGTGAGGTCGTGGACCCCGGCGCTGGTGCCGCACGACCAGTACAGCCAACGCCCGTCCGCCTGGAGCTCCTTGGGCACACACGGCGCGCCGGTCTGGACCGTGGCGCCGTACGTCCGCCGCTCCAGGTCGTACGGGCGGACGGTGCCGGAGGCGCTGCCGGGCACCCACAGGGTGTGGCCCCACAGCGCGGAGGCCGTGACCGGGCCGTCGAACAGGGCGCCGTCGTAGCGGAGGTCGAAGACCTTCTGCCGCGCGGGAGTGCCGGTGTTCACCACGACGTAGGGTCCCGCGGCGCCGGTGACCGTGCCGGGCGCGTCGAGGAAGACGGCGCGCGAATCGGTCGGGGACGGCGGCTGGGGGACGGTGATGATGTTGCCGGCGGAGAAGGCCACCGAGCCGGTGCCGGTGCCCTGGAGGTGCACGCAGGAGACGCCGGAGCCGCAGTCGGCGGGCTTCGGGCCGTTGCTCCACAGCAGTTCGGGTGCCGACACGGCGGGCGCCGCGCCCCCGGCCACGTCGCGCCGTACCAGGGCCGGGTAGGAGCGGGTGGTGTCGGAGTACGCCAACCGCCCGGCGCTGTAGGACAGTCCGTAGACCCTGGCCGCGACCGGCGGCAGCGTCTTGAGGTCGGTGACGGTCGCGTCGGCGCCGGGCGCCGCGGTGATCCGGCGCACCGCCCAGTCGTCGGGTCCTGTGCCGCCCTCGACCAGCACCGAGCCGTCGGGCGCGGTCGCGTACTCCATGGCGACCTTGGCCAGCAGGGTCCGTGCGGCGCCGCCGCCGACCGGCACGGCCAGCAGCGGAAGTCCCGTGGACTGGCTGTCCGTCGACCGCTCCAGCATCAGGACGCGGTCCCCGGTGACGGCGAGCTTCGGCGTACCGTCCCGGCCCGCGGCGGGCAGCGGCGTCTTCTCGACGGTGGCCGCCGGGTCGTCGAGCCGTACGGTGTACGCCGTCGTGACCGCGCCGCCGTACACCAGCACCCGGTCCCTGCCGAGGACGGCGGCGGTCTGCTCGGCGGCGGGCACGTCGGCGAGGATCGCGCGCAGCGTGCCGGTGCGGTAGTCGAGCAGGTAGGTGTGCGCGGTGCCGGGCGCGGTCCCGGGCGCGGCGCCCGAGGTCAGCCGCAGGACGGCGTAGTCGCGGTTCTGCGCGAGCAGGTCGGTCCAGTCGGGCACGGCGGTCCCCGCGGGCAGCCCGGTGACGGTCAGGTCGGCGGAACCGTCGTTACCGTTGCCGATCAGGTGCAGTGCGGCGAGCGTGCCGTCGGCGGCGGTCTCGCCGGTGAGGACGCGGTCGGCGCTGAAGCCGCACGCCACCCAGCGCTGGCCCTCGGGCGCGGTGACCGTGCGGAACATGTTGGTGTCGTAGTCGGTGATCGTCACCGACTGGGACGGGAAGTTGCGGATGAGGTTCGCGTACAGGCCAGTGTTGACCACGGGCTGCGCGGGCACCGGCAGCGCCGGGCCCTCGCTGCCGTCCGCCGGATTCACCCAGCGGGCGCCGTTGGCCCCCCTGACCAGGTATCCGTCGTTCCCGGCGGTGATCAGCGGCTCGCTCTGCGGCAGCCACCGCGAACCGGCGGGTATGACGGTCTCCTGCGACGCCGTGGCGGACGCACTCGGCGTACTCGACGTACTCGGCGTACCTGGCGCACCGTCCGCGTACGCCGTGCCGCCGGTCACGGCCGGGGCGAGCCCGGCGGCCATGACGACAACGATGGCCGCCGCGACGGAGCCGCGTGTGAGAGCGCGACGAGGCACTCGGTCCCTCCCCAGGTGAAGCTCCGCCCCCCGGCGGATCACGATCAATGGCCGGAGCATACTCACCACCCGGCCGCGCCCGTACAGCGCCCGTACGGGCTAGGCGTCCAGGCCCGCCGCGCCCGTACGCCCTAGGCGTCCAGGCCCGCCAGGACCAGCGCCAGCCGGGAGTCGCCGTCGGTGCCGACGCGGACCGGGACGCCCCAGTCCTGCTGGTGCACATGACAGGCGGGGTAGGGGTTGGCCGGGTCGTCGTCGCAGGACGCGGCCATCGCGGAGACGTGCAGGACGCCTTCGGTGACGGACGGGGCGAGGACCAGGTCGCGGAAGAGGTCGGTGCCCTTGCCCGCGCCCTCCGCGAGGAGTTCCGGCGGGGTGGCGCTGACCAGCAGCCGCGTCGAGGGCCCGTACCGCTCGTCGAGCTTCTGCCCCTCGGGCGCGGTGAACACCACGTCGAGCCGGAAGGCACCGGCCGCCACGTCGGTCGCGTCCCGCTGCGTACGGTGGGCGACGGCCTCCACGCGGACGGCCTCCTCCGGCAGGTGCATCCGGGTCAGCCGGTGCCCGGCGGACTCCACCACCACGATGTCGCCGTCCACGACCACCGCGTCCGAGGGCTCGCGCAGGTCGGTCGCGAGCGTGGTGACCTCGCCGGTCGCCGGGTCGTAGCGGCGCAGCGCGTTGTTGTACGTGTCGCTGACCGCGACCGAGCCGTCCGGCAGCGCGGTGACGCCCAGCGGGTGCTGGAGCAGCGCCTGCCCGGCGGGGCCGTCGCGGTGGCCGAAGTCGAACAGGCCGGTGCCGACGGCCGTACGGATGATGTAGCCGCCCGCCGCGTCCTCGCCGCGCTCGACCCAGCGCAGCGCCGAGGTCTCGGAGTCGGCGATCCACAGCCTGGACCCGGCCGCCGCGAGCCCCGAGGGCTGGGCGAACCACGCCTGCGCCGCGTGCCCGTCGACCAGCCCTTCGTTGGTCGTGCCCGCCGCGACCCGTACGGTCTCCGTCTCCGGGTCGTACGTCCACAGCTGGTGCACGCCCGCCATCGCGATCCACACCCGGCCGTCGAACCAGGCCACGTCCCACGGCGACGACAGGTCCACCTCGCGGGCCGGACCGGACGTCGGGGAGCCCTGCCACCACTGCTTTCCGGTGCCCGCGACCGTCGTCACGTGTCCGGTCCCCAGGTCGACGCGGCGCAGCGCGTGGTTGACGGTGTCGGCGACGATCACGCTGTTGTCGGGCAGCAGCGTCAGGCCCTGCGGCTCGCTGAAGCGGGCCGTCTCCGCGTTGCCGTCGGCCAGCCCGCGCGTGCCGGTGCCGATCCGCCGCACCACGCTCTCGGCGTCCGCCGCCAGCTCCACCAGGGCGTGCCGGGTCGAGTCCGACACCAGGAAGTGCCCGGAGCCCGGCAGCGCGAGCGCCTTGCCGGGGAAGCGGAGGTCGGTCGCGACCGGCTCCGGCGGTACGTACGGGCCGTCGCCCCTGCGCAGGGTGCCCTTGGCCGCGTGCTCCTTCTCCAGCGCCGTCACGAGCTGCTCCAGCGCGTGCGCGTGCCCCTCGCCCGCGTGCTGCGCGACCACGTACCCCTCGGGGTCGATCACCACCAGCGTCGGCCAGGCCCGTACGGCGTACTGCTTCCACGTCGACAGCCGCGGGTCGTCCAGCACCGGGTGGTGCACGCCGTACCGCTCCACCGCGTCCACGACCGCCTGGTGCTCGGTCTCGTGCACGAATTTCGGCGAGTGCACGCCGACGATCACCACGGTGTCCCTGTGCCGCTCCTCCAGGGCGCGCAGCTCGTCCAGGACATGCAGACAGTTCACACAGCAGAACGTCCAGAAATCCAGAATGACGATGCTGCCCCGCAGGTCAGCGAGGGTCGGATGCTTGTCGCCGGTGTTCAGCCAGCCGCCCTCGCCGGTCAGCTCGGGCGCCCGGACACGTGCGCGTGCAGTCATATCCCCATCCAACAGCATCCGCCGGGGTAGGCATTCCCTATGAAATACGTGGTGCGAGAGAAGATGTTCGCCATCGGCGACGACTACTGGATCGAGGACGAGCACGGCCGCAGGGCCTTCTACGTCGACGGGAAGGTCCTCCGGATCCGCGACACCCTCGAACTCCAGGACCCGGACGGCAACGAGGTCGCCGTCATCCGCAAGAAGCTGGTGTCCCTGCGGGACACCATGACCATCGAGCGCGACGGTGACGTCCTCGTCACCGTCCGCAAGAAGCGCCTCCACCTGCTGCGCGACGTCTTCCGCGCCGAGCTCGCCTCCGGCGAGGAACTCGAAGTGCGCGGCGACATCATCGACAAGGAGTTCGACATCGAGTACGAGGGGGAGCGCCTCGCGCGCATCTCCCGCAAGTGGTTCACCCTCCGTGACGCCTACGCCATCGACATCGAGCGCGAGGACGCCGATGCCGCGATGCTGATCGCGGTGGCGGTGTGTGTCGACCGCATGGTCGACAAGGAGCACGACGACGATTAGCCCTGCGCAGGGCGGCGACCCGGTCTTCTAAGGGGCGCCGCCCCTGTGCCCGCGGCTCGCGCAGGTCACCACCGGTCCCGGAGGGGCAGTTCGGTGGTTTCCCGACCACCGGGCCGGTGGGGGGCGGGCCGCGCAGTTCCCCGCGCCCCTGAAAAGATCGGCGAACCGCCGACCGGTTAGTGGGGCTTCGGGGTGGGGACCCCGAGGACGCGGTCGCGCAGGACGGGGAAATCGGCGCGGGTGACGTCGACGCGAAAGACGTCGATCTCGGCGGAGAGCGCCTGCTCGGCGGGCCCGGCCTCGGCGACGATCTCCCCCCAGGGATCGACGATCATGCTGTGCCCGGCCTGCTCCACCCCGGCGTGGGTGCCGGCGGTCCCGCAGGCGAGGACGTACGACTGGGACTCGACGGCGCGGGCACGCACCAGCAGGCGCCAGTGGGCGAGCCGCCGCGCGGGCCAGCCCGCCGGAACGACCAGCGTCTGCGCCCCGGCGTCGAGCAGGAGCCGGAACTGCTCGGGGAAGCGCAGGTCGTAGCAGGTGGCGAGGCCGAGGACGGTGCCGGGGACGCGGGCGGTGACGATGTCGTGCCCGGAGGACATGAGGACGGCCTCGCCCTGGTCGAAGCCGAAGCGGTGGATCTTGCGGTAGACGGCCGTGAGATCGCCGTCGGGGGAGAAGAGCAGCGAGGTGTTGAACAGCTCACCTCCGACGGCGTCGCGTTCGACGATCGACCCGGCGTGCAGCCACACCCCGGCGTCGCGCGCCGCCGCGCCCATCGCCTCGGCGGTCGGCCCGCCGTCCGCCGTTTCGGCCTCGGCCGCGAAGTCCTCCGCGGCGAAGGCGCCGACCGGCCACAGTTCGGGCAGCACGACAAGATCCGCGCCCGCGTGGTCACGTACCATCGCGGCCACACGGTCGCGTCGCGAGGCGACCGGTTCCCTCTGGTCCACGTCGATCTGAAGAAGCGTTGCGCGCACTCGGACACCGCCCATACGTTGGGTCGTCAAGCCGGGCCTACCATCGTCACTCGAAAGCACTGCGTGGGCGCCCGCGCGCAGCGTAACTTAGGCGCCAACCGCCACGACCGCGCACCGACCGTCGAGGGGTCCCGTGACCGTCCACAGCAAGCTCCAGCCGTATATCGACGCCTGGACCCACTCCATAGAATCCGTCAACGAACTGGTGACGCCGCTGCCCGACGGCGCGTGGAACCGCCACACCGAGTGCCCGTACTGGTCGGTGCGCGATGTCGTGTCCCACATCATCGGCTTCGAGTGCGAGCTGCTGGGCGACCCGCGCCCCATCCACACCCTTCCCAGCGACCTCCGGCACATCACCAGCGAGACGGCCCGCTACACGGAGGTCCCGGTCGACATCCGCCGCCACCACACGGCGCCGGAGATGACGTCGGAGCTGGAGTACACGATCATCCGCCGCTCGCGGCAGCTCAGGAACGAGTCGCGGCAGCCCGACGCCGAGGTCCGCGCGATCGGCGGCGGCGAGGTCACCCTGGAGGAACAGCTCTGGGGCCGCGTCTTCGACGTGTGGGTGCACGAGCAGGATCTGCGCCGGGCCCTCGACGCCCCCGGCAACCTCGCCTCCCCCGCGGCCGTACTGGCCCGTGACTACGTCCTGCGCTCGCTGCCGAAGGTGGTCGCCGAGGACGCGGGCGCCAAGCCGGGCTCCGCGGTCGTCTTCGACGTGCACGGCCCGCTGGAGTTCATGCGGACCGTACGGGTGAACGCCGAGGGCCACGGCAGCATCGACTCGGCCGTCTCGCTCGGTCCGGCCGTCACCTTCGTCGTGGACTGGGAGACGTTCCTGCGGCTGCTCACCGGCCGCGCGCGTCCGGCGGCGCTCGTCGACCAGCTCAAGATCGAGGGCGACCGGCAACTGGCGGACGCGATCCTGTCGCACATCGCGGTCACGAAGTAACGCGTAGCGCCTCGGGCGCCGTTCGGGGAGTGCGGGGCGCCGCCCCGCGAGCGGAGCCGAGGCCGCGGTGGCGGCGGATGCGGAGCCGCCGACGGGCGAAGCCCGGTCCCGGCGGTCCGAAGCCCGGTCCCGGCAGATCGGCGGACCGAGGGACGGCGGGGCAGACCGACCGGGGGACCGCGAGACGGCGGGGCAGACCGCCGCTGGGGCGGCCGGGGTCGCTGGGGGCCGGCCGCGAACCGTCGTTCAACCGCGGCCCGGAGGGCCTTACTCCGAGGTGACCGCCGCCGGCAGGCGGTGCACACTCTCGACGCGGCTCACCGCGATCCGCTCCCGCTCCAGCCGTTGCGCACGGCGGCGGAGCCGGAGGATCTGGGCGGTGCCGACCGCCTGGAGTACGAAGACGCTGCTCCAGGCGATCCGGTAGTTGTCGCCGGTCGCGTCGAGGAGCAGGCCGACGGCCAGCAGGGTGAGGACGGAGGCGGTGAAACCGCCGATGTTGACGATCCCGGAGGCGGTGCCGAAGCGCTCGGGCGGGTTGGCGGGACGGGCGAAGTCGAAGCCGATCATCGAGGCCGGGCCGCAGGCGCCGAGGACGACGCACAGGGCGATCAGCAGCCACATCGGGTCGTGGCCGTGGCCGCCGCCCCAGGCGAGGGTGGTGGCCCAGGCGGCGGCGGTGGCCGCGATCACGCCGAGGGTGAGCGGCATGCGGGCGCCGTGGTGACGGGAGATGAGCTGCCCGAAGACCATGCCGAAGAACATGTTGGCGACGACGACGAGCGTGAGCAGCCCGCCCGCCGTGCCGCGCGAGAGCCCCTGGTCCTCGACCAGATAGGGCAGCCCCCACAGCAGCAGGAACACCATCCCCGAGAACTGGGTGGTGAAGTGCGTCCACATGCCGAGCCGGGTGCCGGGTTCCGACCAGGCGGCGGCGATCTGGCGGCGTACGTACGTCAGGCCCGCGTGTTCGACGGGCGCGGGTTCGTACCCCTCCGGGTGGTCCTTGAGGAAGAGGGCGACCAGGACGAGGACGAGCGCGCCGACCAGGGCGGTGCCGAGGAAGGTCGGGGTCCAGCCCGCCGAGTGCAGGACGCGGGAGAGGACGACGGTCGAGACGAGGTTGCCCGCGACGCCGAACAGGGCGGCGCCCTGGGCGATCATCGGACCGCGTCTGGCGGGGAACCAGCGCGAGCCGAGCCGCAGCACGCTCACGAAGGTCATGGCGTCGCCGCAGCCCAGCACGGCGCGGGCGCCCAGCGCCATGCCGTACGAGTGGGACAGCGCGAACGCCCCCTGCCCGAGGGTGAACAGCACGGCGCCGAGCAGCAGGACCTTCTTCGTGCCGAGCCGGTCCACCATCAGGCCGACCGGTATCTGCATGCCCGCGTAGACCAGCACCTGGAGGATCGAGAAGCTGGAGAGCGCGGAGGCGCCGATGTGGAAGCGGTCGGCGGCGTCGATGCCCGCGACGCCGAGGCTGGTGCGGTGGACGACGGCGACGAGGTAGACGGAGGTGCCGACGCCCCAGACGAGGGCGGCGCGCCGTCCGCCGGGCGGGTCGCCCGGCAGAACCTTCTCCGTGGCCGGGCTCCGGCTCACGACTCGCCCCTGGCGAGCACCTTCACCCACGAGACGTGCCGGTCCACGATGTCGGCGGCCGTGCCGGCCGCGCCGTCCCTGAGCGCGTCCAGGATCTCCGTGTGCTCCGCGATGTTCTTCGCCACCCGGCTCGGCTCGGCGTGCATGGTGGCCACCCCCATCCGCAACTGACGGTCCCTGAGCTGGTCGTAGAGGTGCGTGAGGATACGGTTGCCCGCCGCGCGGACGATCTCCGCGTGGAAGCAGCGGTCCGCGACGGCGAAGGCCGCCAGGTCCCCGGTCTCCGCGTGCCCGCGCTGCTCGGCCAGGGACTCCTCCAGCCGCGCGATGAGCCGCGGCGGCACCGCCCCGACCACCTTCGCCACGGCGTGCTGCTCCACCAGCAGCCGGGTCTCCACCACGTCGGTGATCTCCTGCGCCGACACCGGCAGCACGAGCGCGCCCTTCTTCGGGTAGAGCTTGATCAGCCCCTCCGCCTCCAGCCGCAGCAGCGCCTCGCGCACCGGCGTGCGCGAGACCCCCACCGCGTCGGCGAGATCCCCTTCGGTGAGCAGCGTCCCGCCCTCGTAACTCCGGTCCAGAACACCGGACTTGACATGCAGATAGACCCGCTCGGCGGCGGGCGGCGCCTTGGCGGCGGGGCCGGGCGCGGCGACGGTGAGAGTGCTGGCATCCATGATGCACGCATCATAGATACAACAGCTTCGCGGACGGTACGGGCGTCCGGGATGTGGACGTGCCAGGAGCCCGTTCCGCGGGCGCGGGCCGCGGGACTACCGTGTCGGAGCATGACTGCGGACGGCTGGCTGGCGGACACCCGAACCTCGTACGACACGGTCGCGGTGAGCTACGCCGACTTCGTACGGGAGGCGCTGGACGGCGCACCGGCCCTGCGTACGGCGCTCAGCCTGTTCGCCGCCGAGGTCACCGGCGCCGGGGGCGGCCCCGTGGCGGACGTGGGCTGCGGCCCCGGCCACGTCACCGCCCACCTGCACGGCCTGGGCGTCGACGCCTTCGGTATCGACCTCTCCCCGGGCATGGTCGACGTGGCCCGCTCCGACCACCCCGGACTCCGGTTCGAGGTCGGCTCGATGACCGCCCTCGACCTCGCCGACGCGTCACTCGCCGGCCTGGTCGCCTTCTGGTCGCTGATCCACATCCCCGACGACGAGGTCCCGGCCGTCCTCTCCGGCTTCCGCCGCGTCCTGCGCCCCGGCGCCCCACTGCTGACCGGCTTCCACACCGGCTCCGTCTCCCGCCTCAAGACGGAGGGCTACGGCGGCCACCCCATGAAGGTCCACGTCCACAAACGCCCGCCCGCCCGGATGACCGCCTGGCTCCGCGAGGCCGGTTTCACGATCGAGACCGAGACCCTGATCTCCCCCGACTCCCCCACCCCCGGCGCCCTCCTCCTCGCCCGCCCCCAACCGGCCCCGGGGCCATGAGGCCCCCCACCTCCCTGCGCCCGGCACCAAAAGACCAGCTCACAGGTACTGATCTACTAGTCTGGGAGAAAAAAGTAGATCAGTGGTAGTTGAGCCAGGCACCCTGGAGCGAGTACTACTAGTCTGGGAGAAAGAAGTAGATCGGTGGTAGCTGAGCTGGCCGCGGATCGACCGAGGAAGGGCTGGCTCCAGCATGCGGCGACCCATGCCACCCCCTGAGCAGGACGCTCTCATGAGGTCAGTGCTCGAGAATGCGACTCCGGAGAAGCTGGCTCGCATCTTCGTGAATCCGGGCGCGGGCCCGCAGGACCCGTATCTTCCCTGGGACAAGATCCGGTTCAAGACGCCGCCGCCCGGCATCACCCATGAGGAGTGGTGGGCGGGTATCAGATTCACCCGCCACCAGATGAAGCGCCTCCTCCCGCTTGAGGACATCAGCGGCCGGCCCTTCAGCTTCGCCCTGCCGGACAGAGTCCTCAAAGCGCTGGAACAGATCACCCGGGACTCCAGCGGAAAAATCAAGATCAGCGAAGAGGTGACGAATCCGGGGACGCGCGACCGCTACCTCGTCCACTCACTGATCGAGGAAGCGATCAACTCCAGTCAGCTCGAAGGTGCCTCCACCACGCGCCTCGTGGCAAAAGAGATGCTGCGCTCCGGGCGTCCGCCACGGTCGCGTGACGAGCGGATGATCGTCAACAACTACGGAGCCATGCGCCTGATCGGCGAGCTTCGCGACGAGCGCCTCAGCCCCGAGCTGATCTGTGAGATCCATCGGATCGTCACCGAAGGCACCCTCGACAACCCCGACGCCGCGGGCCGCTTCCAACGACCCGACGAGGAGCGGGTTTCCGTGCACACCGACGACGGCGAACTGCTGCACACGCCACCTCCGGCAGACACCCTTCCCGAACGTGTCTCTCGGCTGTGCGACTTCGCGAACGGCACGCTCGATGCGGGGAGTTACATCCCACCCGTGCTCCGGGCGATCACAGTCCACTTCATGATGGGCTACGACCATCCCTTCGAGGACGGCAACGGCCGTACCGCACGAGCGCTCTTCTACTGGTCGATGCTCAACCAGGGTTACTGGCTGACCGAGTTCGTCGCCATTTCGCAGATCCTCAAGAACGCCCCGGTCCCGTACGCCCTCAGCTACCTGTACACCGAGGACGACGAGAACGACCTGACGTACTTCTATCTCCACCAGCTCGATGTCCTTCAGCGGTCGATCGACAACCTGCACACCTATCTGGCGGACAAGGCCCGCGAAGTCCAGACCCTTCAGACGAAGATCTCCCGGAGCGACACCGGGTTCAATCACCGGCAGATCGCACTGCTCCAATATGCGATGAAGAACCCGGCGGCGGCCGTCACCGCCCATTCGCACATGACCAGTCACAACGTCGCCTACGAGACGGCCCGTCAGGATCTGATGGGGCTGGAGAAGTCCGGGCTGTTCGTCAAACGGCGCTCGGGCAAGGCGTACGTGTGGACGCCCGTGGCGGATTTCCGGACGAGGATCCACGCCTTGGGCGCCTGAGCCGACCGGCCACAGGTTCAGGCGGGGGCGCGGGTCCAGGCGGCGAGCGCTCACAGCCGCCGCGCGCGCAGCACACAGGTCAGCGGGGGCAGGACGAACTCGCCCGCGTAGTCCGGCCGGTGGTCGGCATAGGCGTCGGCCGCGGTGCCGAACGAGGAGCTGAGACGTACGTGGTCGTTCCGCTCGTCGGGGTCCGTACGGGCAACGTAGCTGCGCCGAGGCCGTGTTGGGGAACGGGCTCGGATCAGGCGGGAGTTGGGCCGAGAGGGTGGGCCGCGAAGCCCGCTCGGGTGGCCAGGGCGGTCAGTTCGGCCGCGCGCGAGGCGGGCAGGCAGACGACGGGGTAGCAGTCGGACTCGATGTCCAGGACGGCGAGGGCCTTGCCGTACTCGTGGTAGCGCCGACCGCAGGCGGCCAGGAACTCGTGGGTCTGGAGGCCGAGTTCGTCGGCCGGGACGTCGGGAAGGTCGTCCCAGGGGTCGATGACCGGCCGCGAGTCCAGGCGGCGCAGGCGCGCCTGGATCTCGTCCGGGGCTTCCTTCCAGTCGAATTCGGCGAGCAGCCGGCGGGCCTCCAGCGCGTCGACCAGGGCTATCCAGGGCAGGTGCGGGAACGGCTCGTCGATGCCGCGCTCGTCGAGGCGGTCGGCGTACGTCCTGACGTACCCGTCGGGGTCGTCCACAGCCAGGCGTACGTCGGCGGCCACCGCCGGGTGGCCGGGGGCCAGGAGAGCGGCGACGGCTTCGAGGGCGGTGCGGACCGTATCGGTACTGGGCATGGGAAATCCCTACCAGTCGGCTCGGACAGTCCCGCCCCGGGCGAGGGCGCGCTTCAGGACGGCCAGTCGCCGTGGGTCGTCGCGGGCTGGGGCGGGGCCTGGCGGACGGGAGCCGGATTCTCGGCGGCCAGTTCCTCGGTCGGGTTCATCAGGACCGCGAAGGTGACCACGAAGATGATCAGGCTCAGACCCGCGATGAGGGGCAGGACGAAGGCGGAGGCCGCGACGCCCGTGGTCGGGTCGGTGTGGTCGGTGATGGTGGAGCTGACCGCCGCCATGCCCGTGTAGTGCATGCCGCTGATCGCGAAGGCCATGACGAGCGCGGCCGCGGTGATGAAGAGCGGGCCGCGCGCGCGGAGCGTCGCCCACAGCGCCGCCGTGGCGGCCACGATGGCGATGACGACCGACAGCGCGACGGTGCCGGTGTCGTAGTTCAGGGTGCCGGGCATGATGATCGCCGCCATGCCGAGGTAGTGCATCCCCGCCACGCCGATCCCGGCGAGCAGGCCGCCCGCCAGCAGCGACGGCCACGACGAGTCCCGGCCCGCCACGTAGATCCCGACGCCGACGACCACGACCGCGAGCACCCAGCTCAGTACGGTCAGCGTCACGTCGTAGTGCAGCGACACACCCTGCACGTCGTAGCCGAGCATCGCGACGAAGTGCATGCCCCAGATTCCGGTGCCCAGCGCGACGGCTCCCGACCCGAGCCAGTTCTTGCCCCGGCCGAATCCCACGAGGTGCAGCCGGGACGAGCAGGCCAGGCCGAGCGCGGAGCCGACAAAGGCGATCACGTAAGCGAACGTCGGATAAAGGGAGTTGGACCAGAGTGGTTCGTGGTGTTGCATTTGAGCGGCCCTCTCAGGATTTCCTGCCTGCTGAGTGAAGTGACGACAGCGCAGGCCGAAGAGGCACGCGCGCACAGGTGTACGACCTTGTATCACCTATACGGCCATTCGGCGATATTGATCTTCGAAATTGGTACACAGTGGGGGCGCGTGTGACGCGATACCACTCGTGCGCAATTCGAGGCACCCGCGGGGTCACGTCGCCGAGGCAAGTTTTCGCCCCTTCCGGCCAAGATCGACTTTCCCCCGCCGGGAGCAGCGGCCACCGCGCCCACGCCGGTCCTGACCAGCCCGACCCCTGCTCCCCCGGCCGGTCGCCTCACCCAACTCGCCTGGTTTGCAGGCCACTTCAGCCCGCCCACGCCTGTCCGGTTCCCAACGGTCGCCGTCCGTACGCCCGTCCCGAACAGCCGATTTCCCCCACCCGGGGTCACCCGCATGATTCCCGTCCCGCCCCGAGATATTTTCCGGCATATTCGATTCGCCATATCCCTTACGTCATATGCCCGTTCGGTATCACCGGCTGGGTTTCTCCGCACGGATGAAGACGAACTCGCTTCTGCGCCGGCCGGACGCGCCGCTCTTACGGTCGCGGTCGTCGATGGCTTGTCAGGGTTCCTTGACATCCTCGTCGTGTCAGGGCAACCTGACACGCATGGGAGCTGAGGACACACCGGCCTCGCTGGCCGGACAGGTCACCAACAAGGACCCCGCCGTGGGGCTGCAAGCCGTCGTCGCGCTGCGCCGTCTGCTGGAAGAGCTTGAGCGGGTTCACGTCGACAACGCACGTGACCAGGGCTGGGCGTGGCAGAACATCGCCACGTCGCTGAACGTCAGCAGGCAGTCGGTGCACGAGAAGCACGCGAGCAGGCGCAAAGCCATGGGCAAGGAGGAGTAGAGGTGTTCGAGTTCTTCACCGACCGCGCCAGGAGCGCCGTGGTGCTGTCCCAGGACGAGGCGATCGCCCTCGGACATGACTTCATCGGTACGGAGCACATCCTGCTCGGCCTGCTCTCAGCGGGAGAAGGCCGCGGCCTCGACGTGCTGGCCGCCCTGGGGGTGGCCCCCGTCGCCCTGCGCGAGGCGGTACTCGCCCGGGTGGCCCGGGAAGCCTCTTAGTCTTAGCAACGGGCGGGCCGTCCCCCGGTCGGGCGGACCGTCCCCCGGTCGGTGGGGCCCTGGCGGGTTCGTCTCGCGCCCTGCGGGCGCACTGCGGCTGGCTGCGGTGGGGAGGGGGGCGGGTAGGGGCGGGGCGGGCGGGCTCGGGCCGGGGGTGGTCGCGGTGACGTGCGGCCTTGACGGGGCCGGTGCCGTACGGGTGACGGTTTGTACGCCGACCGCTGACACCGTGGGGCGCGCACGCCGAGGTGGTTCTGTGGTGCGGGCGCCGTGACCGGCGGCTGCCGGTCAGTGTTGGGTCAGTGCTGGTCAGCCGGTGAAGTCGCCTGCGGCGAGGGCCCGTTGGAAGGACGTCCACTCGGCGGGCGTGAAGGTGAGGGTGGGCCCCTCGGGGTTCTTGGAGTCGCGTATCGCTACGGTTCCGGGGACATTGGTGGCGACCTCGACGCATTCGCCTCCCGATGAGCTGTAGCTCGACTTCGTGAATTCGAACAACGTCACTCGTGCAACCCCTTGCCAATGTCATCGATCAGCCGCGAGGACCCGTACGGAGACAGGCTGAGCCGAGCCGTTGCGGCGAAGAACGACGCGTAGACAGCGCCCTGCGCCGAGTCCTCCACCCACTGCGTGGAAGCAATCGTATCTGTGTGCACTACGTCCATCGCTGCACTGTCCAGAAACGACAGGATGCTGAACGGACCGGAGATGCTGGGGTGCCCACCCGCCCGGAACGGAAGCACTTGGATGTGGACGTTCGGAAGCTTGGCCAGGTCGTAGATGTGCGACAACTGCTCGCGCATCACCTCGGCGCCGCCGACGAGTTGACGCAGGGCCCCCTCCCAAATCACGGCGTGCACGCTCAGCGGATTCTCGCCCTGCAAGCGAGCCTGGCGCTTCAGCCTGACCGCGACGAGGCGTTCGATGGCGTCCGGGTCCTCCCAGATGCCGCCGCTGACGGCGAGGGCCCGCACGTAGTCGGGTGTCTGGAACAGGCCGGGGATCAGGGACAGTTGCCATGTCCGGACGCGAACGGCGATGTCCTCCATCGCGATGTACTCGCTGAGGTTGCCCGCATCCGGCTTCCACCAGCCCTTCGCCCTGCGGCGCTCCCGGTCCAGTCGGGCGATTTGCAGCAGGCCAGCTATGACGGTCTCGTCCTCGACACCGTAGAGATGGCACAGCGCGCGGATGTCCGGGTCGCGCATCGGGACGAGTCCGCGTTCCATCTTCGCGACCTTGGGGACCGAGGCGGTCAGGGCCTCGGCCGCGTGGGACTGCTTGAGTCCGCAGGTCTCGCGCATGCGGAGGAGGTCGCCGCCGAGCTTGCGGCCCAGGACGGTGGAGATCGAAGTACCCCGGTTCGCACGGTCGTTCATAGTGCACAGTCTGTGGTGCCGCCCCGGAGAGGCACAACTCAATTCGAGTAGAATTTTCTGCTCATTCGTGTTGCTGCACAACCGACTTACCCTCTACCGTCGGTGACGACCCGCTCGCACAGCGGCGCCGCACGGCGGAAGTGCACCGTCACGTCATGCCCACCGCAGGTGGGGCGCGGGGGCAACGCCACTGCCGGGGGCCGCGCGCGGGCTGATGCGCGAGGCTGGGAGGTCGGCCGGGATGGGCGACGCGGAGACGACGTATGACACATGCCTGTACGCACCGACGGCGCGGAGTGTGAGCAGGGCGCGGGTGCGGACCGCCGAGGTGGTGCAGAAGTGGGGGCACCCCGAAGTGGCCCAGGACGCCGGGCTGTTGGTGAGCGAGCTGGCGACCAACGCGGTGCGGTACGGGCGGGTGGCCGGGCGGCTGTTCCGGGTCGAGGTGCGGCTGGCCGGGGGTGCGCTGCGGGTGGGCGTCACCGACGCGCGCGGCGAGCGGCGACCCCAGGTGCCCGAGGCCGTGGGCGACGACGACGAGTCCGGCCGCGGCTTACTGATCGTCGCAGCCGTCGCCGCCCGCTGGGGCGTACTGCCGCTGGACGTGGGCAAAACGGTCTGGGCCGAACTGGACCTGAAGACGCTCGGGTGAGCCGCGGTAATCCCCGGGCGGCTGGGCCGAGCAGGCGCGAGCATGAGCGGCATGGACTGTGACTTCGTGGGGATCGACGGGCTGGGCGGGACGCCGGCCGTGGCGGTGGTGGTGGACGTCATGCGGGCGTTCACCGTCGCCGCTTGGGCGCTCGGGCGCGGGGCGGAGAAGGTCGTGCTGGCCGGGTCGTTGGACGAGGCGCTGGCGCACAAGGCCCGGCATCCGGACTGGGTGGCGGTCAAGGACGGTGCACCCGCGCCGGGGTTCGACACCGTCAACTCACCGGGCCTGATGCGGACGCTCGACCTGGAGGGACGGACCGTCGTGCAGAAGACCACGGCGGGGACGGTCGGCGCCCTCGCGGTGAAGGACGCGCCGCTGGTGCTGTGCGCGGCGTTCGTGGTGGCGGAGGCGACGGCCGACCACCTGCGGGCGCACGCGGGCGACAGCGTCACCTTCGTGGTCACCGGCGAGGTCGGGCGGGCCGACGAAGACCTGGCGTGCGCTCAGTACATCGCCGGGAGGGCCGCCGGGGCCGGGACGGACGCCGCCGAGTTCCTGCGCCGCGCCGCCACGTCGCGCGCCGCCGCCGAACTGGCCGATGGGGTGCGCCAAGGAGTGCACCCCGACGACATCGCGCTCTGCCTCGAACTCGACCGGTTCCCCTTCGCCATGGTGGCGGCAGTGGAGGGCCCGCTCATGGTCCTGCGGGCTTCAAGGGCGGATGGTGCTGACCAGGGACGCGGTGGAGTTCATGGTGGACTGGATCGTGGGGGCGAGGCTGGTGGAGGAGAGGCAGAAGCCTAGCTGGACCTATGAGGGCGCGCGGGTCAGGAGCCGGTGCACGTCGCGGCAGAACTTGTCGAACGACGGAGCGCCCGTGCGGGCCGCATCGAGGTCGAAGAGCTGGGCGAAGGACGGTTGGTGGGCCGTCTCCTGGTATGAACTGCCGCGCGGCATCCGCTTCGTGAGCCACTCCTTGGCCCCGCGGATCGTCTCGGGCTGCGGAGGCGGCTGAAGGTCGGCCGGTAGTCCCGCGTGACCCGCGAGACCGGTGGCACCGGCCAGAAACCACGCCTCGAACTCGCGCACCGCGGCAACCGCCAGCAACGGTACGTGCGCGTGGGTCGCCTGCGCCTGGTCCTTGATTCGCTGGGCCAACTCGACGGCGCAGTCGTCGTCCGCGTCGAGCAGCACCAGGATGCCGGTCGGCCGGGGCACGCGGGCGGTGACGATGGAGAGCGCCTTGTTCAGATGCTCGGGCTTGAGTATCCGGTCGCGCGGGACGCGGTGGGGGCGTTGGATCTCCGCGTACGCCCCGGACTGGAGGTGCGGGACCAGCCGGTGGAGGAGGCCGAGGAGTGCTTTCTCCTCGCCGTGACCCTCGACGATCGACGCGATCACCGGGTGGGGGTTGGTCACCGCTCGGGCCTCATCTCGCCGCTGCGCAGCAGCTCCGGGAGGGTCAGCACGCCGTCCGCGACAAGTTGCCGACCCGCGCTGTCGATCGGGCCGATGACCGTACCGCTGCCGTCGTTCCGGGCGACCAGCACGTGCGCCGGGTCGGCGGCGGCGTTGTCCAGCAGGTCGGCGCTCTGAGTGGTCACCATGACCTGGGTGTTGCGGGAAGCGGCGACCAGGGCGTCGTAGAGGGCGCCCACCATGGGCGGGTGCAAGGAGATTTCCGGTTCTTCGATGGCGATGAGCGGGAATGTTCCGTTGAGGGCCCGCGGCTGGAAGAGGGCGGCGAGGACGCCGGTGAGGCGGAGGGTTCCCTCCGACAGCGAACGGCGGTCGACCTTGCGTACGTCGCCCACTTCGTTGCGGAAGCGGCCGACGACGAAGCCGAGGTCCCCTTCCGGCACGTCGATCCCGTCCACGCCGACGGCGTTGTCGATCATCGTGCGGAGGTAGCCATCGATGACTTCCTTAACCCACGGGAGTCTTTGGTCCAACGTCCACAGCACTCTTGGCAGACGCTCCCCGCTCTCCCCGAGGTTCGAACTACCCCTGCGCTTCGGCGTGTCATCGACGGCCCTGAGTACTGGGGTGATCAGTTCGTAGAACCGGGTCATGTCCAGGCTGTTGTACAGCGCGATGGTGTCGGGCCGTTCCCTGGCGACGAACGGAAGAACGAGGTCAGTTGGCGAACGGTTTTGATTCGGGGTCCGGTATACGCCCCCGTCGCGTTCGGCGTTGGTGAATTCCTCGACGCGCACGACCGGCTGGCGGCCCCCGGCCGGGTCAGTACCGATTTCCAGTACGTAGCGGCAGTCCTCGAAGACGGGCTCCGACCCGGACCCGCCGTGTACCAGGACGCGTGTGTCCAAGCTGATCCGGAAGGACTCCGCCTGCCGATCAGGGCCCGACCGGTGCAGGACTTCGTCCAGACCCCCACGCGACTCCAGCGCCCGTTCCGGCGAGGTATGAACGGCGTCCCGCACGAAGCGGACGGCGTCCAGGAAGTTCGACTTCCCCGACGCGTTCGGGCCCGCGAGGACCGTCAGCGGACCCAGCCGAACGTCGCAGGACGCGATGGAGCGGTAGTTCTCGATCCGCACCCGCGTGATGAACGTCATGGCCTCGCGCCTCGGTCGCTCAACGAATTACCCGTCCTCGGTTCGGCGCGGGCCGGTGGTGCCGCGTTGCTGGCCAGCGTACCGAGACCCGCCCCGTTAGGGGCGGATGGTGCTGACCAGGGACGCGGTGGAGTTCATCGTGGACTGGATCGTGGGGGCGAGGCTGGTGGAGGAGAGGCAGAAGCCGAGGAGGACGCAGAGGACGGCGTGGCTGGGCTTGAGGGATTTGTTGCGCATCATCAGGGCGGCGAGGACGAGGAGCAGCAGGACGACGGAGACGGAGACGGCCATGGGGTGATGGCAGCACAAAAGGGGACGAATGGGTGGGATGCACGCGCGAAGGAGGGCCCGGACGTTTGTGCGTCCGGGCCCTCCGTGCGGGTGACGGTGTCAGCCCCAGGTGAGCAGCCGCTTGGGCTGTTCGAGGATGGCGGCCACGTCGGCCAGCACGCGGGAGCCGAGTTCGCCGTCGACCAGGCGGTGGTCGAAGGAGAGGGCGAGCGTGGTGACCTGACGCGCCTTCACCTTGCCCTTGTGGACCCAGGGCTGGAGCTTGACCGCGCCGAAGGCGAGAATCGCCGACTCGCCCGGGTTGAGGATGGGCGTGCCGGTGTCCACGCCGAAGACACCGACGTTGGTGATGGTCACCGTGCCGCCCTGCATCGCGGCGGGCGAGGTCTTGCCGTCACGGGCGGTGGCGACCAACTCGCCGAGGGCGGACGCCAGTTCGGGGAGCGTCTTGTCGTGCGCGTCCTTGATGTTGGGGACGATCAGACCGCGCGGGGTGGCGGCGGCGATCCCCAGGTTGACGTACGACTTGTGGACGATCTCCTGCGCGGCCTCGTCCCACGCGGCGTTCGCCTCGGGGTGCCGCTTGAGGGCGACGAGCAGGGCCTTCGCGACCAGCAGCAGCGGGCCGACCCGGACGCCCGTGAAGGCGCGGTCCTCTTTCAGCTCCTGGACCAGCCTCATCGTCCGCGTGATGTCGAACGTCACGAATTCCGTGACGTGCGGCGCGGTGAACGCGCTGGTGACCATCGCCTGGGCGGTGGCCTTGCGGACGCCCTTGATCGGGATACGCGTCTCCCGGGCACCGGCGGTCGCGGAGAAGGGTTCGGGCGCGGCAGCCACCGGCGGCAGCGGCGCCGGCGGGGCCGCCGCCGCGCGGATGTCCTCGCGGGTCACCACGCCGTTCGGCCCGGTCGGCACCACGGTCGCCAGGTCGATGCCCAGTTCCTTGGCCAGCTTCCGTACCGGCGGCTTGGCCAGCGGCCGGTCCGCCGCCGCCGCACGGTCGTGCCCGTTCAGCTCGGCGGCCTGGGAAGGTACAGGAGCCGGTACGGAAGAAGCCTTGCGCGGACGCCGCGTCGTGGCCGACGGCGCGACGCCGTATCCGACGAGCACCGCCTGCCGCTTGGGCTCTTCAGGCGGGGCCGCCGCAGGGGCGGCGGGAGCCTCCACGGCGGGCGGCTCCGGAGCCGTGGCCCCGGCCTCCCCTCCGGAGGAGGAGCCCCCGGCGTCCACCACGATGATCGGCGTACCGACATCCACCGTCGTGCCCTCGCCGAAGCGGATCTCGCTGACCACCCCGTCGTACGGAATGGGCAGCTCGACGGCGGCCTTCGCCGTCTCCACCTCGCAGATGACCTGCCCGTCGGTGACGGTGTCACCGACGGCCACGTACCACTTGAGGATCTCCGCCTCGGTCAGGCCCTCGCCGACATCCGGCATGCGGAATTCGCGGAAGCGCTGTGCCTGCGGCCCCCGCGACTGCGCCTGTGCGGTCATGGTCGTCACAACCCTCTCCTCAGAACGCCAGCGCGCGGTCGACGGCGTCGAGTACGCGGTCCAGGCCGGGCAGGTACTCCTCCTCCAGGCGGGCCGGCGGGTACGGGGCGTGGAAGCCGCCCACCCGCAGTACCGGGGCCTCGAGGTGGTAGAAGCAGCGCTCGGTGATCCGGGCCGCGATCTCCGCGCCCGTGCCGTAGAAGACCGGGGCCTCGTGCACGACGACCAGGCGGCGGGTCTTCTCCACGGACGTCTGGAGAGTGTCGAAGTCGAGGGGCGAGAGCGAGCGCAGGTCCACGACCTCCAGGCTACGGCCCTCATTCGAGGCAGCCGCGGCGGCCTCGAGACAGACCTTCACCATCGGACCGTACGCGGCGAGCGTGAGGTCGGTGCCCTCCTGGGCCACGACCGCCTTGTGCGGGGAGCCGGGCACGGCCGAGGTGTCGACCTCGCCCTTGTCCCAGTAGCGCCGTTTCGGCTCGAAGAAGATCACCGGGTCGTCGCACTCGATGGCCTGCTGGAGCATCCAGTACGCGTCGGAGGGGTTCGAAGGCGTGATCACCTTCAGGCCCGGGACGTGCGCGAACAGCACCTCGGGCGACTCGCTGTGGTGCTCGACCGCGCCGATGCCGCCCGCGTACGGGATACGGATGACGACCGGCAGCTTGATCTTGCCGAGCGCGCGGGCGTGCATCTTCGCGAGCTGCGTGACGATCTGGTCGTAGGCCGGGAAGACGAAGCCGTCGAACTGGATCTCGACCACCGGGCGGTAGCCGCGCAGCGCGAGGCCGATGGCGGTGCCGACGATGCCGGACTCGGCGAGCGGGGTGTCGATGACGCGCCCCTCCCCGAAGTCCTTCTGGAGGCCGTCGGTGATCCGGAAGACGCCGCCGAGCTTGCCGACGTCCTCACCCATGACGAGGACCTTCGGGTCGTTGTCGAGCGCTGTGCGCAGCGACTCGTTCAGGGCCTTGGCGATGGACATCTGGGTCATGTCAGCGTCCCTCTCCGGAAGCGGCGCCCTCGGACTCGGACTCGGACTCGAACTCGAACTCGGACTCCGACTCCGACTCGGACTCGGACTCGAACGAGGCCAGGTACTCGGCGAACTGCGCGCGCTCCTCGTCGACGAGCGCGTGCCCGTCGGCGTAGACGTGTTCGAAGATCGCCATGGTGTCCGGGTTCTCCATCGTGCGTACGCCGTCGCGCACCCGCTTGGCGAGTACGTCGCTCTCCTGCTCGATCGAGGCGTAGTACGCCTCGTCGGCCAGGCCCTGCTTGTCCAGATACGTCTTCAGCCGCAGGATCGGGTCCTTCGACTCCCACTGCTCGCGCTCCTCGTCGGCGCGGTAGCGGGTCGGGTCGTCGGTCGTGGTGTGGGCGCCCATCCGGTATGTGAACGCCTCGACCAGCATCGGGCCCTGGCCGCTGCGCGCGTGCTCCAGGGCCGCACGGGTGACGGCGAGCACCGCGAGGACGTCGTTGCCGTCGACGCGGACGCCGGGGAAGCCGTATCCGGCGGCGCGCTGGTAGATCGGCACGCGGGACTGCTTCTCGGTCGGCTCGGAGATCGCCCACTGGTTGTTCTGGCAGAAGAAGACGACCGGCGCGTTGTAGACGGCGGCGAAGGTGAACGCCTCCGCCACGTCGCCCTGGCTGGAGGCGCCGTCGCCGAAGTACGCGATGACGGCCGAATCCGCGCCGTCCTTGGCCACGCCCATGGCGTAGCCGGTGGCGTGCAGCGTCTGCGAGCCGATGACGATCGTGTAGAGGTGGAAGTTGTTCTCGTTGGGGTCCCAGCCGCCGTGGTTCACACCACGGAACATGCCGAGCAGGTTGAGCGGGTCCACGTCACGGGTCCAGGCCACACCGTGCTCGCGGTAGGTCGGGAAGACGTAGTCGTCCGGGCGGGTGGCCCGCCCCGAACCGATCTGCGCGGCCTCCTGGCCGAGCAGTGAGGCCCACAGGCCCAGCTCGCCCTGGCGTTGCAGGGTGATCGCCTCGGCGTCGAAACGGCGGGTCAGCACCATGTCGCGGTACAGGCCACGCAGCTCTTCCGGCGTCAGGTCGATGGAGTATTCGCCGTGCTCGACGCGCTCGCCCTCGGGCGTCAGCAACTGTACGAGTTCGGGCTCGGTGCCACGGCGCTTGGCGCCTGCTGCGCGGGCGGTCCGCCCCCTGGCCTTCGCGGGAGCGGCGGTGCTACGCCCCCCGCTCCTGGCGGGGGTGGCCCCAGCGGCAGTGCTCTTCACGCTCACGTTCGCTCCTCCGTCTGTCCGGCCCCCGGGATCCGCCGGGCAGCCAGTGTGCGGCTCACCTGGTACGACGCGGCGCACGGGGTGTGTGCGGCATGGCCGAGCCAGGCGTGACAGTGCCCCGGCTAAGTGGCCTGCAACAGAGACGTTACCTATAACCCACGCAATCGCGCGAAGCCGTCCGACCTGCGGTTTTGCTTGGAGTTCCTAGTAAATACGCGTTACCGCAGGCCACCGGGACAACCGCACCGTATCCCGGATACGGAAAGTGCGTAAGAGGCGGAGGCTTCGTCCGTAAGAGGCGGGAGCCGTCGTCCGTAAGAGGCGGAGCCCTCGCCCGTAAGAGGCGGGGAGCTCCCGGCGGTGCGAGGCTGGGCAGGTGCCTGTAGAAGGAACGGTAGAAGTAACGGCAGAAGGAAACAGCCCCACAATCCGCGTGTTCCTGCTCGACGACCACGAGGTGGTCAGGCGCGGGGTGCACGAACTCCTCTCGGCCGAGCCGGGAATCGAGATAGTGGGCGAGGCCGGGAACGCCGCGGAGGCGGTGGCGCGCATTCCGGCCACCCGCCCGGACGTCGCGGTGCTCGACGTACGGCTGCCCGACGGCAGCGGCGTCGAGGTGTGCCGCGAGGTCCGCTCGCACGACCCGTCGGTCAAGTGCCTGATGCTGACGTCCTTCGCGGACGACGAGGCGCTGTTCGACGCGATCATGGCGGGCGCCGCCGGATACGTGCTCAAGGTGATCCGCGGCAACGACCTGATCGACGCCATCCGCGACGTGGCCGCGGGGAGGTCCCTGCTGGACCCGGTCGCGACCGCCAAGGTCCTGGACCGGCTCCGGCACGGCGGCGCGCGCTCCGAGGGCGCCGACCGTACGGCCGACCTGACCGCCCAGGAGCGCCGCATTCTCGACCTGATCGGCGAGGGCCTCACCAACCGCCAGATCGGCGAGCGCCTGCACCTGGCGGAGAAGACGGTGAAGAACTACGTGTCCTCGATGCTCGCCAAGCTCGGCATGGAGCGGCGCACCCAGGCCGCCGCGTACGTGGCCCGCATGCAGGCCGAGGGCAGCCGGAGGCATATGCCCTAGCACGTTCACCGGGGTGATCGCCAGTCTGTGCGGCCGGAGTGTCGCGGTGATCTAACCTTTTGCTCGTGACGGGCACGGCAAAGGCGCCTCCGACGCCGGGTTCGCTGCCCGCTCTGCTGCGCCGCTATGAGAACGCGGGCACCCCGCTGACCTGCGTACCCGTTCCCCGGGGCCTGCTCAACAAGGGCTACGAGGTGACCACCACCCGCGGCCGGTTCTTCCTCAAGCAGTACGTCGCCCGGGACACCGCGGACCCCGGCGTGATCGCCCGCCAGCACCGCGCGACGCGGGGTCTGGTCGGCCTCGGACTGCCCGCCGCCGCGCCCCTGCCGGACTCCCGCGGGCGTACGGTCGCGCGGCTCGGCGGCCACGGTTACGCGCTCTTCCCCTGGATCGAGGGCAGGCACCGCGAGGGCACCGAACTGACCGCCACGCAGTCGCGGCGGCTCGGCACGCTGCTCGGCATGGTGCACGCCGGACTCGCCCGCGTGCAGCCGCCCCCGCCGGAGGACCAGCGCCACCACCCGAGCGCCGACCCGGACCGTACGTACGCGCAGATCGACGAACTGCTCGCGCTGGTCCGCGGGCACCGGCCACGCGACGCCTTCGACGGACTCGCCGAGCACCGGCTGCTGGAGCGCCGCGCCCTGCTGCGCCGGCACGCCCACCGCCGCCCGCCGGACGCCGACGGGTCGGCCAGCGGCTGGGTGCACGGCGACTTCCACCCCCTCAACCTGCTCTACCGCGGCGAGGAGCCCGCCGCCATCGTCGACTGGGACCGGCTCGGTGTGCAGCCGCGTGCCGAGGAGGCGGTACGCGCCGCCGCCATCTTCTTCGTCCACCCGCTGGACGGGCGCCTCGACCTGCCGAAGATCCGCTCGTACGCCCGCGCCTACCGCTCCGCGGCGGGTGTCCCCGTCCCCGAGCTGGCCGCCGCCGTCCACCGCGTCTGGTGGGAACGCCTCAACGACTTCTGGATGCTCCAGTGGCGTTATCAGCGGCGTGACCCCCGCAGCGATCCCCTCTTCCCGCCCGCCTCCGCCCTGGCCGTCTGGTGGACGGCCGAATACGGCGCCGTCATCGACGCCTTCACGGCCTGACGGCCGGCTCTCAAGGGGGCGCCCTTACGCAGGGCGGCGCGCCGGTCTTTTTAGGGGCGCCCTGGCGCAGGGCGGTACCCCGAGTTTTTAGGGGCGCTGGGGGCACCTCCCGGCCGAAGGCTGGGGGAGGAACTGCGCGGCCAGCCCCACCGGGCTGCCAGCCCGAAAACAACAGCATCTGCCCCGCTGGGGCCGGTTTTTCGCCCGCGCCACCGCGCTGGCTGAGCGCGCAGTTCCCCGCGCCCCTACGGGGCCCAGGGGGCCTACTCCGCCGGGGGGTCCGAGGCGCCCGTGGTGGGCGGAGTCGTCGGCGGGGTCGTGGGGGGAGTGGTCGGCGGAGTCGTCGGCGGCGTGGTGGGCGGAGTCGTCGGCGGGGTCGTGGGGGGAGTGGTCGGCGGGGTCGTCGCCGGGGTCGTGGGCGGCGTCGTGGCCGGGGTCGTCGCCGGAGTCGTGGGCGGGTCGGTCTGGTCGGACCCGGTGTCCGTCGGCTCCGTGGTGGGCGGGTCGGACGGGGTGCCCGTGTCCTGGGTGACCGTCGGGGACGTGGAGTTGGAGGGGGCGCCGCCGTCGCCGCCGGTACCACGCGTGGCGAAGTAGACGCCCAGCGCGATGGCCAGCACCGCGGCGATGGCGAAGAGCACCGGCTTGAGCCAGCGGTTGCCGCCGCCGCCCGGCGGCCGCTCGCCGTAGCCCTGACCGCCGTCGTCGTCACCGGTGCCGGAGATGCCGGCGAGCAGCGGGGCGCCGAATTCGGCGGTGGTGCTGTTGCCGGGGCGCCCCTGCGCCACGACGGTCGGCGACATGCCGCCGGTACGCGTGCCCGCGACGGGGGTGATGACGCCGGTGTTCCACATGCCGCCGGTCCAGCCGCCCTGCTGGACGAGCGCCTGGTGCGCGTACTGGACGACGCCGCGCATCTCCTCGGCGCTCTGGAAGCGGTCGTCCGGCTGCTTGGCGAGCGCGCGCAGCACGAGGCCGTCCAGCTCGGGCGGCACCCGGTCGCTGATCTGCGACGGGACCTGCGGCTCGTCCTGGACGTGCTGGTAGACCACGGAAAGCGGCGTCTCGCCGGTGAAGGGCGGACGCAGCGCCAGCAGCTCGTAGAGGAGGCAGCCGGTCGCGTACAGGTCGCTGCGGTGGTCGACGGCCTTGCCGAGCGCCTGCTCGGGCGAGAGGTACTGCGGGGTGCCCATGACCATGCCGGTCTGCGTCATCGTGCTCTGGGCGCCGTGCAGCGCCCGCGCGATGCCGAAGTCCATGACCTTGACCGCGCCGTTCGTGGTGATGATCACGTTGGCGGGCTTGATGTCGCGGTGCACGATGCCGTGCTGGTGGCTGTAGGCCAGCGCTTCGAGGACGCCGGAGACGATGAGCAGCGCCTGGTCCACGGGCGGCGGCTCGGCGCTGGAGAGCAGGTCCCTGATGGTGTGGCCCTCGACCAGCTCCATCACGATGTAGGGGACGGCGCCGGTGGGCGCACGGTCCTCGCCCGAGTCGTAGACCGCGACCACCGCGTGGTGGTTCAGGCCCGCGACGGCCTGGGCCTCGCGGGTGAAGCGGGCCTTGGAGACCGGGTCCTCGGCGAGGTCGGTGCGCAGCAGCTTCACCGCCACGATCCGGCCCAGGCGTACGTCCTCCGCCGCGAAGACCTCGGCCATGCCGCCGCGGCCGAGCCGCCCGGTCAGCCGGTAGCGGCCCTCGCCGACGACGGTGCCCACGCCCCACTGGCCGGATGTCTCCGACGCTCCGGGGCCCGGGGCCGTCTCTTTGGGGTCGACCATCAGTCCTCGCCGTCGTTCGTACGCGGTCATCGTGCGGTCATCGTCCGGTTCATCGTCCGGGCGGGCGCGCGCGGACGCCCGTATCGTACGGATGCCCCGGAGCGGCCACCGTACCGCTTTCGGGTGCTCCGCCGGGCACTCGTCCGCGTCCCGGCCCCTCAATACGGCGGTCCTGCGGGGATACACAGCATGTGCGTGCCCGATGTGCGTCAGGTGACGAGATGGTCAACGAACTTGACGTGTCCGTGCGATGGGCCAGACTTGGCGGGCAAGCTCGGGGACGAATATCGCCACAGGTAGCCGTACGGGTACTGACGCGACCCTCTCCCCGGTGGACTTTCCAGGGGGTAGCGGTACAGATGAGCGGGGACGCCACGCAGGGCGGGTACACGGGGCGCTCGGTCGGCGGCGGGCGGTACGTGCTGCGCGACCTGCTGGGCCAGGGCGGCATGGCGTCCGTGCATCTGGCACATGACACCGTGCTCGACCGGCCAGTGGCCGTCAAGACCCTCCACACCAACCTGGGCAACGAGCAGTCCTTCCGCGAGCGCTTCCGCCGCGAGGCGCAGTCCGTCGCGAAGCTGAACCACACCAACATCGTCTCCGTCTTCGACTCCGGCGAGGACACCATCGACGGCCAGCTCGTGCCGTACATCGTCATGGAGTACGTCGAGGGCAGCCCGCTCGGCGACGTGCTGGCCGCCGATGTGGCGCAGCACGGCGCGATGCCCGCCGACAAGGCGCTGAAGATCACCGGGGACGTGCTGGCGGCGCTCGCGGTCAGCCACGAGATGGGCCTGGTCCACCGGGACATCAAGCCCGGCAATGTGATGATCACCAAGCGCGGTGTGGTCAAGGTCATGGACTTCGGCATCGCGCGCGCCATGCAGTCCGGTGTCACCTCGATGACGCAGACCGGCATGGTGGTCGGCACTCCGCAGTACCTGTCGCCGGAGCAGGCGCTGGGGCGCGGTGTGGACGAGCGCTCCGACCTGTACTCGGTCGGCTGCATGCTCTTCGAGCTGCTGACCGCGCGGCTGCCCTTCGACGCGGACTCGCCGCTGGCGATGGCGTACCAGCACGTACAGGAGATCCCGCCCGCGCCGTCGGCGTTCAACCACGCGCTGAGCCCGGCCGTGGACGCGCTGGTGGCGCGCGCGCTGCGGAAGAACCCCGCCGAGCGCTTCCCGACCGCGGACGCGATGCACGACGAGTCGGACCGGGTCCTGGCGGCCACGCGGCGCGACACGATGCCGCTGATGTCCGGCTCCGCGCCGGCCACCGGCAACCGCGGCGAGGACGTGGCGGCGTCGGTCTTCCCGTACGCGCAGGGCCCGCTCCAGACCCCGGCGCCGCAGATTCGGACGCCGTACGCGCCGGGCAATCCGCAGCAGGGCGGTTACGGGCAGCCCACGCCGTCCCCGTCGCTGCCCTCGGCGTACGGCTACCCGCAGCAGTCCCGTACGCCGCCGCCCACCCCGGCGTACAACATGGCGCCCCAGATGCAGCACCAGCAGCAGCACCAGATGCCGGGGCAGCGCACCGGCGGCGGTCCCGGCGGCGGCACCGGCGGTCCCGGCGGCGGCGGGAAGTCGAACACTCCGCTGATCGCGGGCGCGGCCGTCGTGGTCGTGGCCATCGTGGTGATCGTCGCGATCGTCCTGGCCAACAGCGGCGGCGGCAAGGGCAGCCCCAGCGCGGACGACCAGTCGGGCGGCCCGACGACCTCGTCCTCGACCCAGGCGTCCGAGGACCCGACCACGGGCACCGGCGCGGGCGATGTCGTGAACGGCGACCAGAGCCGCACGATCGACCCCGACAAGTGCACCAAGGCGCACAACGACCTGATCTCGAACGACCCGGACGTCATGACGATGCCGGACTTCACGTCGATCTACGTGGACTCGGTCGTCGCCTGTATCAAGGCGGCGGGCTGGCAGTACACGATCAAGCAGACCGACGAGCAGCAGTGGGGCAAGGGCGCGGTGACCAGCCAGACCCCGAAGTACCTGGAGGACTACAACCCGAAGAAGGACGGCAAGGTCACCATCTGGGTGTCCACCGGCAAGAGCGCGAACTGACCGGGCCCCCACCGGTGCGACACCTCACCGGCTCACGCGTGGATTGACGAGCGGGCCTAGAGGTACGGGCCCGAGCGGGCGCCCTGGTTGCCGCCGTCGTCCTCCTCGTGGCCGCCGGCGCCGGGCGGCAGGGCGCGCCGCATCTGTTCGAGCTGCGCGCGGGCCGCCATCTGCTGGGCGAACAGCGCGGTCTGAATGCCGTGGAAGAGCCCTTCGAGCCAGCCGACGAGCTGGGCCTGGGCGATCCGCAGCTCCGCCTCGCTGGGCACGCTGTCGTCGTTGAAGGGCAGCGAGAGCCGTTCCAGTTCCTCCACCAGCTCGGGCGCGAGCCCGGCCTCCAGCTCCTTCACCGAGCTGGCGTGGATCTCCTTCAGGCGTACGCGGCTGGCCTCGTCGAGCGGCGCCTGGCGCACTTCCTCCAGCAACTGCTTGATCATGCTGCCGATGCGCATGACCTTCGCGGGCTGCTCGACCATCTCCGTCACCGGGATCTCGCCGTGCTCGCCGCCGTCACCGGTCGGCGCGCCTCCCAGGGCCATTCCGTCGGGGCCGACGATCAGGACCTGCTGATTCGGTGAGTGCTGCGGATTCTGCGGATTCTGCGAGCTTTCCGGCGAGCGTTCGTTCATCGCGTTCATCGGCATCTCCATACCGCCATTGTCCCTTAGGACGCGGCGCGGCGTCGGCCAGGTCCCGTCTCCCGTACGGGCCAGGCCGACGCCACCGAACTCACGCCCCGCTTACGCTTCCGACGCCGTTTACGGCTCCGCGCGGCGGGCGAGCTGGGTGCGCGAGCGGGTGACCAGGGCCGCGAGCAGAGCGGCGCCGAGCGGTACGGCGACGATCAGCAGGGCCAGCGTGCTCCACGGGACGACGATCGGCACGTGCGGCAGCTTGCTCGCGCCGCCCCAGCCCCCGTCCAGCGCCTGGTGGTAGAACTTCCACTGCTCGCGCCGCTCGGTGTGCCGCAGCCCCACCGCGGGCAGCACGCCCGCCGCCGAGCCGAGCACCACACCCATCGTGGCGATCACCCCGCACTGGAGCCCGGAGAGCGTGCGCCGCACCCGCGGCGGCGCGCCGATCGCGGCGAGCGTCTTCAGATCGGGCTCGGCGTCGGCCTGCGCGAGCCCGGTGGCGATGCCCGCGGCGCCGATGGTGACCAGGCCCGCGAAGAGCGTCAGGGCGAGCAGCACCAGGCTGTTGTCCTTGGTGTAGCCGCGCTCCAGATAGACCTCCGTGTCGGTGCCGATCTTGGCGAGGTCGCTGTCCAGCGCCTGCCGCTCGGGGCCGTTGGGCATCCGGGCGTTGGTGTAGAAGGAGCCCAGCGGCATCGTCGCGATCCCGGCACCGTCGGCGGCCTGCTGCGGCATCACGGCCAGCATCCCGTAGGTATGGTGGCGGTCCTCGGCGGCCAGGTGCACCGGCACCGACTTCACCGGGCCGACCGGCTCCTGCCCGTCGGGCACCGGCTTGTTCAAGTCCAGGGTGATCTTCAGCTTGAGCGCGCCGTGGTCGAGGTACCCCTTGTCGAACAGCACGGTCTCGCCGCGCGCCAGCGCCTGTTCCGCGTCGCCGTCCCGGATGCCGAGGGCGTGCAGGACGGCCGGACCGCCGATCAGGACAGCGCTGCTGGTGGGCATGGCGCTCATGCCGCCCACGAAGTCGCAGCGCCAGTCGTGGGCCAGGGCGCGGCGCTGGGTCAAAGTGAGCGCGGTCGCGCCGTCCGGCCGGTCGGTCGGGCACACGTTGGCGGGCGGCATCACCGGCTGGACGCCGCCGCAGCCGGGGCCACCACCGCCGCCCGCCTGGCAGTTCTTGCCGCCGATGACCATCGCGAACACGTCGGCCCGGCCGGATACCGGGTAGCGCTTCTCGATCGCCGCGCGCACCGCGGTGAGGTCACGGCCGTGGTCGCTGTAGGCCGCCACCGCCACGACGCCGCGCGGCACCTGGGCCTCGTACGCGTCCCTGTCCTGCCGGTCGGCGCTCGCGGAGTACGTGGCGACCGCGACCGTACCGGCGACGGCGGCCAGCACGGCCGCGACCGCGGGCGCCGTACGGCCCCGGTTGCGCACCGCGTCGCGCAGCGCGAGCCGCGGGGACAGCGGCAGCCACTTGCCGGTCCGGCCGAACATGCCGACCAGGGTGGGGGTGAGCGCGACGATGCCCAGTTCCGCGATGCCGGAGCCGCCGCCGACCGCGAGGGTGCTGTCGGTGCGCAGCGAGCCGAAGACCGCGATGCCGACGCCGAGGCAGATCGCGCCGAGCCCGATGACCGGCAGCAGACGGTTGGCGTGCCGGACGCCGCGGCGTCCGGTCAGCGACGCCAGCACGCTCTGCCGGGAGGCGGTGACCGCGGGCACGACGGCGGCCAGCAGACCGGTGAGCACGGCCAGGCCCGCGATGCCGAGCAGTTCGAGCGGGCGCAGCGTCAGCCCGCCGAAGCGGCTGCCGACGAAATTCTCCAGCGGGGAGCGCAGCAGGACGGTGAGCAGCAGGCCGAGCAGGGTGCCGACGACGGCCGCGGTGACGCCGATCACCAGGCCGCCGGAGAGCACGATCGCCCGGACGTGGCGGCGGTCGCCGCCGTTGGCGCCGACCAGGCCGAGCTGGCGGCGCGAGCGGCGCGCGCCGACGGCGAAGGCGGGACCTGCCAGCAGGCAGATCTCCAGCATCGACAGGCCGACGATGGTCGCCGCCACGGTGACGGCCGCGGCCTTCACCGAGTCGCCGGTGTTGTAGGGGGTGAAGCTGCCGTGCGACGCGGTGTAGAGCGGAACCTCGGAGGCGTCGGGCTTGTGCAGCACCACCGCGCGCGACTTGACGAAGACGCCCTTGGCGTTGGCCTGCCGCACCATCTGCCAGGTGTAGTCGCCGTCCGGCATCTCCACCAGGTAGGTGGTGTTGGTCCGCTCGTCGTCGGCGTTCAGCGCCTTGAGCGCGGCGGCGTAGGGCGCGAGGAACGCGCCCGGCCGCGCGATGACCTCCTCGGCGCCGAGCGAGTCCGGCAGGTCGTACGCCCCGACGATCCTGTACGTACGGTCCAGGTCGCGGACGGCGAGCTTGGAACCGACTTTCAGGTTCGCGGACTTGAGGAACGCGGTGGTCGCGATGACCTCGTCGTCGGCCGCCGGGTGGCGCCCGCGGTCCAGGTGCGTGATGCCGCGCGCGAGCGGGTCGGCCGTCTTCAACTCCCTTATGGGCGCGGCGAGCAGGCCGTACTTCGTCTTGAACCGGACGTAGCTCTGGGCGTCGGAGATCCAGCGTGCGCCCCGGGGCAGCCCGACGCGTGGGTCGACCGGCTTGGGGGCCTCCTCCCGTTCCGCCGTGTCGACCGACGACGATGTGGCGTCCGGGGCCGCGGTGGCCTCCTCCACCGTGGTCCACATGTTCGCGGGCGGGTCCTGGTAGATCGGCTGTCCGTTGGTGCCGACATCCGTGAGACGTGCGTCGGCGGTGCCGATGTCACGGCTCAGCTTCTGCTCCGGGCTCAGCTGGGAGCTGCGGATGGTGATGTCGGCGGCGCTCACGCCGATGATCGGCAGCGCGATCATCGCCAGCACCATCGCGCTGCGGCCCTTGGAGCGCCAGGCGTCGCGGCGGGCGATACGGATGGCGGCGCGCCACGAGTTGACGTTCCCCGTGCGGCCGCTCGGGCCGCGGTCCTCGGAGGTGGCGCCGCTCACTGGGCCGCACCGCCGGTCAGCAGCGACTCGGCGGAGGAGCGCAGCGTCATGTCCACGACGGAGCCGTCCCGCAGGAAGACCACCCGGTCCGCCCACGCGGCGAACCGCGGCTCGTGCGTCACCAGGATGCCCGCGGCGCCCGCGTCACAGCGCGAGCGCAGCAGCGCCAGTACGGTGTCGCCGGTCTCCGAGTCCAGCGCGCCGGTGGGCTCGTCCGCCAGGACGAGGCGGCGGTCGCCGACCAGCGCGCGGGCGATGGCCACCCGCTGCTGCTGGCCGCCGGACATCTCGTCGGGGAAGCGGTCGGCCAGTTCGCCCAGGCCCATCTCCTCCATCGCGGCGACCGCCTCACGGCGCGCCTTGCGGGCGCCGGTGCCGTCCAGCTCCCGGGGGAGTGCCACGTTCTCGGCGGCCGTCAGCGCCGGGATCAGGTTGTAGTCCTGGAAGACGTAGCCGATGCTGCGGCGGCGCAGGGCCGCGATCTCCTTGCGGTTGGCCGTGGTCAGGTCGGTGCCCTCCACGATCACCCGGCCGGACGTCGGCAGGTCGAGGCCGCCCGCGATGGTCAGCAGCGTGGACTTGCCCGAGCCCGAGGGGCCCATCACGGCGACCAGTTCCCCCGGACACACGTCCAGGTCTATCCCGCGCAGCGCGTGCACCTCGGTCGCTCCGGTGCCGTGCACGCGGGTGAGGGCTTCCAGGCGGAGTACGGGCGCTTCCGGCGGCGCGGCTTCGGTGTGCGGCTTTACGGACATGGGCGGTGCGTCCCCCAGGGTCGTGGAGTGCTCGTGCGGTGGCGTGCTCGGGTGCTCAGGTGCTGGCGTGCTCGTGCGGTGGCGTGCTCGGGTGGCGGTGGTCCGGCCGCTGGTCAGGCGGGCCGGGCCGGGTGCGGGTCGGCCCGTGCCTTAGCGGCGGGCCCGGGAACGACGCAGCGCGCCGCGCAGCACCCCGTCCTGCGCGGCGTCCTTCCCGTCGTCCCGGCCGCCGCCGTCCGCGGGGTCGGCGGGGTCGGCGGAACCGACAGGACTGGCGGAACCGGTGGAACCGGCGGGATCGGGAGCCGGAACCGGTGCGGCGGGCTCGGCCGCCGGGGCCAGCGCCGCCATCCGTACGAGCCGGGTCTCGCAGTGGTCGAGCCACCGCGCCTCGGCCTCCGCCTGGAAGATGAGCTGGTCGAGAACGAGCTGCCAGGCCACGTCGTCACGGTCCGGCGTCCCGCTCTGCGCGGGCGCCGCCTCCAGCGCCTGGCCCTTCAGCCGGGTGTAGTCCTGCATCGCCCGGATGGTGTGCGCGCGCTGCGCCTGGATGACGGCCCGCACGTCCACCTCCGGCGACCCGACCGCCATGGCCAGCTTGATCGCCAGTTCGTTCCGCGGCGGATTCGTCCGGTCCACGGGCCGGGCGAACCACTCCCGCAGCTCACCCCGCCCGCCCTCCGTAATGGCGTACAGCGCGTGTCCGGCGTCGTCCTCGCCCGCCGGCACCACCAGCCCGTCGCGCTCCAGCCGCGCCAGCGTCGTGTACACCTGCCCCACGTTCAGCGGCCAGGTGGAACCGGTGCGGGACTCGAACTCTGTTCTGAGCTGGAAGCCGTAGCGCGGCCCCCGCTCCAGGAGGGCCAGCAGGCCGTGACGGATCGACATACCGAGTATGTATACCGAGTATGGGGCCGCCTTTCAAGGCCGCCCCGACCCGACCGAACGGGCTTAACGGGAAAAAAGGCGCGCGGGGTCAGTCGCGGCGCAGGCGCAGGCCCAGGAAGCCGAGACCCAGGCCGACGAGGGCGAGACCGGCGCCGAAGGGGAGGATGCGCAGGACGCGGCGGGCGGGCTCGTAGACGGCGGGAGTCTGCGCGCGGGCCTGGGTGCGGGCGGCGTCGGGGCCGGCGGGCGCCGACGGCCGGGGCGGGGCCTGGGCGGGTCCGGCGTCGGGGACCAGGGAGGGCGCGGAGCGCGCGGCGCCGTAGGCGGACCGTACGGGCGGAGTGAGCGGCGGCTTGGCGGC
>NZ_MECL01000123.1 GCF_014596445.1 Streptomyces sp. CBMA29 | reverse complement strand
GATCGCCGGGGCGCTGGTGACCGGCTGCGGACACTCCGGCGCCACGTCCGCACCGGCGTCGTCGGCGGACACCTCGGCCGCCGCGTCGGCGGGTGCCTCGGCGGGCGCGGGCGGCGACTCGCCCGCGCCCTCCGACTCCGAACTCGCCCGTATGCGCAAGCTGGTGGACGACGCGGATTCCGCCGCCGCGACGGCGGAATCCGACGCGGCGCGCGACAAGTGACCCTGTTCGGGGGCTACTTGGCGTCCGCGTAGCACGCCACCGCGTGCGTCTCCAGCGGGAACGGCACCGGAGCGGAGCCGAATACCAGGCGGCGGGCCTCGTCGCCGGCCGCCGTCACCGCCGCTTCCACGGCGGGCGCGAGGCCGGTCGGGGCGTGCACGATCACCTCGTCGTGCTGGAAGAAGACCAGTCGGGGCTCCGGCCCGATCGCGGTCAGCCGGCGGCGCAACGAGGCCAGCATGGCCAAGGCCCAGTCGGAGGCGCTGGCCTGGATGAGGAAATTGCGCGTGAAGCGGCCCCAGGACCGGGCCGCGCGGCGGTCGGGGGACGCGCCGTCGCCGGGGTCGGCGCTCTCGTCGAGGAACCGGTCGGCGGACGGCGCGGGCGAGGTACGGCCCAGCTGCGACCGTACGATCCCGCCCGCCTCGCCGGTCCTGGCCGCGGCCTCCACCAGGGCGAGTGCGGCGGGGAAGCGGCGCCGCATCACCGCGAGGAGCTGCCCCGCCTCGCCGCTGGTCTGCCCGTACATCGCGGCGAGCAGCGCGATCTTGGCGCGCGGCCGGTCGCCGCCGAAGGCGTTCCGCGCCAGCGCCGCGTACAGATCGCCCTCCGCGGCAGCCGCCGCGAGCCCGGCGTCACCCGACATGGCGGCCAGCACCCGCGGTTCCAACTGCCCGGCATCGGCGACCACCAGGCGGTGCCCCGGATCGGCGACCACCGCGGAGCGCAGCAGCCGCGGGATCTGAAGGGCGCCGCCGCCACGCGTCGCCCACCGGCCCGACACCACGCCGCCCACCACGTATTCGGCGCGGAAGCGGCCGTCGCGCACCCAGCTCTCGCGCCAGGCCCAGCCGTGCGCGGCGTGGATCCGGGAGAGTTCCTTGTAGCGCAGCAGCAGCCCGGCCGCCGGATGCCCGACCTCGCGCAGCTCGTGCGAGCGGGTCGACGTCAGATGCACGCCGACGCGGGCGAAGGCGGGCAGCATCTGGGCGGGGGAGTCGGGGTTGACCGGGCGGCCGAGCGCGTCCTGGATGCGGGCGGCCAACTCGCCCAGCAGCGCGGGCCGTACGCCACCTGCGGGGCGCGGGCCGAGCAGCCCGGTCAGCAGTTCGTCGTGCACCTCGGCGCTCCACGGCAGCCCGTCGCGGCCCATCTCGACCGCGGCGAGCGCGCCCGCGGACTCCGCCGCGCACAGCAGCCGGATCCGGTCGGGGTGCTCGCTCGCGGCGATCCGCCGCTGCTGCGCCGCGTGCACCTCGACCAGCGCGGCCAACGGGTCGAGATCCTGTGGGAGATGACGCCGGTCAGCGGCGAACAGCACCGGCTGGTCGTCCGCGCCCGGCTCCGGCGCGTCCTCGGGCTCCGGCAGCCCGTGCAGCCGCGCCCACGCCGCCCCCAGCGACCGGGGCCTGCGGTGCCTGCCCTCCTGCCCGAGCAGCAGCGACTCGACGAGCTTCACGTCATGGCAGCGCGCGGTGCGCACCGACCCCCGGTCGAGCAGCCACGGGTACACCTCGTCGGTCGCCGCCCAGACCCAGCGCGGCGCCTGCTCCGCCTCCCGCCGCGCGACCTCAGCGGCCAGGTCCCGTACGACATCGATCTCCCCGACCGCCGCCCCGTCCTCCCCGAGCGCGCACAACCGCCCGCCCGACCCCACGGGGTCGGGCACGGCGGCGATCCGCGCGACGGCGGCGATGGCTGTACCCACCATCGGAGCCTAGGGCCTGTCCGGCGGATCATGGGAGCACCGGGCGGTGCCTGGGGTTCCCCCCGGGCTTCGTGCGGGGGGAGCCCCTGAGCGCAAGCGCCGGGATGTCCTCATGGCGGAGCTGTCGGGGTATGTCGGCAACGCGGCGGGCGTGCCCGTCAGGAGCTCTGCTGGGCCTCCTCGACCGACTTGCGCACCTCGTCCATGTCGAGGGCGCGGGCCTGCGCGATGACGTCCTCCAGCGCGGGCTCGGGCAGGGCGCCCGGCTGCGCGAAGACCGCGACCTTGTCACGGACGATCATCAGGGTCGGGATCGACTGGATCTGGAAGGCGGAGGCCAGTTCGGGCTGCGCCTCCGTGTCGACCTTCGCGAAGACCAGATCCTGGTGCTTCTCGGACGACTTGTCGTAGACCGGTGCGAACATCCGGCACGGCCCGCACCAGGCGGCCCAGAAGTCGATGAGGACGAAATCGTGCGACGACACGACCTCGTCGAAATTCTCCTTGGTCAGCTCCACAGTGCTCATGCCCCCACAACGGGCGGCGCCCGCCGGAAATTCCTAGCGTCGCCGCGGGCGCGGCGGACCCCGGAGACTTCACTCATACGAGTGGTGCGGGCGGGGTGTGCAGTGGCGTCCGACCCGCCGGACTCGTTGGTCGGGCTATGGCAGCAACGCAGTGGATTCCGCAAGACGACGGCGCCGACGGCGCGGGCGACGGTCAGCAACCATGGCGCTATTCCCGTGCCGGAACGGTTCTGCAGAGCACGGAGGCGCCGGTCTTCGCGGAACTCGCGGACCAGTGGCGGTCCGCGGGCCGCATGGTGCCGGGCCAGAAGGACACGGAGTGGGCCGAACTGGTCGGCCGCATCCCCCGTCTGACCGGCGTCTGACGACCGGCCCCGGCCCTGGTCCTGGTCCCGGCCCCGGCCCCGGTTTCCGCTGAGGGTGGAGCCGGCGGCAATCCGCCCGTGGGAGGCGACCGCGCGCCGTCACGGCAGCGGCTGGGGCGGCGGCGGTCCCTGGTAGGTGCCGCTGGGGCGCATCCGCAGCGGGCGCTCCTGGTACTCCTCCAGGGCGTGCGCGATCCAGCCCGCCGTGCGCGCCACGGAGAAGACCGTCTCGCCCGCCTCCGCGGGCATCGCGGCGGAGACGGAGAGCACCGCGAGGGCCAGGTCGACGTTGGGGTGCAGCGGGGTGTGGCGGGCGGCCGTCGCCGCCAGGTCGCGGGCCGCGGCCAGGGCGTCGGAGGCGGCGGGCACCCGCCCGAGCAGGTGGAAGAGCAGCCGCGCACGCGGGTCCTCGCCCTGGTAGAGGCGGTGACCGAGGCCGGGGATCCGCTGCCCGGCGCGTAGTTGCTCGGCGACGACGGGACCCGCGCCGCCGCGCTCCAGCACCTCGGCGAGCGTCCGGTGGGCCAGGGCGCTGGCCTGTCCGTGCAGCGGCCCGTCCAGCGCGCCGAGCCCGGCGGAGACCACCGCG
>NZ_MECL01000122.1 GCF_014596445.1 Streptomyces sp. CBMA29 | reverse complement strand
GTCAGCGGGCCCGCGACCGCCGCCGTACGGCTGCTGAGCCTCGACCCGTTCCACGCCGCGGCCGTACTCGCCCGGCTGGCCCCGTGCGTGGACGAGGCAGCCGCCGCGGCGGCGTTCGCCGCCGAACGCGCCCTCGCCGAAGGCCCGGACGTGCTGCCCGCCGCTTCCGCGCCGCTGCTCGACCTCGGCGCGCAGGACCACGCCGCCTGGCCCGTACGCCTCTTCGCCTCCTGACCCGCCGCCCGACCCGCCCCCTGATCCGCAGCCTGCCCCCAAATCCGACCCGCCTCCTGATCCGCCGCCCGGTTCCGAACGCCGTCCGCACCAACGGAGTTGACCATGCATCTCGACCACCCCGAGACCTTCCCCGAGCGGTACGCGCACTCCTCGCCCGCCGTTCGCGCCGACGGCAGGCGGCGCGCCCTGCGGATCGGGCTCGGCGGCCCGGTCGGGTCGGGCAAGACCGCGACCGTCGCGGCGCTGTGCCGCAGACTGCGCGACGACCTGTCGATCGCCGTGGTCACCAACGACATCTACACGCGCGAGGACGCCGAATTCCTGCTGCGCAACGCGGTGTTGCCCGCCGAGCGGATCGCTGCCGTGGAGACCGGCGCGTGCCCGCACACCGCGATCCGGGACGACATCTCCGCGAATCTCGAAGCCGTCGAGGACCTGGAGGACGCGGTCGGTCCGCTCGACCTCATCCTCGTCGAGTCCGGCGGCGACAATCTGACCGCCACCTTCTCCAAGGGACTGGTGGACGCGCAGATCTTCGTCATCGACGTGGCGGGCGGCGACGACATCCCCCGCAAGGGCGGCCCCGGCGTCACCACCGCCGACCTCCTCGTGATCAACAAGACCGACCTCGCCCCCTACGTCGGCGCCGACCTCACCCGGATGTCCCGCGACGCCGCCGCCCAGCGCGGTGACCTGCCCGTCGTCCTCACCTCCGTCGCCGCCCCCGACGGCGTCGCCCCGGTCGCCGCCTGGGTGGGCGACCGCCTGGCCGCCTGGGCCGCCGTCCCCGCGACGACCGCGTGAACGACGTGGCGGTCCGTGACACCGCGCGCGGCGTCGTCGCCACGGCGCGGATCGTCGCCACGGCCGACGCGTACGGCGGTACGGCGCTGCCCGTGCTGGCCGGTGAAGGACCGCTGGCGCTGCGGCGCAGCCGGGTCGTCGGCGGCGCCGACGGCGAAGGGGCCGGGGTGATGGTGGTCGGCGCGATGAGCGCGCCGCTGGGCGGCGACCGCCTGCGGATCGAGGCGGAGGTGGGGGAGGGCGCGCGGCTCGCGGTGGGGTCCGCCGCGGCCACGGTGTCCCTGCCGGGGCGGGACGGCGGGCTGGCGACGTACGACGTGCGGCTGACCGTACGCGCCGGTGGCACGCTGCGCTGGCTGCCCGAGCCGGTGATCGCCGCCCACCGCAGCGACCTGCGGATGACCACGCGCGTGGACCTCGCCCCCGGCGCGCGCCTCCTGCTGCGGGACGAACAGATCCTCGGCCGCCACGCGGAGCCCCCCGGCCGCCTCAGCACCCGGCTGACCGCCCACCTCGACGGCCGCCCCCTGTTCGACCAGGAACTCTCCTTCGGCCCCGGCGCCCCCACCGGCTGGGACGGCCCCGCCGTCCTCGGCCGCTACCGGGCCGTCGGTCAACTCCTGCTGATCGAACCCGAATTCGCCGACCGCCCGGCCGTCGCCCGCACACTGCCCGCCGACCCCGCGGACGGCCGGGCGGCTGTCACCCCGCTCGCGGGCCCCGCCGCCCTGATCACCGCGGTGGCCAAGGACGGCCTGCGCCTGCGCCGTCTGCTGGACGCCGCTCTGGCAGCCGTCCGGGCCGAAAGGGCACCCACCACGTAGGAGCGCCCGGAGCGCCACGAGCCGAGGCCCCGGGGAAACGGCCGTCACCCGTGCGGCGGCAGCCACCTCGTGCCCAACTCGTCCGCGGAATCACACTTTGATGAAGAATCACCCGCCTGGCCTGTTCACAGACGACTCACAGGGGAAAGGATTCGCTCCGCAGCAACTGTGACCACCGTGGCCACAAGCCACGGACCAGGAGGGGAGTTTCCGCCTTGAGACGCACGATCGTGCTCGTCTCCACCGGCGCCCTGATCGCGGGCGCCATCGCAGCCGCCCCGGCGGCCACCGCACAGTCGCACGACCAGCCATCGAGACCGGCGCGGTCCGTCACCGTACCCGAGTCCGTCGGCGTGGTGATCGCCGCCGCGAACGCCGCCCGAAAGGGCATCGACTGGGCCGCCTGCCCGGCGAGTTGGAACATTCCGTCGCCGATCACCTGCGGTTATGTGACCGTGCCCGTCGACTACGGCAAACCGTTCGGCGCGACCGTCGAACTGGCCGTGGACCGGGCTGGCAGCACCGGCACCCCGGCCGAGCGGCAGGGCGCGCTGATCTACAACCCGGGCGGTCCCGGCGGCTCGGGACTGCGCTTCCCGGTCCGGGTCACCACCTCCTCCGCGCTGTGGGTCAAGACGGCGAAGGCGTACGACTTCGTGGGCTTCGACCCGCGCGGTGTCGGCCACTCCGCCCCGATCTCCTGCGAGGACCCGCAGGAGTACGTGAAGGCCCCCAAGGCCGACCCGGTGCCGGACAGCGAGGCCGACAAGCTCGCGCAGCGCAAGCTCGCCGCCGAGTACGCCGACGGCTGCCTGGAGCGCACCGGCGCGCGGATGCTCTCCCAGATGACCACGCGGAACACCGCCCGCGACCTGGACGTCATCCGCGCCGCGCTGCACGAGAAGAAGCTCAACTACCTGGGTGTCTCCTACGGCACCTACCTCGGCGCGGTCTACGCGACGCTCTTCCCCACGCACGTGCGCCGGATGATCGTGGACAGCGTCGTCAACCCGGCGCAGGACCAGATCTGGTACCGGAACAACCTGGACCAGGACGTGGCCTTCCAGGGCCGCTGGGACGACTGGGAGGCGTGGGTCGCCACGTACGACTCCGTCTACCACCTCGGCGACACGCCCGCGAAGGTCGAGCGCAAGTGGCTCGCGCTGCGCGCCGCCGCCAAGAGCCACCCGATCGGCGGCGTCGTCGGGCCGAACGAACTCCTCGGCTTCTTCCAGAACGCGCCCTACTACGACTCGACGTGGGCCACCGTCGCGGGCGTCTGGAGCCGCTACGAGGCGGGTGACACCCAGGCGTTGCTCGACGCGGCGGCGCCCGACCTGTCCGACACCGCGGGCAACATCTCGGCCGAGAACAGCAACGCCGTGTACACCGCGGTGGAGTGCACCGACGCCAAGTGGCCCACGAATTGGCGCACATGGGACCGGGACAACACCGCGCTGCACGCCAAGTACCCCTTCCTGACGTGGGAGAACGCCTGGCTGAACCTGCCGTGCGCCACCTGGGGCGTCAAGCAGCAGCGCCCGCTGGACGTCCGCTCGCACCACGGGCTGCCCGGCGTGCTGATCGTGCAGAGCACCAGGGACGCGGCGACCCCCTACACCGGGGCGCTCGAACTCCACCGCCGCCTGGCGGGCTCCCGCTTGATCACCGAGAAGGACGCGGGCTCGCACGGCGTCACCAACCTGGTGAACCCGTGCGTCAACTCCCGTGTCGAGACCTATCTGTTGACGGGCACGGTCGACGCCCACGACGTGGTGTGCGGACCGCACGCGACACCCGTACCCGCCGCGTCCTAGACGCGAGCACCCGCACGACCCGCACGACCCCGCACGGGCGGCCCACTCAGGTGGGCCGCCCGTCGCGCGTACGGCGAAGCGGCTACGGCCGCTTCGCGGCGGTCTCGGGGAAGGCGGCGGCGAAGGCGGCCCGGGTGGGGGAGTCCGCGCGCCGGTCCAGGACGGCGAAGACGGCCTGGTCGAAGGCGCCGACGAAGCGGCCGTCGCCGGTCAGCAGCCGGGCGAAGGCGGCGGCGACCCGCGCCGGGTCGTTCATGAAGACCCCGCAGCCCCAGGCGCCCAGCACCAGCCGCCGGTAGCCGTGTACGGCGGCCACTTCCAGGACCCGCTCGGCGCGCGCGTCGAGGGCCGCTCCGACGAGGGGCGTGCGCTCGGGCGTCGTGCGCGCGATGACCCCGGCGTTCGGCGCGGGCGAGGTGAGGAAGCCGACGGCGTACGGCACGTCGAGCAGCGTTCCCCGGTCGTCGCGGAAGACCGGCACGGCGGGGGAGTGGATGACGCGGTCGCTGTAGAAGACATCGGTGTCCGCCCGGTGGTGGGCGTAGAAGCCGGGCGCGCGCAGCAGGCACGGGTAGAGCGCGGAGGAGCGGCACAGCGCCTCCTCCTGCGCCTGCGCTCCCTTGACGTAACCGCCGCCGGGGTTGCGGGCGGAGGCGAAGTTGAGCACGGCCACCGGGCCGCCCGAGGTGTCGGCCGCGACCAGCCTGGCCGCCGCCTCCATGCTGCTCTCCGGCGTCACCTCGCAGCGCACGGGCCCGTCGCCCCACGCTCCCTCGCCGGGGACCGCGACCGGCCCGGGACCGTACATCCGGGTTCCGTCGGCCGCCGCCGCGATGGCCTCGCCGAGCGGGACGTACCGTCCGGCCGGGCAGTCGTACCCGCCCTCCGCCGCGATCCGCTGATTCTCCGTGGCGATGTTCCGCAGACGAGCACTCATGCCCAGGACGGTAGGGGGTGTACGGGCTCAGGCGCGAGTGAATTCGGGCGGTCGCGGGGGCCTTCGGGCCGGTCCTTACGGGCCGCGCCCACGCTTCGTACGGGCTTCGTACGCGCTTCGTCCGGCCTTCCGGCCGGCTTCTTGCGGGCGGCGGTAGACGCGATATAGCGTGAGTCGCGTTCCGTTCCCCTGGGAGGTAGTGCCGTGTCCGAGCTGTCCCCGAAGGCGCGTTCCGGCGAACCGAGGATGCGGGCGTCCGACGACGAGCGCGACCGTACGGCCGCGCTGCTGGCGGAGGCTTTCGCCGCGGGCCGGCTGACCGCCGAGGAGCACGCCGAGCGGATGGAGGCGGCCTACGCCGCCAGGACCCGCGGCGAACTGGCGCCGCTCACCGCGGACCTGCCCGCCCCCGCGCCCGGCGCCCCGCTCGCCTCGCCCGCCGGCAACGAGGCGGTGCGGGCGCTGTTCAGCAAGGTCCGCCGTTCCGGCCAGTGGCCGGTGCCGCCGCACACCGTCGTACGGGCCAGCTTCGGCGCCGTCGTGATCGACCTGCGGCAGGCGGTGTTCACCCGCCGCGAGGTGGTCATCCAGGCCGACTCCTTCTTCGGCAAGGTCGAGGTCATCGTCCCCGACCACGCGCAGGTCTACGACGTCGGCACGGCGCTGTTCGGCAAGCGCTCCCAGCACGGCCGCCGCAGCGACAAGAGCGGCGTGGACGGACCGGTCGTACGGATCACCGGACGCTCCGTCTTCGGCCACGTCCGGGTGATGCGCCGCTTCAAGTGGCCCTGGCGGGACGGCCGCTGACACCGCCCCGGCGACCGGACGTCACGCCCCGCGCCCGGCCAGCCAGCGGTCCTCCGCCGCGTAGTCGAACCAGTCGCCGTGCTCCGACAGCCGCGCGGGCAGCGGGAACACCTCGCGCCAGTCCGCCGTGTCCAGTTCCGCCGCCAGCCAGGCCACCGTCCCCGGCAGCGACTCCTCGTACGAGGTGACCGGGCGGTAGTCCAGCTCGCGCTCTGCCGCCGACATGTCCAGCACCATCGGGTACGGCATGCCCCACGGAGTGTCGCCCACCGTCGGCTCCGGCGGCGGCCCGTCCACCAGCACGGTCTCGCTGGTCACGCCGAGCGCCCGGTCCACCGCGGCGGAGATCTCCGCGACCGTCGGCACCCGCGGATCACCCGCGTTGAGCGCGCGGGAGCCCGGCTTCGCCGCCGCCAGCCGGACCAGCTCGGCGATGTTCGACGCGTGCACCGGATGGAACCGGCTCGTGCCCCCGTACGCCAGCACCCGCACCGGACGGCCGTCCAGCGCCCGCTTCACGAAGTGGATCTCACGCGGCAGCGGACTGTGCGGGCCGTGGACCGCCCCGGCGCGCAGCAGCGTCGAGGGCAGCCGGTCGCCCGCCTCCAGCAGCGTCCGCTCCAGCTCGACCTTGCGGGTGCCGTACGTCGAGGGGCCCGGCGCGACCGTCGCGCAGGTCTCCGGTATCGGCAGCGGAAAGCGCGGGGAGCCGTCCGGCTCGGCCTGCGTGTCGAAATTGCGGCCCGCCTCGTCCTCGTACACCGCCGCGGTGGAGATCACCACCGCGGATCCGATCCGGTCGGACAGCGACAGCAACTGCCGTGCGTCGGCGCCGTCGTAGGCCACGCAGTCCAGCAGGACGTCGCAGCCGGCGCCGAGCGCCGCGGTCAGCGCGGCGCTGTCCGAGCGGTCCACCCGGACCGTACGCACGCCCGGCGGCCACCCCTCGTCCGAGCCGCCGCCGCGCGAGGCGGCCGTCACCTCCCAGCCGTCCGCGGCCAGGGCGCGTACGGCCTGCCGCCCGATCTGTCCAGAAGCGCCGATCACGAACGCGGTTCCCGTCATGGTGGGGAGGCTATGCGGGCGGGCACCGTGCGGAACAGAGAGGTTCGCCCTGCGCGGATTCGCCCTCGGCGCAATCCCGGCAGCGTGTGACGGGGTTCCGGCGGGGCACGGCAGCGTGTGGGGTTCCGGCGGGGTGTTCCGGCGGGGCACGGCGCACAACCGGCAAGGCGTGCCGGGACTCCGGATCGATCAGGACGACTTGCGGCGCAGCCGCCCCCCGGTGCCGCTCTGCGCGAGCGCCGCGTGCTCGGCCTTCACCTCGCCCGCGTACCGGTCGACGTACTCCTGACCCGACATCGCCATGATCGCGTACATGATCTCGTCGGTCACCGACCGCACCACGTACCGCTGTTCCTCCATGCCGAAGAAGCGGCTGAAGTCCAGCGGCTCGCCGAAGCGGATGGTGACCCGGCCGATCCGCGGGATCTTCCGTCCCGGCGGCTGGAGTTCGAAGGTGCCGAGCACCGCGCAGGGGATCACGGGGGCCTGAGCGCGCAGCGCCATCAGCGCGACGCCGGTCCTGCCGCGGTACAGCCGCCCGTCGTGCGAGCGGGTGCCCTCCGGGTAGATGCCCAGCAGTTCGTCACGCTCCAGGACCTCGATCGCCGCGGTGACGGCCGCCTGTGACGCCTTGCCGCCCGACCGGTCGACCGGGATCTGTCCGACGCTGCGGAAGAACGCCGCCGTCAGCCGCCCCTTCAGGCCGGGACCGGTGAAGTACTCGGCCTTGGCCAGGAAGGTGATGCGGCGCGGCAGGATCGCGGGCATCACGAAGTGGTCGGTGAACGACAGGTGATTGCCCGCGACGATCGCCCGGCCGCTCTCGGGGATGTTCTCCATCCCCTCGATCCGGGGCCGGAACATCAGCCGCAACAGCGGCCCGAGGACCACGTACTTGAGCAGTCGGTAGAACACGGTGGCTGCCTCCCCTGACCCGTCCCGGTGCGCCCGGACAGCGGTGCCCCGATCCTCGGTGCCCCGGCAGAGTAGTGCCCACGTCCCCGCCGCGCGAGCCCGGAGCACGCCCGCGACCCGCGCCTTTGCCCGGCCCGGGGCCCGCTCAGCCCGCTCGCCAGCCCGCCCGCCTGCTCAGCGCGGCCCGCTTGCTCAGCCCGCCCGCACGCTCAGTGCGGCTCCCGGATCGCCGCCGCCCCCGCCGTGCACAGTCCCAGCACCGCCCAGCCGAACCACAGCCAGCCGTTCGACCCCAGTGCCACGGTGTAGGCGACCACCGCCACCAGAAACGCCACCGTGGTCAACGCCATCGCTTTCACGGAACCCGGCATGGCACGCCTCCCTTCCGCAGGCGCGTGCGCGCACCCGCCGACGAGGCGGAAGCCGTATCGCGGCCCTGCCTTCATGGTGACCCCACGGGCACCCCGCGCGCCACCACGCCGCACGGCCCGCCGCGCACCGGGCCGCTCACCGGGCCGCTCACCACTCCCCGTCGGTCACCCGGCCCGGATCGTCGCCCAGGTGCCTGATCTGCTCCGGCTTCGGCGCGGTCCACGGCTGCTCGTCGTCGCCCAGCCAGTCACCGACCGGTTCGACCCCGGCCAGCGGCTCGGCTGCGGCCAGATCCTCGCCCTCCGCGTCGTAGTAGTCGAACCACGGCAGCCCCGCCGCGTTGTACGCCGCCCGGTCCACCGGGGACGCGGGCGCCGGTTCGCCGGTGAGATCCCGCCACTGCGGGGCGGTCGCCAGATGGACGAAGACCCGGCCGGACGGCTTCTTCCGCCAGTCCTGCGCGGGCCGCTCGTCGCGGTACACCTCCTGGCGCATCCGGCCGCCCGCGCCGAGCCCCATCGCGGGCGCCGACCTGGCCGCCATCGGCGCGGGCGGCGGCACGGGACCCGCGCCAGGAGCCATCGCCGGGAGCGCCGGGCCGCCGTACCCCCCGGCCGCCTGCGCCGACACACCCCACGGCCCGTTCGTCGTCACCGTCCTGCGGCTCTGCTCGGCGCGCCAGCGCGCCAGCGGCTCCTCGCGCAACTCGAACACCTGGAGCTGCACCCCGCCCCAGACCTCCTCGCCGGAGACCTGCCCCTCCACGGTCGCGCCGAGCCCCAGGGGCACGGCGACGAACTGCCGGATCGTGCCGGGGCCCGAGTTGATGCCGTCCAGCCACGGCTGCCGGGGCAGCACCACGTAATTCTGCGGATCGCGCGACAGGCGGTCGCTCCACGGCCGGCCCGACACGGCGCACACCTTGCCGACACCGACCTGGAGGGCGGCGGGCGCGGCCGAGGAGAAGCTGAGCCACATCGCCTCGCGCTGGTAGACCGGCAGCAGCACCCCGCCGTGCGCGCGCCACCGCTCCGGAGTCCGCCCGGCGAAGTCGCCCACGCGGCGCAGCGGGAAGGAGCCCAGGCCGGGCGGCAGCGGGTGCGTGCCCTTCTCGGGCAGCCGCAGCGTCCGCATGAAGCGGACCGTGACCCCGCCGGGCAGTTCCAGCGCCGCCCCCGAGATCCGTACCTGTTCGCCCATCCCGGGCCCCCTCCGTCAGCCGCGACCGCGCGCCTCCAACGATGCCAAATACGCGTTGTACGCGACGAGTTCCGCGTCACCGTCGCGGTCCGCGGCCCGGTCGCCGCGCCGTGCCTGCCGCTGCTCGGAGGTGTACCACTGGAAGAGCAGGGCCACCAGCACGACGACCGACGGGATCTCGCTGAACGCCCAGGCGATACCGCCCGCAGCCGTCTGGTCGCCGAGCGCGTCGATGCCCAGCGACGCGGGCGGGTGCTCGAAGGTGGTCAGCATCGGCTCGCTGGCCATCATGACCGCGATGCCGAAGAAGGCGTGGAAGGGCATCCCCGCGAACAGCTCCAGCATCCGCATCACATAGCCGGGCCGGTGCGGCCCCGGGTCGACGCCCATGATCGGCCAGAAGAACAGCAGGCCCACCAGCAGGAAGTGCACCATCATCGCGATGTGCCCGGTCCTGGTCTGCATCAGGCTGTCGAAGATCGGCGAGAAGTACAGCCCGTACAGGCTCGCGATGAACAGCGGGAGCGTGAAGGCCGGGTGCGTGATGATCCGCAGATACCGGCTGTGCAGCAGCTTCACCAGCAGCTCGCGCGGTCCGGTGCGGCCGCGCTCGGCGGCGGGCAGCGCTCGCAGCGTCAGCGTCACCGGCGCGCCCAGCAGGATCAGGATCGGCGAGAGCATGCTCAGCACCATGTGCTGCACCATGTGCACGCTGAACATGACCATGCCGTAGTCGTTGAGCCCGGTGCACATCACCAGAGCGACCGTCAGCACCCCTGTGACGAACGCCACGGTACGGCCGGGCGACCACGAGTCGCCGCGCCGCCGCAGCCGCAGCACGCCCCAGCCGTAGAGGACCAGCGCCACCAGGCAGCCGATGAGGAAGAACGGATCGCCGCCGCTGAACGACAGCCCCCGGCCGAGGGTGAACGGCGGCAAGTCCATGTGCATGCCGTGTCCGCCGTGGTCCATCCGTCACTCTCCTGTCGCGCCGGGCCGTGTGCTGCCGGTCCGGCCCGTGCTCCGATTCGACCCTTGTGCCCGCTCCAGAGTAGAACCGCCCCCGGACGCCGATTCGGCCGGGGGCGGGGAGCGCCGACACACGTGGTCGGAGCACGTCATGAGGCGTCAGGACACGTACGTCACAGCACGCACTCGGCCTCGACGTACCGCTCGGCGGGCACCGTCTTCAGGTGCTCGACGGCCTCCCCGAGCGGGACCAGCGTGATGTCGGTGCCGCGCAGCGCCGTCATCATGCCGAACCGGCCCTTGTGGACGGCCTCCACGGCGTGCCAGCCGAAGCGGGTGGCGAGGACGCGGTCGTACGCGGTGGGCGTGCCGCCGCGCTGGACGTGCCCGAGGATGACCGGCCTGGCCTCCTTGCCCAGCCGCTCCTCCAGCTCGACCGAGAGCTGGTTGGCGACGCCGCTGAACCGCTCGTGGCCGTAGATGTCGGTCGCGCCCGACGTGAAGTCCATCGTGCCCTCGCGCGGCTTGGCGCCCTCGGAGACCACCACGATCGCGAACTTCTTGCCCGCCTCGAAGCGCTGGCCGACGACCCGCGCCAGCTCCGACACGTCGAACGGCCGCTCCGGCACCAGGATCGCGTGCGCGCCCGCCGCCATCCCGGAGTGCAGCGCGATCCACCCGGTGTGCCGCCCCATGACCTCCACGATCAGCACCCGCTGGTGCGACTCGGCGGTGGTCTTGAGCCGGTCCAGGGCCTCGGTGGCCACCATCACGGCGGTGTCGAAGCCGAAGGTCACGTCCGTGGACGCGATGTCGTTGTCGATGGTCTTGGGCACACCGACGATGGGCAGGCCCGCGTCCGACAGCAGCCGGGCCGCTTTGAGGGTGCCCTCACCGCCGATCGGGATGATCGCGTCCAGGCCCAGGTCGGCCACGTGGCCCCTGGCCTGCTCGACCCCGCCGCGCAGGTGGGCGGGCTGGACCCGCGAGGAGCCGAGGATCGTGCCGCCGCGCGCGAGGATGCCGCTCACGGCATCGAGGTCCAGCTTGCGGTAGTCGCACTCGAGCAGGCCCTTCCACCCGTCGTGGAAGCCGATGACCTCGTCACTGTGGTCCACCACGGCGCGGTGCACCACGGACCGGATGACGGCGTTCAGCCCGGGGCAGTCGCCACCGCTGGTCAGCACACCAATACGCATTGCTCTCGTTACTCCCGCAACTCGACCGGACGGCCGGACCCCGTCGTCCGGATGGATCGCGGCCAGCTTACCGAGAGCGGCTGTCACGCCTCCACGGCGACCGAACTGCGGACACCTGACGATTACTCGAACTCCGGGGAACGCCTGCGCAGCGTGACGGACCCGCGTCGGACCCCCGGCGATACACGACGCCCGCGCCCTCCTGGGAGGACACGGGCGCGGTACGGGTCAGGCGGGCCGGACCGGTGTCACGCGGGCTGTACTGCCGCCGCGATCCGCTCGGCCCGCAGCGCCTCGAACCACTGGTCGTCGACCGGCGGCAGCGCGTTGACGTCGAGCGCGAGCTTGATCAGCAGATCGGCGATCTGTGGATTGCGGGCCATCACCGGACCGTGCATGTACGTGCCGAAGACCGTGTCGTTGAAGGCGCCCTCGGTGCCGTCCCCGGTGCCGTTGCCCTTGCCCATCCGCAGCCGGGCCAGCGGCCTGGCCTGCGGGCCGACATGGGTGACGCCCTGGTGGTTCTCGAAGCCGGTCAGCGGCGGCAGATTGAGGTGCGGGTCGATGTCGGCCAGGACGTCACCGACGCACCGCTCGCCCTCGCCGCGCACGCTCACCACGTCGAGCAGGCCGAGGCCCGGCTCGGGGCGGCCGAGGTCGTTGACGAACTCGTGGCCGAGGATCTGGTAGCCCGCGCAGACCGAGAAGACGATCGCGCCGTTGGCGACCGCGCGGTTCAGCCCGCCGTCGCGGCGCAGCCGCTCCGCGGCCAGCCGCTGCGGGCGGTCCTCGCCGCCGCCGATCAGATAGATGTCCCCGGACGTCGGCACCGGCTGGTCGGAGCGGACGTCGACCCGAGTGACCGGCACCCGGCGCTGCTGGGCGCGGCGCTCCACCACCAGCGCGTTGCCCTGGTCGCCGTAGGTGCTCAGCAGGTCGGGGTAGACCCACACCAGGCGGAGGCTGGACTCACTCATGCGTGCTTCTCCTTGTCCGTCGTCAGCAACGTGACGCGATGCGACGCGGTATGGCGCGACGTGGTCGCGGTCATGCGGCGTCCACGCGACGTGGTCGCGGTCAGTTGCCGACCCGGCGGCGCAGGTCCTGGAAGGCGGTGTAGTTGGCGATGGCCTCGATCCGGCCGGGCGGCGCGGAGCGCACCGCCTCGTCGAGGCTGGCGCAGACCCGGAACTGGAGCCCGGCGACTTCGAGGCGGACCGCGAGGTCCAGCTTGCGGTCGCCGATCACCATGATCGGGTGTCCGGCCAGCCGGGTGTAGTCCACGTCCCACAGCCAGGAGGTGTCGGTGCCGTCGGCGCCGCGCGCGTTGACCGACAGGATCACCGGCGTGGGCGGGCCGTCGATCAGCGAGAACGTCTCCAGCCAGCCGGCCGGGTTCTTCGCCAGCAGCAGCCGCAGCTCGCGCTGCTGGAAGCTCACCACGTCGTAGCGGCCCGCGACCGCCTGCACCGCGTACATCCGCTCCAGCGCGACCTTGGGGTCGATGCCGAAGGCGGCGGCGGCGGCGGCCGAGACCGCCGCGTTCGACTTGTTGGCGCGGCCCGGGAGCTGGAGGTGGATCGGCCAGGCGGAGCCGTGCGGGTCGATCACGTGGTCGCCGGACAGCGCCCAGGTCGGGGTGGGGCGGCGGAAGCCGCACTCGGCGCAGAACCAGTCCTCCGACGGGCGTTGCAGGACGCCGCCGCAGGACGGGCACGACCAGGCGTCGTCCTTCCACTCCTGGCCCGCCGCGACCCACACCACGGTCGGGCTGGAGGAGGCGGCCCAGGTGATGAGCGGGTCGTCGGCGTTGGCGATGATGATCGCCTCGACCCCGGCCAGTCCCTCGCGCCACTTCTCGGCCAGCATGCGGGTCTCGGCCGCGCGGTCGAGCTGGTCGCGGGAGAGGTTGAGCAGCGCGATGGCCTTGGGGGCGACGTCGCGGGCGACGCCCGCGAGGTACTTCTCGTCGACCTCGATCACGCCGAAACGCGCCTCGGAGCCGCCCGCAAGCGCGGAGGTGATCCCCGCGGGCATGTTCGCGCCGAGCGCGTTGGAGACGACGGGGCCGCCCGCGCGCAGCGCCTCGGCCAGCAGCCGGGTGGTGGTGGTCTTGCCGTTGGTCGCCGACACCAGGATCACGTCGAGGTGCCGGGCGAGCCTGGCCAGCAGGTCGGGGTCGAATCTCAGCGCCACCTTGCCGCCGATCACCGAGCCGCTGCCACGGCCTGCCGCACGCGACACGCCCGCCGCCACCTTGCCCGCCGTCACGGCCAGTTTCGCCCGCGGCGACAGCGGCTCCGAGTTGCCTGCCATCGTCTCTCTTCCTCCTCGACTGCGACCGGCCCCGCTGCCCTGTGGCGGCTGGTTGTACGCCTCCGAGCGCCACTTGGGCGGCCGACAAGGTTCGGTCCCGGCTCAGCCTATCGACTCCGGGCCCCCGGACCGCACCGCGCCGCCCCGGTCGGGCCGTGCGCCGAACTCCACGCGCGCCGGGGGCATCCGCGCCACCGGCGCTGTCTGTGGGGACGGGTGCGGCCCGCCCGCGGTTCCTGACCCGTCGACCGCGTCACAGCCCCGGGCTGCCCGCCCGGTCGCCGGCCGCCGCGAGGCGGCCCCACAGCAGGTCGGCCAGGTGCCTGACCAGCAGGTCGCGGGAGAACGGCCGCTCGCCGAGCCACCAGTCGCCCGCCGCGTACATCATGCCGACGATGCCGTGTCCCCAGGCACGGGCGAGCTGCTCCGAGTCGGGGCCGAGGTCGAGGCGTTCTGCGATCACCTCGGCCAGGTCCTCGCCCATGCGGCGCAGCAGCGGTACGGAGTGCCGTCCGGCGTCCAGGCCCTTGTCGCCGTCGGCGGGCGCCTCGGCCGGGTGCATCAGGAAGCGGTAGACCTGCGGGTGGGCCTCGATGGCGGACAGATACGCGTGCAAGGTGGCCTCGACGCGGTCCCTGCGGTCGCCGGGGGAGTCCAGCGCGGCCCGCAGGGTGGCCAGCAGCGCGTCGGTGTGCCGCTTGGCCAGCGCCCGGTACAGGCCGCTCTTGTCGCCGAAGTGCCGGTAGAGGATCGGCTTGGTGATGCCCGCCTCGGCGGCGATGGCGTTCATGGACGCCTCGGGCCCGTCCCGCAGGACGACGCGGTCGGCCGCTTCGAGCAGCTCCGCCCGGCGCCGCTCCGTGGCCGTCCGCTGGTCCTGCCGCTGGCCGGTGTCCACCCGCGCCTCCCCGATTGTTCGATTGCTGGTGGTCAGCGCAACGTAACACCCCGCCAGCCGCCCGCCGCGCGCGGCGGGAATGAGTTGACATGGTCTACCAGTCGGTAACAGACTGCTGTTACCGCTAGTAACCGGCACGTGGAGGGGAAGATGGGCGACTTCACGCTCGAACTCAATGACGACCAGCAGTCCGTGCGCGACTGGATCCACGGCTTCGCCGCCGACGTGATGCGCCCGGCCGCCGCCGAATGGGACGAGCGCGAGGAGACCCCGTGGCCCATCATCCAGGAGGCCGCCAAGATCGGACTGTACTCGCTGGACTTCTACGCCCAGCAGTTCTTCGACCCCACGGGCCTGGGCATCCCGCTCACCATGGAAGAGCTGTTCTGGGGTGACGCCGGCATCGCCCTGTCCATCGTCGGCACCGGACTCGCCGCCGTCGGCGTCCTCGCCAACGGCACCGAGGAGCAGATCGGCACCTGGGTCCCGCAGATGTACGGCGACGCCGACGACGTCAAGCTCGCCGCCTTCTGCTCCTCCGAGCCCGACGCGGGCTCCGACGTCTCCGCGATGCGCACCCGCGCCGTATGCGACGAGGCCACCGGCGAGTGGGTGCTCAACGGCACCAAGACCTGGGCCACCAACGGCGGCATAGCCAACGTCCACGTCGTGGTCGCCGTGGTCGACCCGGAGTTGGGCACCAAGGGCCACGCCTCCTTCATCGTGCCGCCCGGCACTCCCGGCCTCTCCCAGGGCCAGAAGTTCAAGAAGCACGGCATCCGCGCCTCGCACACCGCCGAGGTCGTCCTGGAGGACGTACGGATTCCCGGCGACTGCCTGCTCGGCGGCAAGGAGAAGCTGGACGAGCGGCTGGCACGGGCCCGCGAGCGCGCCAAGAGCGGCGACAGCGGTGAGCGCGTGAAGAACGCGGCGATGGCCACCTTCGAGGCATCCCGTCCCGCGGTCGGCGCCATGGCCGTCGGCACGGCGCGCGCCGCGTACGAATACGCCCTCGAATACGCCACCGGCCGCGAGCAGTTCGGCCGCCCGATCATCGACAACCAGGGTGTCGCCTTCCAGCTCGCCGACATGCGCACCCAGATCGACGCCGCCCGCCTCCTGGTCTGGCGCGCCTCCTGGATGGCGACGGCGGGCAAGCCCTTCACCTCCGCCGAGGGCTCGATGTCTAAGCTCTTCGCCAGCGAGACCGCCAAGAAGGTCACCGCCCAGGCCATCCAGATCCTCGGCGGCAACGGCTACACCCGCGAGTACCCGGTGGAGCGGATGCACCGCGACAGCGCCATCTACACGATCTTCGAGGGCACCAGCGAGATCCAGCGGCTGGTCATCGCCCGCACCCTGTCCGGGATGCCGCTGCGCTGAGGCGGCGCGACGCCGCAGGACTCAGGGGCGGACGCCGGGGGTGTCCGCCCCTGACGCATGTCCCGGCGGCCACCGCGCTCGACCTGACCAAGGTCAAGGCCCTCCAGCGGCACTACGTCGCCGCGCTCGGCTCGGCGGACGGCGCCGTCGGGCCGCTGACCTGGCTGTACGCCTACGAGGTCGCGTACGGCCTGCGCGCGAGACGCCCGGCGCCGCCCGGTGCGGCCCCGCGTGCCTAGTCTCCGTCGTTGCGGTAACCGCGCAGCAGGAACCAGGCGAGGAACACCACGCCGACCACCGAGACGACGATGACGCTGCGCATCACCGGACCGGGGCCGGGCGAATTCGACATCGCGAACGTCGTGACGTCGTGGAACGCGCCGAGATCCATGTGGGTATGCATGGGGGTACTCCTTATGGTCCGGCTGCCCAGGGTAGACCCGCGCCCGGCGCCGTCCGCGCTCCGGGTCGGCCCGCGCGCCGACCCAAAGCGCCCGCCCAGGTCAGTGGCCCGAATGCGGGCAAAGCGGCACCAGTGTGTCCGGGCGCTCACCGCACGCGCATGTCGTCTGGTTCAATGGGACACATGGCCAGCACTACTGACTCCGGGACAGGTCGCGACGACCTCGAACCCTTCTGGCCGTCCCGGCAGGAGCACCACTTCGACCGCTGGTGTTGCCGCGCGACCCCCGCGCGGACCCGCGTCCTGAGCTGACCCCGCCGCACCGGCCTCCGAGCCGCTGCCCGCAGCCACCGGTCCCCGCGCAATACGGCGTCCTGACGACCCCATCGCGCGAAAGAGCCGAATCATGTCGAATCTGCCGAACGTCCACTCCCTTCCCACCCTGCCCGCCCGGCCGGGCGGCGCGCCCTCCTCCGGCGGCGCTCCGGCCGCCAACCGGCAGCGACTGCGCGCCGTACGCCCCGACGAGGTGCCGCCCGCACCGGACTTCCTGCCGCCCGGCGCCACCTGGCTGCCCGCGCCGGGGCATGTGCTGCCCGCCGTCCCCGGCGGGGCCCCGATGGTCGGCTACCTGGTGCTCGTCCCGGCCGAGCAGGTCCCGGCCGCCGTCCCCGCCCCGGCCCCCGACTTCCGCACCGGCCGGGCGGAGACCTCCGACCCGCTGTCCCAGGTGCCGATCAGCATCGACGACGAGCGTCGCACCGCCGCGGTCGACGGCCGCCAACTCGACCTGACCTACCTGGAGTTCGAGCTGCTCGCGCACCTCGTCGCGCACCCGCACCGGGTGCACTCGCGCGACCAACTCGTGACCACGGTCTGGGGATACGGACATGTCGGCGACGGCCGCACGGTCGACGTCCACGTCGCCCGGCTGCGTCGCAAGCTCGGCGCGGAGCACCGCGCCAGCATCGTGACGGTGCGCCGGGTCGGCTACAAGTACGCCCCCGCCGCGCCGGTATCGACCTCGAACGCCGGCGCGCCCGCGCCCTCGACCGTCGCGGCTACGGCACGACAGTGACCGGCCACCGTCCGGCTTTCACGAGCCGGACGGCGACCGAGCCGACGAACCGGTGCCCGGCGCGCTCCGAGGCGCCCACCACGACCGCGTCCGCGGTGAGCTGTTCCGCGGCCGTGGTCAGGCCGTTGTAGGGGTCGCCGCGGAAGGTGTGGAACTCCCACCGCACGGTGAACGTCCCCTGCAACCGCTCGACGGAGTCGCGGATCTCCGCCATGAGCTGCTCGGCGATCCCGGTGTCGACCTCCGACACCGGGACTCCGAGGGCGGCGCCGGTCGGCATGTACGGCTGCACGTAGACCAGGGTGAGCAGCGCGTGCTGCCGGCGCGCGAGCCCCGCCGCGTACGCGGCGGCCCGCCAGGACGTGTCGGAGCCGTCCAGTCCGGCGAGGATGACCTTCGGTCCGTCCGTGCCGCGCTCGAAGTGCGCCGGCAGCTTCTGCTCTTCCACGCGCGCCAGGCTATCGGCCTCCGGCCTGCGGTTTCATCCCCCGGCACACAGCGTTCTCACTCCAATGGGCGCATTGCCACGACATGTGCACCTTTGCGGGGCACGCTGTGCGAGAGGAGTGAAACAGGCGGCGGTACCGCGCCGGAGCCGCGCACCCCACGGGTGTGGTCGGCGTACCCGCGACGGCTCGCCGCCCACGCCGCTACCGGGGAGGTTTGTGATGCCGAGCGTGTCCACGAACGTGTTCGTGTCGAGGCCGACCACGGAGGTCTTCGACTTCCTCGCCGACGCCCGCAATCTCGCCCTGTGGAGCTCGGGGGTGGCCTTCGTCGACTCGGCGCCCGTCCCGCCGGGCGTGGACGCGGAGTACCGCTACCGCTATCCCGGACGGCGCAGACCGCACCGGCTGGTGTGCGCCGCCTTCGAACCGGGCCGCCGGATAGTCTTCCGCGGCCAGCGCATGTGGTGCCCGCTGGGCACCCAGGTGCCCGTGTACGGCTTCGAGCTCGCCGCGCACGCCGACGGCACGCTGGTGCGGCTGTCGGTCACCAGCTCGCTGCGCGCGGCCCTCGTACTGCTCGCCCCGGTCGTGGCCATGGCCTGGCGCCGTGACCTGCCCGCGGACGCCCGGAAATTCTGCGATCTGCTCGGCGGCTCCCGCGCACCGGCCGCCCCGCTGCACGCTCCCGTGTCCGCTCCCGCGGTCGCCTCGGCCCCCGAGGGCCCGGTGCGGTCCCCGTCCGCGCCGAGTGGCTTTGACTTCGCTCATTGAGTGTTAAACTAATAATGTGAAGACGTTCGCACACGTTCTTCACCCTTTGCTGCCCCGGCCTGGTCCCCCCGTCCCGGCCGGGGCTCCTTCATGTCCGGCTCCGCCTGCCCCGGGTCCGACTGTCGGACCCCCGTCGTACGGTGCGGACATGAACGACGCACATGAGCCGCGGATTCGCATCGAGCCCTGGTCGGCGGACGACCTGTGGCTGCTCCGCAGGACGAACGCACCCGAGATGACCGAGCACCTCGGCGGACCGGAGACCGAGGAGCAACTGCTCTCCCGGCACCAGCGCTACCAGGACATCGTGCGGACCGGCGGCCGGATGTACCGCGTCGTGCTCGTCCCGGACGGCGAGGTCGCCGGTTCCATCGGCTACTGGGAACAGACGTGGCGGGGCGGGAAGGTCTACGAGACCGGCTGGGCGATCCTCCCGGAGTTCCAGGGCCGGGGCCTGGCGGCGACCGCCGCCCGCGCGGTGACCGAGGCGGCCAGGGCCGCGGGCGCTCACCGCCGCCTGCACGCCTTCCCCAAGGTCGGCCACCCGGCGTCGAACGCCGTCTGCCGCAAGGCCGGCTTCACACTGCTGGGCGAGGTCGACTTCGAGTACCCCAAGGGCCACCCGATCAGGTGCCACGACTGGGTGATCGACCTGACGCCGGACATCCCCGAGGCCGCCCCGGCCGGGGCTCCCACGGCGACCGGCTGACGGTCACGGACCGGTCGCGGGCCCGTTTCGGGGCGTCAGGAACCAACGGCCCGCAGTTGAGGCACGATCTGCTGCCGTACGTAACCGCGCACGTCCTGGCCGCGCAGGCCGCCCCGAATCACCGTCACCGCGTGCGCGGCGGCAGCCTTTCGCAGACGGCGGCGGGTCAGCGGGCCCACACCGCCGCCGATCACCAGCGCCGTCACGCCGCCCGCGCCGATCAGCGAGACGGCGTCGCGCGCGCCGGTGACGCCACGCGCGTCGAAACCCTCCTCGCGAAGGACCGTGGTCGCGGAGCTGACAATGCTCTCCATACGGCCGATTACCACAACGGTCATGCTTAGCTGCTGCCCATCCCCACCCCGCACACACCCGGCTGGCGCTCATCCGCCACCACCGCACCGAGGAGACCCCGTGCGCACACTGACCCCGACCACCCTGGTCACCGCCGCAGCCCTCGCCACCACCCTCGCGGTTGGCGGCACCGGCGCCGGTCCCGGTCCCGGCTCGGGCACGGCGCAGCCCCGGCCCGTGGCGAACCTCCCGCAGATCATGCAGGACACCGGCGGCGGCACCCAGCTCATCACCGCGAGCGCCCCCACCCTCGGCTCCACCAGCGGCACCCTCACCTGGTGGGAGAAGCAGAGCGGCGGCTGGAAGGCCGTAGGCACCGTCGCCGCCCGCTTCGGCGCCCACGGCCTGGCCGACGGCGCGACCCGCACCCAGAACACCAGCACCACGCCCACCGGCCTCTACGGGCTGCCGCTCGCCTTCGGCAACGCCGCCGCGCCCGCGGGCACCACCCTGCCGTACAGCGCGGTGACCCCGACCGCCTGGTGGTGCGAGGACACCCAGTCCACCTCCTACAACCACTGGGTCGACCCGCTGCCGAAGGACTGCCGGGGCACCGAGTCCGAGCGCCTGGCCGACTACCCCGGGCAGTACGCGCACGCGGTCCTGATCGACTTCAACTACGCCAAGCCGGTCAAGGGCCGTGGCGCCGGGATCTTCCTGCACGTCAACGGCAGCGGCGCGACGGCCGGTTGCGTCTCCGTACCCGCCGACGCGATGAGCCGGATCCTCGCGTGGCTGCGGCCCGCGGCGCAGCCGCACATCGCCATCGGCACCGTCGACGGCGGCACGGCATTGACCGGTTACTGACCCCCTGGCGCGCTGTTGGGTGACGCTACCGCCCCGTACCGTAGGGCACAGGCGCAACACCAGTGACGCGAAGGGGAATTGCCGTGTCGTTCGCAGAGGACCGGTCGCAGGCCGTGGAAGACGTCGTCCACGCGTGGACGCACGGCACCGACTGCCTGTTACGCGAGGCCGACGGCGGCTCGGGGGAGACGGTCGGGACGGAGACGGGGCCCAGGATGCTCTCGCACGCGGAAGCCGTCCAGATCGTCCACGCCCAGTTCGTCCTGATCGCCCTCGGAGCCGACCTCGGCCGCCTCCAGACGACCGCGAGGACCTGCTACCGCACCGCGGTCGACATGCGGCTCGAACGGCCGGAGGATGCCCGCGCCTACGCCAGGGCCGCCGACCTGTGCGAGCGCGCCGCCCGACTGGTGGTCGACGCGGGAGCCGCGGGTGACGACCGGGCCAGGCGCCGCCTGCTCGCCGTCGCCGAGCACGACACCGCCGTGGCGACCGGAGCCGTGGACCCCGAGGTCGCCGACCGCGCCCGCCGCGTTCTGGAGTCCGCGCTCAGCGAGGCCGAGACCAGGGCCGCCCGCGACACCGTGCCCCAGCAGCGCGGACCGCGCTATCCCGGCCCGACCTACGACGAGACCACCGGACGGCACCGCGTCGGCGTCGGAGCGACCGGCGAGCCCGCCTACTGGCAGCTCAACACCCCCGGCACCGGCATGGAGAGCGGTCTGATCTGCGGCGCGCCCGGCAGCGGGAAGAGCAACTTCCTGCTGCTGGTGCTCTACGAGGCCGCGTGCCGCGAGGAGTTCACGCTGTGGCTGGCCGACCCCGGCGGCCGGCACGACACCCCGGCGCCGATCGCCGAGGCCGCCGCCCGTACCGCCGCCACCCGCGAACAGACCGTGGACCTGCTGCGCGACGCGGTGGCGGTGATCGCCGACCGCGCCCGCCACCACGGCCCGGTCCCCGACCCCACCGACACCTGGCAGGGCATCGTCCTCGCCGTCGAGGACTGCCGACTCGTCTTCGCCGACGACCTGGAGGCCACGCGGCTCGCCGAGCGCGTCGTCGCCGTCGGCGGCCGGTTCGGCGTGGCGCTGGTCGTGACCGCGCCCGACGCCGACCTCGCGTCCTTCGGCGGCAGCCTCGCGCTGCGCGCCGGGCTCGCCAGGACCAACTGCTTCCCGCTCGGCCCCGGCGGCCGGCAGATGCTCACCGCGCTCGGCCGTGCGGTCTGACGGACAACCGCCTCCGGACAACCGTCAGTTGCCGGCCGCCCTCGGACGGCTCTCGCCCGCCGACCGCCGGATCTGACACTCCTGTGACCCGCGCCTGGCCCTTTCTGGAAGGTCGGGCGGTGCATCTGTGGTTCCTGACCGAGACCTGAAACCGGGGATCTTGTGACGGACCGGCGGACCGAAGAACCTGGTAGTCAGGATCCGGTGCGGTGTCGGCGAAAGCCCCCGGCGCGGTCCTTTCTCTCAGAATCTCTAGGAATCTCTAGGAATCTCTCCGAAATCTTTCCGAATCTCTCGGAACGACCATCATGACCGTCCCCTGACGTCCGGGTGCGGACCCTGAATCGCGTTGTCGGGCTCTGTGGTGTGGGAGGTGTGGACGATGGCAGGTGCGATGTCGTCGAACGCGGTGGCGGCCGGGACCGTCGCCGGAAATACGGTGGTACCGCCCGGTGAACGGGTGGGCGAACCGGCCCCGTTGAGCAGACTGATGTCACTGCATCAGGCGCATCCGGTGGACGGCCGGTCGCTGCGGACGGTGTGCGGGATGTTCGTCACCGGCGTGACGGTGATCACCAGCGGCGAGGACGGCAACGCCGAGGGCACCACGGTGAACTCGTTCACCTCGGTCTCCCTCGATCCGCCGCTGGTGCTGTTCTGCCTGCACAACGAGTCCCGACTGCGGTCCGTGGTCCAGGAGTCGGGGAAATTCGTCGTCAACTTCCTCCAGGGGCAGCAGGAGAGCGTGGCCCGCGCCTTCGCGGGCAAGGGCACCGCGGAGATCCACGACGTGGCCAACCACCCGTCGGTGACGGGCGTTCCGGTGCTGAGCGAGGCGTTGGCGTTCCTGTCCTGCCAACTGGTCGAGGAGTTCGACGGCGGCGACCACACGATCTTCCTCGGCCGCGTGGTCGAGCTGGGCGTGCCCCGGCAGCACCAGGAGCCGCTGGTCTTCTTCCGCGGCTGGCTCGGCGCGCTGGAGGAGGAGCTGCGCGGCGTGCACCCCATCATCGACGGCTGACCGCCCCAGCTCCGACGTTTCTGCGAATTCCCGAATTTCGACCGGTGGAGGATGTGGTGGGCGTGGATTCCGGCAAGGTCGTCCGACTGGAGGACGTCGTACCGATCACCTACGGCGGAGGCGAGGAGACCCGCTTCCTGCTGCGCGGCTCGGACACCAGCGGCCGTTCCTCGTTCTACGAGGTGCGGATGCCCGCGGGGGAGGGCTCGGTGTGGCATGTGCACCACGACACCGACGAGTCCTTCTACGTCCTCGAGGGTGAATTCGAGGTCAAGGTCGGCGACGAGATCCACAAGGCGCCCGCCGGGACGATGGTGCACGGCCCGCGCGGCGTGTGGCACTCCTTCTTCAACGTGGGTGAGACCACGGGGCTCATGCTCTGCACGATGACGCCCGGCGGCATCGAGCTGTTCTTCGAGGAGCTGAGCGAGGTGCTGATCCGCCCTGAGCGGCCCGACTGGGACACGATCAAGGCGGTCGGCGAGCGGCACGGCATCACCGCCGCCCGCCCGCAGGGCGGCCCCCACGGCGGCCCCCGAGTCTAGGGCGTGTCCCCGCGGCGGGCCGCCTGCTGCGGGTGGGCGTTCTCCTGCTCGGGGTACTGATCCGGTGCGGGGTCCGGATCCTGCTCGGGCACCGCGTCCGGCGCGAGCCGCGGCGCGCCCGTCGGCTCACCGCTCTCGTCGAGCCGGACCCGGGAGAGCTTGTCGGGGTTGGTGACCAGGTAGATGTCGGTGATCTGGTCGTTGCTCGGGTTGAGGTCCATGACCATGACCGCGTACGGCGAGTCGCCGGAGAAGACGACGGCGGACGGGTCGCCGTTGACCTGCTGGTAGCGGATGTCCAGCGACTCGGGCAGCCGGCCGGTGGCGTAGCCGTTGAGGAAGCGGGCGACCTTGTCGCGGCCGTTGACCGGCCGGAGCGCGGAGCGGACCTTGCCGCCGCCGTCGGTCCACATCGTCACGTCCGGCGCGAGCAGGCTCATCAGCTCGGCGATGTCACCGCCGAGCGCGGCGGCCACGAAGCGCTCGGTGACCTGCTGCTGGAGGTGCGGATCGGCCTGGTAGCGGGGCCGCCTGGCCTGCACGTGCTCGCGGGCCCGGTGGGCGAGCTGCCGGATCGCGGACGGGCTGCGGCCCAGGATCTCGGCGATCTCCGTATGCGCGTAACCGAACACCTCGTGCAGGACGAAGACCGCCCGCTCCAGCGGCGTCAGCGTCTCCAGCACCACGAGCAGCGCCATGGACACCGACTCGGTGCGCAGGGCGGACTCCGCGGCGTCCACGGCCCGCGCGCCCTGCGGGCTGTCGAGGGCCTCGGGCGTACGGGTCAGCAGCGGCTCGGGCAGCCAGGGCCCGATGTACGTCTCGCGGCGGCGGCTGATCGTGGCCTGCCGGGCGAGCGCCTGGTTGACCGCGATCCGCACCAGGTACGCGCGCGGGTTGTCGATCTCCTCGGCGTCCGGCTGGCGGACCCGGCGGGCCCAGGCCAGCCAGGTCTCCTGGAGGACGTCCTCGGTGTCGGAGACACTGCCGAGCAGGTTGTAGACCACCGAGAACAGAAGTTCCCGATGGCCGACGAACACCTCGGTCGCGCGGTCACCAGCAGCCGAGGGGAGCTGAGCCGGAGTGTCGGACACGATGTGAGCCTCCCGTGATGCGTTTCTCCTATGAGGTACCGCGGACCCGAAAGCGTGACACTCCCGCCGCGAAATGTGACGCGCGTCTCTTTCACCTGCGATATTCCGGCACGCCCCACCGATCTCCATGAGTGCTGGAATGATCACACGGTGCCACGATGTCACATTGACCGTGGCCCGAAGCTCTTTGTCCGCGGGGCCGGACACGGTCTGGCGGTGGCCCGGACGCCGGGCCCTGAGGGGAGCCTCCGGACCGTCGAGGCTCCGAGCGGTCACCCCGATCCCCGGGGGGCCGATATCGACATTCGCACGAAGAAAGTGGTGGGCCGTCGTGGCCGAGTCGAAAGACCCGAACGTGGACATCGATTTCACCGTCATGTATGCGACGCACAAGGCGTTCCGACGCGACCTGCGGCGGCTGGCGACCGCGGTGGCCGCCGGTCAGGCGACGGCGCCGCAGGTGCGCGCGGGGTGGGACAACTTCGATCACCAGCTCCACAACCACCACTCGGTCGAGGACCGGGCGCTGTGGCCGCAGGTGGAGGCCAAGATCGCCGACCGTCCCGACGATCAGCGGCTGATGAAGGAGATGGAAGAGGAGCACGCCGAGCTGGGCCCGCGCATCGAGGCGGTGGACACCGCGATCAAGGGCGGCGGGGGCGACCTGGCCGCGCTGATCGAGGACCTTTACCAGGTGATGGACGGCCACTTCACGCACGAGGAGGAGGCCGCGCTGCCGCTGATCCAGGACGTGCTGTCGCCCGCCGAATGGCGGACCTTCGGACTCGCCAACGCCAAGAACCTCGGCATCAGCGGCGTCAGTGTCTACATCCCCTGGGTCATCGACGACGCGACGCCGGACGACCAGAAGCGGTTCCTCGGGTCCTTCCCGCCGCCGCTGCGGGTCGTCAACAAGCTGATCTGGCAGCGCGGTTACGCGAAGAAGGAGCTGTTCAAGGTCTGACCGGACCCGGGCACCGACGACCGGGCGCCTGAACGGCCGGAATCGACGGACACCGCGCCACCGGGCGCGGTGTCCGCGCTCGGGCACTGTGGAAAGGCGTGGCCATGGACAGCACGGCGATCGTGGAGCGGGCCCGACCGGCCCCGCCCGCCCGCCGCACCGGGCGGGTGCCCGGCGCGGCCGAGCTGCTGCGGAGGGTGCCGTGACCGGCGCTGTGGTGGTGACAGGTCTGGGCATCGTCTCGCCCGCGGGACTGGGCGCCCGCGACTACTGGGCGCAGGCGTGCGGGAGCAGGCACGGCGCCGGACGGCACGGCGAGGC
>NZ_MECL01000121.1 GCF_014596445.1 Streptomyces sp. CBMA29 | reverse complement strand
GTGCGCCGCGCGGTCCGCGCCGAGGCCCGCGCCCACGCCCGCCGGATCCGCAGCGAGCGCCCGTACGAGGACCCGGACGCCGCGGGCCCGCCCGCGCGGGTGCGAGGGGTCGAGGAGTTGGTGCTGGCGGCGGAGCAACACCGTACGGTCCAGGCCGCGGTACGGCGGCTGCCCGGCCGCTGTCCGCAGGTCGTCACGGCCCTGATGTCCCGTTCCGACCCCACTTACCGGGAAATCTCCCGCGAGTTGGGAATCTCACAGGGCAGCATCGGACCGCTGAGGTCGCGCTGTCTCGGCTGTCTTCGGACGATCCTGAATTCGAGGGTTGGATCCCCGGTGAGACGGGGTAATGCACGGTAAACAGTCGGCGGCAGTGGGCACCCTTGGCACGCCCGTACGAGACTGAACTGGGTGGGGCGCAGGCGGTACCCCACCGAAGGGTTTGTGCGATCATCGGCGCCACGGAGGCGGCGCATATCCGCACCAACTCCGTTCAGGCACTCGTTCCGGGCGCATACCTCACCCTCAAACTGCCCGGACGGATTCGAAGGGGAGGCCTGCGCGCATGGGCATGAGCGTGACCATCTCTACGGCGGAGCACTCGGACGCCGAGAAGATCCTCAAACTCCAGTACCTCTGCTACCAGAGCGAGGCGGAGCTGTACGGCGACTACAGCATCGAACCTCTCACCCAGACCCTGGACGAGCTGCGTGCCGAACTCGCCGGGGGGTGCGTCCTGGTGGCGCGCCTGGGCGACGAGGTCGTCGGCTCGGTACGCGGAGTCGTCGACGACGACGGCACCGCGCGGATCGGGAAACTGATCGTCCACCCGCGACTTCAACGACACGGCCTCGGCGGACGGCTGCTCAACGCCGTCGAGGAGCGACTGGCGGCCGAGGAGGAGGCCAAGCGCTACCGGCTCTTCACCGGCCACCGCAGCCAGGTCAATCTGCGGATGTACCGCAAGCTCGGTTACGAGCAGGTGGGCGTCGCGGAGCCGGTCAGCCGTCGGCTGAGCCTGGTGACCATGGAGAAGGCCGCCGCCACGGCGGGCTACGCGGCCACCGCCTGAGCCGCGTTCCACGGCGCCCGGCGTACGGATCAGGCCCCGGACCCGGTCTGCTGTTCCTGTGGCCGCCCCGCCTCGCGGGCGGCACGCCGCAGCCACAGCAGACCGGCCACGGGGAGGGCCAGCGGCAGGAAGAGGTAGCCGATCCCGAAGTCGGACCAGACGGTCGCGTCGGGGAAGGCCGAGGAGTCCACGACCGTCAGGGTGCCCACCGCGATCACGCCGGCCAGCTCGGCCGAGCAGCACACCAGCGCCACCTTGCGGGCCGCCTCGCCGCCCTTCCACAGCGCGACGGTGATCACCGCGTAGACCACGCCCGCGACGCCCGACAGGACGTACGCCAGCGGCGCGTCGTGGTACTTGGTCGCGATCTGCACGACCGACCGGGACAGCGCCGCGACGGTGAAGACCGCGTAGAGCGAGAGCAGCAGCCGGCCGGGACCCTGGCCGATCCGCGTCCCCGGCGCGTCCTGGGCCGCCTCGGCCGCGGCGCCGTCCCCCGTGTCCTTCATACCGTCCGTGCCCTTCGTCAGCGTCTTCGTCCGTGCCTGTGCGCGGGTCGCGCGTGTGCCGTCAGCCATGGCCGGCTCCCCAGATCTCGTTGAGCCGCAGTTCGAGCACGGCCAGCACCACACCGCCGGCCGCCACGATCGCCGAACCCCAACGCGTCCGCTCGGCAAGGGACATGAAGGCCGCCGCCGGGATCGTCACGGCCGCGCCCAGCAGATACGGGAGGAAGACCGCCATCCCGTGCTGCGGCCGTTCGCCGCGGGCGAGCTGCACGATCGCGATCACGAGCTGCACCAGCGCGCCCGCGGTGACCACGGCCATCGCGACGAAGTGCCAGTCGTTCGTCGGCTGGTCACGGTACGCGGCGAAACCGCACCACGCCGCGAGCAGCAGCGCCGTGACCGAGACCGTGATGAGGACCGCGTCGAGCATGCGGCGACTCTATTACGGGGCGTGACGCCCGGATCTCCCACCCCTGCCCGCCCGGCCGCCCACCGGGACGGCCTCGGTGAGTGTGTCCGCATAATGAACAATCGGACCGGATTTCGGAACGCGGCCACCCGTCTGGTTTACTGGAACGCATGACCACGACGAACAGCCGCTGCCGCGCGACCGAGGCGATCACGCCCGGTGTTCGTTGTGCGTGTCGAATGTGTGACTGACCGAGGGCCCAGCCAGCTCCCTGCCTCGCGCCCCGAAGCGAGTGCCCCGCGTCACGCACCGGCGCAGCGCCCACGGCGCCGCCGAAACCCTCTGAGGCCCGCCGCCCTTTTCCGCCGCGCCGCCGCGTGCCGCGTCCCGAGAAGAACGCCCCGTGCGCGGTGGTACGTCCGCCGCGCGCTCGACCCCGATGGACGCTCCTGTGATCACCACCACCGACCTGAGAAAGGTCTACCGCTCGCGCGACCGTGAGGTCACCGCCCTGGACGGGGTGGACCTGCGGGTACGCGAAGGCGAGGTCTACGGCGTCGTCGGCCGCAGCGGCGCGGGCAAGAGCACCCTGATCCGCTGCGTGAACCTGCTGGAGCGCCCTACCTCGGGCACCGTCGAGGTGGCGGGCCGCGACCTGACCGCGCTGGCCGGACGCTCCGACCGCGCCCCCGCCGCCCTGCGCGCCGCCCGCGCCGGGATCGGCATGGTCTTCCAGCACTTCAATCTGCTCTCCTCGCGCACCGTGCAGGACAACGTCGAACTCCCGCTGGAGATCCTGGGGATCTCCGGCCGCCAGCGGGCCCGCAAGGCCGGTGAACTCCTCGACCTGGTCGGCCTGTCCGACAAGGCCCGCGCCTACCCCGCGCAGTTGTCCGGCGGCCAGAAGCAGCGCGTCGGCATCGCCCGCGCCCTGGCGGGCGACCCCAAGGTGCTGCTCTCCGACGAGGCCACCTCGGCGCTCGACCCGGAGACCACCCGGTCCGTGCTGCGGCTGCTGCGCGACCTCAACCGGCAGCTCGGCCTGACCGTCCTGCTGATCACCCACGAGATGGACGTCGTCAAGCAGGTCTGCGACTCGGCGGCACTCATGAAAGGCGGACGCGTAGTGGAGTCAGGCACCGTGGCCGAACTGCTGGCCACCCCCGGTTCCGAACTGGCCGACGAGCTGTTCCCCGTGGACGGTGACGCGTCGGGCCCCGACCGTACGGTGGTCGACCTCACCTTCCACGGCGACAGCGCGACCCGGCCGGTGATCTCCCGGCTCGCGCGCACGTACAACGTGGACATCTCCATCCTCGGCGCGGCCATGGAGACCTACGACGGACGGCAGATCGGCCGGATGCGGATCGAGCTGCCGGGACGCTTCGAGGACAACGTGGTGCCGATCGGCTACCTGCGCGAGCAGGGCCTGGACGTCGCCGTCGTCGCCGCGGCCGAGCCGGTCACGGTGGCGCCGAGGGGCCGGGAGACGGCGAAGTGACCTGGTCCGAGATGCACCCGCTGCTCACGCAGGCGGGTGGCGAGACGCTGCGCATGGTCGCCTGGGCCACGGTCATATCGGTGGCCGCCGGGCTGCCGACCGGTGTCCTGCTGGTGCTCACCGACCGGGGCGGCCTGCTGCGCTGTCTGCCCGTGAACCGCGTCCTCGGCGTCGTCGTGAACATCGGCAGGTCACTGCCGTTCGTGATCCTGATGATCGCCCTGATGTCCTTCACCCGGGCGATCGTCGGCACCACCATCGGCTGGGAGGCGGCCGTCGTCCCGCTGGCCGTCGGCGCGATCCCGTTCTTCGCCCGGCTGGTCGAGACGGCGGTCCGCGAGGTGGACCACGGCCTGGTGGAGGCCGTCCAGGCGATGGGCGGCAGTACGTGGACGGTGGTCCGCAAGGTGCTGCTGCCGGAGTCGCTCGCGTCACTGATCGCCGGCGCCACCACCACCGTCATCGCGCTGATCGGCTACTCCGCGATGGCCGGGGTGGTCGGCGGCGGCGGGCTCGGCGACCTCGCGCTGCGCTACGGCTACCAGCGCTTCGAGACCGGCTTCATGTGGGTGATCGTCGCCGTGCTGGTCGTCGTGGTCACCCTCGTCCAGCTCGCCGGGGACTTCGCCGCCCGCACCGTCTCCCGCCGCGGCCGGTCCGGCGCGGCCCCCCGGCTGCGGCTGCTGCGCACGTCGGCAGCCTCCTGACCGCCTGACGCTCTCGTCCCGACTCGCTTCCCTCCCGCTGGCACCGCAGCGTCGCGGCGCCGTACCACCCAGCACGACCCGGAACAACCAGAAAGAGGCACTTTTCGTGCGAAAGAACACCACCGTCACCGCCGCAGTCCTCGCCGCCGCCGCGCTCTCGCTCGGCCTCACCGCCTGCGGCTCCGACTCCACGGCGGGCGCCAAGGACACGAGCGGCCCGCTCGTGGTCGCGGCCAGCCCCACCCCGCACGCGCAGATCCTCGACTACGTCAGGGACCACCTGGCGAAGAAGGCCGGACTCGACCTCCAGGTCAAGGAGTTCTCCGACTACGTGCTGCCCAACACCGCCACCGAACAGGGCGAGGTCGGCGCGAACTTCTTCCAGCACAAGCCCTACCTGGACGACTTCAACAAGAAGAACGGCACCCACATCGTGCCCGTCGTCAACGTCGAGCTGGAACCGCTGGGCCTCTACTCCCACAAGATCACGTCGATCGGCGCGCTCAAGGACGGCGCGAGCGTCGCCGTACCGAACGACACGACCAATGAGGCACGCGCGCTGAAGCTGCTCGCCGACAACGGCCTGATCACCCTCAAGGCGGGCACCGACCAGACCGCGACCCCTGCCGACGTCACGGCCAACCCGAAGCACCTGAAGTTCAAGGAGCTGGAGGCCGCCCAGCTCCCGCGCTCCCTGGACGACGTGGACGCGGGCGTGATCAACGGCAACTACGCGATCCAGGCCGATCTCAGCCCGGCCAAGGACGCGCTGGCGCTGGAGAAGGCGGACGGGAACCCGTACGCCAACTTCCTGGCCGTCAAGAAGGGCGATGAGAACGACCCGCGCGTGAAGAAGCTCGCGGAACTGCTCAACTCGCCCGAGGTGAAGCAGTACATCGAGACGACCTTCAAGGGCTCGGTGATACCGGCCTTCGGCGCCCCGGCCGCCTGACCGCCGCCCCAGGGCCCCGCTCCCCCCGGCGAATTCGAGGGCGCGGGGCCTCAGCCGTGCCGCACCCAGTACACGTCCGTCACGTACGGCATCTCGATCGCACCGCTGCTGCGGGTCGCGTGGTGCGCCCCCAGCACCGACTCCAGCTCGGCGCGCACCCGGCCCTGGGCGGTCGCGTCGAGGACGGCGATATGGCTGGACGACATCATCCGGTCGACGATGTCCGCGACCGTCGTGGAGTGCGGATTGGGCCAGTGCCGCTCCTCGATCGCCCCCCAGCCGGGCCGCGACTCGAACGGCTTGCGCCAGCCCGCGTCGCCGAGGCCGGAGGACAGCGGCGGGCGGGGCAGATCGCGCGGCGCCAGCCGGAAGTAGATGTCCTGGAAGTCGCGCATCCACGGCTCCGCGGTGTCGAAGGTGTTCCACACCAGCGCCAGCGCGCCGCCCGGCCGCAGCAGCCGCTCCACCTCGGTCAGCGCGGCCGGCTCCTCGAACCAGTGCCAGGACTGCGCCGCCACCACGGCGTCCGCGCAGCCGTCGGGCAGTCCCGTGGTCTCCGCCGTGCCCGCGTTCACCGCGACCGCGGGCAGCAGCTCGGCGAGCCGCTCCCGCATTTCCCTGACCGGTTCCACCGCGAGCACCTCGGCCCCGGTCAGTGCCAGCAGACGGGTGAACTTGCCGGTGCCCGCGCCGAGATCGACCACGGTACGGCCCGCTTCCAGGGGCAACGCGTCCGCCAGCGCGGCGAGCGCGGCGAGCGGATAGGAGGGCCGGGAGCTCTCGTAGACCTCCGCTGCCCGTTGATAGCCGACTCCTGCTGCGTGGTGCACTGTCACGCGGGCTGACGGTAGCAGGATCGGATGACGTTCACGGATACCCGCCCTGACCGGCATTCGCCCTACTCTGGAAGGGCGTTCGCCGCCGCGCACCCCACACTCCCGCCCCGGCGACCCTGCCCGGCCCATGCCGTGCGGGATGCTGCATGCTGTGCAATCCACACATGCCCTGGTTACGGAGCAGCGAATGACGCCCACCTTTCCGGACATCTCCATCAGTACGGAGCGGCTGGTGCTGCGCGCGTACGAGGAGGCGGACATCCCCGCCCTGGCGGAGATGATGAACGACGAGCTGATCATCGCGTGGACCGGCGTACCGCAGCCGTATTCGGAGGACGACGCCCGCGCGTTCGTCCACAGGACCGCGCCCGCCGAGCGCGAGTCCGGCCGCGGCATCGTCCTGGCCGTCACCGAATTCCTCACCCAGCGGCTGGTCGGCACCGTCCACCTGCACAACACCGACTGGCGGATCCGCGGCAGCGAGGTGGGCTATCTCACCGCCGCCTGGGCGCGCGGCGAGGGATACGCCAGCGAATCGGTGCAGGCCGTCTGCCACTGGCTCTTCACCGACCAGCGCTTCGAGCGGCTCGAACTGCGCACCGCGGCCGACAACACCGCCTCCCAGCAGGTCGCGCAGAAGATCGGCTGCGTCAGCGAGGGGGTGCTGCGCAACGCGGGCATCGTCCGCAGCCAGACCGAGGACGGCCGCTGGGCCGAGATCCGTACCGACCTGCTGGTGTGGAGCATGCTGCCCGAGGACCTGGACGAGGGTCCCGGCCAGGCTTCCGGCGACGGCGGATACGACGCCCACGCCGACTTCAGCGCGTACGCCGACTGGCGCTGAGCGCTCCCGCCCGCCGGCTCCGAGGGACCCGTGGCGGATACGTGCCCCCTCGCCTCGTCCCCGGGCACCCGGGCCCGGATAGTGTTCTCCCCCCGGGACCGGAGCGCGCCACGCCGCCGTGCCATGACCTGGTCCGCAGCGATCCGCACAGCCATGGAGGCAGACGACGATGGCCGACCGGGTCACCGTGATCGGATGGGACGGCTCACCTCCGTCCGACGCGGCCCGCGCCGCACTGAACGCCGCCACCCTGGTAGCGGGCACCAAACACCATCTCGCGCTGTCGCACGTCCCCGAGCACGCCGAGCGGATCGTGCTGGGCAGCATCGAGATCGCCGCCCGCAGGATCGCCAAGCACCGCGGCAGCGCCGTCGTACTCGCCGACGGCGACCCCGGCTTCTTCGGCGTCGTCCGCGCGCTGCGGGCGCCGGAACACGGCCTGGAGATCGAGGTCATCCCCGGCGTCTCCGCCGTCGCCACCGCCTTCGCCCGCGCCGGAATGCCCTGGGACGACGCCCGTGTGGTGGTCGCGCACGGCCGTTCCCTGCGCCGCGCGGTCAACGTCTGCCGCGCCTACCCGAAGGTCGCCGTGCTCACCGCGCCCGGCGCGGGCCCGGTCGAACTCTCCCTGCTGCTCACCGGAGTCCACCGGACCTTCGTCATCTGCGAAGCGCTCGGCACCGAGCAGGAACAGGTGACGGTTCTCACCTCAGACAACGTCGCCGACCACATATGGCGCGATCCGAACGTCGTCCTGGTCGTCGGCAACACCACCTCCGCCGGTTCGGGGGCGGCCGGTCCCGGCGTACCGTCGGCGGAGCGCGGCGGCTGGATCGCCGGGCGTGACCCCGGATTTCCCGGTCCGGTCCGCGGCTGGGCGCTGCCCTCGTCCGAATACGGCGGCGACACCTCGGCGCATCTGCGCGCCTTCCAACTCGCCCGGCTCGGCCCGCGCACCGGCGACCTCGTGTGGGACATCGGCGCCGCGGACGGCGCCGTCGCCGTCGAGGCCGCGCGCTTCGGCGCCGCCGTCATCGCCGTCGACCGGGACGCCGACGCGTGCGACTGGATCACCGCCACCGGCCGCAGGGCCGGGGTCCAACTCCAGGTCGTGCACGGCCCGGCGCCCCAGGTGCTGGACGACCTCCCGGAGCCCGACGCGGTACGGATCGGGTGCGTCGACGCCGAGGTGACCGCCGCCTGCGCGGCCCGCCGCCCGGAGCGGATCGTGACCGGCGCGACCACCCGCGACGAGGCCGAAGCGGTCAGCAGGGCACTGGAGGAAGGCGGTTACGAGGTCGAACGCGCTCTCCTGCAATCCGTCGAACTGGATTCCGAGTGGGCCGAGCGGGAACGCTCGGTGACCTTTGCCCTCTGCGGCACCCGCCGTTGATCCGCGCATGATCAAAAATGCCTGCGTGGAGGGTGTTTCCGCCGGTCGGGGACGTGTGTTGGGGCATCGTACGCGGGGCGTCCCGAGGTGCGGACCACCGGACGGGCCGCCGCGCCGAGCGGGGTAGGCTGGCGGATCGTTGTGCCGTCGTCGTGCGTTGACGGGTCGTCGAGAACCGCGGCGTCCGGCGCTCACGTGCCCGCTGCTCCGCACGCTCGTTCTCTTGCGTGAGGGGGGTCGGGCCGCGCGCGGTGCAGCGCTGGAAGGAGCGAAACCGATGGGCGAGGGGCACGCATGACGGACACCGGTCGGATCCCCGGCGAGGGGCTGCCGGAGAACGCAGTCGGGGAAGCGGTTCGCCAGCCGCACTCCGAGCTTCCCGGCACTGCCGTACCGCAGCCGTCCGCCCCCGGCTGGGGCGCGGAACCGCTTCCCGACGAACAGGGCGCACCCGCGTACACCTACCTCGACCAGCCCGCCGCTCCCGGTGCGGGCATCGACGACGAGGACGACGTGCTGCTCATGCCGGGCCCGCAGGGGTCCTGGAGCGACCCGCAGCCGGTGCCGCCGCAGCCCGTACCGGCCCAGGCCGACGCGCACGAGGCGGGCGGCCGGGACTCCGGCTCCATCGACTACGCGGCGGTGCTCGCGCCGCAGCCGCTCCCGCAGGGCCTGCCGCAGGACGCCCAGCAGGCGGACCAGCAGGGCGGCGAGGCGCTGCCCCCGGTCGTGCCGCCGGTGACCGGGGCCGCGACGCCCGCCGCGG
>NZ_MECL01000120.1 GCF_014596445.1 Streptomyces sp. CBMA29 | reverse complement strand
GGTCGGCTTCGGTACGCGCCGACTCGTGCCCGGCCGCGGCGCGTTCGTGGGCGGCGCCGGCCGCGTCCTCGTCGGCGCGGGTGACCTGTTGCGCCGCGGGCCTCGCGGGGGCGGGGTGTTCCGGCGAGCCGCAGACCCGGCAGGGCTCACCGTCCGCCAACTGATCGGCCAATTCGGCGGCGATGCCGTCGATCCTGGCCTCCCGCAGGTCCTGCCACGTCTGTCTGGCCAGCGCCGCCGTGTCCCGCGCGTCCCGCGCCCGGTCCTGAGCCCGCGTCAACTCCTTTGCCAGCCGGTCGCGTTGGTCCGCCGCGTCCCTGCGGCGCCGCGCGGTCTCCAGCTCCGCCGCCAGGCCCGCCGCCCTGGTCGCCGCCTCGGCCGCGCCGTCCGCCCTGGTCTGCAAGGCGGTACGCGACGTCGGCCACTCCTCCAGCCACCCGTCGGCCTCGCGTACGGCCCCCTCGTCCGCGCGCTCCTCCCGGTCCAGGACCGCGCGCCGCTCGGCGATCTCCCGCACCCGCTGCTCGGCCTCCCCGGCCCGCGCGAGGCCCCCCAGCTCCTCCCGCAGCTCCCCCGCGCGCCCCGCCAGCGCCTCGGCGCGCCAAGGCCCGTGCGCCGTTGGGCTGTTGGGCGACACGGAGGCGGATGCGGACGGCCCTTCGCCCCGGCCGGACTTCCGTTGCTCGCCGAGCCTCGCGTCCTGACGGTCCACGGACCGGACCTCGGTCGGACCGACCGACCGCTCTTCGCCGTACCCGAGAGAAGTCTGATCGGCAGGCCGACCGGCCGGCCGCCGCTCGCCGGGGCCACCGAGCCGCGACTGACCGCCGAGCCCGCTGTCTTGGCCGTCCACGGACGGGGCGGCCTCCGGCCCGGCGGGACTGGAAGCCGGCCGGGGGCCCGGCGCGTCGGCCGCCGGCGGACCAGGCGTCTGCCGGGCGGGCGTCTCAAGCGGGCTTCTGTGGTGCGGTACGGCGGGCGCCGGGGACTGTTCGCCCGCGGTCGTCAGGTCCGTGAGGATGCGGCCT
>NZ_MECL01000119.1 GCF_014596445.1 Streptomyces sp. CBMA29 | reverse complement strand
GGCGGGACCCGCGGGGGAGCGCCCGGCGGTCCCGCTCGGCTGAGGCGCGGGAGCCGCCGGGGCCGCCTGATCGGGTGAACCGCCCGACCCGTGTGAGCGGCCCGATCGGATGAACTGCCCGCGCCGCCCCTGCCCTTGGGTCCGCGGGACCGCTACACGCTGCGCGGGTCGGGCCCCGAGGGCTCCAGCGGCGGCGGGCCGGACGGATCGGACGGATCGGACGGATCGGACGGGTCGGAGGCGTCCGCCGCGAGCGGGGCCATCGCGCGGGCGCGGGGCGGCGCCGGGGCCAGGCGTCGGTCCTCCGGTGGGATCACGGGCGGCAGCCCGCCGTCCTCGCGCAGGAAGACCCGGCGCACCACGCGCTCGGCCGCGAGCCCGTCGTCGTAGGGACAGAACCGGCGCCGGAAAGCGGCCCGCAGTTCGGCCGAACGCGGGCCGCGCCAGGCCCCCGTGGCGAGGATGTCGGTCAACTCGTCCTCGCCGCGCGCCACCAGGCCCGGCGGGTGCGCGGTGATGTCGAAGTACGCGCCACGGGTGGCCCGGTAGGTCTCCCAGTCCGCGGCGTGCAGCACGACCGGCCGGTCGAGGCCCGCGTAGTCGAACATCAGCGACGAGTAGTCGGTGACCAGGGCGTCCGAGGCCAGGCACAGCTCCTCCGCCGACGGGTGCCCGGACACGTCGATGATCCGCGGGTGCGGGGCGCGGTCGTCCAGACCGTCGCGCGGGTCGCCCGGCGGGTAGAAGTGGTGGGTGCGGCGCAGCAGCACCACGTCGGGGCCCAGCGCGTCGGCCATCCGCGCCAGGTCGAGCGCGGGGCGGTAACCGCGCTGGTAGTCGCGGTGCGTGGGCGCGTAGAGGAAGGCGGTGCTCTCGCGCGGGATGCCGAGTTCGTCGCGGAGCCGCAGCACGTCGCGCGCGGTGGTCCGGTGGAAGACGTCGGTGCGCGGCTGGCCGTACTCCAGGGCCGTGAAGCCCGACGGGTAGGCGCGCTCCCAGACCAGGGTGGAGTGGCGGCTCGCCGAGAGGCTGTAGTCCCAGCGGTCCACGTGCCGCAGCATCCGCTCGAAGTCGGTGGTGCCCGCGGCGGCCGGGTGCTCCTGGAGGTCGACGCCCATGTGCTTGAGCGGCGTGCCGTGGTGGGTCTGCACATTGATCTGACCGGGCCGCTTGGCGTACCTGCGGTGGAAGTTGACGTTGCTGACCAGGTACGAGGCGCGGGCCAGCGCCGTCCAGTACGCGGCGGAGCCCGGCTCCAGGCGGCGTACGCCCGGCGGCAGGGTGTGCGCGTGCTCCTCGGTGGTCACCCACGCGGTCCGCATGTGCGGCGCCAGTTCCCGCAGCCGCTCCTCGACGGCCGCCGGATTGCAGGAGTAGCCGCGGTCCCAGTACGCGGAGAACACCGCCAGGTCCGGGTCGAGCGCGCGCCGCCGCTGCACCCGGTAGTGCGCGTGCAGCGCCGTCGTCCGCAGCCTGCCGTACAGCGCCCTCGCCCGCTGGGTGGCGCGCAGCCGCAGCCGGTGTGCCCGGCCGAGCGCCTGGAAGGTGCGCCGCGCGCCCAGCGCGACCAGCAGATACCGCACCCCGCTGCGGCCGGTGGGACTGGCCCGGAAACCGCTCGGCCGCAGCCGTCGGTACTGGGCACGGCAGCGGCGGAAGTACTCGGGGCGCGACGAATTCGGCAGCCGGTCGGGGAAGTTGAAGACGGTGGTGAGGTGATCCAGTATCCGGCGGAAGAGCACCGGCCGCCACCGCTCCAGCTCCGGGTGGCTGTCGAGGAACGCGAACAGCAGGTCGTACTGCTTGAAGATGTCGAAGTGCCGCCTGCTGGTGGTGTGCAGGATGCCGCTGCCGCGCCGCTGCCGGTAGTGCACGCAGACCCGGTCGAGCAGCGCGATCGACCCGGCGGCCATCAGCACCGGATACGTCCACGGGGTGTCCTCGTAGTAGCCCGAGGGGAAGGCGATGTCGGACTTCTCGATGAAGTCGCGGCGGTACGCCTTGTTCCAAGCCACCATGATCAGCCGCAGCAGCTCGGGCCGGTCGTCCAGCGTGCAGACCCCGGGGCCGGTCTCGGTGAGGATCGCCGCGAACTGATTGCGGTGGACGTCGCCGTTCCAGTACGTGCGGGCGTAGTCGAAGACCAGCACGTCCGGCTCGCCGGTCCGCTCGATCCGGGCGGCGACGGCCTCCAGCGAGCCGGGGACCATGGTGTCGTCGGAGTCGAGGAACAGGACGTAGTCGCCGGTGGCGCGGGCGAGACCCGCGTTGCGGGCCCGGCCGAGGCCGATGTTCTCCGGCAGGTGCAGCACCTCGACGCGGGCGTCCCTGGCCGCGAACGCGTCGGCGATGGCGCCGCTGCCGTCGGGGGAGCAGTCGTCCACGACGATCAGTTCGACATCGGCGAAGGACTGGTCGAGCACGGATTTCAGACAGGCGTGCAGATACGCCTGCACCTGGTAGACGGGGACGACGACGCTGAAGCGGGGCACAGCACATCCAGGTTCGACACGGGGGCGAGGGGCGCACGGGCGCCCGTGGCTTTCGCGCGGAGTGCCCGTTATATCCAGGGAACGCGTGGCCGCGCCGCTGGTTACGCTCCGGCGCGTCGCGAGTCGCGGATCCGTACGAGTGCCGTGGTGACGATCGGCGGCAGGACGTTGACCAGCAGGCGGCGCGCCCGGGAGCGGCGCGGCGCGCGGGCGGCGGAGGCGGCGGCGGTCGGGGCC
>NZ_MECL01000118.1 GCF_014596445.1 Streptomyces sp. CBMA29 | reverse complement strand
CGCGGGCCCGGTCACCGCGCCGCTGACCCGCGCCGTCACCGCCGCCGCCGTCCAGCGCGGACTGCTGGTCGCCGCGCTCACCGCGGGCGGCGCCCAGCCGGAGCTGACCGCCGCGGCCCAGGTCGCCCACGTCCAGGAGCAGGCCGCGCTCGCCGAATTCCGCGCCACCGCCCCCGCCGACCTGCGCGGGCGGTACGACCAGACCGTCACCGGCGCCGACACCGCGCTGGCCGACCGCGACCTCGCCCAGCTCCTCGACGGCGGGCAGCTCACCCGCTCCGACCGCGCGCTGGGCGCCACGCCGGTCAACGCGGCGCTGACCGCCAGAATCGGCCTGATGCGTACGGTCGAGGCGTCCGCCGCCACCGACGAGGCCCGCGCCGCCGCCCACGACCGGGACGACGACGTCACCGACCTGGAGCTGCGGGCCGCGCTCGCCGCGCTCTGCCTGCTGCTCGTGGTGGGCGTCCTGGTCACCGTCTTCCGCAGCCTCACCCGCCCGCTGGCCGCGCTGCACCGCTGGTCCCGCGCCGACGCCGAGAGCGGCCAGGGCACCGAGACGATCGGCACCGACGAATTCGCCGCCGTCGCCCGCCGGGCCAACGCGCTGACGCAGGAGGCCCAGGCGCTGCGCTCGCGCTCCGCCGACCTGGCCGCCGACCGCATCCGCACGCTCGGCGTGCACAGCGCGCTCTCCGCTGAGCGGGACACACTGCTGCGCCGCCAGGACGAGCTGACCCGGCAGCTCGCCGCCGCCACCACGCAGGGCGCGGCGCAGTTCACCCACGTCAACCTCAGCCTGCGCACTCTCGGCCTGGTGGAGCGTCAACTCACCCTGATCGAGGGCCTGGAGGACCAGGAGCAGGAGCCGGACCGGCTGGAGACCCTGTTCAAGCTGGACCACCTCGCCACCCGCATGCGGCGCAACAGCGAGAATCTGCTGGTCCTCACCGGCACCGAGCACAGCCACGGCGCCGCCGCCCGCCCGGTCCCGCTGGTCGACGTGGCACGCGCCGCGATCTCCGAGGTCGAGCGGTACGAGCGGGTACGCATCCAGGTGCTCGCCGTCGCCCGGATCGCGGGCCGCGCCGCCGACGACATCAGCCACCTGCTGGCCGAACTCCTCGACAACGCCGCCTCCTTCTCCGCCCCGCACGCCGAAGTGCACCTGTCCGGCTGGCTGCTGGAGAGCGGCGAGGTCATGCTGTCGGTCGAGGACGCGGGCATCGGCGTACCGCCCGAACGCCTCGGCGAGCTCAACGCCGTACTCGCCGACCCCGACCCGGCCCCGCCCGGCACGGTCTCCGGCATGGGCTTGTACGTGGTCTCCCGGCTCGCGCACCGGCACGGCGTCCGGGTGCAGTTGCGGCCGCAGAAGCTCGGCGGGACCGCGGCCGTCGTCGTGCTGCCGCGCGTCCTGCTCCCGGCCGCGCAGCCGGACGAGCCGCCCGCCACGCCGGTGGAG
>NZ_MECL01000117.1 GCF_014596445.1 Streptomyces sp. CBMA29 | reverse complement strand
GTTCGTACGTGACCGGCCCCGCGAGGTCGATCAGCAGCGTGTCGGCCCCCTCGTGCGCGAGCGCCTGAAGAGCCTGCGACAGCGGTACGGCGACCGGCCGCGCCTGCGGCCGCCAGCGGGCCAGCGCCGCCACGGAGGTGAAGGCGGGCAGCGCCCGCCGCCCGTCCGGCGCCTGGATCGTCGGCACCGCCATGTCGCTGCTCTTCTCGCGGCGCAGCCCGTCCTCGCCGGTCTCGGCCTCGCCGAGCACCGCGACCACCGGCACCAGCAGCCGGGCCCCGTGCAGTGCCTCGACCACGGCCGCCTCCGTCCCGGGGTCCCGCGCGTAGCCGGTCAACGCGGCGGCCAGTGCCGCGTCGGCCGAGCCGTCGTCGTCGGAGAAACCGGGGTCGGGGATGTTCTTCAGCGCCACCCCGGAACCCTATCCGCCCTCCGCCGACAGACCGTGGGCGGCCCGTCCCGCGCGGCGGGGGCGCAGCCAGAGCAGCGCGGCGACCACGACCAGGGCGGCTCCGGCGACGGCGAAGACGGTCGCGACACCGTCGCCGAGGAAGCGGGAGGGCTCGGGCGCGGAGACCGGCGGCGCGGGGCCGGGGCTGAAGTACGTCCGCGGATAGCCGACGGCGGCCGGTACGGGGGGCGCGGGCTTCAGCTTGGCCGCCGCCTTCAGCGCGGCGGCGGGGTCGATCAGACCGGTGCCCATCTCGTCGCTGCGCCCGTCCTTGGGCCGGTCCCGCGTCGTGTCCTCCAGCACCTGCTTGACCTGGGCCGGGCTCAGCTTCGGGTCGGCGGATCTGATGAGGGCGGCGGCGCCGGAGACGTACGCGGACGCGGCGCTGGTGCCCCAGCCCTCGTAATAGGTGCGGTCCGGGTCGGCGATCACCACGTCGACGCCGGGCGCGGAGACGGACGCGTACCAGCGGCGGGTGGAGAAGGCGGCGTGCTGCCCGTTCCTGTCGACGGCCGCGACCGCGATCACTCCGGGGTACGCGGCCGGGTAGGAGGAACGGTCGGCGTCCTCGCCGCCGTTGCCCGCGGACGCGACGACCACGACGCCCTTGCCGAGCGCGTACCGGATCGCCTCGTCCTCGGCGGCGACGGGCGCGGCGGTGGCGCTGTCGTCGCCGAGCGAGAGATTGATGACGTCGGCGCCGTGGTCGACCGCCCACCGGATGCCGTCGGGCAGCGCGTTGCCCTTGCTCGTGCGCGCCTTGGAGCGCTGCGGGTCCTTGTCCTCCAGGATCACCCGCACCGGCAGGATCTTCGCCTTGGGCGCGATGCCCATGACGCCCGAGTCGTGGCCGGGACCGTGGCCGTGCCCCGCGATGATCGCGGCCATCCCCGTGCCGTGCCTGGCCCACGACCGGTCGCCGCGGCCGGCCCCGAAGCCGACCATGTCCTTGCCCGTCAGCACCTGCCCGGTCAGGTCGGGGTGCGTCCCGTCCACCCCGGTGTCGAGCACCGCGACCGTGACGCCCGCGCCCTGGCTCGTACGCCACGCGCTCTCGGCGTGCAGGGCGCTCAGCGCCCAGTCGGCGTTGCGCACGGCGTCGGCGGCGGCGGGCTGGGCGGTCAGGGCGAGGGCCGCGGCGACCGCGGCGAGCGAGGTCAGGGCGCCGAGCGGGCGGCGGGCCGGGAGACGGGAGGGGCGGCGGCTCATCGGGACTTCTCCGTACCGGTGGCGCCGGGACCGCCTGGGCTGCTGGACGGCCTGAGCAGCGCGGTCACCGCGCTGTGCAGGCGGTCGTCGACGGCCGAGGCAAGGCCGGTCGCGTCGTAGCCGAGACCGGCCTGGGCGGCCACGCTGGTGGCGCCGGACTTGGTGGCCTTGTCGGCGGACTGCGGGCTCAGGGTGCGGCCGTCGGCGAAGCCGGTGACCGCGTAGACGACGAAGGGCAGGTCGGCGGAGACCTGCACGTCCCAGCTTCCGCGCTGCTTCACGCCGAAGGAGTCGGCGGCCGTGCCGGGGAACGCCACCGGACGCGGGATCAGGTCCGCGCGGTCGCCGAGGTGCTGCGCGGCCCAGCGTCCGCTGAATCCGCGCATCGCGGCCGACTCGGCGGTGGTGACCAGCAGGCCCACCGTGGTGACCGAGGTCGACGTGCTGTCCGCGTAGGTCGCGCGCAGCAGGCGTGCGCAGCCGACCGGGGCCAGCACCTGCTGGAGCAGCGGGTCGAAGGCGGCGGCGCAGCCGCCGGGCGCGGCGACGCCGATCCTGGTCCACGCGCGGTCGGCCCCGCCCGGACCCGCGCCCTTCGCGGACACCGTGCGCGGGAACAGCGAGTCGACCGGCGCGCTGCGCCACACCTCCCGTACGGCGGCGAACGCCTTCACGCTCCCGTCCACCAACGGCGGCTCCGCCCGCGGCTTGTGGTTGATCGCGCTCCCGGCGACCGCCCCGCCGATCAGCCCGAGCCCGAGCACCAGACAGAGCGCCGCCCAGACCCGAGCCGAAGCCCCGCGGGCGGCGGGGGTTTGAGCGGGGGCGCCGGCCCGCACGGGCCCAGG
>NZ_MECL01000116.1 GCF_014596445.1 Streptomyces sp. CBMA29 | reverse complement strand
CTAACCCTTGTCGTGCACCCCGACCCGCTCGGCCCGGGTGAGCACCGCGGCCGGGGCGTCGGCGGGTTCCCCCTCGACCGCGCCGCGCGCCGCGCGGCGCGGCACCGTGGCCGCCCACAGCCGGCGGCACGCGCTCAGGGAGGCCAGGACGAGCAGGCCGTTACGGGTGACGATCAGCGCCACGCCCAGCTTGTCGCTGTGGGCGATGTCCTCGAAGAAGATCGGGAACTCCAGCGTGGTGAAGAGCGTCGCGCCCAGCATCAGCGCGACCGGCCGCCGGACCACCGACTCCCGCAGCGTCATGCAGACCGCGCCGACGCCGACCAGCCACACCATGTACTGCGGGCTGATCACCCGGCTGGTGGTGGTGAAGACCAGCACCGCGGTGAAGGCCGCGTCGAAGGGCGTGGCGACCGAGTACGTACGGGCCCGCAGCCGCCACAGCAGCAGCCAGGCGAAGGCCAGTACGGACAGCGCCATCGCCGCGGTGCTCACCAGGTGCACGTGCGGGCCGATGAACTCGACCGACCCGTAGTGCATCCGCGCGGTGCCGTGCCAGCCGAAGTGCCGGGCGATGTGGAAGACGGTGGCGCCCAGCGACTCGACCTCGGTGCCGCGGTCGCGCTGGAAGGTGAGGAAGGACAGCGAACCCGGCATGGCCAGGTGGAACGCGAGCGCGATCACCGCCATCGTCACCGCCGCCGAGATCCACGACCGCCGGGTGGTACGGCCGCGGGGCGTCCCGATGAGCAGCAGCAGCGGCCACACCTTGAGCATGGCGCCCACCCCGGCCAGCACCCCGCCCGCCTTCGGGCGGCGCGGCAGCAGGAGCAGCCCCGCCACGGCGACGGCGGTGACCATCACGTCGTAGCGGGCGTAGATGATCGGGCCGAGCAGCGCGCCGCCGCCGACCCACACCCACACCCCGGCCATCCGGCCGCCGCGCCTGACCCGCGAGTCGCGCAGCAGCACCGCCAGGATCACCGCGTCCGCCAGGAAGGCCAGCCAGAAGAACGCGGCGGTGTAGCTGAGGAAGGGCAGCAGACCGGGCGCGAGGATCACCAGCGCGGCCCCGGGCGGGTACTGCCAGGTCACGTCGTGCAGCGGGAAGCTGCCCGTGCTCAGCACCCCGTACCAGCGGTGGTAGACGGACGAGACATCGTGGGCGATGTACTGGCCGGGAAAGTGGACGACCTCGAACACGAACAACAGGAACGCGGCTCGGGTGACGACCCAGGTGAGCACGGCCCAGCCCCGACCGCTGATATGTGTGTTTGTCACGATATGTATCATGCGGTGAACGGCAGCCCGGTCGCGGGACGGACGCGGCCGGTGGCGGCCAGCCGGGTGAACACCCCGTGAGCGGGTACTGTCGGCGGCGATGGACAAGACCCTGATCGTGACCAACGACTTCCCGCCCAGGCCCGGCGGCATCCAGTCCTTCGTGCACGGCATGGCGCTGTGGATGGACCCGGGACAGGTCGTCGTCTACGCCTCCACCTGGAAGGACGGCGCCGAGGTCGCCCGCTTCGACGCGGAGCAGCCCTTCGCCGTGGTCCGCGACCGCACCTCGATGCTGCTGCCCACCCGCCGGGTCACCCGGCGCGCCGCCGGCCTGCTGCGCGAACACGGCTGCTCCTCCGTCTGGTTCGGCGCCGCCGCCCCGCTCGGCCTGATGGCGCCCGCGCTGCGCGAGGCCGGGGCGCGGCGGCTGGTCGGCACCACGCACGGGCACGAGGCCGCCTGGGCGCAGCTCCCCGCCAGCCGCTCGCTGCTGCGCCGGATCGGCGAGGGCACCGACACCCTCACCTACCTCGGCGAGTACACCCGCTCCCGGATCGCCGCCGCGCTGACACCGGCCGCCGCCGCCCGGATGGTCCAACTGCCCCCCGGTGTCGACGAGAAGACCTTCCACCCCGGCTCGGGCGGCGCGGTGGTACGGGCCAGGCTCGGTCTCGCCGACCGCCCGGTGGTGGTGTGCGTGTCGCGGCTGGTGCCGCGCAAGGGCCAGGACACGCTGATCCAGGCGATGCCGCGGATCCTGCACGAGGTGCCGGACGCCGCGCTGCTGATCGTGGGCGGCGGACCGTACCGGGGAGACCTGGAGAAGCTGGCGGAGCGGACCGGCGTCGGCCACGCGGTGCGCTTCACCGGGCCCGTGCCGTCGGAGGAACTGCCCGCCCACTACGGCGCCGGCGACGTCTTCGCGATGCCGTGCAGGACCCGGCGCGGCGGCCTGGACGTCGAAGGGCTCGGCATCGTCTACCTGGAGGCGTCCGCGACCGGGCTGCCGGTGATCGCGGGCGACTCCGGCGGCGCGCCCGACGCGGTCCTGGACGGCGAGACCGGCTGGGTGGTCGCGGGCGGCTCGCCCGCGCAGTGCGCCGACCGCGTCCTGACCCTGCTGCGCGACCCCGAACTGCGCGCCCGGATGGGTGAGCGCGGCCGTCGCTGGGTCGAGGACGCCTGGCGCTGGGACCTGCTGGCGGAACGGCTCACGTCCCTGCTGTGACCCGTGGGCGCGGCCACAGCCGCCGTCCCGGCGCCGTCGTCGTACGAGAACCGGCCGCCGTACGAAGAACCGGCCGCCGTATGAGAGCGCCGTAAAAGACCATGCTTCATGGGCATGGAGGGTTCACGCGGACCCGCCCATCATGCGCGCATGACATCAGACCTGACGCGCCGTCACTTTCTGGGACTCGGCGCCCTCCAGACCGCAGCAGCACTCGGCCTCACCCGTATCGCGCTCTCCGCGACCCCCGCGTCCGCCGCGTCCGCCGTGCAGGCGGAGCCCGCCGCCACCACCTTCAGCCCCGCCATCGTGATCGGCTCCGGTTACGGCGGCGCCGTCGCCGCCCTCCGGCTCGGCCAGCGCGGTGTCACCACCACCGTCCTGGAGATGGGACGGCTGTGGGACACCCCCGCCGCCGACGGCAAGATCTTCTGCAACACCAGCTCGCCCGACCAGCGTTCGATGTGGTTCCGCAACCGCACCGAGGCGCCGCTGGCCACCTTCCTCTGGCTCGACCTCGTCAACAAGAACATCACCCCCTACCCCGGCGTCCTGGACCGCGTGCACTACGGCGACATGTCCGTCTACGTCGGCCGTGGTGTCGGCGGCGGCTCCCTGGTCAACGGCGGCATGGCCGTCACCCCGTCACGCGCGTACTTCGAGGAAGTGCTCCCGCAGGTCGACTCCACCGCGATGTACTCCACGTACTTCCCGCGCGCCAACAGCATGCTCGGCGTCAACACCGTCGACCCCGCCTGGTTCGAGTCCACCGAGTGGTATCAATTCGCCCGCGTCTCCCGCGACCAGGCCCACAGCGCCGGTCTGAACACCACCTTCGTGCCGAACGTGTACGACTTCTCGTACATGAAGGCCGAGGCCGCGGGCACCGCCACCAAGTCCGCGCTGGACCAGGAGGTCATCTACGGCAACAACCACGGCAAGCGCAGCGTCGACAAGACCTATCTGGCCTCGGCGATCGGCACCGGGCACGTGACGATCGAGACCCTCAGCCGGGTCAGAGCCGTGAGAAGAGCGGCCGACGGCACGTACGTCCTCACCGTCGACCGGATCGACCTGACCGGCGCGGTCGTGGAGACCCGTGAGGTCGGCTGTCGCTACCTCTTCCTCGCCGCGGGCAGCCTCGGCTCCACCGAGATCCTGGTCAGGGCCCGCGAGACCGGCACCCTCCCGCGGCTCAACGCGAGCGTGGGCACCGCCTGGGGCGGCAACGGCAACATCATGCTCGCCCGCGCCAACTACCTCTGGAATCCCACCGGGGCGCACCAGTCCACCATCCCCGTCATGGGCATCGACGACTGGTCCAACGCGAGCAACCCGGTCTTCGCCGAGATCGCCCCGCTCCCGATCGGCTTCGAGACCTGGATCAGCCTCTACCTGGCCATCACCAAGAACCCCGAACGCGGCACCTTCTCCTACGACGCCGCCACCGACTCCGCCCGGCTGAACTGGACGCTCGCCCAGAACCAGCCCTCGGTCAAGGCCGCCAAGACCCTCTTCGACCGGATCAACCGCAAGCAGGGCACGATCTACCGCTACGACCTCTTCGGCGGCAACAAAGCCTTCGCCGACGACTTCTGCTACCACCCGCTGGGCGGCCTGCCGCTCGGCCGCGCCACCGACGCGTACGGCCGCGTCAGCGGCTACGACCACCTCTACGTCACCGACAGCTCCCTGATCCCCGGCTCCATCGGCGTCAACCCGTTCGTGACGATCACCGCGCTCGCGGAGCGCCTCATGGACAGTGCCCTCGCGGAAATCAGCCCGTCCGGCGTCTGAGGACAGAACCTCAGCGCTGGTAGAGCGCCTCGATCTCATCCGCGTAATCCGTCAGAACGACATTCCGCTTCAGCTTCAGCGACGGCGTGACGTGGCCGGACTCCTCCGTGAACTGGGTCGGCAGAATACGGAACTTCCGCACCGACTCGGCCTTGGAGACGGCCGCGTTGCCCTCGTCCACCGCGCGCTGCACGGCCGCCAGCAGCTCCGGGTCGGCCGCCAGCTCGGCGACGCCCGCGCCCGCCCTGCCGTGCTGCTCGGCCCAGTGCGGCAGGAACTCCTCGTCCAGGGTGATCAGCGCCGCCACGAACGGGCGCCCGTCACCGACCACCATGCACTCGGCGACCAGCGCGTCCGCCCTGATCCGGTCCTCGATCACCGCGGGCGCGACGTTCTTGCCGCCCGCCGTCACGATGATCTCCTTCTTCCGGCCGGTGATCGACAGATAGCCGTCCTCGTCGAGCGAGCCCAGGTCACCGGTGTGGAACCAGCCGTCGGAGACCGCCTCCGCGGTCGCCGCCTCGTTGTTCCAGTACCCGGTGAACAGGTGCTCGCCGTGCAGCAGCACCTCGCCGTCGTCCGCGATCCGCACGGTCGAGCCGGGCAGCGGCTGGCCGACCGAACCGATCTTCGTACGGTCCCAGGGGTTGAAGGCCGTGGCCGCGCAGGACTCGGTCAGGCCGTAGCCCTCCAGCACCGTGAAGCCGATACCGCGGTAGAAGTGGCCGAGGCGCTCGCCCAGCGGCGCGCCGCCGGAGATCGCGTGGGTGGCCCGGCCGCCGAGGACCGCGCGGAGCTTGGCGTAGACGAGCCGGTCGAAGACCTTGTGCGCGAGGCGCAGCTTCAGCGACGGGCCCGCCGTGGTGTCCAGCGCCCGGCTGTACTCGGTCGCGGTGGCCGCCGCGCGGTCGAAGATCTTGCCCTTGCCGCCCGCCTGCGCCGTGGCCCGCGCGGTGTTGTAGACCTTCTCGAAGACCCGGGGCACGCCCAGGACCATCGTCGGCCGGAACGAGCCGAGGTCGTCGGTGAGGTTCTTGACGTCCGGCACATGGCCGAGCCTGATCGGCGCCATCACGGCCGCGACCTCGACCAGCCGCCCGAAGACGTGGGCCAGCGGCAGGAAGAGCAGTACCGAGGAGTCGCCGGTACGGAACAGCGGGCTCAGCCGCTCCACCACGTTGCCGCACTCCGCGAAGAAGCCGCGGTGGCTCAGCACACAGCCCTTGGGGCGGCCCGTGGTGCCCGAGGTGTAGACGATGGTCGCGGGGGAGTCGGCGCCCGCGCTCGCGCTGCGCTCGTCCACCACCGCGTCGGAGATGTCGGTACCCGCCGCGTTCAGCGTGTCCACCGCGCCGGTGTCGATCCGCCACAGGTGCTTGAGCTGCGGCAGCCGCTCCCGTACGGACTCCACCGCGCTCTCGTGCGGCTCGGACTCCACGACCGCCGCGACCGCGCCCGAGTCGCTGAGGATCCACTCGATCTGGGACGCCGACGACGTCTCGTAGACCGGCACGGTGACCGCGCCCGCGCTCCAGATCGCGAAGTCCAGCAGCGTCCACTCGTACCGCGTCCTGGACATCACGGCCACCCGGTCGCCCGGCTGCACGCCCGAGGCGATCAGACCCTTGGCCGCGGCGCGCACCTCGGCGAGGAAACCCGCCGCGCCGACGTCCTGCCACCGGCCCGCGGAATCCTTGCGGGCGAGGACGGCGGTGTCCGGATGCTGAGCGGCGTTGCGGCGGATCAGATCCGTCAGATTGGCGTCCGCGGGGACCTCGTACAGGGCCGGAAGGCTGAACTCACGCAAGGCGGCTGCTCCTCATCGGTGCCACGGCGCACCCGGAGGGAAGATGTGGACGGCGTGGACGTTACCCATCGGTAAAGCTCTGGCGATAGGGGGGCCGTACAGATGTTCTCAGCGTCACACGCACATCACACGCGCTTCACACACCGGGGCGGAGCGGCTGGGTTCCTGCCCGGAAGAGTAGTCCAGCGCCCGGCCGGGCCGCTGCTGACCCGCTACGGCGTTGCCCGGTTATAAAGTGTCCGCATGCGGGTCCATGTGGTGAGTGACGTCCATGGCGCTGCCGAGGCCCTGAGCCGGGCCGGGGACGGCGCGGACGCGCTGGTCTGCCTGGGCGACCTGGTCCTCTTCCTTGACTACGCCGACCACTCCCGCGGCATCTTCCCCGACCTCTTCGGCGTCGCCAACGCCGACCGGATGGTCGAGCTGCGCACCGCCCGCCGCTTCGACGAGGCCAGGGTCCTGGACCAGGAGCTGTGGGCCGGTACCGACCGGCGCACCGCCATCGAGTCCGCGGTACGCAAGCAGTACGCGGAGCTGTTCGCCGCCTTCCCCACCCCGACGTACGCCACCTACGGCAATGTCGACATCCCGGCCCTCTGGCCGGAGTACGCGGGTCCGGGCACCACCGTCCTGGACGGCGCGACCGCCGAGATCGGCGGCCGGGTCTTCGGCTTCGTCGGCGGCGGCCTGCGCACCCCGATGCGCACCCCGTACGAGGTCGACGAGGAGGAGTACGCGGCCAAGGTCGCCGCCCTCGGCCCGGTCGACGTGCTCTGCTCCCACATCCCGCCCGCGATCCCGGAACTCTGCTACGACACCGCCGCCCGGCGCTTCGAGCGCGGCAGCCAGGCGCTGCTGGAGGCGATCCACGCGGTCCGGCCCAAATTCGCGCTGTTCGGCCACGTCCACCAGCCGCTGGTGCCGCGCACCCGGATCGGCCGCACCGAATGCGTCAACGTCGGGCATTTCAACCACACCCGCCGGCCATGGGTCCTGGAGTGGTGACCCGCCCGGACCCGCCCGCCCGGACCCGCCCGGCGGGACGCGACCGGCGGCGCCCGCAGCGGTGACGGCCGCCCCACCTGCACGCGGTAGCCTTCAGCAGCAATGGCATGCGATGTCCCGGAGGGGCTACGGCGATGGCGGAACACACGAAGTCGAGCATCACGATCGAGGCGGCTCCGGCCGCCGTCATGGGCGTCATCGCCGACTTCGGCCGCTACCCGGAGTGGACGGGAGAGGTCAAGGAGGCGGAAGTCCTCGCCACCGACGCCGAAGGCCGCGCCGAGCAGGTCCGGCTGCTGCTCGACGCCGGGGCGATCAAGGACGACCACACCCTCGCGTACACCTGGATCAGCGCCACCGAGGTGCGCTGGTCGCTGGTCAAGTCCCAGATGCTGCGCACCCTCGACGGCTCCTACGCCCTCGCGCCGCGCGACGGCGGTACGCGCACCGAGGTGACGTACCAGCTCACCGTGGACGTCAAGATCCCCATGCTCGGCATGATCAAGCGCAAGGCGGAGAAGGTCATCATCGACCGGGCGCTCGCGGGCCTGAAGAAGCGCGTCGAGTCCGGGAGCGGCGAGGGCGGGGACGCGGCCGGCGGCCCGGACTCAGCGGCCGGTTCAGCCGGTTCCGCCGACCCAGCGGCCGGTTCAGCCGGTTCCGCCGCCAAGCCCGACGATCCGGCCTGACCCGGTGACCCGCGCCCCGCGACCGCCCCGCACCCTGCTCGTCACCGGCCACGGAGGCGCGGGCCGCACCACGGTCGCGGCGGCGACCGCCGTG
>NZ_MECL01000115.1 GCF_014596445.1 Streptomyces sp. CBMA29 | reverse complement strand
TGCGCGAATTCGGCATCTCCTCCGGCAACGTCCGCATCAGCGACCACACCCAGCGCAAGGGATACATGCGCAACAAGTTCGCCGACGCCTGGCGCCGCTACTGCCCCACCGTCCACCCCCTCGGCCCCGCCCCGAGACAGAGCACCCCACGCTGACCCGCTACCCGCAGAACGCGTATTAGCCGTCCCCACGCAGCCAGCAGGGCACCGCTCAGCGGCTGAACATGGCGCTGTTCAGCCGCTGAGCAAGGTGCCCGTTCAGCCACAGAACAGGCACCGCACCACACGCGTGAGCGGCACGCCAGACCGTGACGGCAAACAGGTCCGTCTCGTGCCGTCCCAACCGTCCCTGCCGCATAACCGCAGCTCAGGGCACCTTCCACCAGGACGGATCAGCGTCCCAAGACGGAACCGGTTCCGTACCGGTACGGCAGCAGCCACTCCGCGCCACGGCACGCACCCGCCGGGACTGTACCTGCCGTACCCGCCCTGACCTGCGGCTGCAACGGCCAAGACGCCAAGACGGATCTTCCAGCACACCCCTCGCCCGTAAGGACGCCCTCCCGATGCCCACCACCCCCACCCGCGCGCACCCCGCCGCCACCGGGACCTTCGCCCGCACCACGATCACCGTCGTGATGGCAGTCATCGCCGCACTCGCCTTCGTCTTCTCATTCGGCAACGTCTGGGCACTGGCCCTACGACTCGGCGTGCCCCGCCCGATCGCGCCGCTGATCGCACCGATGGTCGACCTGTCCGTGGTCGGCCTCCTTGTCGCCCTGCACCACCTCGCCGCCCACGGCACCGACCCCGCCCACCTGCGCTCAGCCACGTGGCTGATGCATCTGTGCGGGCTGCTGACCGTCGCCCTGAACACCGCCGAACCCCTGCTGGCCAGGCAATACGGCCGCGCCGCCATCGACACCGTCGCCCCGGCACTGCTCCTCGGCTGGGGAACCGTCGGCCCCACCCTGCTCCGCCACCTCCACACACCCACCGCCACGGACACGGCCGCGACCAGCGGCAGCCCCGCACCCGACGACGCACTGGTCGGGGCTGTCACCCCGCAGCCGGAACGCGCACACACCACGGCCCCAGCGGCGGACCCGAAACCGGCACCCGCGCGTACTCGACCGGAGAGCGCCAAGCCCACCGTGACCGGCAAACACACCGGACGACCACCGGCGGCAACCATGGACCAGCTGATCGCCATAGCCCGCCCCGTCGTCGCCGAGCACGGCCTGAGTCTCGCCGTCGTCAAACAGGCCATCAGCGATACCGGCACACCGGTCGCCAGCTCCCGGCTGACCCAGCTGATGAAGCACCTCAAGAACGAACACGCCCCTGCCGCCGAAGTACCACAACTGGAACCGGCGCGGGCACACCCTGCGGACGCCTGATCAACTTTCGCGCGACTGGCCGCTCGCGCATACCCGCGATCCGGATGTGCGGAACTCCCTATGGGACTTCCGCACATCCGGCCCGGCTTCCCGTACACCGTGAACCCGGATCGGCGAAACCGCCACCCGCCCCAACCATGACCAGCACAAGCGAGAGGACCCGCTCCGTCATCCACCACACCAAGAACGCCCTACCGGAGAGCACCGTGAAATCCGATAAGCGCCCCGAGCAGGACGACACCGAGGAAGGCCGTGAGCCTGCCGTAAAGACCCGTAAACTGACCGGTCTGTGGCGGCGGGCCTTCAACAACACGGCTCCTGGCGGAGCCAGTTGTACCCAGTCTCCGACTGTTGGCCGGAGTCTGGGGTCCTCCGCCCCGGGGGTGGCGGAGGAGGCCCGGCGCGAGGGCGCACCGGACGGAGAAGCAGGCGCCGCAAGCGGCCCCGACACGGACGCACTCGACGCCGTACAGCGCGCCGTCCTCGCCGCCGCACACGCCGGCGAGCGCCCCCGCACCATGCCGCCCAGCACCCCCGGCCCGGCCGCCAAGGCTGCCAGGCTCGACAGCGACGGCGAGGTCCGTGAGACGGTCGCCGCGTTCGTCCACGACAAGGTCCCCGCACTCGACGTGCCACCGCTGCCGAACCACCCTCAGGCCCAGGTCATGCCCAAGGGCAAGATCCGCAGGTTCAACGGCAAGCGCCGCAAGCTGCGCGTCGGGCCGGTCGGCTTCACCGAGTCCGAGCACGCCGAGCTGCTGTCCGCCGCCGAGCGCCACGGCTACGGGGACACGATCTCCGGCTACCTGGCGGATATCGCGCTGGCGTTCATCCGGGGCGCGTTCACCGTCGACCTGCCCCTGCACACCGACCGGCAAGCGGTGCAAGAGTTCCGCGCGAAGATCCGCTGGGAGATCAACCGCATCGGCGTCAACATCAACCAGATGGTCTACGTGCTGCACCGCGACGACCGCATCGAACCGGACATCCGCGAACGCCTGGAGCACCTCGACCGCCTGCTCACCCACATCGCCCGCGCCCTCCTCCTCCCCACCGAGCCGACGGACGGAGAGAGCCTGTGATCCCCTCTGTCAAGAAGCCCGGCGGCAACACCCGAGGACTGCTCGCCTACCTCTACGGCCCCGGCCGACACGACGAACATCTCGATCCGCGCATCGTGGCGTCCTTCAGCCCGCGCGGCCTGCCCGACCCCGGCCGCGACCAGGACGCCACCCTCACCCAGCTCGGCCGGATCCTCGACGCCCCCGTCAAGCTCCGCAACGAAGGCTTCGGCAAGAAGGTCACCGACCACGTCTGGCACTGCCCCGTCCGCACCGCCCCCGGCGACCAGCACCTGTCCGACGCCGAATGGGGCGAGATCGCCCGCCGTATCGTCCACGCCGCCGGCATCGCCCCCGACCGTGACCCGCTCGCCTGCCGGTGGATCGCCGTGCGCCACGCGGACGACCACATCCACATCCTCGCCACCACCGTCCGCGAAGACGGCCGCCGCCCCAAACTCCACAACTGCGGCATGCGCGCCCAGGCCGAAGCCCGCCTGATCGAGACCGAACTCGGCCTCCACCAGATCGCGCCCGGCGACCGGACCGGCGACCGCCGCCCCACCCAGGCCGAGATGCACAAGGCCGACCGCCTCGGCTGGGAACAGACCAGCCGCGCGTGGCTCCAGGAACGCATCCGGGCTGCCATCCCGCACGCCGCCAGTGCGGAGGAACTTCTCGCCTACCTTGAGGCCGATGGCGTCGAGGTCAAGGTCCGCCGCTACCCCTCCGGCGACCTCCTGGGCTACAGCGTCGGCCGCCCTGGCGATGTGAAGGCCAACGGCGAGCAGGTCTACATCTCCGGGAGCAAGATCGCCCCCGACCTGTCCCTGCCCAAGCTCCAAGCCCGCCTCGACGCCGGGCAGCCCGAGGAGTACCCGACGGCACGCCGCAACCGGCCCAGCACCAGTTGGCAGCGCGCCACCGACGCCCTCGACATCCTCCACGACCACCTCGCCGACGTCGGGAGCGGGGGCAGCCGGAGTACGGGGCAGGAGGCCCAGGCGCAGATCACCGCCCTCGGCGAACTCATCGACGCCACAGCCCAGGCCGGACCGGCCGAGCTACGGGACCAGCTGCGCACCGCCAGCAGGGAGTTCGCCCGCGCCCAGCGCTCCCGCATCCGCGCCGACCACCACACCGCCGCAGGACTGCGCCAGGCGGCACGCGACATCGTCCACGCCGGCGACGGACCCGACGGCAGCGCCTTCGCCGTCCTGCTCACCGCCCTGGTCTGGTCGGCGATCCTGGCCTCACGCTGGCACCAGGCCCAAGGCCACCAGCAACAAGCCGAAGCCGCCCGCACCACCGCAACCCATCTACAGGCCGCCTACGACCAGACAGCCGCCGAGGAGTTCGCCGCGCTCGCCCATCGCCAACCCACCTTGGAGGTGAACCACGCCCTCGCCGGGGCGGTCCGTTCCGCCGCCCCCGACCACGCCGACCGCATCCTCACCGACCCCAACTGGCCAGCCTTGGCAACCGTCTTGGCTGACGCACACGCCGCCGGCCACCACCCCCGCACCCTCCTCACCGAAGCAGCCGCACGCCGCGAACTCGACTCAGCCCGAATGCCCGCCAAAGTCCTCCTCGGCCGGATCCAACACACCAGCCGCAACCCCGCGCCCAACCCCCGAGCTGAGGCCGCCCGCCTGCGCTCCCCAGCCGCAGTAAGCCTGCCCCACACCCTGCAGCCCACGGTGACCACCAGTCCGGCTGCCGATCCTCGGCAGCCCCGCAAGCGCTGAAGCGCCAAGTCCCCAACGGCGCCGCCCACTGCCGCGGACAGCGGGCGGCGCGACTGGGTGTTCAGGTCGGGCGGGTACGGTGTGGTTCAGATCGCGTCCGCGACCTTGCACAGCACGGCAGCGCTCGTCGGCACGTCGTGGCTCAGTCGGACCGCGCGGTGCGGCAGTTCCGCGAGACGGGCGGCCACCTCGGTGCGCGCGCTTTCCCGGCCCCCGCCGTCCACGCCCTGCGCCTGCCCGAAGACATCCGGGTACCGGTCCTCCGTCGCCTCCGACATGAAGTCGCGTTCACCCAGCGTGCGGGTGCCGTCCACCACGTCCGGCTCCGCGTCGGGATCGACCTGGGGGAAGAGGAGGCCGGCGGCCCGGCCGCCGATGGCCAGCGGCACGTCGAACAGGCCGGGGAACTGGTCCGGGAATACCTGGACCTTCCGCTCCCGCCGCGCGTTCTCCCACAGCGGCGTGTGGTCACCGGCGAGCAGAGCCTCCGTCACGGAGTCGTGCTGCGTGGGGTGGAAGCTGCCCCCGCCCCGCAGATGCTCCCGCGCTTTCTCGTCCCAGCCGAGGGAGTGCATCAGCCCCAGGCCGAGCGCGGCAGCGGACGGCCAGGGCACGACCTCCACGTCCCGCTCCCCGGTCGGGCGCACCAGCACGCGGTCATTGGCGAGGAGTTGCCAGCCGTGCGAGGCGAGCAGCAGCGCCGTGGTGGTCTTGCCGGACCCCTTGTCGCCGAAGGTGAGCAGCGTCGCCCCGTTGTCCGGCCGTACGACCGCCGAGGAGTGGAGCACGGCCCACCCGTCGCGCAGGAGCTGGCCCCGGATCGCCTCCCGCGCCAGCCGCGCGGCGGCAAGCGCCAGCGGCTCCACCTCGGTACCGGCGAGCACCATCTTCCCGGAGGCCGGTGTACTGCGGTAGGCGATGCCCTCGGTCGGCGACGTGGCGATGATGTCCTCGCCGTCCCGGGCCACCAGCAGCGGGTGCTTGGCGTAGTCCACCGTCTCCGTGGAGCGGCCGTCCTGGACCAGGAGGGTGATTGTCTCGAAGGCTTCGGCGTCCACCTCCGCGACGACCACGTGCTCCGCGCACACCGAGGCCGCGTCCACCGACGTAGCGTTCCACCACGGGCCGAAGTACCGCAGCGCCCAGTCCGTCACCTCCGCCCGGTTGCTCAGCACGGTGACGGCCGCCGCGGCGGCATCGAGTCGGGTAGCAGTGATCATGAAGCGATCCTCTCGGTAGGGGCAGGCAGGTGCGCGTAGGCGTCGCGGAGGCTGCTGGCCGCAGCATCCAGACGCCAGCGCTCGGAACGGGTGAGCTGAGGCAGGCACGGTACGGCCGCACCTGCGGTGAACGACATCGGGATTCCGAGGTAGACGTCCCCGTACGGGACGGACAACTCCTCGACGCCGTCGACGAGGCCAAGGGCCTTGAGGAGGGTGGACAGCACGGCACCGGCCGGGCCGTTGCGGGTGCGGCCGATGCCGTCGCGGATGAGCGCCGGCCGCTGCTGAAGGTCTTCCACGACCGAGCGCACCGGCACTGCCACCGGGCAACCGTCCACGGTCGTCGTGGACACACAGATCACCGCCCGATCGCCGTGCTCGCCAATCACATGGCCGCTCACGGATTCCGGGGGCACCTGGGCGTGCTCGGCCAGCAGCAGCCGGTATCGGGTCGAGTCCAAATTCGACCCGATCCCGAACACCCGCTCACAGCCGGACTCCTCCGCGAAGCGACGGGCCATCAGGTCAACCGGGTTCGTTACGACCAGGACGGTCCCCCAGTACCCGCGCAGCTCCCGCGCCAGGGCACCGACCGCCGGGGCGTTCGCCGCCGCCCCTCCGCGCCTGATGTCCCGGGCGGCCGTGTTCGTGAAGTCCGTACGCAGGGCCACCACCACCGCGTCGCAGCGGCGGAGGTCGGCGACGTCGCCGACTTGAACGATCGAGCGGGAGCGGGTGGCGTGCGCGAGGTCCTGGAGGTCCGCGACCAGCCCCCGCACCTGGTCCGGGCGCCGGGACACGACCGCCAGCCGACCAGGTAATCCGTCGACGACCAGAGCGGCCGCGAGGGTCTGCCCAACCGCACCGGCCCCGACGATGCCCACCACCGGGGCGCTCACCGGTAGCTCCCGGCCGCGTGCTCCACCTCGGAGAACACGGCGTCCAGCAGCCGGAGCCCGGCCGTCGAGCCGACGAGGAGGGCGCTCACCCGCCCCACCAAGCCTGCGACCGTACGGGCCTGGACGACCAACGCCGCCTGATGGGGTGCCAGCGGCAGCCCAGGCGGGGAGCTGAGACACGTCGTCAGGATGTTCACGGTGTCCATGAGCCACAGCACCATGACTTCCCGCAGGTACGCGGCCCGCCCGCTTGCCGGAAGCCCGGCAACGTGCCGCGTGAGCGCGGACGCCGCCCCGTGCACGATCTGCCGCCCGGCGTCCCGCTGGGGGTGGCCCAACGCCAGGAGCAGGGACCGCCCGGCGAGCTTGGCCACGTCCGGCTGCGGGCCGGCCGACGACTGCACGGCCGGGTCGATGAAGGTGAGGCGGTGGCCGTCCAGGAAGACGTGTTCCGGCTTGAGGTCGCCGAACACCATCGTGTCCCGGCGGGACGAGATCGCGTCGGCCAGCCGCAGAAGCCGACCCACGGCGGTCTGAACCAGCTCGATGACCTCCAGGCGCTTGGCCTCCGGCAACCCGCTGTCCCGGCCGAGCGCCCGCAGATACGCCGTGGCGCTCAGCCCGTTGAACTTGCGGCGGAACACTCCCTCGATGGCGCGCTCCCTGATCGGGGCCACCTCGCGCAAGCACGTCGCCCCGGCCGTGCTGTGCAACTCCCCGACCGCTACGAGGACGGAGGTGAGGAACGCCCCCGTCTCTCCCGGGCGGGCGGCCAGTACGTCCGCCAGCGCCACACCGGGCGCGGGGCGGGTGAATAGCACCCCGCCGTGCACCCCGGCCGTGTCGCACACACGCAGCCGCCCGAGCTTGCGGAGGAACGCCAGGTTCTGGGCCTCCCGCGTCGTCAGCAGCTCGGTGCTCTGGACGTACGCGGCCTGCGCCGCCTGGACCTTGTCCCACGACCCCCCGGCCCCCCGCAGGATGGACACCAGGGACAGGCCGAGCCAGGAGTACTTGGCGATGACCTCCTCCTGGTCCACCGTGACCCGGCAGACGTAGGACGTAACGCTCGGGCACGGGGGGCCGAGGACGACATGCCTGTCTGGCCACAGGTCTTCCGCGGCCCGGGCGATGGCCTGTTCGCTTGCTGTGCGCAGCAACACCGCGTTAACCGACGTGCTGTCGCTGGTAGTTGTCACCGGCCGACTCCTTGTGGGATCGCGTGATGGCCACGCTTCGGGGTGCAGAACATGGGGCAGGTGCGTCAGGCGCCGAGGGTGATCGGCCGTCACTTCGCGGTCGGACTGTTCAGACGGTGCGGTCGGCCTGGAGGCCGGTCGCGGCTACTCGGCCTCGGCGACGGGGCGTCCGCGCACCAGGTAGCCGCGCCGTGACGGGTCGGCCGCCGCGGCCATGGCCTCCCGGATCCGCCGCGCCTGATACGGGGCGCAGTGCTCGTCCAGTTCCCCGTCGGACAGCAGCTTGAAGTCCACGAGTTCTGGCTTCTCGCCGCGCGCCTCGTGGCCCATGTTGAGCGTGACTTTCTCGTCCGGCCCGAGCCGGTGCAACCACACGTAATTCAGGCCCTCTACAGCGCCGCGGTCCGGGTTCGCCGGCATGTAGTCCGTCACCAGCAGCGTGTGCGGCACCATGGGCAGCCCGATCTCCTCCAGGCCCTCACGGACAGCCGCCTCGTGCGGGGGCTCGTCCGGGCGAGCACCGCCGCCGACGAGCTGGTACTTGCCCGTCTTGTCGTCGTAGTTCGGGTTGACCACCAGCACGCGGTCATCCCGCATGATCAGCCATAACCCGCCGACCCGCCGCTGCCCGGGGTGGGCCGGATCCGTGTCTGTGTGCATCTCGTTCTCCCTTGGCTCAAGTGGTGCGGTGAACCCGCTCCGCGCGGTCGACCAGCGGTCAGCGCCGCGAGGGGCGGAAGTCTGCGGGCCGGGACCCCGGCCCGCTGGTGTTGTAGGCGAACACGCGTACCTCCAGCCGCAGCACGCACGGCTCGCAGGCATCGAACGGGGCGGTGCCGCTGTCCGTCTGAACCGGCCCGAGGAACATCACCGATACGCCGGACCGGTCGCAGAGCCAGCAGTCGCCGACGACCAGGGGCCGGGGCATGGCCGTCTCCTTCGCGTTGTTCTCGCAGGTCCGGCCGCCGACCCTCAGCGGCAGCCGGACCCGGACCCACCCCGGCCCGGGTACACGGGGGGCACCACGGCGCCATGAGGGGGACGCCGGGGCCGGGGTGGGAGCTAGATGTGCCGGCCGAAGATGCCCAGGAACAGGGCTCCTATCAGCGCGGCCAGGATGGCGAAGTACAGAACCTGTTCCGTGGCGTGGCTCAGGGCGCGTTCCCGATCAGCGCCCACACCCTCTTGCCCCAGTTCAGCGGGTCCGCCCCCCACCGGCCGCCGCTCAGCGAGTCGACCAGCACCAGCCCGCGCCCTGACTCCCCGTCGGGGCCGGTCTCCTGGGCGCGCGGCATCTTCTTCGAGCGGTCCACTACGGACACCCCCACCACGCCCGGCCCCTCCAGGGCCACTCTCACGAGCAGGGACTCCAGCCGTGCGTGATTCACCGCATTGGACACCAGCTCGGTTACGACGAGACACGCCGAATCCTCGAATTCTTCCAGCCCCCATGTACGGACAGCGAAGGACACCAGGCGCCGCGCGCACTGCGCGGACTCTGGCGTCCTCGACAGCAGCACCAAGTAGAAGGGCTCACCGCTGGTCGTCTGGGCGGCCGGGTCCGCGCTGCCCAGCAACGACCATGCGACATCGCTGTCGGCGGCCGACGGCACCTCCTCCGGGTCTTCGTCCGTTTCGACACCGGCCAGGCGCGCGAGGCCGGCGCCCGCGACGGCGCCCACCATGTCCGGCGAGCACAGCAGCCCTGGCCCCTCCGGAGCCACCAGCCACCACGGCCTGGACCCTTGCCGCTCGCACACCCCAGGCGCTGGCACCAGCACCTCCACTCGACCCCCGGAGACCACCACCCCGCGCGGCGCCCACCCGCGCCCGGCGCTCGCCGGTACGAGGAACGCGTATCCGCCGCGACCGGCGAACATAGTCGGGTCGAAGTACACCGGCCCGTCCATGAACAGGGCGGCCAAGCCGGCCGAGGCTTCCTCCGGGCTGTCCTGCTCCACGGCGGCGTGGACCACCTCGGCCGTCACCACGGCGACGGCGAACAGCGCCCCCGGGCGCAGCCACAGCGCGCCCTCCTCGTCCCACTGCCCGCACAACCTCGGCCCGTCCGCGCGGGCGGCCAGCAGCCAGTGACCCGACGCCATCCGGCGCTCCGACCGAGTCGACACCGTGGGACCGGTCGGGGACCGTACGGGGGGATGGGCTGCGGCCCTGTCAGCTCTTCTGTGTGTGCTCGGCATTGCTCTGCACTCCCGGACGGGTCGATGGGCAGTAGGTGCTTGGGCGCCCTTGCGAACGCCCCACCATCCAGGCAACTCCCAGACAGAAAGGACGGATAGGTCGATCTGAGGTTTACCGCGCGGTGCGACCTAGGGGGATTTGACCGACCATTTACCTGACACGGTGGGATCCCGCCGCTACCTTGCCGACATGGACACCGCGCGCAACGTGCTCTTAGAGGAGTGGATGAGGGAGCACGGGCACAGCTCAAACACCATGGCCGAGGCCGTTAATCGGGCTGTGGAGCAGCTGACGGGACGCCCCGGCGGCTGCGACGGCTCGTCAGTCCGAGCCTGGAAATCCGGCCGCATCCAGTGGCCGAAGGCGCTCACCCGCCGGGTGCTGGAGGAAGTCACCGGCGTCCCCATCACCGCTTTAGGTTTTGCGCCACGGAGCCGGGCTCAGCCCGCCCCCGCTGTCCCAGAGCAGGAGGACCCCGACTTGAAGCGCCGTACTCTCGTCAGCGGTGGAATCGCCGCCGCTGTTGCCGCTGCTGCTGCCGCGCCCGGTTCCGCTCCGCGCCGCATCGGCATGGCGGACGTCGACCGTCTCCAGTACCGATTCACCGAGATCATCGCCAGCGACCACCGCCGCGGCGGGCAAGTCGACATCGAGAAGCGTGCTGCTTCGCTGGCCGACGAGGCCCTGAACCTCCAGAATTCTGGCAACGCTTCCCAGCGCGTACGCGCCAACCTCTACGCCGCCGCGGCAGCCTTCCGCTCCTCGGCCATGTGGGCAGCGATCGACGGCCGCCGGTACGACGAGGCGAAAGCCCACATGCGGGAAGCCCAGGCCCTCGCCGAGATGTCCGGCGACCAGGCGATCAAATTCCGCATCTGGAGCCACGCCGGCACCATGTACCGGCACATGGGTCGTACCGCCGACGCCCTCGCCGCGAACGACGTCGCCCGCAACTTGCACATCGCCCGGCGAGACCCAATGTTCGCGTCGCTCGGCCTGGCCCGACAGGCAGCCATCCACGGCGCCGCCCAGGACCGCACCGGCACCCGCAGGGCGTTCGACCAGGCTGGCGACGCCATGGACCGCGCCGACCCCGCTGCCCACCGCCCGACGTGGCTGGTCGCCTTCTACGACCCGGCCGAACTCAACTCCCTTGCCTTGTCCGCGTACCTGGCGCTTGGCGACTACCCGGCTGCGGAGCTGCACGCTCACCGCTGCCTGTCCACCCTCCGCCCCCACATGGTCCGCTCCCGTGCCATCACCACGACCCGCCTGGCACACGCACAGCTCGCTCAGGGCGATATCGACACCGCGACCAAGGTCGCCATGACGGTCCCCACCGCAGCCGCTACCCAGCACGCACGGGTCTCCCGCATGCTTGGGGAGTTCGGGGCAGCCCTGCGCGCGAAGGCGCCCCGCAGCCCGTTCGTGGACACCTGGACCGAGCACACGGCCGCCTGGAGGACCACCGCATGACCACAGCACCGGCAATCGAGCTCCGAGAATTCACCGCACTCGACGAGGTGCGCAGCGACCTGATCGACGTCTACGCCGGGGTACGCGCGCCCCTGCTCCACCTGCCGAACTACTCGGTGATCTCGTTCGGCGAGCGACTGGACCGGCACGGCTCGGAGCCTGGGTTCCTGGCCGTCCTAGGCTACGTGGACGACGAACCGGTCGGCTACGCCTACGCCAACCGCATCGAGCACGGAGACCGGTACTGGCAGCGCACCATGCCTGAGCCCGGCGAGGAGTACACCGGACAGCCGACCGCAGCCCTCAAGGAGATCGGGGTGCGCCCGGCCTGGCGCGGCACGGGCACCGCTCGCCGCATCCACGACGGGCTCCTCCGCGCGAGGGACGAGCGGTTCGTCACGCTGATGGTCAACGGCGCGGCCGGGGACGGCAAAGTCCACGAGCTGTACCGCTCATGGGGGTACGAGGACCTCGGCCAGAGCCAGCCTTCGCCGACTTCGCCCCTCCTCACCGTGATGATTCGGCCCCGGGCTGACACGGCTTTGTGATCCGATGCGTAGGCAGCCGGATGGTGGCCCGCCGAAGAACGGGAGGAACTCGCCCCGTTACTCCCCGCCCCGCTCGGCGGACGCCTGCAGTTGCCACCACGCCGCCCACGTCGTGGTCGGCTACCTGCTCTCCGACCACGACAACGCGGCCGGACTCGTCATCGATGCCGTCGCCTCGACCTCCCGCCCCGCCACCCGGGAGAACGTCGCCCCGACGGCCTCACTCAGTCGCGGCGAGATGCGTGGCTGGGTTGGCCTCGCGGACGCCTGCGACCCGCCAACTGGCCCGCGCCCCACGTGGCTGAATTTCCCCAACTCCGCTTCGGCTGGGTGCCGCTGCAAGCGTTTCGGGACATCGCTGGTGTGGCGGGAGTGTGAACTTCGGGCGCCTTCAGCATGTGTGATTTTGGTCACTTAGCAAAGTGTTTGATGTGCGACATGCCGCTTTAGTCTGTCCGGTAAGCACTGATTGATGACGATCCGATGCTATTTTTCGAGCTGCCGGAATCCGAGTTTCATTTGACCGTTCCATGGCTTTCCTTTATCTCCACATGGGCGGTTCTTTTGAATCACTCCCTTCTGTGTGGTGGATGTGTGAAGATCTGCCGGTTGCTTGATTGAGCAACTGTGCGATCTCTGGGGAGGGTTCGTGAGGTCAGGGTGGGGGGACGCTCGGCGTTCGGGGTCGGGCGGTCCGGGGAGACCGGTGTCGCGTTGGTTGCGGCGGGTGTCGGTGCTGGCGGTGTTGACGCTGGTGGTCGAGGCGGCGACGGTGGCGGGGGAGCCGGGGGTGGCGTTCGCGGCGCCTCGGTCCGAGGGGGAGGGGACGGTCGCGTCGGCGCCGTCGTACGGGGTGGCGGAGGCGCAGGACGTGCCGTCGGCGCGGTTGATGGCGCGGTTGCAGGGCCGGGCGATCGAGGCGTTGAGCGAGCGTACGGATGCTTCGCAGACGTTCGTGAACGCTGATGGGACGGTGACGTACACCGCGTTCGCTGAGCCGAAGTGGACTGAGCGCGGCGGTTCGTGGGTGGATCTGGACCCCACGCTTCAGCTCGGGGCCGACGGCAGCGTCGTGCCGGTGGCGGCGGAGACGGATCTGGTGCTGTCCGGCGGTGGTTCGGGGCCGTTGGTGTCGATGACGGTCGACGGCAGGAACCTGTCGCTGACGTGGCCGACGGCGTTGCCGATGCCGGCGTTGTCGGGTGCGAAGGCGACGTACGCGAACGTGTTGAAGGACGTGGACCTTGAGTTGACCGCTTCGCTGAAGGGCGGGGTGGAGGAGACGCTGGTGGTCAGGTCCGCCGAGGCGGCCTTGGATCCGGGGCTGTCGGATCTGGTGCAGAGCGTGTCGACCAGCAATGGCGTGACCGCGGCGACGGACGCGGGTGGGAATCTGACGGTGACCGATGGCGCCGGCCGTCTGCTGGTGAATTCTCCGGCGCCGGTGATGTGGGACTCGGCGACCAGCGCCGAGCCTGCTGCGGCGGGCGGCGGGAACAGCCCTGCCGGGCTCGTATCCGCGCAGGCGGACAGGGTGAAGCCGCGTGCGGGCACGCGTTCCACCGCCCAGGGGCCGGGTTCGCATGCCCACCATGCGGCGGTGAAGACCACGTTGAAGGACCGCAAGCTCCATCTGACGCCCGACCGCGGGCTGTTGACGGCGAAGAGCACGGTCTTCCCGGTCTACATCGACCCCGCCTATGTGCCGCACCCGGCCAGTGGCAGCCGCCTGCACTGGAACGAGGTGCAGCAGGCGTATCCGAACACGTCGAACTACGACTCCAGCCCGTCCAACGGCAACGGCGTGGGATACCAGGGCTTCTCCTCCCCGAAGGGAATCGAGCGGACCTATTACCAGGTCGGCATCCCCACGGCGATCTGGGGCGGCACGGTGCTGAGCGCCGACATGAAGATGACGGAGAGTTACTCCGCGTCGTGCGCGACCACGTCCTACGGTGTCCAGGCGTGGTCCACCAACCCGATCAGCGCCTCCACCACCTGGGCCAACGCACCGGGGAAGGTGGCCCAGCAGAGTTCGGTGAACTTCGGTCCGGCGTGTAGTTCCAGCCCGTCGGGGACGTTCAGTTTCATGAACCAGGTCACGAACGCGGCGGCGAATCACTGGTCGAACGTGACCTTTGTGCTGGTCAACAGCAGTGAGACGAACGAGGTGCAGTTCAAGCGGTTCTCCAGCGCCGCTTCGCTGTCGATCACGTACAACACCCCGCCCACCACGCCGACTTCGCTGGCGGCCTCGCCGACAGCGACCGACGGTTACGCGGCCAGCGCGACTCCGACGCTGTCGGCGAAGGCCACCGACGCCAACAGCGACACCGTGCGGCTGGACTACCAGGTGCTGTCCGGGACCACGGTCAAGGCGTCCGGGAGTTCGGCGTTCGTCAACTCCGGCAGCGCCGGTACGTGGAAGGTGTCCACGGCCCTGACGGACGGCTCGTACACCTGGAAGGTCAGGGCCTACGACGGCCGCGACTATTCCGCGTGGACGGCGGCCAAGTCCCTGATCATCGACACCAAAGCCCCGGCCAACACCTCGGTCTCATCAACCGACTTCCCCTCGAACGTGTGGTCGGGAACCCCGGACGCCACGGGGAATTTCAGCGGCGCGTTCACTTTCACTCCGCCAACCAGCGATGTGGCGCAGGTCGTGTGGCAGCTGGACTCCGGGGCGTCGAATACCACCGCCACCACGGGTGCCACGTTCACGAAGTCACTGACGTTCCGGGCGGGCAAGCACACGCTGACCGCGAAGACGCACGACCGGGCTGGGAATGTCGCTTCGGGTACGTCTTATGCCTTCTACGCCGGTTCCGGTGCCGCTTTGCTGACTCCCGGGCAGGGTGACCGCCCGGCCCGCCGGGTGTCCCTGACCGCCGAGGGCAAGCCGTCCGCGACCGGAGTGACGTACCAGTACCGCATCGGAGAGACCGACACCTGGCGCAACGTGCCCACCGCCAACGTCACCGTCGGCTCCTCCGGGGCGCCGGTCACGTCCTGGCCCTTCGCCGCACCGGGCGGCGCTCCGGCCGCGCTGACCTGGAACATCACCGACACCCTCGCCCAGGACGGCCCGGTCGACCTGCGCGCTGTCTTCACCGACGGCACCCTGTCCGACAACTCCCCGCCGAGCACGGTCACCGTGGACCGCAACGTCGGCTCTGCCCCGTCGGTCGATGTGGGACCCGGCTCGGTGAACGCCCTCACCGGCGACTACGGCGTGGGGGCGCAGGACGTCTCCGCCTTCGGGCAGGTTTTCTCGCGTACGCTCTCCTCGCGGCAGCCGACCGCAGGCAGTGACGCGGAGGGGCAAACGCCGATCCTCGGGCCTCAGTGGGTCTCCGGTGTGGCTGCGCCTGCATCGGACTGGGACTACGTACGGCAGACCTCGGCGACCTCGGTCGCAGTGGTCGATTCCTCCGGGATCGCGACCGGCTTCACGGCGACCTCGGCCGGCGGCTGGAAGCCCGAGCCCGGAGCCGAGAAGCTGATCCTGACCGGCAGTCTGACCGGGTCCTTTAAGCTGACCGACGGCCAGGGCGCCACGACGACGTTCGCGAAAGTCGACCCGTCGGCGAAGACCTGGCAGATGGCTACCAGCTACCTGGCCACGTCCGACTCCACCAGCACGGTGGTGTCGGAGAAGGTCGCGGTGGGCGGTAAGACATTGGCCCGCCCCAAGTACCTGGTCGCGCCGACCTCGGCGGTGACGGCGGCCACCTGCGCGTCGACGCCGGCGACGAAGGGCTGCCGACTGGTGGAATTCGTCTACGCCACCTCCACAACCGCCACGAGCACGAGCTTGGGTGACTTCGCCGGCCAGCTGCGCGAGGTCCGGCTCTGGTCGACCGGCCCCGGCGCAGCGGCGGCGACATCGAAGTCGGCGCAGATGTACCAGTACGACTCCACCGGCTACCTGCGCCAGACGTGGAACCCGCAGGTGACGCCGTCGCTGTTCACCAAGTACAGCTATGACGCCTCCGGCCGCCTGGCCACGCTGACCCCGCCCGGCGAGCTGCCGTGGACCTTCACCTATGGCAAGGCCGGCAACGCGGCCACGGCGGGCAGCGGCATGCTGCTGGCCGCATCCCGTCCCACGCTGCAGGCCGGATCGCAGGACCAACCCGATGGCGGCAAGGCCGTCACCTCGCTGGTGTACGACGTGCCGCTGACAGGCAGCACCGCTCCGCTGGCGATGGGGGCCTCAACGGTCGCGACCTGGGGGCAGACGGATGTACCGACCGACGCCACCGCCGTCTTCCCGGCCGACCAAGTGCCCGCCTCCCATGACGGTGCGAGCCTGAGCTCCGGCAGCTACGCTCGCGCGTCGCTCACCTACACCGACGCCTCGGGCCGCGAGGTCAACGACGCCGCGCCCGGTGGGCACCTCACCACCACCGAGTACGACCACCTCGGCAACCCGGTGCGGGAACTGTCCGCCAGTAACCGTGAGCTGGCGCTCGCCACCTCCGGCGCGGGATTCGACGAGCTCACCGCCCTAGGCATCAGCGAGATGTCCCCGGCGGATCGCGCAGGGCGCCTGTCCACCGTGCATGTATACGCCGTCGACGGCGGCCGTGAGCTCGAGGAGTACGGGCCGCTGCACCATGCGACCCTGACCGGCGTCCTCAAGGCCGGGGCCGGCGGCACCGATCTGCCGGCCGGCAGCCAGGTCGCGGTGCGCAGGCACACGCTCACGGCGTACGACGAAGACCGTCCCACCGACGGCAGCGCGACGGTGAGTGACCTGCCCACCACCGTGACCACCGGTGCGTACGTCGACAGTTACCCTGCCGACGCCGATGTCCGGGTGACGGCGACCAGGTACGACTGGACCAAGGGCCTGCCGACCTCCACCATCCAGGACCCGGACGGCCAGAAGATCACCACGTCCACGACCTACGACACCCAGGGCAGGGCGATCAAGGCCATCCAGCCCAGGTCCAACGGATCGGATGCGAGCACCACGGTGACCACGTACTACTCCGCCTCCGGCAGCGGTGCCTGCAACGGCCGCCCGGAGTGGGCAGACATGGTCTGCTCGATAGGTCCCGCGGCGGCCATTACCGGCGGTGGGACCAACCCCACCCAGCGACCCACCAAGACGCTGGAGTACGACTGGGCGGGGCAGGTCACCAAGACCACGGAGACCGCCAACGGCGTCACCCGCACCACCACCAGCACCTACGATTCGGCGGAGCGCCCAGTCAGGGTCAGTGTGACCGGCGGGGTCGGCACCGCAGTGGCGGACATCGCCACCACCTACGACACGACAACCGGCCGCCCGATCGCCACCACCAGCGGAAGCAAGACCGTCACCCGCACCTACGACACGCTCGGCCGCGCCATCACCTACGACGACGGTATGGGCAACACCACCCGCACCACCTACGACGCACTGGACCGCCCCCTCCAGATGGCGGACTCCGCTCCGTCCACCACCACCTTCGCCTACGACACCAGCAAGGATCCGCGGGGGATCGAGACATCGCGCACCGACTCCGTCGCCGGCACCTTCTCCGCCGACTACAACGCGGACGGTGACCTGACCACCGAGCACCTGCCCGGCGGTTACACCATGACGGTGACTCACGACGAGACCCAAGCGCCTGTGGCGAAGCTGTACACACGTGACAGCGACGGCACGGTGGTGGCCTCGGACACCGTCGAGCAGTCCGCGCAGGGCCAGACAGTGGTGCACAACGGCACCGACGGCGACACGGCCGCGCAGCAATACGCCTACGACAGCGTCGGACGCCTCATCGGCACCGATGACAACTCGTCGGACGGCACGTGCACCCGCCGCACGTACGGCTTCGACGCCGACTCCAACCGCATCCGGCTGGCGGTGAGCAACAGCGCGCCAGGTGACCCCTGCTCCTCCTCGGGAGCCGTGTCCACCTCGGCCACCTACGACAGCTCCGACCGCCTGAGCACCGCCGGAACCGCCTATGACGCATTCGGTCGCACCACCGCGCAGGCCACCGGCGTGACCTTCGACTACTACACGACCGACCTCATTCACCAGGAGACCACCGCGAGCGCACGCCAGACCTGGAGCCTCGACTCTGGCGGCCGCCTGGCCTCCTGGACCACCGAAACCAAGAACACCGACGGCACCTGGAGCACCACCACAACCACCACCAGCCACTACGCGGGTGACGGCGACTCGCCGGCCTGGGTGGTGCAAGGCGCCGACGGCACGGTCACCAGGAGCGTCGAGGGCCTGGACGGCGGACTGGAGGCCACCACCGGCGCCACCGGCGCCACCACGCTGCAGTTGACGACCCTGCACGGTGACATCAGCGTGCAACTGCCGCTGGACGCGCTACAGCCGGTGACGGTGTCCAGGACCGACGAGTACGGCAACCCCAAGGTAGACAGCGTCACCAGTCGCTACGGCTGGCTCGGCCGATACCAGCGGGCGTACGACAACGCCGACGGCAACATAGTGATGGGTATGCGGGTGTACTCGCCTGTTCAGGGCCGGTTCCTCAGCGCCGACCCCGTGGCAGGGGGCAGCTGCAACCCCTACGAATACGGCTGCGGCGACCCTGTCAACAACATCGACGCGTCGGGCACCGCATGCCGCTATTACAACAAGACGTACTACATCCGCGAAGGAAGCGTCCGCGCGAAAATTGCTGAGTTCAAACTGCATGCAGAGGTGTGCACTGGCTCCCGCAATCGCATCACCAGCTCCGTACTGAACGCTGACGTGTACCAATACGGTTGGACCAATATGCTCGGGTGGCATGTATCGCTGGGCTGGCCATATGCGACCGCCAAGACGGCGTACCACGCCGCGTGGCGCGTCGATGCTTGGGCGCAGGCATGTATGACCAAGTTCATTCCGATCTGTGGCTACACAGAGCGGTTCAAGTTCACGCTCAACTACTACACGACCTACTACGGACCCTATCCGTCGAACTACTTCCGACCGAACTGGAAGGCTGGCTGCACGAATTCCCGCTGTCGTCTACGCTTCGCGACATCCTGACCGGTGCCCACAGTACCCGTGGCGCCGGGCGAGAATAGCTCGCCCGGCGCCACGGGTAACTCGCAGTGAAGATTGCATAGCCGGAACCCATCAACGAACGGAAAACAGCATGAGAACCCGGCAATTCGGCTTCATACTTGCATTTGCTATAACCTGGCTCGCGGCGTACATCGGCTATCGGACAAACGACGGTCACCCGAGCATTCCGTGGTCGGCAGGCGGATGTGTGGTCGGCATCGCAATCGTATGGACCATCCGACGCATCAGGGGGCGATGAACCCGGTGAGGTTTGCCCCGGATTGTGGACATCTCTTGAAGATCGGATCGTGGGATTCGAGGAGGAGGCGTCCAGGCGGGTGCGGCTCGGTATCCGGAGGAGTTCAAGCGGGACGCGGTCGAGCTGGTGCTGTCCACCGGCCGGTCGATCGGCTCGGTGTCCAAGGACCTCGGCGTCAACGCCGAATCGCTGCGGCATTGGGTCCGCAAGGCCCAGTCGGCCAACGGCGCGGACGGAGACGCGGTGACTCCGGCCGAGCGCGAGGAACTGAAGCGGCTGCGTAAGCAGGTCCGTGAGCTGGAGCTGGAGAAAGAGATCCTGCGGAAGAGTGCTCAGTATTTTGCGACGAGATGGGCCGATGACCGGCCGCTGGCGGTTCATCTCCGAACACCATGAGGAGTACGGCATACAGCGGCTGTGCAGAATTTTGTGCGTATCCCGGTCCGGTTTCTGCCGCTGGCGTATCACGGAGCCGGCCCGCCGGGCCCAGGGCTGCGGCGGAGGCGGAGCTGACCGGGCAGATCCGGAGTATTCACGGGGCCGTGAAAGGTGCCTACGGGGTGCCGCAGATTACCCGCGAGCTGAGCGAGAGCGGCCCGGCGGTGAACCACAAGCGGGTCGTGCGGCTGATGCGGGCGGCCGGAATCACCGGCCGTCATCTGCGCGTGGACGATTCGCGTAATTCCCCGGTTTGGGTGGTTTGAGCACTTCGTTATTCTCCATGCCGGATTTTTCTAACCGGCCATGGGCACGGAGGATTTCGGGATTGAGGGACACGGTCATCGCGGAAGTGCGCGGGGCGGCTCTCGGCCTGAGGTTCTGAAGGCCGATGGGCGGCCCGGATGGCGCAATCGCACTCGCCGGGCGGCCCGCTCGTTCAGCCACAAGTCCGCTGGTTGTACAGCAGTGGGGTACAGCAACCAGCATGTCCGGCAATGCCCTTCAGCACGCCTGGCGCCACCTCCGAACTGCGTAGATGACCTCAATGATCTCCCCGCCCGTAGTTCGCATCGAGGGGGTCAGGGGTTCGAATCCCCTCAGGTCCACAACAAGACCGTTCCTGAGCGATTTCAGGAACGTGTGACGGAATCCCGCCGATCTTCATGATCGGACGGGATTTTTGTCGTTTCCGGGGTCCGTTCGCAACTGTTCTGGGCGGCGGAGCTCTTCAGGGCGGCGTACGGCCCCGGCCCGTCATCGGCGACACGCAACAGCGGCGGCGGGGCCGGATAGAGTGCGGGTGGGCCGTGACTGGCGCTGAGGTGGAGTACCACCGGGGAGCGGCCTGACGCATACGTCGGTGCCGTGCGCCTGGGCGAGTGGACTGAACACGCCTGGAGGCAACCATGGCATCGACACGTACCGCGCAGCTCATGGACGGGGCCGGTCTTGCCCGGCGCATCATGGGGGAGACCGCCGCCAAGGCGTCGATCGTTGCGCGGCGCACAGGATTCGCGCCGTGCCTGGCGACGGTGCTGGTGGGCGAGGATCCCGCGTCGGTGACGTATGTGCGGATGAAGCAGTCGCGCAGCGCGAAGGCCGGAATCCTGTCGCGCCATGTGGCGCTTCCCGCGGAGACCAGTACGGCGGAACTCGTGGAGACGCTCGGCGCGCTGTCGGCCGACCCCGAGGTGCACGGCATCTTGTTGCAGCATCCGGTGGGCCCGCACATCGACGAGCGGGCGGCGTTCGAGGCCATCGCGCCGGAGAAGGACGTCGACGGCGTCACGGTCAGTTCGTTCGGCGCGATGAGTTTCGGCCTGCCGGGGTTCGTGTCGTGCACGCCGGGCGGCATCATGCGGCTGCTGGAGGAGTACGAGGTCGGGCTCGCGGGGAAGCGCGCCGTCGTGGTGGGCCGCAGCGCGATCCTGGGCAAGCCGGTCGGGATGCTGCTGCTCGGGAAGGACGCGACGGTGACGTACTGCCACTCGCGTACCGCGGACCTGGCCGCGGTGGTCGCGGAGGCGGACGTCGTGGTGGCGGCGGTGGGGCGGGCCCGGCTGATCCGGGGTCAGGACATCAAGCCGGGCGCGGTGGTGATCGACGCGGGGTACAACGCGGGCAACGTCGGCGACGTGGACTTCGAGACGGCCCGCGGTCGTGCGCGGCTGATCACGCCGGTGCCGGGCGGGGTCGGGCCGATGACGATCGCCGTGCTGCTGGCTCAGACGGTGGACGCCGCCGCGTTGCAGCTCGGGGTCTGAGGTCGAGCCGGTCCCGTTCCCGGGTCCGGGATCGGCCGCCGCTGCCACCGTGTTGAGCGCGGCTGACCTGCGCCGATGTCCGCTTCAAGGGCAATTGTCAGTGGTGGGTGGCAGGCTGTGACGGTGACCAGGACTCAGTACTACACAGCGACCACGCTCGACGGATTCCTCGCCGATGAGGCGAATTCGCTCGACTGGCTCTTCGAGGTGGACACCGAACCCGGAGAGCCGTTCGAGCGCTTCATGGCGGGCGTCGGGGTGCTGGCGATGGGCGCGACGACGTACCGCTGGGTGTTGGAGCACGAGAAGGTGGTGGAGCGGCCGGAGGAGTGGCGGCGCTGGTACGGGGACCGGCCGTGCTGGGTCTTCACGCACCGGGACGATCTGCCCGCCGTGCCGGGGGCGGACATCCGCTTCGTCCAGGGTGACGTACGGCCGGTGCACGCGGAGATGGTGGCCGCCGCGCGGGAAGTGAGCGGTGGCGGCCACGGCTACGGGGAGAACGTGTGGCTGCTCGGCGGCGGCGAGTTGGTCGGGAACTTCGCGGACGCCGGGTTGCTGGACGACATCATCCTCGGCGTCGCGCCGGTGACGCTGGGGGCGGGGGCGCCGCTGCTGCCCAGGCGGCTGGACGGAGGGCGGCTGCGGTTGACGGACGTGCGGCAGGTCGGCCAATTCGCCTATCTCACGTACGAGGTGGGGCAACCGGTGGCACCGCCCGCCGGTGGGGGCGGGGGCCAGCCGAGTGCGTAGGCGATCAAGGGGGGGGCGGCCTTATGGGGGGGACTCGGGTGTGTGGCGTGGGTCACATCTTGGGGTGGGGGAAATAATCGGACTGCCAAAAGAGCTTGATATTTCAAGATCTTACGAGGGGGGCAGCATGGCGTCGAAGGTGTCGGCCGGTGTGTCGGTCACGGCGGTCAACGCGGCGCGGGGCGGGGATAATCCGCTGCCGGCCGCCGGGATACGGACGAAGGTGCGGGTGCCGCTGCGGTTCTCGGACGGGTGGGGGACGACGGCGGACGTGTTCACGTTCACCGGTCTGGTGGACGGCAAGGAGCACCTGGCGCTGGGGCTCGGTGACTACGAGGGCGCCGAGGCGCCGTTGGTCAGACCGCATTCGGAGTGCCTGACGGGGGACGTGTTCGGGTCGGAGCGGTGTGACTGCGGGCCGCAGTTGCGCGAGGCGGTGGAGCGGATCGCGGAGACCGGCGGGTATCTGCTGTATCTGCGGCAGGAGGGCCGGGGGATCGGTCTGTACGCCAAGCTCGACGCGTACGCGCTCCAGGACGACGGCCTCGACACGTACGAGGCGAATCGCGCGCTCGGGCGCGGCGAGGACGAGCGGGACTACACCGCGGCTGCCCAGATGCTGGCGGCGCTCGGGGTCGACGGCATACGGCTGCTGAGCAACAACCCGGACAAGGCGCGGCAGCTCACCGCGCTCGGGACGGACGTGATCGAGCGGATTCCGACCGCCGTCCACGTGTCGGCGGCGAATGTGAGTTACCTGCGGGCGAAGGTCGAGCACACCGGTCACACGCTGGCGCTTCCCGCCTGAACCGGCTCCGCGTCAGGCGTCGGCCTCTGGGCCGCACCTGGGCGGGTGCGAATCCGTACGCGCGAGGGCGCGGGCACGGTTGAGCGGCGCGGACGTGATACGACCCACGATCGAAACGGTGGCGTTTCGATCGTGGGCCGTCTATGGTGATGTGTACGACATCGTTTCGACTCGGAGGGCAGGGCGACATGACGGCTGAGGTTTCCGCCACGCGTCGTACGCGCCTGACCCCCGAGCGCGAGCACGAGCTCTACGCGGCGGTGGTCGAGCTGCTGCGTGAGGTCGGCTACGAGGCGCTGACGATGGACGCGGTCGCGTCCCGTACGCGTTCCAGCAAGGCGACCCTCTACCGCCAGTGGAAGGGCAAGCCGGAACTTGTGGCCACCGCGCTGCGGCACTCCAAGTCGGTGTCCACGGCGGACATCGACACGGGCTCGCTCAGCGGTGACCTGCACGAACTCATCCGCTGTCACGACCAGGACGAGACCAAGCGGGACCAGGAACTCATGCGCGGGCTCGCTCACGCGGCCTTCAGGAACGAGGACCTGTTCCGCGCCCTGCGCGAGCTGCTCATCGAGCCGGAGCTGGTCAGCTTCCGGGCTCTTGTGCAGCGTGCCGTGGACCGCGGCGAGCTGGCAGCCGACAATCCGGCACGCGACTTCGTCCCGCACCTGCTGTTCGGGGCCGCATTGGCGCGGCCCATCATCGAAGGTCTTGACCCCGACCCCGACTTCTCCCACAGATACATCGACGCGGTGGTCGTCCCCGCCCTGCGTTTGTCGTGACGAAGCGCGCCGGCCACTGATGTGATCTGACTTCTCCCAGCGCCACTCAGCACGACTCAGCACCTCAGCACCACTTCCTCAGTGCGACATTCCCCGCACCACCGCTCCACCTGACACGCCGCTCTCGTCGTCGGGCTGGTTCCTCACGCCCACATTTCCATCCTCCTGACGGGAGCCCATGCCCCCATGGCCACATTCCTCTACAAGCTGGGCCGGCTCGCTTTCCGGCGACGGCGGTTCGTCGTACTGATATGGGTGGCGCTGCTGGCGCTCGCCGGTGTCGGCGCGGCGACCGCGCCGTCCGCGCCGAGCGACAACTTCACGGTGCCCGGCACCGAGGCGCAGCAGGCGTTCGACCTGCTGCACGAGCGTTTCCCCGGCACGAACGCCGACGGCGCGAGCGCGCGCATGGTCTTCCAGGCACCCGACGGTCAGAAGATCACCGCGGGGCCGAACAAGGCGGCGGTCGAGAAGGTCGTTGCCGAGCTGAAGAGCACACCGCAGAAGGCGACGGTCGCCGATCCGTTCGCCGCCGGTGGTGACGCGATCAGCAAGGACGGCACCACTGCTTACGCGTCGGTCAGTTACACGGCCAAGTCCACCGACATCACCGACGCCACGCACACGGCGCTGGAGGACGCGGCGCGGCACGGCAGGGACGCCGGGTTGACGGTGGAGACCGGCGGTACGGCGCTCCAGGCGTCGGTGGAGACCGGGAACAGCGAGATCATCGGTGTCGGCATCGCGGCGGTCGTGCTGCTGATCACGTTCAGTTCGCTGGTCGCGGCGGGGCTTCCGCTGCTGACCGCGATCATGGGTGTCGGAATCGGCATCGCGTCGATCACCGCGCTGGCCAGCACGCTCGGTCTGTCCAGTACGTCGTCCACACTCGCGTCGATGATCGGACTGGCGGTCGGTATCGACTACGCGCTGTTCATCGTGTCGCGGCACCGGCATGAGCTGATGGAGGGCCGAGAGGGTGAGGACGCGGCCGGCCGGGCGGTCGGCACGGCGGGCTCCGCGGTGGTCTTCGCCGGTCTGACCGTGCTGATCGCGCTGGCGGGCCTGGCCGTGGTCAACATCCCGATGCTGACCAAGATGGGGCTGGCCGCGGCGGCCACCGTCGCCATCGCCGTACTGATCGCGCTCACCCTGATCCCCGCGCTGCTCGGCTTCGCGGGACCGAAGGCGCTCAGCCGCAAGGTCCGCAAGGGGCGCGCGGCCGACACCGGCAAGCCGAACATGGGCACCCGCTGGGCGCGCATGGTGGTACGCCGCCGGGTGCCGATCCTGGTCGCGGGCGTCGTGGCGCTGGGCCTGGCCGCGATCCCGATGGCGAGCATGCAACTGGGCCTGCCCGACGACGGTTCGCAGCCGGTCAGCACGACCCAGCGCAAGGCGTACGACCTGCTGTCCGACGGTTACGGGCCGGGCTTCAACGGGCCGCTGATGGTGGTGGTCGACGCCGCGGCGAGCGACGACCCGAAGGCGGCGGTCGACCAGATCAGGACGACGATCACCGGCTTCCCCGATGTGAGGACGGTCAACGCGCCCGCCTTCAACACCAAGGGCGACACGGCCACCCTTTCGGTGGTGCCGGACTCCAAGCCGAGCAGCGCGCAGACCGAGGACCTGGTGCACGCGATCCGCGGGCATCAGGGTGAGTTCACCGGTACGACCGGGGCGGACGTCCTGGTCACCGGCACCACGGCGATGAACATCGACGTGTCGCAGACGCTGAACGACGCGCTGGTGCCGTATCTGGCGCTGGTCGTCGGCCTGGCGTTCCTGCTGCTGATGCTCGTGTTCCGGTCGGTGCTGGTGCCGCTCAAGGCGGCGCTCGGCTTTCTGCTGTCGGTGCTCGCGGCGCTGGGCGCGGTCGTGGCGGTCTTCCAGTGGGGCTGGCTGTCCGGCCTGATGGGCGTGGAGCAGACCGGGCCGATCATGAGCATGATGCCGATCTTCATGATCGGCGTGGTGTTCGGTCTCGCGATGGACTACGAGGTCTTCCTCGTCACCCGGATGCGGGAGGCGTACGTCCACGGGGAGTCGCCGAGCCAGGCCGTCGTCACCGGTTTCAACCACGGTGCGCGGGTGGTGTCCGCCGCGGCGGTCATCATGATCAGCGTCTTCGCGGGCTTCATCGGCTCCTCCGAGTCGATGATCAAGATGATGGGCTTCGGCCTCGCGATCGCGGTCGCCTTCGACGCGTTCATCGTTCGTATGACCATCGTCCCCGCGGTGCTCGCACTGCTCGGGCGTTCCGCGTGGTGGCTGCCACGCTGGCTCGACCGCGCGCTGCCCAATGTGGACGTCGAGGGCGAGCAGCTTCGCAAGAGCCTCGGTGACACGGTGGACTCCGACGGCGGCGCCTCGGGGACCGGTGCTTCGCAGGAGGAGCACGAACCCGTACGCGTCTGATGATGTGACGCCGTCGGTTGTGGCTTCGTCCAGTCGGACGCGGCACCTGGTGACGTCGTCCGTTGTGTGATCCTCCACCCGTCCGGCTGCCTTCGGGCACCGGGCGGGTGTGTGACGTTCACCTTGGAGACGGTGGAATGTCGCGTTCCTGTCTGTCGGGGATGCCTAATATCTGGCGACATTCACAGAACATGCGTACCGGGGGAACCGATGGCACCTCAAGAAGTCCCTCCGGGAGCGGTCGGGCGGGTGAGGTCCTGGTTCCTCATCGCGCGCACACGGGCGGCGCTGCTCGCCGCGGGCGTGGCGGCGGTCGCCTTCTGCGTCGGTGACGCGGTCGCGGGCAGCTACCCGTTCGGCTCGCGCACGCGCAGTGTCAATGACCTGGGCAACCAGTTCGTCCCCTACCACGCGCACTTGTGGGACCTGCTGCACGGCAGGGCCGACGGCGGGCTGCTGCTCAACTGGCAGTCCGGTTACGGCAGCAGCTTCCTGCCGGACCTCGGCACGTATGTCTCCAGCCCCTTCGCGCTGCTGGTCGCCTTCTTCCCGCGCGACCGGATCGACCTCGCCGTCTACGCCGTGACCGTGCTGAAGATCGGCGCCGCCGCCGCGGCGATGGCCGTACTGCTGCTCGCGCTGCGCCCCGGACGGTGGTGGGCGGCGGGCGCGCTCGGCGCGTCGTACGCGCTGTGCGGCTGGACGGTGATGCTCGCGTCGTACAACCCGATGTGGCTGGACGGCCTGATCGCCTTCCCGCTCCTGTGCCTGGTGGGGGAGTGGGCGCGGACCGCGCGGCGGCCGTATCTGAGCGTCCTCGTGGTCGCCCTGTGCTGGATCGCGAATTTCTACACCGCGTATATGGCGACGATCGGCGCGGGGCTCGTCCTCATCGCCCGGCTGCTGACCGAGCCCGACCGCGACGACACGACCGCACCGGACGGGAGCGCACCGTACGCTGGCGGCCCCGGCCCCGGCGGTACGCGTGAGCCGCGCGAGTGGCTGCGCGCTCTCGGCAGGGCCGCGCGCAGCATGGTGCTCGGCATCGGCCTGTCCGCGCCGCTGGTGCTGACCATCTTCAAGGGGACGAAGCTCGCCTACCCCGGCCTGGTGCAGGAGTTCGAGCCCAAGCCGTGGTCGGACCTGCTCGGCCGGATGCTCCCCGGCACGTACGGCTTCGCGACGCCGTCCACGTACATCGACACCGCGGCGTTGCTGCTGGCCTTCGCGCTGCCCTTCCACCCGGCGGTGCCGCGCCGCACGCGCACGGTGTGGACGGTGCTGGTGCTGGTGGTCACGGCGTCGTTCCAGTGGAAGCCGACGCATCTGCTGTGGCACGCCTTCACCACGCCCAACGGCAGCGCGTACCGCGAGACGTTCGTGCTCAGCGGGATGATGGTGATCGCCGGGTGGTTCGCCTTCGCGCACGGCCTGCCCGGCCGGCGTCAACTCGCCTGGGCGACGGGCGTGATGGCGGCCCTGGTGGCCGTCACGCGCTTCGGCGCGGAGGAGGGCGTCACCGGGCAGGGCACGTATCCGCTGCTCGCGCTCGGCCTCGTGGCGACGATCGGCGCCCTGTCGCTGCTGCGCTGGGCGGCGGACCGGTCACCGGGCGGGGCCGCGGGGACCGGCGCCGCGGCCACCGGAGCTTCCGCGGCCACCGGAGCTTCCGCGCCCACCAAGGCTTCCGCGACCGCCACGCTGCCCGTGGTGCTGGCCGCGACGCTGCTGATCGGCGCCCAGATCGGGCAGTCGGCGTTCACCAACGCCTGGGACGTCAGGAAGCGGCTGGCGACCATGGACGACTACGGGCAGTGGGGCCAGCGCGAGACGTACCAGTACGACGCCATCGCGAAGGCCGACGGCTGGCCGGACTACCGCACCGATCCGGGACGCGAACAGACCGTCGGCAACGACCCGTTGATGGTCGACGGCCAGGGCGCGCAGTACTACAGCAGCCTCACCGCCGATGTGTGGACGAAGACCCTGATGGCGCTCGGCGGCGGCTGGACCTCGCGCGGCCGGTCGTTGCAGAGCCTCGACAACCCCGTCACCGATGTCATCTTCTCGGTCGGCGCGCGCGTCCACTCCCGCCGCGACCCGCACCAGGTGCATGTGAACCCGCCGCCGAACGTGCCGCCGACCGTCACCCGGCAGGACGTGCCGCCGCTGGTGACGATGCGCGACGCCGCACCGGCCGCGCGCTACGGCCTCTCGCCGTACCGGAACCAGGAGTTGCTGCTCGGCTCCGCCGTCTACACCCCGACCACCACCGAACTGCGTGACAGCAAGGGCCGGTTGATGCCGCGGACCCCGAAGGGGTACCGGATCACCGGGTACGTACGGCATCCGCGGACGAGTACGTACTCGCTGCGGACGTCCTGCCCCGCGGGCAGCGAAGTGTACTTCTGGGCACCGGACTTCAAGGGCCGGGTCACGCTCCCCGGCGCCGCGCCGGTCAACTTCCTCGGCCGGATGCCCACCCACCGCGCCCCCGTCGAGCGCCTGGGTGAAGTGCCGGGCGGCGGCGGGAAGTTCGCCCTCAACGTACGGGCCCTGGAGCCCGGCACGCTCTCCTTGGACGGTATCGGCTGCCTCGACCGGGGCAGGCTCGCCGCCGCCGAGCGGAGGCTGGCGGCGGGCGCCGCCACCCGCGTCCATGTGACGGACGACGGCATCAGCGCCCAACTCCCCTCCGGCGCGCACGGATTCGCGGTCGTCGCGGCCCCGGCCATCAAGGGCTGGAGCTGCGCCACCGACAACGGCTCCGCGCGCCCCGCTCGCTCCTACCTGGGGCTGATCTCCGTGCCCGTCAACGAGGGCGCCACCTCGGTCTCCTGCTCCTTCACCCCGCCCGGCCTGCACCTCGGCGAGGCGATCGGCGGAGCCTGCCTGCTCGGCGTCGCGGCCCTCGCGGCGTTCGGCTGGTGGCGCGGGCGGCGCCGCCCCGAGGAGGACGGCGACACCGAACCGGCCCGGCCGGTACCCGCGGCACTGGTCGAGAGCTGACGAGGCTCCCGCACCTCAGAGCAGCACCGGCTGCTGGACGCCGTTCTCCATCGCCAGCAGCCACCGCTTGCGCGGCAGCCCGCCGCCGTAGCCCGTCAGATCGCCGCCCGCACCGATGACGCGGTGGCACGGCACGATGACGCCGATCGGATTCTTGCCGTTGGCCAGGCCCACCGCGCGGGAGGCGGTGGGATTGCCGAGGATCGCGGCGAGTTCGCCGTACGAGACGGTCTCGCCGTACGGGATGTCGCGCAGCGCCGACCAGACGCGCTGCTGGAAAGGCGTGCCCGACATCGCCAACGGCAGGTCGAAGCGGGTGAGTTCGCCCGCGAAGTAGGCGTCGAGCTGGGCGCGGGCGGCGGCGAAGACGGGGCTGTCGCCGCGTGGGCCGAAGGTCTCCTGCGCGGGGCGGTGCCGCTGCTCGGTCATGTAGAGGCCGGTGAGGGTGCGGTCGCGGGCGACGAGGGTCAGTTCGCCGCAGGGGCTGTCCACGACGGTGTGGACCGGGTGCTCCGCCGAGGGGGCAGGGCTGTTGACGGTCATGAGGGTGAAGTCTCTTTCTCATCAGTGGTGTTGGGTTGTGTGTCGGGCCGTGCGTTGGGCTGGAAGTCGGGCTGGGAGCCTGGCCGGGCGTCGGGCAGGACGTTGATCGGGTGATCACCCGTCGCCCACAAGTACTGCGTGGCGTAGGCCCGCCAGGGCGACCAGGCGGCGGAGTGCCGTACCAGCGCCGCCGGAGTCGTCGGCAGGCCGAGGTCGCGGGCGGCGTACCGCACGCCGAGGTCGGTGGCCAGGAAGGCGTCCGGGTCGCCGAGCGCCCGCATCGCGATCGTCTCGACCGTCCACGGCCCGAAGCCGGGCAGCGCCGAGAGCTGGGCGCGGGTCCGTCCCCAGTCGCTGCCGACGTCGAGGTCCAACTCGCCGCTCTCCAGGGCCCGTACGAGCGCGGCCAGGGTGTTCCTGCGGGTCTGCGGCATCGCGAGGGCGGCGGGGTCGAGTCCGGCGAGCGCGGCGGGAGCGGGGAAGAGGTGGGTGAGGCCGCCGCCGGGGTCGGTGACGGGCTCGCCGTGCGCGAGCACCAGACGGGCGGCGTGCGTACGGGCCGCCGCCGTCGAGATCTGCTGCCCGAGTACGGCGCGGACCGCGAACTCCGGCCCGTCCGTGACCCGCGGCACCCGCCGCCCCGGCGCCTTCGCCACCAGCGGCGCGAGCACCGGGTCCGCGGACAGCAGCGCGTCCACCGCCTGCGGGTCCGCGTCCAGGTCCAGCAACCGGCGGCAACGGCTGATCGCCTGGGCCAGGTCACGCCAGTCGGTGAGCCACAACTGGCAGGCGATGTGGTCGGGTTGGGGCCGCAGCGCCACGATCCCGGTCCCGTGCGGCAGGCGCAGCGTGCGCCGATACGCGCCCGCCCGCCACTCCTCGACGCCCGGTACCGCGGTCGCGGCCAGGTGGCCGAAGAGATTGTCCGGGGTGAGCGGGCGGCGGAACGGCAGCCGCAGCGACAGGGTGCCGGTCCCCGCGGGCGGACGCCCCTTGGCGACCCGCGCCCGCAGGTCGCTCGGCGACAGCGCGAAGGTCTCGCGCACGGTGTCGTTGAAGGTGCGGATGCTGGCGAAGCCCGCCGCGAAGGCCACCTCGCCCATCGGCATCGCGCTCGTCTCGATCAGCAGCCGCGCGGTCTGCGCGCGCTGCGCACGCGCCAGGGCCAGCGGCCCGGCGCCCAGCTCCGCCAGCAGCTGCCGCTCGACCTGCCGGGCGCTGTAGCCGAGCCGCGCCGCGAGGCCCGGCACCCCGTCGCGGTCCACCACCCCGTCGGCGATCAGCCGCATCGCGCGCGCCACCAGGTCGGCCCGCTCGTTCCACCGCGGCGAGCCGGGGCTGGCGTCCGGGCGGCACCGTTTGCAGGCGCGGAATCCGGCCTGCTGCGCGGCGGCGGCGCTCGGGTGGAAGGTCATGTTCTCGGCCTTCGGCGGCACCGCGGGGCAGCTCGGGCGACAGTAGATGCGGGTGGTCAGCACCGCGGTGTAGAACCATCCGTCGAAGCGGGCGTCCTTCGACCGGACGGCGCGCACGCACGTGTCGAAGTCCGGGACGGCCCCGGCCGGCCTGGAGTCCTGGACCGTTGCCCTGGCGGCGATCCTGCTCGCGGCCTTGCCCGCGTCCGCATCCGCATCCGCGTCCGATGCCGTATCTGCGTCCGTATCCGATTCCGCGGCGGTATCCGCGTCCGTATCCTTGTTCACCCCACCAGCATCGCCCGTCGTCAGGCTTCCGGTCTGGCGGAAATCCGACGTTGATGTCGAGCATGTGCGTCCGGTCGTACGGACGTATGTATGTCCATAGGTCCGGCTCGTCCCTGTGCGGCCTCAGTCGGAGACGTTGCTCGCCGGTACGTACAGCAGGTCCGCGTACTCGGGGTGCTTGCCGAGCCAGCCCTCGAAGAACGGGCAGATCGCCAGGACCCGCAGGCCCTGCGCGCGGGCGGCGTCCAGGGCGGTACGGGCGAGCGCGGAGCCGACGCCGCGGCCCTCGTACGCGTCCTTCACCTCGGTGTGGATGAACGCGATCATGTCCGGGGTGCGCAGATACGCGGCCACCCCGGCGATGTCGTCGCCGATACGCGCCTCGTACCGCTTGCTCGCGGGCGCGTCGGTGACCGTGACGTCAGCGTGGACGGAGGCGGCGCCGTCGGTCATGAGCGGTAGTTCTCGACGGTGGAGGCCGGGCGGACCTTCGCGTCGCCGGGGTCCTCGCCCGCGTCGGTCAGGGCGCGGCGCTGCCGCAGCAGGTCCCAGCACTGGTCGAGCTCGCGCTCGAGGGCGGCGAGCCGCTCCTGTTCCGTCACGCCGTCGATGCTGCCTGCGGCGAGCAGGTCGCGCAGCGCCTTCTCGTCCGCGACCATCGCGCTGATCCGGCCCAGAATGGCCTGGTCTGCCGAGGAGTCGTTGGGCTGTCGCACGGGGCACCTCCCGGGTCGGTACGGCCTTGGGTCCACTCTCGCAGGTCGTGCGGCGGCGCGCTCGCGATGTGCGGGGTGATGTGACGGGGCAGACGCGGGCGGTACGTCGGGCGAGGTCCGTACGTCAGCCGCCGGCGGTGGGTCCGGCCGGGTCCGTACCGATTTTCGTACCGCCGTCCGTACGGGCTTCCGTACCGCCGTCCGTACCGCCGTCCGTACGTGCTTCCGTACCGCCGTCCGTACCGCCGTCCGTACGTGCTTCCGTACCGCCGTCCGCATCAGCTTCCGCAGCGCCCTCCGCCCGTTCCGCCTGCTGTCGCAGCCAGGCGTCGATCTCGGCGCGTACCCGCCGCTCCATCGCGAGCCCCATTTCGGCGTCGACGATGTTCTTGGCGAGGGGCCGCAGGCGTTGCAGCGACTCGGCTATGCGGTGGGCCTCGGCGGGCGGGAGGTCGTCCATGGGCCCGATGACGTGGGTGCGGATGACCTGGGTGAAGAGGTCGGCGAGCGCGTCGGTGTGGGCGCGCACGCCGCGTCCGGCGGCGAGGACGGCGGCCAGCGGCACGCCCTCGTGGACGAGGGCGGCGGAGGCGTCGAGCAGGCGGCGGCTGATGTGGATGACGTTCTCGCCGTCGACGCCGATGTAGCCGATGTCGAGGGCCGTCGTCAGATTCTCCGGGGTGACGTCCTCGCCGAAGTAGTCGGCCAGTTCCTCCGGTGTGAGGCGGACCGGGGTCTCCTCCGACCAGGGCGCGGTGAGGGCGCCCTCCAGGCCGAGCAGTTCGGCGACGCCGCCGAGCGTGCGGCCGTTCTCCCACGCGGCGATCAGCTCGGCGATGCCGCCGAGGGTGTGGCCGCGCTCCAGCAGCCCCGCGATGGTCCGCAGCCGGGCGAGATGGGCCTCGGAGTACCAGGCGATCCGGCCGTCCCGCCGCGGTGGCGGCAGCAGTCGCCGCTCACGGTAGAACCGCAGCGTCCTGACGGGGATCCCGGCCGCCTTGGCCAGCTCCTCCACGCGGTACTCGCGCTCCGCGCCCGCGCCGTCGCCCGCGCCGTGAGCTGAGCCGCCGCCCCCCGTGCCGCCGCCGCCCCCCGCGCCGCCGCTGCGCCCCGCGCCGCCGCCGCTTCCGCCGCCCCTGCTTCCGCCCCCCGCGCCGCCGCTTCCGTTGTCGTCCACGCGGCCAGCCTATGTGCTGTTCGGGGCTGCCCGACCCCGCCCCTGGGCAGGTATTCCGTCGTGACATCCGCCGCCGCGCGCCTCGCCGTACGCCGCCGTGTCCTGACCCGTACGCTCCCTCGAGCGCCCCGGGGTCCGGACGTGCACGCCCCCGCCGTACGCCTCTCGTCCGGGTCCGTACGCCCCACCGCGCACCCCGTCGTACGCCTCCGCGCGCCCCATCGCACGCCCCCGCGTCCGGACGACTTCCACCCCAACCCCTACCGGAGGTAACCCGGCATGGTCTACAGTCCAGATCGCGCCAGTGATTGCTGGCATGATCGACGGGGGCACAAGTCGGCGGAAGTCGGCGGAAGGCGGTGCCATGGACGAGCTCGAACACGTGCGGGTGGCGGTGATCGGGTCCGGGTTCGGCGGGCTGGGGGCCGCGGTACGGCTGCGGCGCGAGGGCATCACGGACTTCGTGGTCCTGGAGCGCGCGGACTCGGTCGGCGGGACCTGGCGCGACAACAGCTATCCGGGCTGCGCCTGCGACGTACCGTCGCACCTGTACTCGTTCTCCTTCGCGCCCAACCCCGACTGGCCGCGCGCCTTCTCCGGGCAGGAGCACATCCGGGCGTATCTGGAGCGGGTCACCGACACCTTCGGGCTCCGCCCGCACCTGCGGTTCGGCGCCGAGGTGCGGCGGGCCCGCTGGGACGGCGACGCGAACCGCTGGCATCTGACGACCGCGGCGGGCGAGCTGACCGCCGATGTCGTCGTCTCCGCGACCGGGCCGCTGTCCGACCCGAAGATCCCCGACATCCCCGGGATCGAGGACTTCCCCGGGCGCGTCTTCCACTCCTCGCGCTGGGACCACGACTTCGACCTCAAGGGCAAGCGCGTCGCCATGGTCGGCACGGGCGCGTCCGCGATCCAGATCGTGCCGTCCATCCAGCCGGAGGTCGCCCGGCTGACCGTCGTGCAGCGCACCCCGCCGTGGGTGATGCCGCGCGTCGACCGCGGGGTCAGCGCCGCCGAGCGCTGGCTGCACGGCAAGGTCCCGGCCACCGCCAAGGCGCGCCGCGGCCTGCTCTGGCTGATCAGGGAGTTCCAGGTCGGCGCCTTCGTACGGCACCCGAAGCTGCTCAAGGCCGCCGAGCGGATCGCGGCCAACCACCTGAGGCGGTCGGTGAAGGACCCGGAACTGCGCGCCCGCCTCACCCCCGACTACACCATCGGCTGCAAGCGCATCCTGCTGTCCAACACCTACTATCCGGCGCTCGCGCAGCCCAACACCGAGGTCGTCACCTCCGCGCTCAGCGAGGTCCGCGGCTCGACGATCGTCACCGCCGACGGCACCGAGCGCGAGGTCGACGCGATCGTCTTCGGCACCGGCTTCCACGTCACCGACATGCCGATCGGCGACCGGGTGACCGGCGCCGACGGCCGTACGCTCGCCGAGCACTGGAAGGACGGCATGGCCGCGCTGCGCGGCTGCGCGGTCGACGGCTTCCCCAACCTCCTGTTCATCATCGGCCCCAACACCGGCCTCGGTAACAGCTCGATGATCCTGATGATCGAGTCGTCGCTGAACTACGTCGCCGACTTCATGCGCACCCTCGACGCCACCGGCGCCGCCGCCCTCCAGGCCAGGCCCGAGGCCGTCACCGCCTGGAACGAGGAGATGCAGCGCCGCGCCGCCCGTACTGTCTGGAACACCGGCGGCTGCAAGAGCTGGTATCTCGACGCGAACGGCCGCAACACCACCGCCTGGCCCGGCACCACCGCCGAATTCCGGCGCGCCACCCGGCAGTTGAAACTCTCCGAATACGAGGTGCTGGCCCCGGTCGCGGGCCGGCGCGAGGCCGTGGAGGCCGTGGAGGCCGTGTCATGACGGTGCCCTACGAGGCGGTACGCGCCCGCCGTGAGCTGACCGTCGTCTCCGCCGACGGCACCCGGATCCATGTCGAGGAGTACGGCCGCGCCGACGGCCCGCCGCTCGTCCTCGCCCACGGCTGGACCTGCTCCACCCTGTTCTGGGCCCCGGTCGTCCGGGCGCTCGCCGCCGACTTCCGGGTCATCGCGTACGACCAGCGCGGGCACGGGCGCAGCGCGTCGCCGCGGTCGCGGGCGGGGTACGGGACGACGCAGCTCGCCGACGATCTGGAGGCGGTGGTGACGGCCGTGCTGCCGGGGGGTGCTTCCGGTGACGGTCGTGATGCTCGCGACGTTCATGGGGCGGGCGACGATGCGGGCGAAGGCGCGGGCGAAGGCGCTGGCGACGGTGTTAGAGGTACTTACGGGGGTGAGAAGGCCGTGCTGGTCGGCCACTCCATGGGCAGTATGACGATCATGGCGGCCTCCGGGCGTACCGCCGTCCAGGAGCGTACGGCCGCCGTCCTCATGACCAGCACCGGCAGCGCCCGGCTGCTCGGCTCGACCCAGGTGCTGCCGCCCCGCTTCAGCTCCCGGCGCGTCCGGCGGGCCTTCCACCGGCAGCTCCTGGTGTCCCGGCTGCCGCTCGGACCGGTCACCCCGGTCTCGCGCGCGGCGCTCAAGTACGGCGTGCTGGCGTCCGGTTCGACCCGCGAGCAGGTGGCCTTCTCCGCCCGTATCGTGCACGCCTGCGGTTCGCGCCAGCGCTCCGAGTGGGGGCGGGTGCTCGCCGCGCTCGACCTCGACGCGGAACTGGCCGCGCTCAGCGCGCCCACGGCCGTGCTGGTCGGCACCGCCGACAAGCTCACCCCTCCCGTGCACGCGCGCGGCATGGCCGCCGCCCTGCCGAATTGCACCGACCTGATCGAGCTGCCCGGACTCGGCCACATGACCCCGATCGAGGACGCGAGCGCGGTGGTCGCGGCGGTACGGAAGCTGGCCGCGGCCTATCTGCGGGTGGGCGCCGTATCCGGCGACGCCCGCGCGGCGGACGACCCGCGCACCGACACACGTACAGAGGAGAAGAGCGCATGAGCAGCCGTACGGACAGCTCGCTCGACGGGCAGGTCGTGGTGGTCACAGGGGCGGCGCGCGGGGTGGGGGCGCTGCTGGCGCGCAAGCTCGCCGCGCGCGGGGCGACGCTGGCGCTGGTCGGCCTGGAGCCGGACGAGCTGAAGAAGGTCGCCGAGTCGATCGGGGCGCGGGCGGGCTGGTGGACCGCCGACGTCACCGACCGGGCCGCGATGGCGGCGGTGGCCGAGGAGGTCGCCGAGCGCTTCGGCCGGGTCGACGTCGTCGTCGCCAACGCGGGGGTGGCCACCGGCGGCCCCTTCCTGGACTCCGACCCCGAGGCGTTCGACCGCGTCATCCAGGTCAATCTGCTGGGCAGCATCACCACCGCCCGCGCCTTCCTGCCCGCGCTGCTGCGGTCGCGCGGCTATCTGCTCCAGATCGCCTCACTGGCCGCGCTGACCCCGGCGCCGCTGATGGCCGCGTACTGCGCGAGCAAGTCGGGCGTCGAGGCGTTCGCGCACTGCCTGCGCGGGGAGGTGGGCCACAAGGGTGTCAAGGTCGGCGTCGGCTACCTGAGCTGGACCGACACCGACATGGTGCGCGGCGCCGACGAGGACGACGTCCTGCGCGGCCTGCGCTCCAAGCTGCCCTGGCCCGCCAACCGCACCTATCCGCTCGAACCCGCCGTCGACCGTATCGCCGCCGGGATCGTCCGCCGCTCCCCGCACGTCTACGGCCAGGCGTGGCTGCGCGGCATGCAGTCCGTCCGCGGCTATCTTCCGTCCGTCATCGGCGGCGCCCTCGGGCAGCGGCAGATGCGGCAGGTCGAACCCGCCCTCGCCCGCGCGGCCGGCACCCACCGCGGCCTCGTCGGCCGGGGCGGCGCCGCCGACGAGACGGCCCGATCGGCCGGCGCGACCACGGGACCGACCGGCTGAGCCTCACGCTCCGTGACCCCAAAGCCCTTGTCGCGCTGGGCTTTTCGTCCCGAGATGCGCACTTCGCACACCCGTGTAAGTCTGGTCGAGGCCCCATCCCCACAGACTCCAGGAGGAGTGATCATGGGCGCTTTCGACCAGTTCAAGGACAAGGCCAGCGAGTTCGCCGACAAGGCCAAGGGCGCGGCCGGCGACCAGCGCGACAAGGCGGCCGAGTCCGCGGACGACGCGCGCGACAACATGCAGCGCGGCACCCAGCAGGACCAGGGGCAGCAGGACCGCCGCTCCGACGTCGAGGACCCGTCGCAGGACCGCCTCGGCTCCGAGTCGAGCGACGCGGACCAGGACGACTGGGCCTGACGTCACGCGAACACCGTGACAAAGGAAGGGGCACCCCCTCGGGGGTGCCCCTTCTCCCGTATGCCCGTGGCCGGGCTCGCGTCAGGAGATGGCGTCGATCACGCTGGTCCAGCCTCCTCCGCTGGCATCGACCGGCGCGGCGAAACCGCGCGGTGCCGTGGGATAACCGGCACCGGCGTAGAAGTGGAGGTGATCGTCCGACGTCCAGGTCGCCCAGAGATCGGGGTGGCCGTCACCATCCGCGTCGCCGACGGCCGCCACCCCCGGTGTGCTTCCGTTGAATCCGGAGCCGATGGTCGTGCGGTTGCCGCCCCGTCCGAGCGGTGCCCCCGGACCCTGCGGATCAGCGGCGTCGTTCAGGTACTGGGTCAGCACCCCGGTGCTGCGATTCCGGGTCCACAGATCCCCCAGCCCGTCCCCGTCCACATCGCCGACCGAGATCACCGCCGTGGTCTGCGACCAGTCGGCGCTCGGCGATCCCGAGGGACGGTTGAGCGGACGGCGGGTGCCGAAGTCGCCCGATCCGTCACCGGGATACACCCACAGACGGGCGCTGTCATTGGGTAGACGGGCGATCAGATCCTCATAGCCGTCACCGGTCCAGTCCCCGCGGTGACTGATGTCCGCCCCCGCCCAACCACCGCCGATGGTGGGCCCGTTGCTCGACTTGCCGGAGCTGGTGCCCGGGTAGAAACGCAGGTGGCTCGTGTTGTCGATCGCGAGGAGGTCAGGAATGCCGTCCCCGTTGAGGTCACCTCCCGTGTCGGTCGTGGCGGGCTGGTCAGGTAACCGAGCCCGACGGAGCCGGCGAACTGCGCCGACGTCGCGGTCGGCGCTGCTCCGGGGTATTCGACGATGTGTGAAGCTTTCTTGACCCGGAGGGGGGCGACATTGACGTCCGATAGGTCTGCGATATGGAAGTAGGTTCACTTGTAGCCGTAGAGTGATTGTTGAGGGGAGATTTTGTGTCTGATTCTCAAAGTCAATTTCATTATTCGGCAGAAAAGGCGCTGGCCTGCGCGACTGCTGTCAGAGTTGGGGGTGCGCTGTATATTCTGTCTGAGGCGAGTGGACTGGATGAGGATTACTATGGCGTAGATGCTGGAATCCAGTCCGGAATGGTTGCGGCATCCGGGCGTCGAGAATTGAATCAGGGCATCGTTCGTGGTGCTATTGAAGATTGTAATTCGCTGAGTTCTAGGTACTTGCAGTCGATGGACGCTTCGGCATTCTTCGTTGCTGGTGTCGAGATGACTCGGATGGTTCTCGAGTTCATTAGTGAAGTTCATCCCGGTGAATCGCTGCAGAGGATCAAGGGGAAAGCTCTGGAGGCGGCAGGTGGTTGGCCTTCAGTAATTGACGGGCAGGCGCAGAGTTCGTTGCTCGAGTTTGAGATCGCTTGTCAGGGAAGAGCGGAGGACGTTCTCGCTGCCGAGGGTGTCAGGGCGCTTCGGGAAGCGGCCGGGGCCGACGCGCTGGGTTATCGGCGGGCGGCGCAGGCGTTGCGTTGATGTGGGTCGAGGATTTCCTCGCATCGGTATGGCGTGATCGAGAACTTCAGCGCGGGGGGAGTGGGGGGCGTTGGCGGTTGGGGCGGGTGGTGAGGTCGGGCGGGGTGGCGGCGGGGTGTTCGGCCAGGAGGGCGAGGGCGGTGCGGACGGCGACGTCCATCTGGCCGTGGCGGCCCTCGGCCCAGTCCAGGGGGGTGCGCAGGGCGTCGATGTCGGGGTCGACGCCGTGGTTCTCGACGGACCAGCCGTACGCGTCGAACCAGGCGGCGTTCATCGGCACGGTGATGACGGTGCCGTCGCCGAGGCGGTGGCGGCCGGTCATGCCGACGACGCCGCCCCAGGTGCGGGAGCCGACGACCGGCCCTATGCCGAGGAGTTTGAAGGCGGCGGTGATCATGTCGCCGTCGGACGACGTCGCTTCGTCGGCGATGGCGACGACCGGGCCGCGCGGGGCGTTGCCGGTGTAGGAGACCGGCTGCGCGTTGCGGGTGAGGTCCCAGCCGAGGATGGTGCGGGTCAGCTTCTCGATGACCAGTTCGCTGATATGACCGCCCGCGTTGCCGCGGACGTCCACGAGCAGGGCGTCGTAGGCGACTTCCATCCGCAGGTCGCGGTTGAACTGCGCCCAGCCGGAGCCGCCCATGTCGGGGATGTGCAGATAACCGCACCGGCCGCCGCTCAACTGCCGTACGACCGAACGGCGTTTGGCCACCCAGTGCTGATAGCGCAGCGGACGTTCGTCGATCAGCGGGACGACGGCGACGCGGCGGGGCGCGCCGCGGCGGCCCGGTCCGACGAAGGTCAGCTCGACGGTGGTGCCGCCCGCGCCGGCCAGCAGCGGATACGGTCCCGCGTCCGGATCGACCGGCCGCCCGTCGATGTGGGTGAGCACCGCGCCCTCGCGGATGCCCGTACCGGCCAGCGGCGAACGGGCCTTGGAGTCCGACGACTCGCCCGGCAGGATGCGTAGGACCGACCACGTACCGTCCTTGCCGTGCTGGAAGTCGGCGCCGAGCAGGCCGATGGGGCGCTGGTAGTGCGGCGGGCCCTCGTTGCGGCGGGCGGGGGCGACGTACGCGTGCGACGTGCCCAGTTCGCCGAGGACTTCGCGCAGCAGGTCGGCGAACTCGTCGGGCGTGGCGACGCGTTCGACCAGCGGGCGGTACTGGTCGAGGATCGCGGGCCAGTCGACGCCGCACATGTCGGGCGCCCAGAAGTAGTCGCGGATCAGCCTCCCGGCCTCGGCGTACGACTGCCGCCACTCGGCTGTCGGGTCCACCTCGTGCAGGATGCGGCGCATGTCGACATAGACCGTCGAGTCGTCGTCGCCGCGTTCGGTGGCGGGCAGGACGGCCAGCTCGCCCTCGTCGAAGACCGCCAGGCGCTGGCCGTCGCCGCTGACGGCGTACCAGTCCATGTGGTGGACCAGTTCGGTCCGCTTGGACTTGGTCAGGTTGTAGTACTCCAGCGTCGGGCGGGCGGAGGGGTCGGTGGGGTTGGCGAAGGTCTCGCCGAGCGCGCCGGAGATCGGCCAGCGCAGCCAGACCAGGCCGTTGTGCACGGGCTCCAGTGCCGAGTACTTCGACGCGGGGACGGGGAAGGGCGTCACCCGGTTCGCCAGGCCCTCCACCTCGACGACCACCGGCCCGTCACCGCCGCCGCTCTCGCCCGGGTCGAGACCGCCGCCGATGGGACGGCCGTCAACCGGCAGCGCGAAGGGTGACGGTGTCGCCGAATTCAGCGGCACCAGATACGGGCGGCAGCCGAGCGGGAACGACAGGTCACCGGTATGAACGTCGTACACCGGGTCGAAGCCGCGCCAGGAGAGGAAGGCGAGGTAGCGGCCGTCGCGGGTGAAGACGGGTTGCTCGTCCTCGAAACGGCCGTTGGTGACGTCGATGATCGAATGGTCGGACAAGCGGGCGATCTTCACCGAGCGCAGACTGCGGCCGATACCGGGGTGCGACCAGGTCAGCCACGCCGAGTCGGGGGAGAAGGCCAGGTCACGGACGGGGCCGTTGGTGGAACGGATCAGTTCGTTGACGGCGCCCGCCATGGTGCGGCCGTCGGTTGTGCGATCGTCCAGCGGTACGCGGCGTATGCCGTCCCGCGTGCCGTCACCCGCGCCGCCGGGTTCGTCGCGTACGTCAGCCCGTACGTCGTCCCCTAGGCCGTACGGGTCACCGCCCTCGTCACCGTCCGAGTCGTCCTCCGCCTCGCCGGTCGTGACCAGCAGCAGGCGGCCGTCGTTGGTGGCGACGGCCAGGGTGCCGCCGTCGGGGGAGGAGACCAGTTCCAGGACGCGGCCGAGTTTGCCGACGGCGAGGCGGGTGGGACGGTCCGGCTCGTCAACGCCGTCGCCGCCGAAGACGTCGTTCGTGTACGCGTCGGTGTCGGGTGATTGGCCGCCGGAGGCGGGGGTACGGGTGCCGCCGTCGCCCTTGCCGTGACCGTCTGCGGCCTCCGTGTACACGGTGCTCGAACGGTCGACACCCGGCCCGCCCTTGCCGGAGGCGCCGCCCGCCTCCGCGACCGGCACCGCGTCGGTCAGCTCCTCCGTCACCTCGGTGACGTCCGCCGCCTCCGTCACCTGCGCCTTCGCGTCCGCCGCCGCGGAATCCCGCGCGCCGCCGCGGATCGCCGTCCGCGACGCCCGCCCCGGCAGATGCGCCAGTTCGATCCCGTCCTCGCCCTCCGCGTCCGTGACGAAGGCGACCAGACCGGTGTCGCCGAGCATCTCCGGCAGCCGGACCCGCGCGCCGGGCTCGTCGGCGATCGTCCGGGCGGGGCCGTCGCGGTGCGTGAGCCAGTAGAGGCTGCCGCGTACGCAGACGGCGCTGGCCCGGCCCGTACCGTCCATGGCCAGGCTGTCCAGGTTCGAGGCCGCGGGCACCTGGTACGGGCGCTGCCCGCTCCTCGCGCCGCCCAGCCGGATGTCCAGGCGGCGCGGCCGGGCGTCGGGCGCCGCCAGGTCCTCCACCAGCCACAGCTCGCCCGCGCACTGGTACACCACCCGCCGGCCGTCGGTGGCGGCGCTGCGGGCGTAGAACTCGGCGTGGTCGGTATGCCGCCGCAGATCCGTACCGTCCGGGTGGCACGAGTACAGATTGCCGATGCCCTCGTGGTCGGAGAGGAAGGCGATCCGGCCCGACACGAACATCGGCGACGCCAGGTGACCGTCGATGTCCGGAACCAGCCGCTCGCCGTGCAGCCACAGCCGCCCCGTCGCGCCGCCGCGGTACCGCTTCCACGCGTGCGGCTCGTGCGGCGGCGTCCCCGTCAACAGCAGTGTGCGGCGCTCACCCGGCTCCCCGTTCTCGTCGCACACCGCGATGTCCGACACCGGCCCCCACGGCAGCGGCCCGCCGGTCCCGCCGTCCACCGGCACGCTGTGCGCCCACGTGTGGTAGGCGAACGGCTGCCCGTGCGACGACACCGCCAGCACCTGGCCGTCCGGCGTCCACGAGCACACCCGTGTGTCGGAGCTGCCCCAATACGTCAGCCGCCGCGATTCCCCGCCGTCCGTCGGGACCAGATACACCTCGGGGTCCAGGCTCCGCCACGTCGTGAACGCGATGGTCGAACCGTCGGGCGACAGCCGCGGCGGCCCCACCCGCGTCCGGTCCGCCGTCACCCGCCACGCCCGCCCGGCCGACCCCCCGGCCGCCCCCAGCGGGGCCACCCAGATGTCGTCCTCGGCGGCGAAGCTGAGCAGGTCGCCATGGAGATGCGGGAATCGGAGGTACGCGCCGTCGCTCACCCCTCCCATGGTTCGGCCCCCGGAAACCCCCGGCAACTTTTCGCCATCTTGCGCCCCCGCCTCGCCCCCGTCCGCCGCCCATGCGCCCCGCCCCGCGCGCGGTGCGCCCGCCCGCGGGACCCCGTTCCTCAGGCCCTGTCTCCAGACCCCGGCCCTCAGGCCCTGGCCGGGCGGCCGACGTCAGGCGGTGCCCACCGCCAGCAGGTGCGACGCGGCGGACAGCAGCTCCGGATACGGCTCCGCCAGCCGGGCGGCGGTCAGGGCCGCGGCGAACATCGGTGAGTCGGTCAGAGACCCGCCCGTGTGCTGTTCGGCGGCCTTCAGCAGTGCCCAGGCCGGGCCCTCGACACCGAGGACGGTGACGTCGGTGAGGCCCGCGCCGGTCAGCTCATCCGCCAGCTCCGCCGCCGTATGGAAATACGCGGCCGTGAAGCCCTTGCGTCCGGGGTCGTGGCGGCCCGTCGCCAGGATGTCGCCGACGGCGTCCCGGACGCGGTCCTTCGTCAGCAGCGTCGTCGCGGTGTGCTCGAAGAGCGAGGCGTACCGTCCGATCGCGGCGGCCGCGACCATGCCACCTGGCCGTACCACCCGCCGGGCTTCCGCGAGCGCCTGATCGCGTTCGGCACGTTCCAGCAGGTGGTAGAGCGGCCCGAGCAGCAGGACGGCGTCGTACGTCCCGGCCTCCGCGCTCAGCGCCCGCGCGTCGCCCAGCTCCGTGGTGCAGCCGGCCGACTTCGCGTGCTCCACATGCCGCTCCACCGGATCCACCAAGTGCACCCGATAGCCGTCCTCGACCAGCCACTTCGCATGCACCCCGGCCCCGCCGCCGACATCCAGCACAGCCGCGGGCGCGGGCGGCAGGTGACGCCGCAGGATCTCCCGGGTCCTCGCCAGCTCCAGCGCGCCGTCGGCAGAGGAGGTCAAACGCGTCGACTCGTCGAATACCGAGCCGTAGAAGTCCAGGATCTCGGACGCTACGTGGGGTGCGGTCGCCATGAGTGCGATGGTCTACCCTGACCGGTCAACCTGTCCACCGAACGGGAGTGCCTCGCCATGCCCAGGCTCAAGTACGAAGAGATCGCGGATTCGTTGCGGACCCGGATCGCCGACGGTGAGTTCGGTCCGGGCGACGTCCTGCCGTCCGGGCGGGATTTGTGCGAGCAATGGTCCGTGTCGCGGGCGACGGTCATCAAGGCGATGGATGTGCTGAGGGGGGACGGCCTCGTGGCGGCTCGTCAGGGCCAGGGATTCCACGTACGCGAAACGCCGTTGGCGCGTCCCGCCGGCCGGCGCCGGGCAGACGCCGCGCGCGTGACTGGCGGTCACCCCTTCCGGCGGTTGGGCAAGCCGGTTCACGAAGTGCCGCCCGACCGAGTCGCAAGGATTTTGGACCTTGCGGCGGGCGTATCCGCTCTGCGGCGTGACCGCTTGGTGCTGCTGGACGACGGTGCTCCGCTGTCGCTGGTCACGGCGTGGTTTCCGGCGGACATCGCGGAGGCCTGTCCGAAACTGACTCAGGCGGGTCCGATCGCCGAGGGGACGACCCACTACGTGGCGCGGCAGACCGGGCGTTCACCGGCGCGGGGGACCGACCTCACGAAAGTGCGCCTGGCGATGTCGGCGGAGGCAGGGCAGTTGGGACGTGAGCTACCGCTCGCGGTCGCGGTCGTGCTCCATGTCGCGCACGACAAGGACGGACGGGTTCTCGTCGCAGAAGAAGGCGTCACTCCTTCCGACCTGTGGGAGCTGACGGACAACTACCGGATGAGTCACGGATAGTTGACAATCGCTTGACTGGACCGGTCAACCGGTCCAGTCTCAAAGGGTGCGATGTCATCGCACCCCTTGTTCGTCATTGGCGTGCCGCACGGGGTCCGAGCCGGGAAATTCCGCGATCCGGCACGCCTTCGAGTGACTTCGCTGTGCCACAAGAAGGGAACAGTTCGTGACTGATGAGAGCGCTGCGCTCAAGGCCGGAGTCTTACCCGCGGCCGTATCGCGATTCTTCGACGCGAAACGCGAATCGGTCGGGCTGGCCCGCGAATTCGCCGTGGGGGTCCTGAGGGAGTGGGGGCTGTCGCCTGTTGTTGACGACGTGCGGTTGTGCGTATCGGAGTTGACGTCGAACGCGTTGGCGCACGGGACGCGGCGGGGGCACGGGTTTTTGGTGCGGGTGGTGGTGGAGGACGGATGCGTACGGCTGGAGGTGCATGACAGTCGTGACGAGGAGGGGGAACGGAGGCCGCGGGTGTGCGAGCCGGGTGCGGCGGATGTACGGGGGCGGGGGTTGCTGATTGTCGCGGCGGTCGCGGACGCGTGGGGGGTCGAGGGGCGGGAGCCTTTCGGGAAGGTGGTGTGGGCGCGGTTCAAGGGTGTGGCCTCCGGGCGCGCGGGCGGGGAGGGGTAGTGCGGGAGAGGCCCGGCGTCGGGGTTACGGGCGGGGGTAGCCGATGGACGTGATGTCGGCGGCCAGTTCGGGGAGCGTGAGGCCGGGGTTGAGCGTGGTGACGACCTCGGGGGTCAGCGGGCGCAGGGCGAGGACGTGGTGGACGGGAGCGGGGGCGACCGGGACCTCGTAGTAGTCCTCGGCGAAGGCGCGGTAGGCGTCGGCGTCGCGGTCGGTGAGCAGCGGGAAGAGGAGTCCGGCGCCGTCGGGGTCGCCGTCGGGCGCGTCGGGGAATTCGATGGCGTCGCCGGTCCGCCACGCGGTGTCGGCGGGCTGTCGCCACAGGCAGGCGGTGACCACGGGCATGCCGTCCTCGTCGCTGAAGGCGGGCTCCTCGACGCAGGGGCGGAAGACGGCGGGGACGTCGTCGAGAACACCGGGCCAGGGGCCGTCCTCGACGTAGGGGCTCATCCGGGACTCGTGCGCGAAGCCGCGGACATAGGCGCCGAGGGGGGAGAAGACGATGGAGTACTCGTCGCCCGAGCCGTTGCTCATGGAGGCCATCTCCTCGACGTCCGACCAGTGCGCGTCGAAGGAGTAGAAGCGGCTCTCCCACGACGGGCTGAGTATCGCCTCCAGCATGGCCAGCGCGCGGCAGTGGTCACGGAGTACGGGGATGGCGGGGAGCCGCCGGGCGGTGTCGTAAACGGTCACGGCGGCGACCGTACGCCGTCCGACGGCGGGTGCCGATGCCGGGTCCGGGTCCGAGTCCCGGGTCCGGGTCCGGCGCGGCGGTGTGTAAGACCCGCCGCGCCAGGGTGGCGGGTCTTACGACCCGGCGGGCGTCTCGGACTCCAGGCGGGTGCGGGCGGCCTCCAGGCGGGCCAGCGCTCGCTCACGCCCCAGCGTCTCGAGCGACTCGAAGAGCGGCAGCCCGACCGTGCGGCCCATGACGGCGACCCGGATGGGCGCCTGGGCCTTGCCGAGCTTGAGACCGTGGGCGGCGGCGACGGACTCCAGGGCCGCCTTCAGCGGCTCCGCCGACCAGTCGGAAAGCGCGCCCAGCTCATTGGCTGCGTCGCGCAGAAGATCCGCCGCGCCCGCCTTCATCGCCTTGGACCAGGACGCGTCGTCGCGTACCGGCTCGTCGAGGAAGAGGAAGTCGACATAGGACGTGATCTCGGACAGCAGGGTGATCCGGGTCTGGGCGAGCGGGGCGACGGTCTCGAAGACGGCCTCGTCGTACGACCGCGGGTCCCAGGTGGCGTGCGGGGCGGTCAGCCAGGGCGCGCAGGCGCTGACGAAGGCGGCAGGGGACAGGGCGCGGATGTACTCGCCGTTGAAGGCGGTGAGCTTCTTGACGTCGAAGAAGGCGGAGGAGCCGATGACGTCCTCGATGCGGAAGAGCTGCTCCAGCTCCTCGTAGGGCAGGATCTCGCGGTCGTCACCGGGGCCCCAGCCGAGCAGCATCAGGTAGTTGACCATGGCCTCGGGCAGGTAGCCCTCGGCGAGGTAGTCCTCGAGGGCGACCTTGTCGCGGCGCTTGGAGAGCTTCTGCCGCTTCTCGTTGACGATCACCGGTAGGTGCGCCCAGGTGGGCGGGGTGGCGCCCAGCGCCTCCCAGAGGAGTTGCTGCTTGGGCGTGTTGGACAGGTGCTCCTCGCCGCGGATGACCTGCGTGACGCGCTCGTCGAGGTCGTCCACGACGTTGGCGAGCAGGAAGACCGGGGAGCCGTCGCCGCGGGCGATGACGAAGTCCTCGATGGAGCTGTTGGGGAAGGCCGGTTCGCCGCGGATCAGGTCGACCACCACCGTCTCGCCCTCGTCCGGCGTGCGGAACCGCATCGCGCGCCCCGGCTCGTACGCCAGCCCGCGCTCGCGGCAGAAGCCGTCGTAACCGAGGTGTTCGGAGCCGGTGCGCTCCTTGAGCATGTCGCGCGTGCAGTCGCAGTAGTACGCGCGCCCCTCGATCTGGAGCCGGGACGCGGCCTCGCGGTGCCGGTCGGCGTTCTGCGACTGGAAGTACGGGCCCTCGAAGGCGGGGTCGGCGCCGCTGATGCCGATGGCGGCCAGCGCGCTGATGATGCCGTCGATCCATTCGGGCTTGTTGCGCGCCGCGTCGGTGTCCTCGATGCGCAGGACGAAGGTGCCGCCCGACTGTCGGGCGACCGCCCAGTTGTAGAGGGCGGAACGGGCGCCGCCGACGTGGAAGATACCGGTCGGGGAGGGGGCGAAACGGACGCGGAGCGGGGCATCAGACATGGCGTGAATCCTACCGAGCCGGGTCCGCGCCCCGCGCCCCGCATATTGCGGGGTCCCGATGCCGCTGACCCGCGCCCGCCGCTCGCGTAACGTGCTCGTCACTACATTGATTACTGGCGAGTAAGGAGCGGTCGGATGGCGCTGGACGCGGACGTCGTGGTGGTGGGCGCGGGACTGGCCGGTCTGGTGGCCACGGTCGAACTGGCGGAGGCCGGACGGAAGGTGATCCTGGTCGACCAGGAGCCCGAGGCGTCCCTCGGAGGTCAGGCGTTCTGGTCCTTCGGCGGGCTCTTCTTCGTCGACTCGCCGGAGCAGCGCCGGATGCGGATCAAGGACACGCCCGACCTCGCGCTCCAGGACTGGCTCGGCACGGCCGGCTTCGACCGGCCCGAGGACTACTGGCCGCGCCGCTGGGCCGAGGCGTACGTGCACTTCGCCGCGGGCGAGAAGCGGGCCTGGCTGCACCAGCGCGGCATGCGCTTCTTCCCGGTGGTCGGCTGGGCCGAGCGCGGCGGCTTCCTGGCCACAGGACCCGGCAACTCCGTGCCGCGCTTCCACATCACCTGGGGCACCGGGCCCGGTGTCGTCGCGCCCTTCGCGCAGCGGGTACGCGACGAGGTCGCGCGCGGGCGGGTCGAACTGCGCTTCCGGCACCGGGTGACCGGCCTGACCCGTACCGGCGACGCCGTGGACGGTGTGACGGGTGAGGTCCTGGCGGCCAGTGACGTGGCGCGCGGCGAGGCCAGTTCGCGGGAGACGGCGGGCGCGTTCGAACTCCGCGCGCAGGCCGTGGTCGTCACAAGCGGAGGCATCGGCGGCAACCACGATCTCGTACGGGCCGCCTGGCCCAAGCGGCTCGGCACCCCGCCCGGCAAACTGCTCTCCGGCGTTCCCGCGCACGTGGACGGCCTGATGCTCGGCATCACAGAGGCGGCGGGCGGAAGGTTGATCAATGGTGACCGGATGTGGCACTACACCGAGGGCATCGAGAACTGGAACCCGATCTGGGCCCGCCACGGCATCCGTATCCTGCCCGGCCCCTCCTCGCTGTGGCTGGACGCCACCGGCAAGCGGCTGCCGGTCCCGTACTTCCCCGGTTTCGACACGCTCGGCACCCTGGAGCACATCATGGGGACGGGCCACGAATACACCTGGTTCGTCCTCACGCAGAAGATCATCGAGAAGGAATTCGCACTGTCGGGCTCCGAGCAGAATCCGGACCTGACCGGGAAGAGCGTGCGCGACGTGCTCAAGCGCGCGCTGCCGGGGGCGCCGGGGCCGGTCGAGGCGTTCAAGCAGCACGGTGTCGACTTCGTGGTGGAGAAGGAACTCGGCGCCTTGGTGCGGGGGATGAACGCCGTGACGGGTCAGGGGCTGGTCGACGAGGCGGTCGTACGGCGCGAAGTCGAGGCGCGTGACCGCGAGATCGCGAACACGTACACCAAGGACTTGCAGGTCACCGCCATCCGCGGGGCCCGCAACTACCTCGGCGACAAGCTCATTCGCACCGCGTCGCCGCACCGGCTGCTCGACCCGAAGGCGGGGCCGCTGATCGCCGTGCGGCTCAACATCCTGACCCGGAAGTCGCTCGGCGGCCTGGAGACCGACCTCGAAGGGCGTGTCCTGCGCGGCGGGTCGGAAGGCGCGGAGGACGGTGGCGCGGCCGGTCGCGGCGAGGTGCTCAGCGGGCTCTACGCGGCAGGCGAGGCCGCGGGATTCGGCGGCGGCGGGATGCACGGATACCGGTCGCTGGAGGGGACGTTCCTCGGCGGCTGCATCTTCTCCGGGCGCGCGGCGGGGCGGGCCGCCGCGGTCGCGACGGCTTAACGCACGAGAGGGCGCCGGGGGTTCCGCCCCCGGCGCCCGCTCCGTGCCCGCGCCCGCCCGTCCGTCCGGGCGGGTCCGCCAACCGTCATGCGTTTCAGAGGTGTTGGCGTCCGGCCCCCGTCCGGGACCAACTCCAGGGACGTAGCGCCAAGCATTGACAGGAGCGGACCGCCTGCCCACTATGGGAGCGCTCCCACGTTAAGAGCGTGTAACCGAACCATGCTTCACCGCACCACCTCCCATGACCCCGCGAAGTCGTTTCGAGGGGTCCATCCCCCCTATGGAGGTTGTTCGCACATGGCAGTCCCGACAGTCCGACGCAGAACCGCCGCGCTCGCGGCCGGCCTGATGGTCGTCGCCTCAGGCGGCGTGGTCGCCGCGATGAGTACGACGTCCGCCTCGGCGGCCACCGCCGGTTGCTCGGTCGCCTACGACGTGAGCCAGTGGGATTCCGGCTTCACCGCGCAGGTGACGATCACCAACACCGGCCCGGCCATCACGAGTTGGCAACTCGGCTGGAACTTCCCCGGCAATCAGAAGGTCACCCAGGGCTGGAACGCCACCGTGAGCCAGACGGGCGCGGCCGTGACCGCGGCGAGCCTGTCGTACAACGGCGCGGTGGCGACCGGCGGTACGGCGACCTTCGGCTTCAACGGCTCGTACAGCGGCACCAACACCAAGCCGTCGTCGTTCTCCCTGAACGGCGTCGTGTGCGGTGGCGGCACCGGTACGACCCCGCCGACCACTCCGCCGACCACACCCCCCACCACTCCGCCGACGACGCCTCCGACGACGCCTCCCACGACGCCGCCGACCACCCCGCCCACCTCGCCGCCGACCGGCACCAGGGTCGACAACCCGTACGCGGGCGCCAAGGGTTACGTGAACCCGGACTGGTCCGCGAAGGCCTCGGCCGACGGAGGATCGAAGATCGCCAACCAGTCCACCGCGGTGTGGCTGGACCGGATCGCGGCGATCGCGGGCGCCAACGGCGCCATGGGGCTCAAGGCCCACCTGGACGCGGCCGTGCAGCAGGCCGCCGGTCAGCCGCTCACCATCGAACTGGTCATCTACGACCTGCCGGGCCGTGACTGCTCCGCGCTCGCCTCCAACGGCGAACTGGGCGCGACGGAGCTCGGCCGCTACAAGACCGAGTACATCGACCCGATCGCCGCGATCATGTCCGACCCGAAGTACGCGGGCCTGCGGATCGTCAACGTCATCGAGCCCGACTCGCTGCCCAACCTGGTCACCAACGCGGGCGGCACCGCCGGTTCGACGGATGCCTGCGCCACGATGAAGGCCAACGGCAACTACGAGAACGGCGTCGGTTACGCGCTCGCCAAGCTCGGCGCGATCGGCAACACGTACAACTACATCGACGCCGGGCACCACGCCTGGCTGGGCTGGGACACCAACCTGGCGCCCGCCGCGCAGGAGTTCCTGAAGGCCGCGAAGACCGGTGGCGCCACCGTCAACGACGTCCAGGGCTTCATCGTCAACACGGCCAACTACAGCGCCACCGTGGAGCCGAACGTCAAGATCACGGACAGCGTGAACGGCACCACCGTGCGGCAGTCCAAGTGGATCGACTGGAACCAGTACGTCGATGAGCAGAGTTACGCGCAGGCCCTGCGCAACCTCCTGGTGTCGGACGGCTTCAACTCCGACATCGGCATGCTGATCGACACCTCCCGCAACGGCTGGGGCGGCACCTCGCGTCCCACCGGTCCCGGGGCGACCACGACCGTTGACACCTACGTCGACGGTGGCCGTATCGACCGCCGCATCCACGCCGGCAACTGGTGCAACCAGTCCGGGGCCGGTATCGGTCAGCGCCCGACCGCGGCGCCCGCCGCCGGTATCGACGCCTACGTGTGGGTGAAGCCTCCGGGTGAGTCGGACGGTTCGAGCACCCAGATCCCGAACGACGAGGGCAAGGGCTTCGACCGGATGTGCGACCCGACCTACACCGGTAACGCCCGCAACGGCAACAACCCGTCCGGCGCCCTGGCCAACGCCCCGCTCGCGGGTGCCTGGTTCTCGGCGCAGTTCCACCAGCTCGTGCAGAACGCGTACCCGCCGCTCCCGTAGCGGACCCCCCACCGGGCCCGTGACGGGTCCCGCGCTCCTGCCGGACACTTTCCGGCCGGGGTCGCGGGCCCGCCGCGGGCCCGGGTGGTTTTCCGGCCCCGGCCGCGGGGAATAAGTGCCGCCCCGCCGCCGACCGCGCTCGGCCGCGTATACGGCCCGCCCTACCGCCTGTTTACAGAACGCGCATCTTCGTCGTGCACCATGGGTGCCGCAGAGTTCGGTGCAGCGGGTGGACCGGCGGAGCGGCAGGCGGAGGCGGCATTCATGGACGCGTTCACGGACGTCCACGGCACGGCGGAGGACGGCTGGGAGCCGGTACGTACCGCTTTCGCGCAGAATTTCACCCGCCGGGGGGATGTCGGCGCCGCTTTCGCGCTCTATAGGCACGGTCGCAAGGTGGTCGACCTGTGGGGCGGCGTCGCGGCGGCCGGGCAGCCTTCGGGGGAGCCCTTGGCCGGGGACACCGTGCCCTGGGCCGAGGACACCGTGCAGATCGTCCGGTCGGCCACCAAGGGCGTGGCGGCGGCCTGTCTGCTGCTGCTCCACCAGCGCGGCCAGTTGGACCTGGACGCGCCGGTGGGCGCGTACTGGTCGGAGTTCAAGGCGCACGGCAAGGAGCGGGTGACCGTCAGGGACGTGCTGGCGCACCGGGCCGGAGTGCCCGCGCTGGACACGCCGTTGACGCCGGAACAGGCGCTCGACGGTACGTCCGGGCCGCGCGCGGTGGCCGCGCAGAAGCCGCAGTTCCCGCCGGGCGCGGCGCACGGATACCACGCGCACACCTACGGCTGGCTGGTCGCGGAACTGGTGCTGCGCGCGTCGGGGCGGTCGGTCGGCCGCTTCGTCGCGGAGGAGATCGCCCGGCCGCTCGGCCTCGACCTCTGGGTGGGGCTGCCGCCGGGGCAGGCGCACCGGGTGGGCGGGACCGCCGAGACCGTCACGCCGGAACCGGCCGTCTCGGGCGCGCTGCGGGCCCGGCCCAAGCGGTCCGTGCAGGACGCGTACGCCGACCCCGGGTCGCTGACCATGCGCGCCTTCGGGGCGATCTCGCCGCGGCCCGACGAGAACGACCCCGCCTATCGCGCGGGCGAGTTGCCCGCGGCCAACGGCATCACCGACGCGCGCTCGCTGGCCCGTTTCTACGCGGCGCTGATCGGGGAACTGACCGACGGGCCGCGGCTTTTCGTGCCCGCCACGCTCACCGCCGCCCGGACCGTCGAGTCCGAGGGACCGGATCGAGTATTGATCGTCAACACTCGATTCGGCCTGGGATACATGCTGCACGGCCCGGCGTCCCCGCTGCTGGCACCCGGTTCCTTCGGGCATCCCGGCCGGGGCGGCTGCCTCGGTTTCGCGGACCCCGCGAGCGGAATCGGCTTCGGCTACGTCACCAACGGCATGCAGAAGAACGTCACCGCGGATCCCCGTGCCCAAGCCCTGGTCAGGGCGGTACGGGAGTGCCTACGCTGACCCGATGGTGCGTAACGGGACAGCGACGGCGGCGTATTCAGGGGAACGATTCGCGACCTACACCGTCATGGTGACCGGCGGCGCCCGGGGTATCGGCGAGGCGACGGCCCGCAGATTCGCCGCGGAAGGCGCCGCCGTACTCCTCGCGGACCTCAACGGTGAAGCGGCCGAGCGCACCGCCGCCTCGATCCGCGAGGACGGCGGGCGGGCGGGGGCGGTCGTGTGCGACGTCGCCGACCGTACGGCCGTGGACGCGGCGGTCGCGCACGCGGTGGCGGCCTTCGGCGGCCTCGACGTCCTCGTCAACAACGCCTATTCGTGCAGCGATCACTACGACGACCTCACCGAGGAGCCGGACGAGAACTGGCTGCGCGACCTCGACGTCACCCTGACCGGCGCCATGCGCTGTTCCCGCGCCGCGCTGCCGCACCTGGCCGCCGCGACCGGCGGGCGCGGCGCGATCGTCAACATCGGTTCGGTCAACGGACTGTCGTACTTCGGCAACCACTCCTACAGCGCGGCCAAGGCGGGGCTGATCTCCCTGACCCGCACGCTCGCCGTGCACGCTGCGGCCAGCGGCGTCCGCGTCAATCTCGTCGCGCCCGGCACCATCCGCACGCCCGCGTGGGCGGGCCGCGAGGCCACCCTGGAGACCGCCGCGGGGCTCTACCCGCTCGGCCGCGTCGGCGAACCCGCCGACATCGCCGCCGCCGTCACCTTCCTGGCCTCCGCCGACGCGTCCTGGATCACCGGTGTCACGCTGCCGGTCGAGGGCGGCATCCTCTCCGCGAATCCGGGGTTCACCAACGCGCTGTCGGCCGGGATCGCCGACGACGAGGCCGCCCTGGGAGCCGTAGCGGGAGCCGCGGTAGGCGCCGCCGGGGAAGAGTGACGCAGGTCCTCTCTGCTGCTGTCACGCAGGCGCCGGGCCGTTTGCCCCATGGGCATCCACGAGGCGGCCTGCTTGTGTGTGTCCGGCCCCGGTACGGGACGAGGGACGGACGGCATGGACGCTGCTGGCGGGCGGCAGCGGCGTCAGGGGACATTCCGCCGCGAAGGAGTTGACAGCCGCCCGGCACCAGGTGGTACAGCTCGGCAGGGGCGCGGCCAACGACATCCGCGGCGACCGCGCTGTCCGGCAAGTCCATGACCAGGCGGGCACACCCTTCGGGCCGCACGGCGACGACCCGCACCTGGAGCGGCACGTCGCCGCCGACGGCCGCGTCCACGAGCTGCGCTTCCAGGTCAACCCCGACAAGCCGCGCGGCCTGTCCGGGTGAGCGTCAACTCGCGTGCAGCATCAGACCTATGCCGGTCACGACCACCAGGGCGGCGACCAATCGGGGCCGGCCGAAGTGCTCCTTGAAGAACAGCGCGCCTATGGCGGCGCCCGCGATGATCGAGGACTCGCGCAGGGCGGCGACCGGGGCCAGCGGCGCGCGGGTCTGGGCCCACAGGACGAGGCCGTAGGCGGTGATGGACAGGGCACCGCCGAGGAGGCCGCGCAGGGCGACGGGTCTTAGCTGCGCGGCCAATTCTCTGCGGCGCGCAGAGAATGCGACGGCCGGGATCACCATGCCCTGGAACAGCAGCAGCCAGGCGATGTAGCCGAGCGAGCTGCCGGAGGCGCGGACGCCGACGCCGTCCACGACCGTGTACCCGGCGATGGTCAGTCCCGTACCGGCGGCCGCCGTCAGCGCGGGCCAGTTGGGGCGCTTGCCGCGCAGGCCCCACAGGGCGACGCCGCCGAGACCGGCGCAGGAGGTGATGACGCCCGCGGTCTGCCAGGGCCCCGGCCGCTCGGCGACGAAGACGGCCGCCAGCACGGTCACGGCGAGCGGCGCGATACCACGGGCTATCGGATAGACCTGTCCGAACTCGCCGAGCTGGAAGGACCGCATCAACAGGTACTGGTAGGCGAGGTGGATGACCACCGACGCGATCAGATACGGCCAGGCGCCCGCGTGCGGTACCGCCGCGAAGGGCAGCAGGGCCAGGGCGCACAGGGCCCCGCCGCCACCCACGAGGGTGAAGGCGAGGACCTGGTCCTTGATGCCGTGCGCGATGGCGTTCCACGCGGCGTGCGTGATCGCGGCGACGAGGACGACGGCGACGACCAGCGGCGTCATCCGCGGCTCGGGCGGCCGGGGCTGCTCGTATGGTGCGGACTGCTCAGATGGTTCGGGCGGTTCGGGCGGCTCGACGGGGGTATGGGCGCGGGCATCGGCGGGTCAGGAGGCGCGCAGCACGGCCGCCACGATGGGGCCGGCGGACTGGTTGCCGTGACCGCCGCTGTGGACGACGGCGGCGGCGGCGACATGGCCCGCGTACGCGGTGAACCAGCCGTTGGCCTCCGCGGAGGTGTCGGTCTCGGCGGAGCCGGTCTTGGCACCGGAGTTGGGGCCGAATCCGCTCATCACACCGCTGGCCGTACCACTGGTGATGGTCGCGCGCATCATCTGCCGCAGATACTGCGTCGTCTTCGACGGGATGCCGGAGGCGGTGGCGATGGGGCCCTTGATGAGGCTCTTGGCGACGATCCGCGGTTGGTGGAAGTCACCGGTGCTGGCGGTCGCGGCGACGGACGCCATGATGAGCGGGCTCATCTGAAGAGTGCCCTGTCCGATCATCTCCGAGGTCAGCTCGTCCCCCGTACCGCCCGGCACCACCGGGTCCTGGGACACGGTGCCGATGTTCCACCCCTGTGTCAGACCGAACTGCTTGGCCGTGTCCACGAGTCCGGTCGCGCCGAGCGTCTTCGCCTGGAGGATGAAGCCGGTGTTGCAGGACTTCATGAAGTCCCATTGCAGTGAGGCGCCGGGGTTGTTCATGCCGCCGTCGTTCTTGTACGCCTTGCCGTAGCCGTAGTTCGCGCCGTTGACGCACTTCGCGGGCGAGGACGGCGTCAGACCGCGCTGGAGCAGTGCCGCCGCCGTGACGATCTTGAACGTCGAGCCGGGCGCGGCCTTGTCCTGCAACGCGTAGTCGGTGCCGGACGCCGGGCCGTAGGCGACTGCCAGGATGGCGCCGTTCGTGGTGTCGACGGCGGTCACCCCGGACTTGTCCTTGCCCGCTACCGCCTTCTCGGCCGCCTTCTGGATCGTGGCGTCGAGCGTGGTGTCCAGCCGTACGGGCTTGCCCTTCTTGAGCACGTTCAACGTCTTGCCGGCCGAGGCGTCCGCCTTCTGGACGTACGTCTCGATGCCGGGGGTGCCGTCGCCCAGCTTCTCCGCGTACCGCGTGCGCAGGTCGGGGATGATGCGGCTCAGCGACGGATAGTCGGCCGGGTCCATCACCCGCCCCTTGCGGTCCACGACATCCACCTCGGGCACCTTGGCCCGACCGGTGACGAGCTGGTCGCCGTCGCCGAGTTCCGGGCTGATCACGGACGGCTTCCACTGGACGACCGGCTTCCCGCTCGCGCCGCGTACGACGGTCAGCGACGAGCGGTAGCTCCAGGGTGTGGTGACGCCGTCATACGTGACCTGCGCCGTCACCGTGAACGGCATGGTCGTGGTGGTCGTCGCCGCCGGTGTGCCGGGGGTGAGCTGCACGGACGTCACACGCGCCTGCGTCTTGTACGCGGTGAGCGCGGCCGTCGTCGTGCGCACGGAGTCGGTCAGGCTCGCCGCCCGCGTGATGTCACCCGACGACCACGCGGTCAGGAAGTCGTCCCCGGTGCTGGTGACTTCGGCGGCGCTCGGCGGCGCGGTGTCGACCGCCGTCGGCTTGGTCTGTGCGGACTTGCCGCCACCGCCGCCGCTGCCGTCCAGTGAGTCGTAGATGTTGTAGGCGCCGTACCCGGCGACCGCGAACATTCCGACGACCACCGTGCCGATGATCCCCGACTTGACACCCCGTGACATGGGCACGAGACCTCCCCCTCCCCTTTGAACGCGTTCAATGAACACGCGCTGTAGCACCCTACGGGACCCCCGCGCGGAGGAAGGTCTCAGTCCGGGCACGGGTTCGTACGGAAAGCCTCGGGCTCCGCGTCGCCGCGTCGCCGCGCCGACGCCCCGGTCAGACCCAGGAGTCGAACCACATCCTGGCCTGCCAACTGCTGTACGGAATCGTCATACCGGTATAGATCGGGAAGAAGTAGATGAAATTCCAGATGATCAGTAGGACAAGGGTGCCCGCGCCGACCGCGCCCCACATACGTCTGCCCTCACTCGCGCTCGGTGGGCCGAGGAAGGCGCCGATCATCATGGCGACCGCGAGGCAGAGGTAGGGCACGAAGGCGACGGCGTAGAAGAAGAAGATCGTACGGTCCTGGTAGAGGAACCAGGGGAGGTAACCGGCGCCCGCCGCGCACAAAATGGCGCCCGCGCGCCAGTCGCGGCGCATCGCCCAGCGGTAGACGAGGTAGATGAGGGCGAAGCAGGCGGACCACCACAGCAGGGGCGTGCCCAGTGCGATGATCTCGCGGGAGCAGCCGGCGGCGGCGTGACAGCCGTCCTCGCCGTTCTTGGGGGATTGGAAGAAGTACGAGACCGGGCGGCCGAGTACGAGCCAGCTCCAGGGGTTGGACTGGTAGGGGTGCGGGGTCTGGAGATTGACGTTGAAGTCGTAGACCTGCACCTCGTAGTGCCACAGGCTGCGAAGGGGGGCCGGGATCCACGACCAGGTGCCGCCGCGGGCGTCCGCCCAGTGCCGTCCGTAGGCGTTGTCGGACAGGAACCAGCCGGACCAGGAGAGCAGATACGTCACCAGGGCGACCGGCAGGATCGTCAGCGCGGCCCAGCCCAGGTCCTTGCGCAGGACGGCGAGGTACGGGCGGCGGGCGCCCGCCAGGCGGCGTGAGCCGATGTCCCAGACGACGGTCATGATGCCGAATACGGCCAGGAAATACAGGCCGTTCCACTTGCTGGCGCAGGCCAGGCCGAGGCAGACGGCGGCGGCGATCCGCCAGGGCCGCCAGCCCATGCCCGCCCGGTCGCCGACCTGCCGGTCGGGTCCCGCGTAACCGTTCTCGTCGACGGGCAGGGCGCGCGCGAGGCGGGCCCGCGACCAGTCGCGGTCGATCAGCAGACAGCCGAACGCGGCGAGCGCGAAGAAGGAGATGACGAGGTCGAGCAGCGCGATCCGGCTCATCACGAAGTGCAGTCCGTCGACCGCGAGCAGGGTGCCCGCCACGCAGCCGAGCGCCGTGGAGCGGAACAGGCGTCGCCCTATCCGGCACAGCATCAGGACGGACAGGGTGCCGATCAGCGCCATCATGAAGCGCCAGCCGAAGGGGTTGAGCCCGAACATCCACTCGCCGACCGCGATCACCCACTTGCCCATCGGCGGGTGCACGACATAGCCGGGCGCGTCGGAGAGCGGGATCACCTGGGGGTGGGCCAGGATCTGCGGGTTGGAGACCTTGCCGTCGGTCCAGGTGCCCTCGTAGCCGAACTTCAGCAGCGACCAGGCGTCCTTGGCGTAGTACGTCTCGTCGAAGACGACGTCACGCGGGTTGCCCAGGTGCCAGAAGCGGATCGCCCCGGCGAAGACGGCGACCAGCAGCGGGCCGAGCCAGCCGCTCCACTTCGCCACCCGGTGCGCCGCGACGGGGCCGAGGCCGAGCGCCTCCCACATCCGGGTGCCCGGTTCGGGGAACGGCGGTACGAGGCGGTCGCGGGTGTCGGTCCGAGTCCGTTCCGCATAGCCGAACCGGCGCAGTCGTCGCGCCCACGCGCTCGACTCCGCCTCCACCCGAAAGCCCTCGTCGGCCCGGTCCTGCGTCGCGGTCTCACTTGTCACCGGCCCATCGTAGGGAAACCCCCTGAGAAAGCGATGAGGTCCGGGCTCACCGCCCGGGTTTGTCCGCAATCCCGGCCGGTAACCAGGGGGTGCGCGGACCGTATCCGGGCGGTTTCCGAGCCGTGGGGCGGGCGGTGGGGCGGGCGGTGGGGCGGGCGGGACCGGGGCCGCGCCCGTTCGTGCGGGGCCGCAGGGCAGGCGAAGGGCTCCGGCGTGATCCTGGTCACGCGCCGTACGGCCGGCGCCGGGGAGCGGGGAGCGGGGGGCGGGGGGCGGGGAAGCGGGGCACGGGGCGCGGGGCGCTGGGCGCGATTGAGGGGATACGGCGGGCAGGTGGGAGGCTGGGGGCGTGACCACCTCAGCCGTCGGCGTCCTCGTTCTGGCCGGAACCCCCATCGGCGACCCCGCCGACGCCCCGCCCCGCCTCAGCGCGGAACTGCTCGCCGCCGATGTGATCGCCGCGGAGGACACCCGCCGCTTCCGCCGTCTGACGCACGCGCTGGACGTGCACCCGACGGCCAGGGTCGTCTCGTACTTCGAGGGCAACGAGAGCGGGCGCACCCCGGAACTGGTCGAGGCGCTGGAGGGCGGCGCGCGGGTCGTGCTGGTGACGGACGCGGGGATGCCGTCGGTGTCCGACCCCGGCTACCGGCTGGTGGCGGCGGCCGTCGAGCGCGACATCAAGGTGACCGCGGTGCCGGGTCCGTCGGCCGTACTGACCGCGCTGGCGGTCTCCGGGCTGCCGGTGGACCGTTTCTGTTTCGAGGGCTTCCTGCCGCGCAAGGCGGGCGAACGGCTGTCGCGGCTGCGCGAGGTCGCCGCCGATCGCCGCACCCTGGTGTATTTCGAGGCGCCGCACCGGATCGACGACACCTTGGCGGCGATGGCGCAGGCGTTCGGCGAGGAGCGCAGGGCCGCGGTCTGCCGGGAGCTGACCAAGACGTACGAGGAGGTCAAGCGCGGGCCGCTGAAGGCGCTCGCGCTGTGGGCGGCGGAGGGGGTGCGCGGCGAGATCACCGTCGTGGTGGAAGGCGCGCCCGAGCCCGGCCCCGCCGACCTCGACCCGGCCGAACTCGTCCGCCGGGTGGCGGCCAGGGAAGAGGCGGGCGAGCGGCGCAAGGAGGCCATCGCGGCGGTCGCCGCGGAGGCGGGCCTGCCCAAGCGGGAGGTCTTCGACGCCGTCGTCGCCGCCAAGCGGACCGGTGAACTGCCCCCGGGCGCCTGATGCCCTGACGGCTGGGCACGCAATCCCGATAGGCCGCCCTTTTGACACCGTATGAACCTAAACCGTATGCATGGCAAAGCAATATCCGTCATCTGCCACATACGGGCCCAAATCTGGCTCAAGAGTCCGGCGCATCTCCTGCGGAGCGGGCAAAACGGGCGTTCGCTGGTAGGTGCAAAGTCCCGCTCCGGACACCTTGTCCGGAGGGCACGCAGGAGCTGCCATGAGCGAGACCATCGGAAGCGATCCCCGTCCCGTCGCCGCCGCCGCACCGGCTACGCCCGCCGTACCCGTACCCGTACCCGTACCCGTACCCGTACCCGTACCCGTGCCCGTCACAGCGACCGTCACCGCCCCCGCGCCCGACCGCCCGGCCGCCGGGCGCGAGGGGTCAGGCCAGAACGCGGCGGAGGCGTACGCCTTCGCCTGCCTGAACTGCGGCCACGGCTGGGAGCAGGCGTACGAGATCGAGCACCATGTGGACGTGTCCGGCCACGCCTTCGTCGTCTACCTCGCGGACGGCGCGAGGGTGCCGTCCCCGCTCACCCGCCCGGCGTGCCTGAACTGCGGCGGTACGCACGTACGCATCATGCGCTCGGGACAGGTCTCCGGCGTCGCCTCCGTATGGGCACACCCGCGGGGCGACCGCGGTGTGCGCCGCGAGCACCACTGGTCGGTCCTGCACTTCCTGCACCGCAAGCAGCACGGGGAGCGCGGTAAGCATGGCGGGCGGCGCGGCGGGCAGCCCGGCCTCCAGTCCGATGAGCGGTCCGGGGGAGCCGACACCGCCTGACAGGACGACGGCCCCGCGTCCCTAGGATCGGGGCCATGCCCGACAAGAAGGCCACGGCCGACGACAAGAAGTCCGCCCCGCCGGCGCCCGAGCCGCTGCGGGTGGCGGTCGCCGATTCCCACACCCACCTCGACATGCAGCCGGGCACGGTTCCCCAGGCCCTCGCCCAGGCCGCCGCGGTCGGCGTCGACACCCTCATCCAGGTGGGGTGCGATCTCGCGGGTTCCCGCTGGGCGGCGAAGACGGCCGCCGCCCACGACGCGATCTGGGCCACCGTGGCCCTGCACCCGAACGAGGCGCCCCGCATCGTCCACGGAGCGCCCGAGGGCTCCTACGGGGGCGCGCAGGCGCCGCGCGGCATCGAAGGGCTCGACCGGGAGATCGACGAGATCGACGCGCTCGCCGCCCTTCCTCAGGTGCGCGGTGTCGGCGAGACCGGCCTGGACTACTTCCGCACCGGGCCCGACGGCGTCGCCGCCCAACAGCACTCGTTCCGTCGCCATATCGACATCGCCAAGCGGCACGGCAAGGCGCTGGTCATCCACGACCGCGAGGCGCACGCCGACGTCCTGCGCATCCTCGATGAGGAGGGCGCTCCCGACACCGTCGTCTTCCATTGCTACTCCGGCGACGCCGAGATGGCTGAAGTCTGCGCGGCGCAAGGGTTTTACCTCTCCTTCGCCGGCACCGTTACCTACAAGTCGGCGCAGAATCTGCGCGACGCGGTGGCCGTCGCCCCGCTCGACCGGCTCCTGGTGGAGACCGACGCGCCCTTCCTCACCCCGGTGCCGTACCGAGGACGGTCGAATGCGCCATACCTCATTCCGGTCACGCTGCGCGCGATGGCGGCGGCCCGCGGGATCGACGAGGACACCCTCGCGACGGCCGTCGCGGCCAACACCGCCAGGGCGTTCGCCTACTGACGTTTCCACGCGCTCACCCGGACAGGTGACTTCGCGCGACCGGATGTGACGACGCCACGCGACGGCGAGCGCTTGGCCGGCGGCGGTAAGTCGGCTACGTTCCCGGTTCCCCGCACCGGAACCCCGCAGTCGTGGAGCGAGCCGTCGTGAGCAATACGCAGGGCACACACCGAGCCGCCGCCCGTCCGGCGGCCACCGTCCGGCAGACCGGCCGCGCGATCGTGCCGCGGGCGCTGGTGATGGCGGTCCTGGCGGGCGGCACCGGCGCGTATGTGCTGGCCGACAAGGCGGTACGGCTGACCGTGGACGGCCAGCCGCGCACGCTGCACACCTTCGCCGACGACGTGGCCGACGTGCTGCACGAGCAGGGCGTCGCGGTGGGCGACCACGACATCGTGGCCCCGGCGCCGGGCGAGGCGCTGCACGACGGCGACGACGTGGTGGTCCGCTACGGCCGTCCGCTGACGCTCACCGTGGACGGCCGTCACCAGCGGGTGTGGACGACCGGCAAGACCGTCGCGGAAGCGCTGCGGCAGCTCGGCGTACGGGCCGAGGGCGCGTATCTCAACGCCTCCCGCGACGCGTCCATCGGGCGCCACGGCCTCTTCCTCGACGTGCGCACGGAACGTACGGTCACCGTCCTGGCCGACGGCCGCGAGCACACCGTGCGCACCAACGCCGCCACCGTCCGGCAGGCCGTCGCGGACGCGGGCGTCACCCTCGGCGGCCAGGACGCCACCTCCGTGGACGCCGACAGCTTCCCCCGCGACGGCCAGACCGTCTCGGTGCTGCGGATCTCCGGTCACCGGGAGGCCCGCGAAGAACCGATCCCCTTCCGCACCCGCAGGCACACCGACGCGACGCTCGCGCAAGGCACCGAGGCCGTGGACCGACCGGGCCGCGACGGCGTCCGCCGCGTCACGTACGCCTACCGCACCGTCAACGGCGTCCGGGAGCGCCCGCGCGTCGTGGAGTCGGTGACCGCGCGCGAACCGGTCACCGAGGTCGTACGCGTCGGCACCAAACCGATGCCCACCACTGTCGCGGGCGCCGACGGCCTCAATTGGGGCGGCCTCGCGCAGTGCGAGGCGGGCGGCAGACCCGACGCGGTGGACGCGACCGGCACCTATGGCGGGCTCTACCAGTTCGACGTCCACACCTGGCACAGCATCGGCGGCCAGGGCCGCCCCCAGGACGCCCCCGCCGCCGAGCAGACCTACCGGGCCAAGAAGCTGTACGTCCAGCGCGGCGCCGCCCCCTGGCCGGTCTGCGGGCGGCACCTGGGCGGCTAGGGCGTGCCCGGCGTGCGGCCCGCGAGGGCGGCTCCGGCCGCCCCGTACTCTTGCGGGTGTGAGTACGACAGATCCCGACGCCCTCCTCGGACCGGCCGACATCCGTGAACTGGCCGCGGCGCTGGGGGTGCGCCCCACCAAGCAGCGCGGGCAGAATTTCGTCATCGACGCGAACACGGTGCGGCGGATCGTCAGGACCGCCGGGGTGCGGCCCGAGGACGCGGTCGTCGAGGTCGGTCCCGGACTCGGCTCGCTCACCCTCGCGCTGCTGGAGGCCGCCGACCGGGTCACCGCGATCGAGATCGACGACGTGCTGGCCGCGGCCCTGCCCGCGACGGTCGCCGCGCGCATGCCGGACCGGGCGGACCGTTTCGCTCTGGTGCACAGTGACGCGATGCGGGTGACGGAACTGCCGGGGCCGCCGCCCACCGCCCTGGTGGCGAATCTGCCGTACAACGTGGCGGTGCCCGTCCTGCTGCACATGCTCGCCGCCTTCCCGAGCATCGAGCGCACCTTGGTGATGGTCCAGGCCGAGGTCGCCGACCGGCTGGCCGCCGGGCCGGGCAACAAGGTGTACGGAGTGCCGTCGGTGAAGGCCAACTGGTACGCGGAGGTCAAGCGCGCCGGTTCCATCGGCCGCAATGTGTTCTGGCCCGCGCCCAACGTCGACTCCGGTCTCGTCTCGCTGACCCGGCGTGACCCGCCGAAGACCACCGCCACCCGCGAAGAGGTCTTCGCCGCCGTGGACGCGGCCTTCGCTCAGCGCCGCAAGACGCTGCGCGCCGCGCTGTCCGGCTGGGCGGGCTCGGCCCCGGCCGCCGAGGCCGCGCTGGTGGCCGCCGGGGTCTCCCCGCAGGCCAGGGGCGAGGAACTGACGGTGGAGGAATTCGCCGCCGTCGCCGAGCACAAGCCCGCGGTCTGACGCCGCCGCACCGTAAACCCGCCGCCGCCCGTGATCCTCAGCATTCCGAGAATCCCTCAGCACCCCGTGAATCCGCCGCGCCCGGTGGACCACGCTCCGTACGCACCACCCTCGCAAGGGAGCCAGCAGTGACCGCCGCACCCGTCACCGTCCGCGTGCCCGCAAAGGTCAACGTCCAGCTCGCGGTCGGCGGTCGCCGCCCCGACGGTTTCCACGACCTGGCGAACGTCTTTCTGGCGGTCGACCTGTACGACCATGTGACAGCAGTGCCCGCCGACACGTTGACGATCACCGCGTCCGGCCCCGGCACCGACAACATCCCGCTGGACGCCACCAATCTGGCGGCGAAAGCGGCGATCGCGCTCGCCGCGCACCATGGCGTCGATCCCGTTGTGGGATTGCACATCACCAAGGACATCCCTGTGGCGGGCGGCATGGCGGGCGGCAGCGCGGACGCGGCGGCGGCGCTGCTCGCCTGCGACACTCTGTGGGGCCTGAACACCCCGCGCGCCGACCTGCTCGCGATCTGCGCGGAGCTGGGCAGCGACGTGCCGTTCAGCCTGGTCGGCGGGGCGGCGCTGGGGGAGGGCCGGGGCGAGATCCTGACGCCGCTGGACGTGGCGGGCCCCTTCCACTGGGTCTTCGCCGTCGCCGACGGCGGCCTGTCCACCCCGGCCGTCTACCGCGAGTGCGACCGCCTGCGCCGGGAGTCCGGCGCGGGCGACACCACCGACGACGTACCGTCGCCCGTCGCCGACCCCGCGCTGATCGACGCGCTGCGCACCGGCGACCCGTACGCGCTCGCCGCCGTCCTGGTCAACGACCTCCAGGCCGCCGCCCTGTCGCTGCGGCCCGCGCTGGCCGACACCCTGGCCACCGGCACGGACGCGGGCGCGCTCGCCGCGCTGGTCTCCGGCTCGGGACCCACCTGCGCCTTCCTCGCGCCGGACGCCGACACCGCCGCCAAGATCGCGGTCACCCTCACCGCCTCCGGCACCTGCCGCACCGCCCGCCCGGCCGCCTCCCCGGCCCCCGGCGCGACCGTCGTCCCCGCCCCCTGACCGCCGGGGCACCACCCGGAACCGGCACCTCACCGCGCCGCACTACGCTGAAGCAGAACCCCCGCGAACCCCTGGAGCGTACGAGAGTGGCCGTCAACCTGGTCAACGTCGAAGCCGTCGGCAAGACATACGGCACGCGAGCGCTGCTCGAATCCGTGTCCCTCGGCGTCTCCGAAGGCGACCGCACCGGCGTCGTGGGCCGCAACGGCGACGGCAAGACCACCCTCATCCGGCTGCTCGCCAAGCTGGAGGAGCCGGACACCGGCCGCGTCACCCACCAGGGTGGGTTGCGACTCGGCGTGTTGACGCAGGGCGACAGCCTCGACCCGGCCGCGACCGTGCGCCACGAGGTGATCGGCGACCGCGCCGACCACCAGTGGGCGGGCGACGCGAAGATCCGCGACGTGCTGACCGGCCTGTTCGGCGGTCTCGACCTGCCCGGCTTCCCGCTCGGCCTCGACACCGTCATCGGCCCGCTCTCCGGCGGCGAGCGGCGCAGGATCGCGCTCGCGAAGCTGCTCATCGAGGAGCAGGACCTGCTGGTCCTCGACGAGCCGACCAACCACCTCGACGTCGAGGGCATCGCCTGGCTCGCGAGCCACCTCAGCGCCCGCCGCTCCGCGCTCGTCTGCGTCACCCACGACCGCTGGTTCCTCGACCAGGTCTGCACCCGCATGTGGGACGTGCAGCGCGGCGCGGTGTACGAGTACGAGGGCGGCTACAGCGACTACGTGTTCGCGCGCGCCGAGCGGGAACGGATCGCGGCCACCGAGGAGACCAAGCGGCAGAATCTGATGCGCAAGGAGCTGGCCTGGCTGCGCCGCGGCGCTCCGGCCCGCACCTCCAAGCCGCGCTTCCGCATCGAGGCGGCGAACGAGCTGATCGCCGACGTGCCGCCGCCGCGCGACACCGCGGAGCTGATGAAATTCGCCAACTCCCGGCTCGGCAAGACGGTCTTCGAGTTGGAGGATGTCACAGTCCAAGCGGGCCCCAAGGTGCTGCTGAAGCACCTGACGTGGCAGCTCGGCCCCGGCGACCGCGTTGGCCTGGTCGGCGTCAACGGCTCGGGCAAGACCTCACTCCTGCGGGCGCTCGCCGAGGCCGCGGCGACCGGCGGCGACCAGCAGCCCGCGGCCGGCAAAGTGGTCGTCGGCAAGACGGTGAAGCTCGCTTACCTCTCCCAGGAGGTCGCCGAGCTCGACCCGAACTGGCGGGTCCTCCAGGCCGTGGAGGCGGTACGGCAGCGCGTCGACCTGGGCAAGGGCCGGGAGATGACGGCGGGGCAGCTCTGCGAGAAGTTCGGCTTCACCAAGGAGAAGCAGTGGACGCCGGTCGGCGACCTGTCCGGCGGTGAGCGCCGTCGGCTCCAGATCCTGCGGCTGCTGATGGACGAGCCCAACGTGCTGTTCCTGGACGAGCCCACCAACGACCTCGACATCGAGACGCTCACCCAGTTGGAGGACCTGCTGGACGGCTGGCCCGGCTCGATGCTGGTGATCAGCCACGACCGGTACTTCCTGGAGCGCACCACCGACCGCGTCTTCGCGCTGCTCGGCGACGCCAGCCTGCGCATGCTGCCGCGCGGTGTGGACGAGTACCTGGAGCGCCGCCGCCGGGTCGCCGAGGCCGCGGCCCCCGCCCCGGCGCCCGCCAAGGACAAGCCCGCAGGCGACACCCGCGCGGCGAAGAAGGAACTCCAGCGCATCGAGCGGCAGCTCGACAAACTCGGCCAGCGCGAGGCGAAACTGCACACCGGCATCGCCGACAATGCGACCGACTTCGAGAAAGTCGCTTCCCTGGACGCCGAATTGCGCGCGCTGCGCGAGGAGCGCGAGGAACTGGAGATGCGTTGGCTGGAGTTGGCGGAGGACGCGTGACACCCCTTCACATGGGGCGGGTAACACCCCTTCACTGGTGAAGCAGAACCCCTCGACGTGTGAAGACGTGTAGCGGCCAGGTAACGGTCGGGCCGCTCCCCGAGGGGGTGGTTGGGGCGGGTGATAGAAAGAATTTCCGTTCATCCGTCCCTGATTCACCTGTGCCCGAAGGACCTGTTGATGTCGCAGCCGCCCCCGCCGCCCCCCGGAAACCCGCCGCCGCCCGGCGGTGGTTACGGATACCCGGGCCAGGCGGGCCCGGTTCCCGGTAACGAGAACCCGTACGCGCAGCCGGTGCCCCCCGGCCAGAACCCGTACGCGCAGGCGCCCACCCAACCGGCCTTCCCGCAGCAGCAGTACGGCGGCCAGCAGGGACCTCCGCCGCCACCCGGCCAGACGCCGCCCCCGCCGCCGGGTCAGGCGCCGCAGGGGCAGACACCGCCCCCGCAGTACGGCTACCCGCAGCCCGGCCAATTTCCGCCGCAGCAGCAGGCGTACGGCTATCCGCAGCAACAACAACAGCCGCCGTACGGGCCAGGACCCTCGGGCTACCCCGCCCCCTCCGGCGGTTCGTCGAACAACAAGCTGATCGTGATCGTCGCGGCGGTCGTCGCCGCGGTGCTGGTGATCGGCGGCGGTGTGTACTTCGCGACCAGGGGCAGCGGCGGCGACGACCCGGCGCCCAAGCCGCAGGCCAACGCCGGTGGCGCCAACGGCGGTACGAACACCGCCAAGACCCACAATTCGACACTGTCGTACAAGTGGGACAAGCCCGCGGACCCGGTGGCGTCGAAGGACAATCTGAAGAGCGTCCTCGGCGTCTGGTTCACCGACAAGTACGTGGTGAAGAACGAGATCGACAAGGTCGTCGGCTACGACCTGGGCACCGGCGCGGTGGCGTGGACCGTACCGGCACCGTCGAGCGGCGACTGCACGGCCGCGCGCGACTCCAACAACAACATGACGGCCGTTCAGTTCGGCGCCCACTGCGAGCAGGTCATGGTGATCGATCTCGCGGCGGGCAGGACGGTGTGGACGGCGAAGCTGCCGGTCGGCAGTTCGGAGAAGCCGGACTTCAACTACAGCGAGATGGCGATCAGCGGCGACACGCTCGGCGTGGACTGGCTGGAGGGCTCGATCGGCTACCGGCTGAGCACCCAGAAGGTGCTGTGGCGGTCGGGCAACGGTGACTGCGAGGACGACGGCTACGCGGGCGGCAAGCAATTCGTCGCGATCGTCAACTGCGGCTACAAGACGTACAAGGTCCAGGTCATCGACCCGGACAACAACGGCAGCGCCAAATGGTCGTGGACGGCGCCGGTCGGCACCAAGGTCACGGCCGTCGTCTCCACCGACCCGGTGGTGGTGGTGCTCGGCACCGAGGGCGAGAGGCAGACCGACGTGGCGACGATCGTCGACGGCCGTCTCCAGTCGCGGGTCTCGCTCGGCACCGACAAGTACGACATCAGCACGGACGGTACCGAGATGCAGGCCGCGCACAATGTGATCGTCAGTAGTGACACCCTCTATCTGTCGCTGACGAGCAAGCACGACAGCAACGGCCAGGTGCTCAGCGGGATCGTCGCGTTCAACCTGAGCGACGGCAAACAGAAGTGGATCGCCAAGCCCGACAGCAAGCACGACATCCAGGGTCTCGCGATCGAGGACGGCAAGCTGCTCGCGTACGAGCCCGCCGACTACGACGTGCAGGGCCGCCTGGTGACCCTGGACCCGGCCAGCGGCGCGATCACCACCTACGCGCAGTTCGACACCGACGCCTCGAAGAAGCTGGACGTGTCGGCGATGCGCAGCTACCCCGTCTGGCACGACGGTCATTTCATCATCGCGACGCGCACGGTGTACGCGTCCTCGTCCAACCAGACCTATCTGGTGACCTTCGGCTGACGAGCCGACGAGCTGACGAGCCGACGAGCTGACGAGCTGACGAGCTGACGAGTGGACCGGCTGACCGGCCGACTCACCAGCCGATCTGCTCATCGGACGACCGAACGCTCCGCCCGTGCCCCCTACCGACGGTAATTCCGGATTCGCCGGAACCTTCTGTTCGATAGAGGGCACGGGCGATGGTGGATGCGTGTAGCTTCGCCGCCTAGGGCGGTATGCGTAGGGGTCGGGGTCGGCAGTGGTCCGGACCCCGGGGGGATGGGGGATACCCGACATGGGCGTACGGCTCGTGGTCGTCGACGACCACCGCCTGCTCGCCGAGGCGTTGGCCTCGGCACTGAAGCTGCGCGGGCACCGGGTGCTCGCGGCGGCGGCGCCCGCGGCGGCGGCGGCGGAACTGGTGCTGAGCAGGTCTCCCGAGGTGTGCCTGTACGGCACGGCCGCACCGGCAGAGCCGGGCGCCTTCGACGCGGTGGCCAGGATCAAGCGGGAGCGCCCGGCGGTCGCCGTGGTCGTCCTCGGCCCGGTGCCCGACCCGCGCGGCATCGCGGCGGCCTTCGCGGCCGGCGCCTCCGGTTACGTACGCCATGACGAGCGCATCGAGGGCGTGGAGCGCGCGATGGCCAAGGCGCGGGCCGGGGAGGTCGCGGTGGCGCAGACGCTCCTCCAGGGCGCCTTCGCGGAACTGCTCAACCCCGCGCGGCAGCCGGACGACGAGGGCGCGCGGCTGCTGGAGATGCTGACCCCGCGCGAGATCGAGGTCCTGGTGCGGGTCGCGGAGGGCGAGGACACCCGGCTGATCGCGGCGGGCATGCGGATCGCGCCGAGCACCGCGCGGACGCATGTGCAGCGCGTCCTGATGAAGCTGGGGGTCGGCTCCCGGCTGGAGGCCGCCGCCCTGGCCGCCCGTACCGGCCTGCTGGACCGCGCGACGGCCGAAGGCGCCCCGACGTCCCCGGCCTCCCCGCCGTCCTCGCCCTCCCCGCCGTTCCCGCCGTCCTCCGCGGCCGGACCCGGCGTGGCGGGCTGAGGCACAGCGCCCAGCACCCCTTTTTCCGCACCTATTCCGCACGTTTTCCGCACGCGGGGCGGCACCTCCGGACACGAGGTGCCGCCCCGCCCTCGCGTGCGCGGACACTTACCACCACAATCAACCTGTTTCAAGCGTCTTCCCGGAGCCCCCATTGACCGGACTGTTATTTTGTGGTTCCTTGTGTTTGATTATGTTGAGTGCTTGTGATGAGGGGCCTCAAGGGTGAAGAAGACGACGACCCGGCTCGCCGACGGCCGTGAGCTGATCTATTACGACTCCAGGGACGACGTCGTGCGCGACGCCGTGGACCGCCGCCCGCTGGAGCCCGTCGCCACCGAGTCCGAGCTGCGCGCCGACCGGCTGCTGGGCGACACCGTCGCCGTCGCCTCGCACCGGCAGGGCCGTACGTACCACCCGCCCGCGGACGAGTGCCCGCTGTGCCCGTCGCGCGAAGGCCGGTTGAGCGAGATCCCGGACAGCGACTACGAGGTGGTCGTGTTCGAGAACCGCTTCCCCTCGCTGGCCGGTGACGCGGGCCGCTGCGAGGTCGTCTGTTTCACCCCCGACCACGACGCGTCCTTCGCCGACCTGAGCCCCGCCTCCGCCCGCCTGGTGCTGGACGCCTGGACCGACCGCACCCGCGACCTGAGCCAGCAGCCCGGCGTCGAGCAGGTCTTCCCGTTCGAGAACCGCGGCGCGGAGATCGGCGTCACCCTCGGCCACCCGCACGGCCAGATCTACGCCTATCCGTTCGTCACACCGCGCACCGCCCTGATGCTGCGCTCGCTCGCCGGGCACCGCGAGCGCACCGGCGGACGCAACCTCTTCGACGACGTCCTCGCCGACGAGCGCGCGGACGGCCGCCGAATCGTCCTCACGGGTGAACACTGGACCGCCTTCGTGCCGTACGCCGCGCACTGGCCGTACGAAGTGCACCTGTATCCCCACCGCCGGGTGCCCGACCTGCTCGGCCTCGACGAGGAGGCGCGCGCCGAGTTCCCGCAGGTCTATCTGGAGCTGCTGCGCCGCTTCGACCGGATCTTCGGCGAGGGCCAGCCGCGTACCCCGTACATCTCCGGCTGGCACCAGGCGCCGTTCAACGCGCCGGACCGCCGCGATTTCGCGCTCCATCTGGAGCTTTTCACTATCCGGCGCACATCGGGCAAGCTGAAGTTCCTCGCGGGCTCCGAGTCCGGAATGGGCGCCTTCATCAATGATGTGCCGCCGGAGTCCGCGGCGTTGCGACTGCGAGAGGTAGCGAGTCAGTGAGCACCGAGCGAGCGGGCACCGAGCCGACGACCGCCAAGCGGGAGACTGCCGCCCAGCGGGAGACGGCCGCCCGGCCCAAGAAGGTCCTGGTCACCGGCGGCGCCGGTTACGTCGGCGGGGTCGTCGCCGCCCATCTGCTGGAGGCCGGGCACCGGGTGACGGTGCTGGACGACCTGTCGACCGGCTTCCTCGCGGGCGTGCCCAAGGGCGCCGACTTCGTCGAGGGCCGCGTCCAGGACGCCGACAAGGTGCTCGACAGCACCTATGACGCGGTGCTGCACTTCGCCGCCTCCTCGCAGGTCGGCGAGTCCGTCGCCGTACCCGAGAAGTACTGGCGCAACAACGTCGGCGGCACCCTCGAACTGCTCGCCGCCATGCGCGACTCCGGCGTACGCACCCTCGTCTTCTCCTCCACCGCCGCCACCTACGGCGAGCCCACCGCCATCCCCATCACCGAGGACGCGGCGACCGCGCCCACCAACCCCTACGGCGCGACGAAGCTCGCCGTCGACCACATGATCAGCAGCGAGTGCGCGGCGCACGGCCTGTCCGCCGTCTCCCTGCGGTACTTCAACGTCGCGGGCGCGTACGGCGGCCACGGCGAGCGGCACGACCCCGAGTCGCACCTGATCCCGCTGGTCCTCCAGGTCGCGCAGGGCCGCCGCCCCGCGGTCTCGGTCTTCGGCGACGACTACCCGACGCCGGACGGCACCTGCCTGCGCGACTACATCCACGTCGCGGACCTGGCGCAGGCCCATCTGCTGGCGCTCGACAAGGCGCCCGCGGGCGAGCATCTGATCTGCAACCTCGGCAACGGCAACGGCTTCTCGGTCCGCGAGGTCATCGAGACCGCCCGCCAGGTCACCGGCCACCCCATCCCGGCCAACGACGAGGCGCGCCGCGCGGGCGACCCCGCCGTACTGGTCGCCTCCGCCGAACGCGCCAGGCAGCGGCTCGGCTGGCAGCCCAGCCGCACCGACCTCGCGGAGATCATCCGCGACGCATGGAATTTCACCCGGTCGCTGTCGCAGGACCACTCGCCGACGCAGGGGGAGGACGGACGATGACGGAAGCCACGACGGGAGCAACGACGGAAGCCGCGTTCGAGATCGCGTTCAAGAACATCTTCGGGCGCGCGCCCGAGGGCATATGGGCGGCGCCCGGCCGGGTCAATCTGATCGGCGAGCACACCGACTACAACGACGGCTACGTCATGCCGTTCGCGCTCCCGCACCGCACCCGGGCGGCCGTCGCCCGCCGCGACGACGGGCTGCTGCGCGTGCACTCCGCCGACATGGACGGCGGCATCGTCGAACTGCGCGTCGACGAACTGGCTCCCGGTACGACCGGCGGCTGGGCGGTCTACCCCGCGGCCGTCCTGTGGACGCTGCGGCAGGCGGGCCACGCCATCGGCGGCGCCGACATCCACTACGACAGCAATGTGCCGGTCGGCGGCGGCCTCTCGTCCTCCGCCGCGCTCCAGGTCGTCACCGCCCTGGCCCTCACCGAACTGCACGGCCTCGACCTGCCCCGCCAGGAGCTGGCCCTGCTCTGCCAGTCCTCGGAGAACACCTACGTCGGCGCGCCCGTCGGCGTCATGGACCAGACCGCGTCCGCCTGCTGTACGCGGGGGCACGCGCTCCACCTCGACGTGCGCGGGCTCACGCAGCGCCAGGTGCCGTTCGACCTGGCCGCGCAGGGGCTGCAACTGCTGGTGGTCGACACCCGCGTCAAGCACGCGCACGCCGACGGGGCGTACGGCGAACTGCGCGCGGGCTGCGAGGCCGCCGCCGCGGCCCTCGGCGTCCCGGCGCTGCGCGACGTCCCCTACGACGGGCTCGACGCCGCGCTGGCCGCCCTCCCCGACGAGCGGCTGCGGCGGCTCACCCGGCACGTGGTGACCGAGAACCGGCGCGTCGAGGAGGTCATCGCGCTTCTGGACGCCGGGCGCACCCGCGAGATCGGGCCCGTCCTGACCGCGGGACACGTCTCGCTCCGCGACGACTTCCGGATCTCCTGCGCGGAACTCGACCTCGTGGTGGACACCGCGCTCGCCAACGGCGCCCTGGGCGCCCGTATGACCGGCGGCGGCTTCGGCGGCTCCGCCATCGTCCTGGCGGAGGCCACCGGCATTCCGGAGCTGTCCGCGACGATCCAGGCCGCCCTTCCGGCGGCCCGGCTCTTCTCGACGACGCCGGGTCCCGGAGCGCACCGGCTGGTTTAGCGGGGCGCGCCGTTCCCCGGCCCCGCCCGGCGTGTGCGGGGCCGCTTGCGTCACCGTGGTCACTCCCGTACCACATAGTGAGGGAATCCGGAATTCCGCGACGGAGAACTTCCGTCAAGACGGTGTTAACGGGGGCGCGACGCCCTACGCTTTTGGGACAGCGCCGGTGGGGGCCGGCGTGCATCAGGGGGCGAGACGCAAGGGGTTCGGCACCCGGGGAGGGGCGGCGGTCCCGATCCGGGTGCCGGATCCCGCGCGAATGCCGCCCCGCCACTGGGGGAGTGCCCAACACCGGGAGTGGTACCCGTGGGACGAATCCGCGTTCTCGTCGTCGATGATCATCGCATCTTCGCCGAGTCGCTTGCCGCCGCGCTCGCGGCGGAGCCCGACGTCGACGTCTCGGCCGCGGGGAGCGGCCCGGCCGCGCAGCGCTGCCTGGACCGCGCGGCGGCCGACAACCGGCGCTACGACGTCCTGCTGGTGGACGCCGATCTGGGGGACGGTCCGCGACCGCCGGTGACGCTCGCGGCGGTGCCGCGCATCCCGGTCGAGCAGGAACCGGTCCTGGACGGCCTGGCGCTGGTGGAACGGGTCAGGGCCGAGTATCCGGGGACCCGTACCGTCGTGCTGGCCGAGCGGGACGACGCCCGCAGGGCGGCCCGCGCGCTCCAGGCCGGGGCGTCGGGGTGGGTCGCGAAGGACTGCTCGCTGTCCCGGCTGCTCGCGGTCGTACGCGGCGTGCTGCGCGACGAGACGCATCTGCCGCCCGCGCTGCTGACCGGGGTGCTGCGCGAGCTGACGGCCGCCCGCAGGCACCGCACCGAGAGCGAACGGCTGGTGGAGTCGCTGACGCCGCGCGAGCAGGAGGTGCTGCGCTGCATGGTCGCGGGCCTGGGCCGCAAAGCCGTCGCCGAGCGGCTGTTCCTGTCGCCGCACACCGTCCGCACCCATATGCAGAATGTGCTGGGCAAGCTCGGCGTGCACTCGACGCTCGCGGCGGTCGCGCTGGCCCGCAGGGCGGGTGTGGGGCCGGTGGAGCTGGTGCCGTCAGCCGGGGACGTTGTCGAAAGGCGCGGTCAACTGTCGTAGCAGCCCGGCCAGTTCACCGCGCTGCCGGGCGGACAGCTCGCCCAGGATCGAACGTTCCTGCGCGAGCAGTCCGGCCAGTGACTGGTCCGCGCGCTCCTGGCCCTCCACGGTGAGCCGGACGAGCACGCCGCGCCGGTCGCTGGGGTCGGGCAGCCGCTCGACGAGCCCGCGCTGGGCGAGCCGGTCGATCCGGTTGGTCATCGTGCCGGAGGTGACCAGTGTCTGGGTCAGGAGCTGGCCCGGCGAGAGCTGGTACGGCGGCCCCGCGCGGCGCAGCGAGGTGAGCACGTCGAATTCCCACGGTTCGAGGCTGTGCTCGGCGAAGGCCAGCCGCCGCGCCCGGTCGAGGTGCCGGGCGAGCCTGCTGACCCGGCTGAGCACCTCCAGTGGTTCCACGTCGAGGTCGGGGCGCTCTCGGCGCCATGCAGCGACCAGCCGGTCGACCTCGTCCTCCATGCGCTCAGTGTAGTAGGTCTGTCGATATGAAGTCTCTTGATATGAAGCCTCTTGACTTCAAGAGACATATCGGAGGAGCCTGGACACCGACCAGAGGGCAGAACCTCGCCCTCCGTTTCGGTAGCGGCTGTGCACAGCCGGCTGTGAAAAGCCAGGGAGTACGACGATGCAAGCAGCGCCAACGTGGGACCCGCAACAGTATCTCCGGCACTCCACCCACCGCACCCGCCCCTTCCTCGACCTCCTCACCCGTATCCGGGATCTGCCGGGCGGCGACGCGCCCCGGATCGCCGACATCGGGTGCGGTCCCGGCAATGTCACCGCACTGCTCGCCGACCGCTGGCCCGGCGCCCGGATCACCGGCTTCGACAGCTCACGCGAGATGCTGGACGCGGCGGCGCGGTACGCGGGACCCACGGCGGGCGGCGGCGAGCTGGACTTCCGGCAGGCCGACGCGGCGCGCTGGGCGCCCGAGGAGTCCTTCGACCTGATCGTCTCCAACGCCGCCCTCCAGTGGGTGCCCGGCCACGTCGACAGCTTCCCCGGCTGGCTCGACCACATCACGCCCGGCGGCACCCTGGCCTTCCAGGTGCCGGGCAACTTCACCGCGCCCAGCCATGCGCTGCTGGGCGAGCTGTGCGACACCCCGCAGTGGCGCGACCGGCTCGACGGACACGGCCGCCGCTACGTCCACATCCTCAGCCCGGCCGGCTATCTGGAGCGGCTCACCGAACTGGGCTGCGCGGCCGACGTGTGGGAGTCGACGTATGTGCAGTTGCTCCAGGGCGAGGACCCGGTGCTGGAATGGACCAAGGGCACCGCGCTGCGGCCGGTGCTGACCGCGCTGGACGGCGATCGCGGGGCGGTGACGGAATTCGTCGGCCAGTACCGCGACCTGCTGCGCAAGGCGTACCCGCCGGGCCCGCACGGCACGGTCTTCCCCTTCCGGCGGATCTTCACCGTCGCGCGCAAACAGCACCAGGAGGTCGTCGCATGACGGAGCGAGCCGGTGGGGGCGCGGGGGACGGGGCGGGGGGCGCCGGTGACTTCGGGATCTCCGGGGTCGACCACGTACAGCTCGCCGCGCCGCCCGGCAGCGAGGAGTCGCTGCGCGCGTACTACGTCGGGGTGCTGGGGATGGCCGGGTTGACCAAGCCGCCGGTGCTCGCGGCGCGCGGCGGCTGCTGGTTCGCGGCGGGGGACGCGGTGCTGCACTTAGGGATCGAGGAGGACTTCAGGCCCGCGCGCAAGGCACATCCGGGCATCCGCGTCACCGGGATCTACGCCTTCGGCAAGGACCTCCAGGCGCGCGGCGCCAAGGTGGTCTGGGACTACGACCTGCCGGGTCACTCCCGCTTCTACTCCGAGGACCCGGTCGGCAACCGGCTGGAATTCCTGGAGCGGACGGCGACCGAGGTCTGACGGCCCGCGTGCGTGGGGGGCGTCGGGCCGCACCGCCCGGCGCCCCCGTACGCGTATGACGGCGCGTCACAGCAACAGGAAAGCCGCACCAATAAGTGCGGCCCCGAACCCCGCCAGCGTCCACGCCGTCCGCCGCATCCGCAGTGCCCCGCCGGCCACGACCGCGGCCAGCAGCAGGGCTCCGGCCAGCGGCACCCAGGAGAAGAACAGACCGCCCCAGTCCGACCGTATGACCGTGTTCGTATCGGGCTTCACCACGACCGGCACACGGTCGCCGACATGGCGTTCGACCGGCAGGCTGATGGTGACCTTCGGCCGGGCGACGGCCGACCCCTTCGGCGCGAAGGGCCCGGTGCAGGTGGAGTCGCCGCAGTTCGTCAGCGTCATCGTGCCGTGCTCGTGCCCCTTGGTGAGCACCACATATTGCGCGGTCTTCCATGAGTCCCAGGCACCGGACGCCAGGAGCAGCAGTACCAGCGCCCACCCGCCCACCACCCGGGCCAGCAGGACCAGCCCCCAGGTGCCCTCGGCCATCCGGCGGGAACGGCTGCGTTTCACCATGCGGGCGATCTTTGGCCATCGCATGCCGTCCGGTCAACCTCGGTACGCGCCCGCCCTCGACAAGGGTGAGCGCCGTGTCCGGCGGTTGACCGGTCGCGCGTCCCCTCAGGTGTTGTACGTGCTCTGCGCGCGCTCCAGGCCCTCGGTGATCAGCGCCTCGACCGCGTCCGCCGCCCGGTCCACGAACCAGTCCAGCTCCTTGCGCTCGGTGGACGAGAAGTCCTTGAGCACAAAGGCCGCCACGTCCATCCGGCCCGGCGGACGGCCGATCCCCGCGCGCACCCGCAGATAGTCGGGGCCCATCGACTTGGTCATCGACTTGAGGCCGTTGTGGCCGTTGTCGCCGCCGCCCAGCTTGAGCCGCAGCGTGCCGAAGTCGATGTCCAGCTCGTCGTGGACGGCGATGATCCGCTCGGTCGGCACCTTGTAGAAGTCGCGCAGCGCGGTCACCGGGCCGCCGGACAGATTCATGTACGACTGAGGCTTTGCCAGCACCACCCGCTGGTTCGCCGGTCCCGGCGGGCCGATCCGGCCCTCCACGACCACGGCCTGCGCCTTCTGCGCGCGCTTGAACCTGCCGCCGATCCGCTCGGCGAGCAGATCGGCCACCATGAAGCCGATGTTGTGCCGGTTCCCCGCGTACTCCGGGCCCGGATTGCCGAGGCCCGCGACCAGCCAGGGCCCTGAGGTGTCACTCATCCACGTCTCCGACTCCGTGTCGCCGACTTCGTACCGGGAAAACGGCCGCCGCCGCACTCCGTGAGGGTGCGGCGGCGGCCGGGGTCACACGCGAGCGCTCAGGCACGTGAACACGTGAACACGTGAGCGCCCAAGCCCGCGAGCGCGTAAGCGTCCGAGGACCAGGGGAGCGCGGGGGACTACGCCTCGGCGGCGGCGTCCTCGGTGCCCTCGGCGGCTTCGTCGCCCGCCTCGTCGGCGGCCTCGGCCTGGGCCGAGACGACCTGGATGACGACCGCGTCCTCGTCGATCGCCAGGGTGGAGCCCTTGGGCAGGGTGATGTCCTTGGCGAGGATGGAGGCACCGGCCTCCAGGCCCTCGATGGAGACGGTGACCGCGGTCGGGATGTGGGTCGCCTCGGCCTCGACGGGCAGCGTGTTGAGCACGTGCTCCAGCAGGTTGCCGCCGACGGCCAGCTCGCCCTCGGTCTGCACCGGGATCTCGACGGTGACCTTCTCGCCGCTCTTCACGGACAGCAGGTCGACGTGCTCGATGGTGCCGCGCAGCGGGTTGCGCTGGACCGCCTTGGGGATGACCAGCGCGGTCTTGCCGTCGAGCTGGAGGGAGATCAGCACGTTCGCGGTGCGGAGCGCGAGCAGCAGCTCGTGGCCGGGGACGGTGACGTGCTGCGGGTCGGCGCCGTGACCGTAGATGACGGCGGGGACCTGGTGGGCGCGGCGCACGCGGCGGGCGGCGCCCTTGCCGAACTCGGTGCGCGGCTCTGCGGCGATCTTGACCTCGGCCATGATGCTCAACTCCTCGATACGGAAAACTCGGTACGCGAAAGGGGGGTCATACGGTCGCCCGACCCACGACGGGCCGTTCCACGACTCACCCCCGCTCGCGCGGAGACCGTTACGAGGAGCGCGCCGATAACGGAGGTCCGCCGGAAAAACCGGGGCCTCCCTCGCCGAGCAACGCGGACAGCGTAACCGGCGGGGAGGCCCCGGGAGAAATCGATCTAGCTCAGTGCTCGGAGTCCTCGAACAGGCTGGTGACCGACCCGTCCTCGAACACCTCGCGCACCGCGTTGGCGATGGTCGGCGCCATGGACAGCACGGTGATCTTGTCGAGGTTCAGCTCGCGCGGGGTCGGCAGGGTGTCGGTGAGGATGAACTCGCTCACCCGGGAGTTCTTCAGCCGGTCCGCGGCGGGCCCGGAGAGCACACCGTGGGTGGCGGTCACGATGACGTCCTCCGCGCCGTTGGCGAACAGCGCGTCGGCGGCGGCGCAGATCGTACCGCCGGTGTCGATCATGTCGTCCACCAGGACGCAGACCCGGCCCTTGACGTCACCGACGACCTCGTGGACCTTCACCTGGTTGGCGACGTCGGGGTCACGGCGCTTGTGGACGATGGCCAGCGGCGCGCCGAGCCGGTCGCACCAGCGGTCGGCGACCCGTACCCGGCCGGCGTCCGGCGAGACCACCGTGAGCTTGGAGCGGTCGACCTTGGCGCCCACGTAGTCCGCGAGCACCGGCAGGGCGAAGAGGTGGTCGACCGGGCCGTCGAAGAAGCCCTGGATCTGGTCGGTGTGCAGGTCGACGGTGAGGATGCGGTCGGCGCCCGCGGTCTTGAACAGGTCCGCCATCAGCCGGGCCGAGATCGGCTCACGGCCGCGGTGCTTCTTGTCCTGCCGGGCGTAGCCGTAGAAGGGCACGATCACGGTGATGCTCCGCGCGGAGGCCCGCTTGAGAGCATCGAGCATGACGAGCTGTTCCATGATCCACTTGTTGATGGGAGCGGTGTGGCTCTGGATGAGGAAGCAGTCCGCGCCGCGGGCCGACTCCTGGAACCGCACATAGATCTCGCCGTTGGCGAAGTCGAAAGCCTTGGTCGGCACCAGGCCGACTCCGAGACTGTGTGCCACCGCCTCCGCCAGATCGGGGTGGGCGCGGCCGGAGAAGAGCATCAGCTTCTTCTCACCGGTCGTCTTGATCCCGGTCACTGCACCGTCTCCTTGGAGTTTTCGACTGGTGTTCGGCACAGCTTCGCCTTCGGTTAGGCGTGCTGGCGGAATTGTGTGCAAGCCACACGGTACGCCCCAACCGGCGCATCTGTGCACCTCAAGGGGCCTGGATGAGACGTCCCTCACTCGCCCTGCGGCGTGTCTCCTCGTTGTGCGCGTTCGGCGGCTTCGGCGGCGGCGCTGCCGGGACGTTTGCGCGCCACCCAGCCCTCGATGTTGCGCTGCTGACCGCGGGCGACGGCCAGCGATCCGGCCGGAACGTCCTTGGTGATCACCGATCCTGCGGCGGTGTACGCGCCGTCCCCGACGGTGATCGGCGCCACGAACATGTTGTCGGAGCCGGTCTTGCAGTAGCTGCCGATGGTGGTGTGGTGCTTGGCCTCGCCGTCGTAGTTCACGAAGACGCTGGCGGCGCCGATGTTGGTGTACTCGCCGATCGTGGCGTCCCCCACATAGCTGAGGTGCGGCACCTTGGTGCCCTCGCCGATCGAGGCGTTCTTCATCTCCACGTACGTGCCGGCCTTGGCCTTGCGTCCGAGCCTGGCGCCGGGGCGCAGGTACGCGTACGGGCCGACGGTCGCCTGCTCGCCGATCTCGGCCTGGTCGGCGACGGTGTTGGAGACGCGCGCGCCGGGGCCGACCGCGGTGTCGGTGAGCGTGCAGTTGGGGCCGACCTCGGCGCCCGCGCCGACGCTGGTGGCGCCCAGGAGCTGGGTGTTGGGGTGCACCAGGCAGTCCTGCTCGAAGCGGACGTCGACGTCGACCCAGGTGGAGGCGGGGTCGACGATCGTGGCGCCGTCCAGCATGGCGCGGTGGAGCAGCCGGTCGTTGAGCACCCGGCGGGCCTCGGCGAGCTGCACCCGGTTGTTCACCCCGGCGATCTCGCGGTGGTCGGGGGCGACGTACGCGCCGACGCGGTGGCCGGCCTCGCGCAGGATGCCGAGGGTGTCGGTCAGATACTCCTCGCCCTGCGAGTTGTCCGTGGTGATCTTGCCGAGCGCGTCGGCGAGCAGGGCGGCGTCGAAGGCGTAGACCCCGGAGTTGATCTCGGCGATCGCCAGTTGGGCCGGGCCGGCGTCCTTCTGCTCGACGATCGCGGTGACCCGGTCGTCGGAGGAACGGAGGATCCGGCCGTAGCCGGTGGGGTCGGGCACCTTCGCGGTGAGGACCGTCACGGCGTTGCCGTCGCCCTCGTGCGCGCCGACCAGGGTGTGCAGGGTCTCGGCGGTGAGCAGCGGGGTGTCGCCGTAGGTGACCACCACGGTGCCGTCCAGGACGACGCCCTGCGCGGACAGCGCGTCCAGGCCGATCCTGACCGCGTGCCCGGTCCCGTTCCGCTCGTGCTGCACGGCGGTGAGCGCCTGCGGGTCGACGACGCTCAGATGCTCGGTGACCTGCTCGCGGGCGTGGCCCACGACCACCACGAGGTGCTGCGGAGCCAGTTCGCGGGAGGCGGCGACCACATGGCCGACCAGGGAACGGCCGCAGATCGGGTGCAGGACCTTCGGGGTGGCCGACTTCATGCGGGTGCCCTCACCCGCGGCGAGGACGACGACGGCAGCCGGACGGTTCGGGCTCACGTGAGGAGACTCCTCGGCTTCGGGTGCTGGACATCCGCAGGATACCGACGGGTTCCCGGAAGGACGCCGGGCGGCCCCGGCCGGACCGGCCGGGGCCCCGGTGAGGTGCTCCGCCGCCAGGACTCGAACCCGGACATAAGGCACCAAAAGCCCCAGTGCTGCCAATTACACCACGGCGGATCAACCCGCGTTTTCGACCCGTTGGCGAGCCGGGCGGGCTGGACTTCACCATCATGCCGTACGCGCCGGGGTGGACGCGACGTTGATCCGGGGTAGAGATCGCCCGACGGGCCGCACGAAGTGGTTCTGTCGCTCGTCGTCGGCCGCTGCAATACTTACGGCGGCGTAAGTTACGGGCTTGACCGGCTGAAACCAGCCCCCTCAGATCCCCAAGGGACAGACATGACCACGCAGACGGACGTGAGGCCCGAGTCCCGGGAACCCGGGCCCTCGGGACAGGAAGACGCGCTGAACAGCGCCACCCGCGGTGGTGAGAGCAAGCGGTCGATCGAGCAGATCGCGCTGCTGCTGTTCATCAGCATCCCCTTCGTGGCGCTGGTGGCGGCCATCCCGCTCGCCTGGGGCCGCGGCATGAGCTGGCTGGATCTCGGCCTCATGATCGGCATGTACTTCCTCGGCTGCCACGGCATCACCATCGGCTTCCACCGGCACTTCACCCACGGTTCGTTCAAGGCCAACCGCCCGCTGAAGATCGCGCTCGCCATCGCCGGATCGATGGCCGTCGAGGGCCCGATCGTGCGCTGGGTGGCCGACCACCGCAGGCACCACAAGTTCAGCGACGCCGAGGGCGACCCGCACAGCCCGTGGCGGTACGGCGAGACGCTGCCCGCGCTGATGAAGGGCCTGTGGTGGGCCCACATGGGGTGGCTGTTCGACGAGGAGCAGACCTCGCAGGCGAAGTACGCGCCCGACCTGATCAAGGACCCGGCGATCCGCCGCGTCTCGCGCGACTTCTGGCTGTGGACGCTGATCTCGCTGCTCGTCCCGCCGGTGGTCGGCGGCCTGGTCACCATGTCGTGGTACGGCGCGTTCACCGCGTTCTTCTGGGGATCGCTCGTTCGGGTGGCGTTGCTGCACCACGTCACCTGGTCGATCAACTCGATCTGCCACGCGGTCGGCAAGCGCCCCTTCAAGTCCCGTGACCGCTCCGGCAACGTGTGGTGGCTGGCAGTCCTGTCCTGCGGCGAGTCCTGGCACAATCTGCACCACGCCGACCCCACCTCCGCCCGGCACGGCGTGCTGCGCGGCCAGGTCGACTCCAGCGCCCGGATCATCCGCTGGTGCGAACAGCTCGGCTGGGCCACCGACGTCCGCTGGCCGACCGCGGACCGTATCGCGGCCCGCCGTAAGGAAAACATCAGTGAAGCGGCATGATTGACGCGTGAGCGACGGCAGCGGATCGAACGGCGACGGCAGAAGCGGCAGAGCCTCGGGTACGGATTCGGGTACGAAGTCGGGCTCACGTCCGGCCACGGCCTCGGGCGCGGCGGGACCCACCGCCCGGCGCGCCCGCCGGGTCCGTATGACCGGCAAGGAACGGCGCGAGCAGCTTCTCGACATCGGCCGCACGCTCTTCGCGGAACGTGGCTTCGAGGGCACCTCGGTCGAGGAGATCGCCCACAAGGCGGGCGTCTCCAAGCCGGTGGTGTACGAGCACTTCGGCGGCAAGGAAGGGCTCTACGCCGTCGTCGTCGACCGTGAGATGCGCCGGTTGCTCGACATGGTGACCGGCGCGCTCACCGGCGGCCACCCCAGGGAGCTGCTGGAACAGGCCGCCTTCGCGCTGCTGGACTACATCGAGCAGTACACCGACGGTTTCCGCATCCTGGTGCGCGATTCACCCGTCGCCCAGTCCACCGGCACCTTCGCCTCGCTGATCAGCGACATCGCCACCCAGGTCGAGGACATCCTCGGCCACGAGTTCAAGCGGCGCGGATTCGACCCGAAACTCGCCCCGATGTACGCGCAGGCGCTGGTCGGCATGGTGGCGCTCACCGGCCAGTGGTGGCTGGACGCGCAGAAGCCGAAGAAGGCCGAGGTCGTCGCCCACCTGGTGAACCTCTCCTGGAACGGCCTGGCGGGCATAGAGCCCAAGCCGCGGCTGATCGGCCACCGCAAGAACTGAGGCGGCGGCCGGCGTACAGGCGCTTGGACGTTTAGGCGCAGGGCCCCATAGAAGAAGGCGCCCGGCGGACCGATCATCGGTCCGCCGGGCGCCTTCTTCCGATCGGTCAGCCGGTGTTCCGCAGCCCCGCCGCCACACCGTTCACCGTCAGCAGCAGCGCGCGCGCCAGCAGCGGGTCGGGGTTCTCGCCCCGCTCCGCCGCCTCACGCTGCCGTGCCAGTAGCGTGACCTGGAGGTACGAGATCGGGTCCAGGTACTGGTCACGGATGTGGAAGGTCTGCGCCAGCAGCGGGTTGCCCGCCAGCAGCTCGGACTCCCCGGTGATCCGCAGCACCTCGCTGACCGTCAGCGCGTGCTCCGCCTCGATCGTGGCGAAGACGTGCTTCAGCTCGTCGGGCACCAGGGTGTCCACGTAGTGCCGGGCGATCCGCAGATCGGTCTTGGCCAGGGTCATCTCGACGTTGGACAGGAAGTTGCGGAAGAAGTGCCACTGTCCGAACGCCTCGTCGATCACCGGGCCGAGCCCCGCCTCGCGGGCGGCCTTCAGACCGGCGCCGACCCCGTACCAGCCGGGGACGATCTGCCGGGACTGCGTCCAGCCGAACACCCACGGGATGGCCCGCAGACCGTCCAGTCCCGCGCCGGAGTCCGGGCGGCGCGAGGGACGCGACCCCAGGTGCAGCTCGCCGAGCTGGTCGACGGGCGTGGAGGCGAAGAAGTACGGCGGCAGGTCCGGGTCCTCGACCAGCTTGCGGTACGAGTTGTGGGCCGCCTCGGAGACGATGTCCATCGCCGCGTCCCAGCGCGACAGCGCCTCGTCGGACTGCCGGGGCGCGGTGTGCAGCGCGGACGCCTGGAGCGTGGCGGCGACCGTCAGCTCCAGGTTCTCCCGGGCGAGCGAAGGGATCAGGTACTTGTCCGAGATCACCTCGCCCTGCTCGGTCACCTTGATCTCGCCCTCCAGGGTGCCCCAGGGCTGGGCGAGGATCGCGGTGTGCGAGGGGCCGCCGCCGCGGCCGACGGTGCCGCCGCGGCCGTGGAACAGCCGCAGCCGCACCCCGTGCCGGTGCGCGACGTCACGCAGCCGCCGCTGCGCCCGGTGGATCTCCCACTGCGAGGTGGTGATGCCGCCGAACTTCGACGAGTCGCTGTAGCCGAGCATGACCTCCTGCACGTCACCGCGGAGCGACACCAGCCGCCGGTAGGACGGGTCGGACAGCATCTCGTCCAGGAGCTGGTCGGCGATCTTCAGCTCGTCGGTGGTCTCCAGCAGCGGCACGATGCCGATCTTGGCGATCCCGGCGTGCAGGTCGACCAGCCCGGCCTCGCGCGCCAGCACCGCCGTCGCGAAGACGTCGTCGGAGCCCAGGCACATCGAGATGATGTACGACTCCACCACCTCGGGACCGAACCGCTCGAAGGACTCCCGGATGGTGTGGAACACCCCGAGCGTCTTGGCGCCCGCCGCGTCCAGCGGCGCCGGGGTCGGCGCCAGCGGGCGGCGCGAGCGCAGCTCCTTGGCCAGCAGCTTGCGCCGGTAGTCGCGCGGCATGTCCGCGTACCGCCAGGACTCCTCGCCGAGCCGGTCGAAGAGCTGCCCCAGCGCGTGGTGGTGCGCCTCGGCGTGCTCGCGTACGTCCATGGTCGCGAGCTGGAGGCCGAAGGCGGCCAGGGTCCTGATCGTACGGTCCAGGCGGCCGTCGGCGATCAGGCCGCCGCGGTGGACGCGCAGCGAGTCCTGGATGAGCTGGAGGTCGTGCAGCAGACCGCCGGTGCCCAGGTAGTCGCGGCCGGGGACGTGCGGGGTGCCGCCGGCCAGCCGCTCGCGGGTGTTGACGAGCTTCTGCCGGATACAGGTCGCCTTCAGCCGGTACGGCTCCTCGGCGTTCAGCCGCTTGTAGCGCGGGCTGATCTCGGGCAGCGCCACCAGGTCCGTGGCGAGCGAGTCCAGCAGGTCGGTGCTCGCGCCGCAGTTGCGGATCGAGTTGGAAAGCGAGCCGCGCAGCAGGTCCACCAGGTCGAGCGCGTCGGTGATGCCGTGCTCGTGCTGGAGGATCAGCACGTCCCAGGTGACCTGCGGGGTCACGTTGGGGTTGCCGTCGCGGTCGCCGCCGATCCAGGTGCCGAAGGTCAGCGGGCGGGTCCCCGCGGGCAGCGGCAGCCCGACCCGGTCCAGCTCCGCCGCCAGGTCCTCCAGGACGTCGCCGACCGCGCCCGCGTGCAGCTCGTCCAGGTAGTAGATGGCGTTGCGCGCCTCGTCGGCGGGTTCCGGGCGCACCACCCGCAGCTCGTCGGTCTGCCACAGCAGGTCGATGTTCTCCGCCAGCCGCAGGTCCGCTCGGCGCCGGTCGCCGGTGCCCTGCCCGGTGGTGTCGTCCAGCAGCTCCGCGATCCTGCGCAGCTTGTTCAGCACACTGCGTCGCGCGGCCTCGGTGGGGTGCGCGGTGAAGACCGGCCGCACGTTCAGATTCCGTACGGTCTCGCGTACGTGCTCGGGGTCGCCGTCCTTCAGCAGGTCGGCGGTCTGGGCGAGCAGGCCGCCCTCCTGCGCGCGGCGCTCGCGCAGGTCCCGGCCGCGGTGCACCTGCTCGGTGACGTTGGCCAGATGGAAGTAGGTGGAGAAGGCGCGGACCAGCTTGGCGGCGGTCTCCAGGTCGGTGTCGCCGAGAAGCGTGGCGGCTGCCTCGCCGTCGGTGCGGGTCAGGGCACGTACCCGCTCGACGAGATCGAGGAGTTCCTGGCCTTCCTGTCTCACCAGCGTGCCGCCGAGCAGTTCTCCCAGGCGGCGGATGTCGGCTCGCAGGGCGGTACTGCTCTCCGGGGCGGTGTCGGCGCTGCTCACAGGTGCGGCTCCTTGTGCAGTGGAAGTGGACGACGGCATACAAGGCATAGGGGAAGACGTGGCTGCGGACCGCGCTGTCCGACCGCTCCAGGATAGGCGGCCGCCTCCGCGGCGAGACGGCCCGCCCACCTGGCGGACACGGCACCCGGTCGCGCTCGCCCCCTGAGACCCTTACCGGTCCCGTCGGCCGATACGGCGCCGATACGGGGCTGACACGGCCGCCACGCGGCCTCGGGCACCGCCTAGTCTGGACGCCATGAGTACGACGGGGGCGCACGTACCGGACGACGGGGCCGGCGGACGGCCCGGGTCCGGCTGGTGGTGGTGGACGCGGCGGCGCGGCTTCCTCCTGGACCTGGCGCTGGCCGTGGCCTCGGCCGTGGAGTGCGCCTTCGAGGGCGTGACCTTCGCCCACAAGACCGGGGTGACACCCGCGGTGGCGGCGCTGATCGGGCTGCTCGCGGGCAGCACCCTGCTGCTGCGCCGCCGCTGGCCGATCGCCGTGGTCCTGGTGGGCATCGCCCTGAGCCCGGCCGAGCTGGGCTTCCTGCTGTCGGTGGTCGGCCTCTACTCCCTGACCGTCTCCGAGGTGCCGCGCCGGATCACCGCCGCGCTCGCCTCCATGAACGGTCTCGGCACCTTCCTGGTCTCCTTCATCCGCCTCCACGACAGCCTGCGCAATGCGGACGACAACCGCTCGATGTCCCTGCCGATCGTCCTGAGCACCTCACTCCTGCTCGCCCTCGGCCTCACCGCCCCGCCGGTCCTGCTCGGTCTGTACGTACGGGCCAGGCGCCGGCTGGTGGAGAGCCTGCGGGAGCGGGCCGACGGCCTGGAACGCGAGCTGGAACTCCTCGCGGAGAAGGCGGCCGAGCGCGCCGAGCGGGCCCGCGCCGAGGAACGGACCCGGATCGCCCGCGACATGCACGACGTGGTGGCCCACCGGGTGAGCCTGATGGTCGTCCACGCGGCGGCCCTCAAGGCCGTCGCCCTCAAGGACCCCGCCAAGGCGTCCAGCACCGCGGAACTGCTCGGCGACATGGGGCGCGAGGCGCTGACCGAACTGCGCCAGATGCTCGGTGTGCTGCGCACGGCGGAACCGGAGCGCGCGCCCGCGCCCGCGCCGCGGCTTCCCGCGCCACCGGTTCTCGCGCCCGAGGCTGAGTCGGAGCCCGAGCCCGAGCCCGAGCCGGAGCCCGAGGGGCCCTGCATCGATCAGCTCGGCGAACTCGTCGAGCAGTCCCAGGCCGCCGGGATGACCGTCGAGTTCACCGTCGAGGGCGAGGAGCGGCCCTGCGGCGCCCGCGTCGAACAGACCGTCTACCGCGTGGTGCAGGAAGCGCTCACCAACGTCCACAAGCACGCCGCAGGGGCCAAGGCCCATGTCCGGCTCGCCTACCGCGAGCTCGAGGTCGCCGTCCTCGTCCTCAACGGGCCCTCCGACGGCACCCCCGCCACTCCGCTTCCCAGCGGGGGGCACGGGCTTGTCGGCATGAAGGAACGTGTCACCACCCACGGCGGCGGTTTCGCCGCAGGCCCCACCCCCGACGGCGGCTTCCGCGTCTCCGCCCTGTTGCCCCTGGCAGCCCGCCCGGTCTGAGACCCGCCTGCCGCTGGACGGTCAGCCGCTCTTCGAGGCCGGGGCCCCGGGGCGGTTTCTTTGCGCTGGGAGGCACGCCGTGCACTGAGGGGCGCTGGGGGCAGCGCACTTTCGTGGTCAGGTGGGGTCGGCTTGCTCGGGGAGGCCGGGGGCATCCGGGGTTTCGGGGTGGTCCGGCCCGGAGGGCGGGAGGTGGCGGCCGGTCAGCGAGGCGAGGGTGGCCCGTACGTGCGCGAGGTGCGCCCGAATCTCGTCGCGGTGCTGCTCGTGCTCGCGCAGCGAGCGCTCGCTCTCGCGACGGGTGCGCTCCTCGTGCGTCCGCGCCTGGGCAAGCAGCTCCGACGCCCGCTCCTCGGCCTCCCGCTGCTGCACCCGCAGGGCCTCTTCGGCGTCGGCACGCTCCTGGTGCGCCTCGTGGAGGCGCCGTTCGGCGTCGCCGAGGAGGTCGGCGAGCCTGCTGTCGACTCCGGCCTCGCGCTCGGCTAGCTCGTGTTCGAGGGTGTCGAGCCGTTCGCGGCGCTCCTTGTCGACCTCGGCCAGGGTCCGGCCGACGTCCTGCCGCATGGCGTCGAGGGCACGGCCCGCCTCGCCGCGTACGGCCTCGGCTTCCGCGCGGGCCTGGCCGAGGATCTCGGAGGCGCGTCCGCACGCCTCGTCCAGGAGCCGTTCCGCCTGCTCCTCGGCGGCGGCGAGCCGGGCGGAGGCGGCGGCGCGGGTCTCGTCCTGGAGGGTGCGGCGGGCGGTCTCCGCGGTGTCGCGCGCGTGCTGCGCCTCGGCCTCGGCGCGGTCGCGTACGGCCGCGGCCTCCTCCTCGACCAGCCGCAACAGCTCCTGGGCGCCGTCGCCGAGCGCGTCGAACGAGGTGGCGCCGAGCGCTTCGACCTGGTGCCGCAGCGAGGCGCACTCGGCGTCCATCTCGTTGGCGAGCACCGTCAGCCGTGCGGCCCGCTCCCAGGCGGCGTCCCGGTCCTCCGACAACTCGTCGAGGAAACGGTCGACCTGTTCCGGCCGATAGCCGCGTCCGCGCGCGGTGTCGATGTTGCGGGCTGACGATGCGGTGTTGCTGCTCATGCCCTGCCCCTCGCCGTCGGCCGTTCCGTCCTGCCTATTTTTGGCTTATGTCCGAATTGTACGGGGTGCGACACTCCGACCTGTCTCCTACCCATCCACTCCCTTCCCGATGGCCCCGAACACAGACGGGCCGGGTGAAGAAGGGAAGTGCCCTTCGTCACCCGGCTCTTCGCCGTGTGCGGGGTGGGGGTCAGCGCGAGAGGGAGACGGCGAACGGCGTGAAGCCGTTCCGGCGCAGGACGTGGGGCACGGCCAGGATCATCGCCTCGGTGGCGCGGGCGGTGCCGATGCCGCCGAGATCCTCGATCCAGGCGGGCTGCCAGCCGAGGTCGGCGAGCAGACCGGTGACGGTCTTCTTCGCGTTCTCGTCGTCCCCCGAGACAAAGGCGGTCGGCGGGGTGGCCAGGATTCCGGGAGCGGTCATGACCATGAACAGCATGGTGTTGAGGGTCTTGACCACACGGGTGTCGGGGAGCGCGGCCTGAAGGTGTTCGGCGAGACTGCTGCCGGGGTAGCACAGGTCGCCGGGCAGGCCGTCCTCGGCGTCGCGGGTGGCGTTGGAGACATCGACGAGGATCTTCCCGGAGAGCTCGGCGCGCAGGCCGGTGAGGCGTTCCAGCGAACTGTCGCCGGGCGTCGCGTTGATCACGATGTCCGCGCCGCGGGCGGCCGTGGGCTGGTCGGCGAGGACGACCGTAGGGGCGGCGCGGGCGGCGGTGTCTGCCGGGGTCCGGCCGCCGAGGGTGACCTGGTGTCCCGCGGCGGAGAGCTTGTTGGCGAGGCCGGTCCCGACGCGGCCCGCGCCCAGGATGCCGATGGTGGTCATGAGGTGATGCTCCTTGCGGTGTCGGGCGGGAAGTGCGGGGCGTCCGGTCAGGCGATCGGCGACAGGACAGCGCGGGCGGCGGCGTGGACGCCGGGGGCGGCGGCCAGGAAGTCGCGGCTTCCGGTGTTCCAGGGCTCGCCCGCCAGGTCGGTGACGGTCCCTCCGGCCTCGGAGACCAGCAGGGCGCCGGCGACCAGTCCTGAGCGGACGTCGGAGAACTGCCAGAAGGCGTCCATGCGTCCGGCGGCGACGTGGATGAGCTGCATCGTGGCGGGCACGGACACGCGTACGACCAGGCCGTTGACGAGCATGGCGGTGACGGAGTCACCGATCCGCCGGAAAGTGCGCTCGTCCTCGCCGGGCCTGGCCTGACCGGTGCCGATGAGCGCGGCGGCCAGGTCGGTCTTGGCGGACACCGTCAGGGGCCGGTCGTTGAGGCGGGCGCCGCCGCCGGCGACCGCGGTGTACGTGTCGCCGGTCAGCGGCAGGTGGACGACGGTGAGCACCGGCTGGTTGTCGCGGACCAGGGTGGCGGTGACGGCCCAGTCCTCCATGCCGTGCACGTGGTTGATGTTGCCCTCGGCGGGGTCGACCACCCACCACTCCCCGGGCGGGAGCGCGCCGCCCGCCAACTCGTCCTCGGTCCACCGCGATCCCGGCCGGGCCCGCAGCAGCGGTTCGCGCAGCACGCTCAGCACCGCGTCGTCGTTGGCGTGGATCTCCGCGACGACCTCGTCCAGGCTCACGCCCCGGGCGTGCGTGGTGTAGCGGTCGCGCAACGTACGACCGGCGGTCCGGACCGCGGCCGTCACGTCGGCCAGGAGGGTCGTGCCGACGGCGAAAGGCATGGCTGTGCTCATGGGGGGCTCCCTGGTGCCGATGGATGCGGGGCGGTTCCTCTCGCGCCCGCACTTCGACGGTAGGCCGCCCGTGGATTAACGACAAGTGCATGCTTTTCACTTGTAGATTTACTGTCATGCAACTGGATCTGAACCTGCTCACGGCCCTTGACGCCCTGCTGGAGGAGGGGAGCGTCACCGGCGCCGCGGCCCGCCTCCATGTGACCGCGCCCGCGATGAGCCGATCCCTGGGCCGTATCCGCAAGGTCACCGGTGACCAGATCCTGGTCCGCGCCGGGCGCGGCATGCTCCCCACCCCGCGTGCGCTCGCGATGCGCGCCGAGGTCCACGCTCTCGTGCAGCAGGCCCACCGCCTGCTGTCCGCGCGGCAGAGCCTCGACCTGGCGGCTCTGGACCGGGTCTTCACCGTGCGCTGGCACGACGCGCTGACCGCGGCCTGCGGCACCGCCCTGACCAGGGCCGTCCGCGAGCAGGCGCCCGGCGCCCGGCTGCGGCTGTCCGCCGAACCCGGCACGGACACGCCCGAGTCGCACCGGGGCGAGGCCGACCTCGAATCCAGCTCCGGCCGGTCGGCGCTTCCCGACGTCCGCCACCGCCTCGTCGGCCGGGACCGGCTGGTCGTCGCCGTCCGGCCCGGCCACCCGCTCGCCGAGGGCCCGGTGAGCCCCGAGCGTTACGCGGCGGCGGAACACCTCACCGTTTCCCGGCGCGGAAGTCTGCGCGACTCGGTCGACGACGCCCTGGCCGCGCGCGGCCTCGAACGGCGCGTCGTCGCCGCCGGGCCCACCGCCGCCTTCGCGCTGCGGCTGGTCCTCGACACCGACCTCGTGGTCACCGTGCCCGACGCGGTCACCCGCGAGGCCCGGGACCACCTCGGCCTGCTCACCCTGCCGACGCCGCTCCCGTTGCCCGACGTCCCCTTGTACCTGCTGTGGCACCAGCGGTACGACGAGGACCGCGCCCACATCTGGCTGCGCGACCTGGCCACCGAGACCGTCCGGGCGCTGTTCTCACCGCCGAGCGCCTGACCGGCCCGTCCGACCCGGCACAGCGACCGGCCCCGCCGCAGCGGGGCCGGTGACGCCTTTCCCGCGACCCGGCGCGGCGGTACATCCGTCGGCCGGGCCCTCCCGGGGCAGTTACAGCAGTCCGTCCCACATCTGCTCGATGAGGACCGACCACCAGTGGTCGGGCGAGGCGATGGCCGCCGGGTCCTGCGCGGCGAGCTGCGCCTGGAAGTCCACCGTCCAGCGGCCCGCCTGATCGGGCGTCAGCCCGATCCGCAGCCGCCACATCCGGCCCAGCAGCGCCAGGCAGCGGGCGAATTCCGGCAGGCTCGAATTGACGAACTGCGGCGGCGCGGGCTGTCCGCCGGGACCGGCCTCCAACGGCACCGCCACGATGTGCGCGGTGCCGTACTGCACACAGAGCTGACGGCCGAAGTCATTGCCCATCACCAGATACGAGCCCGCGTCCGACGCCGCCCGCACGCCGCGCTGCTGGGCCAGCTCCGCCAGCGTCGGCACCGGCTGGCCCGGCTGGGCCTGCGCCCAGAAGAACGGGCCGAAGTCCACCGGCAGCCCGGACCACACCAGGGTCTGCGCCACGATGTCGGGCACGCCCTGCCGGGACACCGCCCGCTGGTCGAAGCGGAACAGGCCCTGCGGCCCGAAGGCCGCCGCCAGCTCCTGCCCGATCACGTCGAGCGGCACCGGCGGCACCCGCAGCACACTGTGCGGGTCGGGCATCGGCACCCGCTGCGGCTGCGGGCGCGCGGGCGCGCCCGCCACCTGGTGCAGCTCGCCCTGGTGCGTCAGCAGATGCTGGACGCCCTGCTGGCGGCTGGCGTGGTCCCTGCCGTACGGCGCGGTGTGGCTGATCCGCACCTGCGGCCAGGTCTCGCGGATCATCCGCGTGCAGTAACCGCCGGGCAGGTCGCACGACTCCAGTTCGGTGTGCAGTTCGAGCACCTGCTCGGGCCGCACGCCCATCGAGCGCAGCTCGTGCAGGATCTGCCACTCCGGGTGCGGAGTGCCGGGCGCCGAACGCCGGATGAGCTGCTGTTCACTGCCGTCCTGGCCGCGGTAGCGGAGCACCGCCATGTAGCCGGGGCCGACCGTCGGCACCGCCGCCGGCTGCGGGTAGCCGTAGCCGGGAGGCGGGGGCGGGGCCATGCCGCCGCCGGGCGGGGGCGGCAGCAGGGGGCGGCCGGCGATGTCGGCGGGCAGGACGCCGGCCCGCCACAGCAGCCAGCAGAGGCCGGCGGTCGCGGCGAGCACGACGACGGTCGCGGTCCAGCCGGGCAGGCAGGGCCCCGGCCGTTCGACGAGCTCCGGCGGGGCGGCGGGGGCGGGAGCGGAGTGGCCTTCGGTGCTGCCGCTGTGGGCGGCCGGGCGGGTCTGCTCCGGCAGACCCGTCCCTGCGGCGGTGGAAGATGTCGTCACGTGAACAGTCGTCTCCAGGTCTCGGGGCCGGGGTAGCCGTCCGCGTCGCGCCCGGTCCAGCCAAGGGACCGCTGGAACGCCTCGACATTGCGCCGGTCTGCCTCGCCCCATGTACGGCTGGGGCCCACCGTGTAGTTCTTGCCGAAGCCCTTGGCGACGAGCCGTTTGCCGAGGGCGAGTACCGAGTCGTTGGTCTGGCCGGGCCGGAAGGCGCCCGCGCCGGGGTAGGCCGGGACCTTGGCGGGGGTGCCGCCGGAGGCCCGCGGGGCGCCGGAGATGTCGCGGCCCTTGTCCTGGACGAGATACGACCAGGTCGTGGGTCCTGGCAGCCCGTCCGCGTCACCGCCCGACCAGCCCTGGGCGCGCTGGAAGGCACTGGTCGCACCGCGGTCGGACTCGCTCCACTTCGGTCCGGGACCGACCTTGTAGTACGAGCTGGCGCCGCGGCCGACCAGCATGGTGCCGAGCCGGGTGACGCTGGCGTTGTCGGCGCCAGGGCCGAAGGCGGACGTGCCGGGGAAGGCCGTGGAACCCGACGACCCACCGGACCCCGATCCCGAACTGCTGCCACCCGCCAGATACTTGTACCGGTAGGGAATGTATTTCCCGGAATTGGACCAGTATGCGTACGGCGTGGTCTGGACCCGGGTGGCCGGGACCGTCTGCTCGTAGCCGGTGTACGCGGTGTGCGCGTCGTCCACCCAGCCGTCGAAGATGATCGTGTGCGAGCCGTGTTCGGGGTCGGCGGCGTTGTGGAAGAGCAGGATGTCACCGGGCATCAGCTCGTCCTTGGTGATCCGGACGCCGTAACTGGCCAGATTGCCGGTCCAGGCGCTGCTGCCCAGACCCCAGGCCATGGAGACGAAGCCGGAGCAGTCCTGCCGGTACCCGTCCTTCCAGTACGCGGTCATGCTGTACGGCACCTTGGCGTCCGCCCAGGTGCGGGCGCGCTGGATGATCTGGTCGCGGGTGAGCCGCAGGGGTGCGGCGGCCGGGGCTGTGGCCGGGACCGCGGCAGTGGCTGTGGCAGGGGCCGCGGCGAGCGCGGCGCGGCCCGTGGTGAAGGCGGTGGCCTGCGACGGCAGCGGCACGGCGGCGACCGCTCCCGCGGCGCCGCCCAGCGCGGTGCCCGCGGCGGCGGCCACGACCACCACACGGGTCGTCGCGCCGGTGGCCGGTCCACCGGTGTCGCGCGCCATCGAGTCGGCGAGGCGCCGTCGGGCGCACTCCTCACAACCGCAGGCGGGCAGCGGTTCGACGTCATCGAACACCGGTATGGACATGCGCACCACTCCTCCGTGATCGGGTGTCACATGCCTTCAGTACCCGATTTCGCCTAAAAGTTGACGAAATCTGACATACCGATGATTCAAGGGCACGAAACACCCGACCGCGGGGAGCGGCGATACAGCGGCGATACAGCGGTGGGGAAGACGGAGCGGCCGGAGAAATCCGACAGTCCGTCAGCCCAGCAGCGTGGGCGTGTCCGACGGTGTGGCCTGCACCGCGATCACGCGCTTGGCCTCGGCGAGCACCATCTTGCGCAGCTTCTGCGGGGTCAGCGTGGAGTGCACGTCCTTGACCGGTGTGCCGTTGATCTCCACCACCGGGATCGAGCCGAGGCCGGACTTCGCGAAGTCGTTCTGCGACTGCTGCACCCAGCCGTTGTGGTCGCCCTGCTCCAGGCACGGCTCGAAGTTGCTGAGCTTGATCTTCCCGGCCTTGACGGCCAGTTCCTTCAGGAAGTTCAGGTGGGTCAGCGTGTCGCTCTTCGGGTCCGGCTGGTGCTTCCAGACTTCCTTCATGAACTGCGTGAAGCGGCTCTGGTCCTGCGCGCACGCCGCCGCGTTGGCGACGATCTTGGAGCCCTCGCCGCCGTACTGCTGGTCGGAGGCGGTCACCAGGCGGTACTGGAGCTCCGCCTGGCCGGTCGTCAGCAACTGCGTCAGCGTGGCCTGGTACTCATCGGCGAACGCCTTGGAGTCGGGGCTGCGCAGGTCCACGAAGATCGTGACCGTGACCGGCACGGACGGCCGCACCGGCAGGCCGAGCTTGGGGCCCGTGGGGGTGGCGCTGGGGCTGGGCGACGCGGTGTCCACCGGGCCCGTGGGCACGATGGGCGCGGCGATGACGCCCGAGGGCTCGCGCACCTTGTCGTCCTTGGTGCTGCGTACGTGCTCGCCGATCAGCGCGGACCCGCCGAAGATCACCACGATCGCGGTCGTGCCGACCGCGTAGGGCCGTACCCGGTCCAGGAGGGACCTGCGCTTGGGCTTGCTCCCCCCGTCCTTCGCACGGTCCTGGTTCCCGGGTCCCTTGGACTCCGTCATGACAACGCCACCTCGATATTGCCGCACCAGCTCTCGCGCCTTTTTACCATCGTCCCCATGCGCCACGTCCAGCCGGTCCCCCATGAGCGCCGCCGCGCCCGGCCGGTCCTGCGGCCTCGCGCGCCCAGACGACCGCCCCATCGACCGTCGCCACCCGCCGGTAGCCGGAATCCAGCAGGTCACGCAGGGTCGGCGTGCGGGCGACCGCGTACGGGGCGCCGCGGGAGTCGTCGACCACCAGCGCGGGCGGGTGCGCGGAGAATTCCGCGCCGAAGGCACGCCAGGCGCCCGGGACCGCGTACCGCTCCCCCACCCGGACCCCGCCGCGCCCGCCGCTGAAGTTGGTGAGGAAGCCCGCGGTCAGATAGCGGCTGGCGGGCCGCCGGTCGGCGAACCAGTACGTCTCGGGGTGTATGCCCCACACCAGGACGCGGTCGTCGGGCGCGGTGTGCGCGCGGACCGCGGCCGCGACGGTGACCGCGTGGTCCAGCTCGCGGCTCGGCGCGGCCAGGTCCCAGACCAGGAATCCGGCGCAGGCCAGTACGGTCCAGCAGGCGACGGCGGCGCGCAGCCGGGGCAGCGCGCGGACGGCGGCCACACCGATCAGCACCAGCGGGGGCACCGCCTGGAGGAAGTAGTGGCCGTAGAACTGGAAGCCGGAGACCACGGCGGCCCCTGAGGCGGCCAGCCACACCCACAGGTCGGCGGGGACCGGGCGGCGGCGCAGCGCCCAGGCGGCGCCCGCGGCCAGCAGCGCCCCGGC
>NZ_MECL01000114.1 GCF_014596445.1 Streptomyces sp. CBMA29 | reverse complement strand
CCGCGCTGCGCCGCCCCGAGCAGGGGCGGCGGGCGCAGGAGGAGGCCGAGTGCGCGGGGCCCGCGTCGCAGCCGGTCGTGCTGGCCTCGGGCAACCTCGGTCTCGTCGCCTTCCCCGAGATCGAGGGGCGGGCCACGCTGGAGGAGATCGACCGCCGCTCGCCCGCGCTCCTCGACGCGCTCACCGGGCACCCCGGTGTCGGTTTCGTGCTCGTGCACAGCGCCGAGCGCGGGCCGCTCGTGCTGGGCCCGGACGGCTCGCAGCGCGAGCTGGCCACCGGGCGGATCAAGGGCGACGACCCGCTCGCGCCCTTCGGCGAGGGCGCCGCGGACGCCGTGCTGCGGGCGGACGGCTTCCCCCATATCGCCGACCTCATGGTCAACTCCGCCTGCGATCCGCGCTCCGGAGCCGTGCACGCCTTCGAGGAACAGGCCGGTTCCCACGGCGGCCTCGGCGGCCCGCAGAGCCACCCCTTCCTCCTGACCCCCGTCGAACTCCCCCTCCCGCCCCCCCCCCTCGTCGGAGCCGAGGCCCTGCACTCCCTGCTGCGCACATGGCTCACCCAGCCCCAGCTCACCCAGCCCCAGCCCGCCCCGCCCCACCCCGCCCCGCCTCACCCCTTGGGTACCTGCGGAGATGAGAACGGTCGGTCAAGAAAGAGCCAATCGTCAACGAGAGGTTGACGGTCCAGGAATCGTCAACCTAACGTTGACGCATGACCAAACACCCGGTACGACTCGACGACCTCATCGACTACGTCAAGGAACAGCACCCCGGCAGCGAACCGCTCGAAGACCTCCAGCACGCGGTGGTCGTCGCCACCCACGTCGGCGAAGTCGCCGACCACCTCATCGGCCACTTCGTGGACCAGGCCCGCAGGGCGGGGGCCTCCTGGACCGACATCGGCCAGCACATGGGGGTGAGCAAGCAGGCCGCGCAGAAGCGGTTCGTGCCCAAGGTCCCCGAGGACCTGGAGTATCTGAGCGTGGAGGCGGGCTTCAACCGCTTCACCGCGCGCGCCCGCAAGACCATCGCCGCCGGACAGGAGGAGGCCCGCGGTGCCAGGCACAGCGCCGTGGCACCCGAGCACCTGGTCCTCGGCCTGCTGGACGAGCCCCACGGCCTCGCCGCCCTGTGCCTCGGCGCCCTCGGCGTCAGCGCGGAAGCCGTCCGCGCCGCCGTTTCCACGCCCGGCGCCGAGGAACAGCCCCTCAAGGGCAACCTCCCGGTCAGCCCCGCGGCCAAGAAGACCCTCCACCTGGTGCTGCGCGAGGCCCTGCGGCTCGGCCACAACTACATCGGCACCGAACACATCCTGCTCGGCGTCCTCAGCGACGACCAGGAACCCTCAGCGCGAGCGCTCGCCGACCTCGGCGTCACGCACGAGGCGGCGGAGGCGTGGACCCTCACGAGCCTGGCCGACCTCACCAAGCAGTGACCGGCACGGCCGCCCGGCGGCGGCCCGGCTCTCCCCGGCCGGTCCGCCGTCGCCCCTCAGCTCTCCTTGCGCAGCGCCAGCAGCCGGTACACCGGGTCGGGGCGCGGCACCTGCTGGCCGGGAAGCAGCGCCAGCCGCCGCACCAGCGCGCAGACCTGCTCGTCGTCCAGCGCCAGCGCCGACGCGTAGTACCCGCGCTCCAGATCCCCGGCGGTCCGCTCGGGGGAGCGGCCCTGCCCGTGGCCGGTGAAGCGCGCCTCGCCCGCCCTGCGCAGCCCGTGCTCGGAGGCGACGGCCAGGATCCGCGGGGCCGCGTCGTACGCCTTCCGCACCCGGTACGGCGCCAGCAGTTCGTCCACGTCGCTGTGCATGTCGTGGCCCGAGTCCTTGTCGACCGTCGTCACGAACACCCCGCCGGGCCGCAGTACGCGGGCGCACTCGGCGACCACCGCGGGCGCGTCCGGCAGCAGGTGCAGCAGCCACACCGCGCTCACCGCGTCCAGGGACGCGTCGGCGAAGGGCAGCCGGTGGCAGTTGCCCAGCACCACCGAGGCGCCGAGGCGCTCGGCGGCCACCTGGGCCATGCCCGCGGAGGAGTCGACGCCGAACACCCGCAGTCCCGGCCGGTCGAGCAGCCCGGTGACCAGCCCCGTACCGCAGCCGATGTCCAGCAGTGTGCCCGCGCGTTCGGGCACCAGGGCGAGGATCGCGCGGGCCGCTGACCGGGCCCGCGGCACACCGCCGCGCGTGGCGTCGTAACGCGCCGCCTCCACGTCGTAGTCCAGCATGTGGGAAATGCTAGAGGCTCCAGGTGAACAGGGGTTCACCCGGGACCTTGCGCGCCGGTTACGTGGTGAGGCCGGTGTTACGCCTGGCCGAAGGGTCCGGATCCGGCCCGAGGCGGGTGCCGTTGTCCGGATTCACCGGTTCCGCACGACCGGGGCCGACCGGGCCGGAGCGCAGCGCGATCCAGCGCGCCCCAGGTGCCGCCGACCGCCCGGCCCCCGCGCGGCGCGGACGAGCGCGGCGGGAACCGGACACCGCGATGGCTCGCGCACGCCCTTCGAGCCGAAGGCTCTTCAGCGCGCCGCACGTTTCCGTATACGCGTCACGCGGCGGCCCCCGGGCGCGGGCCGACGTCACCGGGGCCGAGCGGGAGTCCTGCGAGGCGACGGGCGCGGAATCCCACGGCTCCGCGGTGAACCCGCCCTGAGAAACGGCGCGTTACCGCGACCGGACGTGACGGCGGCGCGGCAGCCGGTAGCCTCGCCGGATGACTGAGCTGGACGGCGGCGGTACGCCGACGGGCGCGTCCGGGACCGGGCGGCGGCAAGGGCGGGCCAGGCAAGGGCAGGCCCGCGATCTGGGCGGCAGGCCCTTCCCCGACATCGCGGTCGAAGGACCGGACGGGCAGCGCGAGGCGCTGGCACGGCTGCGCGCCTGGGCCGAGCAGGAGGCGCAGGACGCCGTCGACTGGTACCAGCGCGACAAGCGGCGCAAGCGCACCGCCTCCCGCACGCTCCAGGCGCTGGCCATCGCCCTCGCGGTGGCCGGTACGGCCGTGCCGCTGGCCACCGCGGCGAGCGGCGGCTCCGGGCAGGGCTGGGGATACGTCCTGCTCGCCCTCGCGGCGGGCTGCAAGGGCTTCGACCACTTCTTCGGGCTGTCCGCCGGCTGGATGCGGGACATCACCGTCGCCCACGCGCTGCGCGGCGAGCTGAACGCCGTACGCCTCGAATGGGCCGCCGACGTGCTGCGGGCCGGGCCCGGCGGAGCCGCCGCCCGTACCTCGGGACCGCTCGAACCGGCCGAGGTCGAGCGCCAGTTGGCCCTCATCACCCGGCTCGTCACGACGGTACGCGGCCACGTCGAGTCGGAGACCGTCGACTGGCGCACCGACCTGAGCGCGCGCATCCGGCAGCTCAACGAGGCGGACGGCGGCCTGTCCGGCGCGGCGGTACCGGCCGCACCCGGCGGACCGGGCGGCTCCGGCGACCCCCGGCCCCCCACGTAAGCCCGGTTCTCGACGTCGGCCCGGCTCGCCTCAGCCCCGGTAGAGCGCCTCGATCTCCTTCGCGTACGCGTTCTCGATCGCCCGCCGCTTGAGCTTCAGCGACGGCGTCAAGGTGCCGCGTTCCTCGGAGAACGGCGCGGCCAGGATGCGGAAGGTGCGGATCGACTCGGCCTGCGAGACGAGGGTGTTCGCGGCGACCACGGCCCGCCGGATCTCCGCTTCCAGATCCGGGTCGTGCACCAGCTCGGTGGCGGCCAGATTCGGCTTGCCGCGCATCCGCAGCCAGTGCTCCACGGCCTCCCGGTCGTAGGTGACCAGCGCGGCGACGAAGGGCCGGTTGTTGCCGACGGCCACGCACTGCGCGACCAGCGGATGCGCCCGCACCCGCTCCTCCAGCGCGACCGGCGACACGCTCTTGCCGCCGCTGGTCACCAGGATCTCCTTCTTGCGGCCGGTGATCGTCAGATAACCGTCCTCGTCGAGCGCGCCCAGGTCCCCGGTGGCGAGCCAGCCGTCCCGCAGCACTTCCTCTGTGGCCTTGGCGTTGTTGAGGTAGCCGTGGAAGACCTGGCCGCCGCTCAGCCAGATCTCGCCGTCGTCGGCGATGGCCACGGTGGTGCCGGGCACCGGCTGGCCGACGGTGCCGAAACGCGTCTGCTCCGGCGGGTTCGCGGTCGCGGCGGCCGTCGTCTCCGTCAGGCCGTAGCCCTCGTAGATCGTGACGCCCGCGCCGGAGAAGAACAGGCCGAGCCGCCGGTCCATCGCCGAGCCGCCCGAGATCCCGTGCCGCACCCGGCCGCCGAGCGCGTCGCGGACCTTGCTGTAGACCAGCTTCTCGTAGAGCTGGTGCTGCATCCGCAGACCCGTGCTCGGACCCGGCCCGGTGTCGAAGGCCCGCGCCTCCACCGCCTCCGCGTACCGCACCGCGACGTCGACCGCCTTCTCGAACGGCCCGAGCCTGCCGCCCGCCTCGGCCTTGCGGCGCGCGCCCTGGTAGACCTTCTCGAAGACGTACGGCACGGCCAGGACGAACGTCGGCCGGAAGGCGGCGAGGCTCGGGATGAGTTCGGCGGCCGTCATGCTCGGCTGGTGGCCGAGCCGGATCCGGTGCCGTACCGCGGCGACCTCCACCATGCGGCCGAAGACGTGCGCCAGCGGCAGGAAGAGCAGCGTGGACGGCTCCTCGCCCGGCTTGCTCTGGAAGACCGGCTCCCAGCGGGCCACCACGTTCTCGGTCTCCGCCATGAAGTTGGCGTGCGTGAGGACACAGCCCTTGGGCCGCCCGGTGGTGCCCGAGGTGTAGATGACGGTGGCGATGGCGTCGGGCGTGACGGCGAGGCGGTGCCGCTCCACGACGTCGTCGCCGATCTGCCGCCCGGCCTCCGACAGTTCGGCCACGCAGTCGGCGTCGAGCTGCCACAGCCGGGTCAGCGCGGGCAGTTCGTCCACAGCCGCGCCGATCGTCATGGCGTGGTCCTCGTGCTCCACGACCGCCGCCACCGCGCCCGAGTCGTGCAGCATCCACCGCACCTGCTCGGAGGAGGAGGTCGGATACACCGGTACGGACTGGGCGCCGATCGCCCACAGCGCGAAGTCGAACAGCGTCCACTCGTACCGGGTACGGGACATGATCGCGACCCGGTCGCCGAACCGGACGCCCTCGGCCAGCAGCCCCTTGGCCACCGCGAGCACCTGGTCGCGGAACTCGCTCGTCGTCACGTCCCGCCAGACGCCGTCCTCGTCCGCGCGGCCGAACACCACCTTGTCGGGGGCCTGCCGTGCGTTGCCGAACACGGCATCCGCCAAACCTCCGGCCTGTGGCGTCGTGGCCATGGGGGGGACGGTGAACTCGCGCAACGGGTGCTCTCCTCATACCGCACAGTGCGGGGCCCGTAAGCTATCCGATCCGCCGCACGGGCGGGAGGGCCGTGGCAGACCCGTGTTATCGGACATCTGTGCTGGTGACGCGCGTATGACCGCGTCTCACAAGGGAGTCGTGCCCGCGCGGCCGTATCCGATGCTTCCGCCGCCGTACTTTTATCTCCACCAAATCTGCGCCGACCGGTCACTGGCGCTCCACTGTCCCAGGGGTCACGTGCGCCCCGCGCCCGGTGGTGCCTCCGGCTCCGTGCCCGCGCCCGGCTCCGCGCCCGCGTCCGGCCCCGTGTCCGGCCCCGCGCCTGGTCAGGACAGCGGCCGGTGCAGGCGGTCGCCGCCCGCGAGGATCGCCGCGGTCAGCGCGTCGGCCGCGTCCTGGGCGCGGGCCTGCC
>NZ_MECL01000113.1 GCF_014596445.1 Streptomyces sp. CBMA29 | reverse complement strand
GCGTCGAGGTCGGCCGCGGTGAGGTAGGGGTTGAGCAGCGTCGCCTTGAGCCACAGCCGCCCGCCGACGTGGGCGCGGCCCAGCACGGCCCGGCCGTCGTACAGCAGGCGGCGGCGCAGCGCGGCGAGCAGGTGGCGGTCCGCGCGTTCCGCGGCGGAGTCGGGGTAGCGCACTGGTCGGTACTCCCTCGCAGCGACGGCTCGTGACCCTTCGGCCGCCGCAGCGGGGCGATCGACTGCCCCGCCTGGGCGAATTGTCGGGTCATCACACTTGGACCCCGGATGCTTACCGTGCGCGACAGCTCCTCACGCACCACCACTCACCCTTTTCAGTGAGAAAAGCCGCATAGCGCACTATTCATGATCTTTCGCACCACTCAGGGCGCTACGGTCACGGGCATGCCTGTACCCTCCGCGACGACCGTCCCCGTCACCGGCGAGGGCCGCACCGCCGCCGACTCCTCGGCCGAACCCACCGCCGCCTCCGGCACCGCCCCCCTCGGTCCCGGCTCCGGCCCCGCCGGCCTCCCGAGCCGCGTCGGCCCGGTCACCGGCTGGGGCCGCACCGCCCCCACCACCGCCCGCGTCCTGCGCCCCCTGACGTACGAGGCGGCCGTCGCGGCGGTCAACGGGAGCAACGGCCGCGGCGCCATCGCGCGGGGTCTGGGCCGGGCCTACGGGGACGCGGCGCAGAACGCGGGCGGCGCCGTCCTGGACATGACCGGGCTCGACCGGATCCACGAGATCGACGCCGTCAACGGGCTGGTCGTGTGTGACGCGGGCGTCTCACTGCACCGCCTGATGGAGGTGCTGCTGCCGCTCGGCTGGTTCGTGCCCGTCACGCCCGGCACCCGCTATGTGACGGTCGGCGGCGCGATCGGCGCGGACATCCACGGCAAGAACCACCACGGCTCCGGGTCCTTCTCCCGCCATGTGCGCGCCGTCGAACTGCTGACCGGTGACGGCGAGACCCGGCTGGTCACGCCGGAGGACGAACCGGGCCTGTTCTGGGCGACGGCCGGCGGCATGGGCCTGACCGGCGTCATCCTGGCCGCGACCATCCAGCTCCTGCCGGTCCAGACGTCGTTGATGACGGTGGACACCGAACGCGCCACCGACCTGGACGACCTGATGGCGCGGCTGACCGCGACCGACGACACGTACCGCTACTCGGTGGCCTGGATCGACCTGCTCGCGCGCGGCGCGAAGACCGGCCGCGCCGTCCTCACCCGCGGCGACCACGCCCCGCTCGACGCGCTGCCCGCCACGTCCCGCGCCCGCCGCGACCCGCTCGCCTTCCGCCCCGGACGGCTGCCCGCCGCCCCGCGCTTCGTCCCCGGGGGCCTGCTCGGCCGCACCAGCGTCGGCCTGTTCAACGAGTTCTGGTACCGCAAAGCCCCGCGCGAGCGGCGCGGCGAACTCCAGCGCCTGTCCGCCTTCTTCCACCCGCTGGACGGGCTGCCGCACTGGAACCGGATCTACGGCCGCGGCGGCTTCGTCCAGTACCAGTTCGTCGTCGGCCACGGCCAGGAGGAGACGCTGCGGCGCATCGTCGGACGGATCGGCGCCCGCGGCTGCCCGTCCTTCCTCGCCGTGCTCAAGCGCTTCGGCGAGGGCGACCCCGGCTGGCTGTCCTTCCCGATGGCGGGCTGGACCCTCGCCCTCGACATCCCCGCCGCGCTCCCCGGCCTCGGCGCGTTCCTCGACGAGCTGGACGAGGAGGTCGCGGAGGCGGGCGGCCGGGTCTACCTCGCCAAGGACGCGCGGCTGCGGCCCGAACTCCTGGCCCGGATGTACCCGCGCCTGGACGACTTCCGCACCCTGCGCGCCACGTACGACCCGCGCGGCGCGATCACGTCCGACCTCGCCCGCCGCCTGGCCCTCTAGCGCACCAGCCCTGAAGGAGCTTCCCGTGAAGGACGCGTTCGGCGCCCCCCAGTCCCTGCTGATCCTCGGCGGCACCTCCGAGATCGCGCTGGCCACCGCCCGCCGCCTCATCGCCCGCCGCACCCGTACCGTCTATCTCGCGGGCCGCCCCTCCGAGGCGCTGGACGCCGCCGCCGCGCGGCTGCGCGCGCTCGGCGCCGACGTGCACGCGGTCGGTTTCGACGCCCTCGACCCGGCCTCGCACGAGGAAGTGCTCGGCAAGCTCTTCACCGAGGGCGACATCGACATGGTGCTGCTCGCCTTCGGCGTCCTCGGCGACCAGGCCCGCGACGAGCAGGAACCGCTCTCGGCCGTCCACGTCGCCCAGGTCAACTACACCGGCGCGGTCTCCGCCTCCCTCGTCTGCGCGGGCGCCCTCCAGTCGCAGGGCCACGGCTCGCTGGTCGTGCTGTCCTCCGTGGCAGGCGAGCGCGCCCGCCGCGCGAACTTCATCTACGGCAGCAGCAAGGCCGGCCTTGACGCCTTCGCCCAGGGCCTCGGCGACGCCCTGCACGGCGCCGGCGTGCACGTCATGATCGTCCGCCCCGGTTTCGTCCGCACCAAGATGACCGCGGGTCGCGAAGAGGCCCCGCTGGCCACCACCCCCGAGGCCGTCGCGGTCGCCATCGAGACCGGCCTGCGCCGCCGCAGCGAAACGGTCTGGGTGCCCGGCGCCCTGCGCGTCGTCATGTCGGCCCTGCGCCACGTCCCGAGGCCGCTCTTCCGCCGCCTGCCGGTCTGACCCGGCGGCGTTGCGGTCGGCGGGGTTACGGTCGGCGGCGGTGCGGTCGACGGCTACGGTGGCCGACCCCGCCGGTCGTCGCCTTCGCGCTCGTCGTCGGCTCCGTCGCGATCGACCTGCGTACGCTGACGGGTCCGCTGACGGGTCCGGTCGCGGTGGGCTGAGCGTCCGTACCCCGGCTCACAGGCGGCTGGGGGTCGCCTCGTCCGCCTCCTTCTCCGCGTCCTCCCCCGGCGGGGCGACCTCGCCGAAGCGGGCCAGGGCCAGGGCGCCGACGACCGCGAGGGCGAAGCCCGCGACCGCGACCGGGGCCCAGCCGTGGCGGGTGCGGTCACCGAGGGCGAGGACGCCGACGAGCGCCGGGCCGACGGTCTCGCCGATGACCATGCCCGCGGTGGCGGCCGTCACCGAGCCGCGCTGGAGGGCGGAGGTCAGCAGCAGGAAGGCGGCTCCGCCGCCGACGAGGAGGCCGTAGACGGCCGGGTTGGTGAGCAGCGCCACCGGGGTCATGCCGTCGATGACGCGGACGGTGACCTCGACCACGCCGAAGCCGAGGCCCGCGCCGAGGCCCAGCGCCGCCGCGCGGGACCGTTCGGGGAGACGGCCGGCCGCCGTGCCCGCCGCGAGTACGGCGAGCGCCGTCGCCAGCGTGCCCCAGCGCAGCGCCGTACCGCCGTGGTCGGCGCCGGCCCCCTCGCTGCCCGAG
>NZ_MECL01000112.1 GCF_014596445.1 Streptomyces sp. CBMA29 | reverse complement strand
GTCCTCGGTGCGCGGCAGGGCGGCGGAGGCGAACGCGGGCCGCACGGCGTGCCACCCGGTGCGCCGCCACTCCCGCGCGATGTCGGCGATCACCGCCCTCGCCTCCGGGTCGGTGGAGCCCGCGGAGGCCAGTACGACACCGGTCGACGCGCGGTCGCCCGGCCGCAGCCCGGCCTCCGCGAGCCGCCGCTCCAAGGCGGCGACCAGCAGCGGCGACGGGCCGAGCACGTCGGCCCGCGTGATCCGCAGCCGGGAGGGGGCGTCCCGCAGTACGGCGGGGATGTCGGCCTTGGCGTGGAAGGCGCGGGTCAGCAGCAGCGGAAGGGCGACGGTCTCCCGTAGGCCCTCGGCCGCGAGCCGTTCCAGCACCTGGGGTACGGAGGGCGCGCAGAAGTCCAGGAAGCCGGTCTCGACCCGCAGACCCGGCCGCGCCGCCGCGACCCGCCGCGTCAGCGCGCGCACGGTCTCGGCGTGCCGCGGGTCGCGGGAACCGTGCGCGATGACGACCAGGGGGGGCCGGGCGGCGGGGCGCACTACTGCTGGGCCCCGGCGGTCAGGCCGCGGCTGCGCAGCACCCAGCGCTCCAGCGGGCTGAAGATGATCTGGTCGATGGCGATGCCGACGAACAGGATCAGCAGGATGCCGAGGAAGACCCCGGCCATGTCCGAACCCTCGCGCATGTTCTCCAGGTAGCGGCCGAGGCCGACACCCAGGTCCGGTGAGGACGCGATGAGTTCGGCGGCCATCAGGGAGCGCCAGGAGAACGCCCAGCCCTGCTTGAGGCCCGCTACGTAACCGGGCAGCGCGGCGGGCAGCAGGATGAACCAGGCGCCGCGCAGGCCGGTCGCGCCGATGGTGCGGCCCGCGCGCAGGTACAGCGGCGGCACCTGGTCGATGCCGGACACCAGGCCGTTGGCGATCGACGGCACCGCGCCCAGCAGGATCACCGTGTACATCGCCGAGTCGTTGATGCCCAGCCAGATCACCGCGGCGGGCACCCACGCCACCGACGGCAGCGACTGGAGCCCGGACAGGATCGGCCCGATCGCCGCCCGTACGAACGGCACACGGGCCACCAGCAGGCCCAGCGGGGTGCCGATGGCCAGCGCGGCGACGAAGCCGAGCAGGCCGCGCTGCACGCTGGTCCAGATGATGGAGAGCAGGTCGCCCTCGTTCCACCGCTCGGACAGCGCCTGGCCGACGGCGTGCGGGCTGGGCAGCTTCGTCGGGTCGGAGAAACCGCCCCACACCGCGAGCTGCCACACCACCAGCACCAGCAGGATCGCGGTGACCGGCGGCAGCACCTTCTTGAACAGGATCTCCCAGAAGGGCGCCCGCCGGACCTCGACGGTCTCCAGGGCGTCGAGGCCCGCTTCGAGCCCTGACAGGTCGTGCCGGTCCGCGGCGCCCGGCTCGTCCGTCTTCCCGAGCGGGACGGCGCCTTGCGCGGACGTCTCAGTGCTGGCCATGGCGGCGGATCTCCCCACGCAGTTCTTCGGTGATCTCGACGGACAGGTCCGCCACGGCCGCGTCCTCGATACGGCGCGGCTGCGGGATGTCGATGGTCCACTCACGGGCGATCCGCCCCGGCCGCGACGACATCAGCACGACCCGCTGCGCGAGCCGTACCGCCTCCCGCACGTTGTGCGTCACGAACAGCACCGACAGGTCGGTCTCGGACCAGATCCGGGTCAGCTCGTCGTGCAGCACATCGCGGGTGATGGCGTCCAGCGCCGCGAACGGCTCGTCCATCAGCAGCAGTTGGCTGTCCTGGGCGAGCGCGCGGGCCAGTGCCACGCGCTGCCGCATACCGCCGGACAGCTCGTGCACCCGCTTGCCGTACGCGCCGCCGAGCCGTACGAGGTCCAGCAGCCGCTCGGCCTCGGGGCGGCGCTCCTCACGGGGCACGCCCCGCAGCCGCAGGGCCAGTTCGATGTTCTTGCCCGCCGTCAGCCACGGGAACAGCGCGTGTTCCTGGAACATCAGGGCGGGCCGCCCGCCGGGCGCCGCGATGGCGCCCGCGGACGGCTTGTCGAGTCCGGCGACCAGATTGAGCAGGGTGGACTTGCCGCACCCCGAGGCCCCCAGGAGGCAGACGAACTCACCGGGCCGCACGTCGAGCGTGATGTCGTCCAGCACGAGCTGCCGGGCGCCGGGCCTGCCGAACGCCTTCGACACATGGTCGAGCCGCGCGGCGTACGCCTCGGGCTCCGCGGTCTGCGCGTCGGCACTGGTGAGGGTGTCGGCCATGGATGTCACCTCCTGGGGTCCTACGGGGCGGGTGCGGTTGACGCCGCTACGGGTCGTCGAGGGGCGGGTGTCGCGGGCGGTGCTACTGAGTGCCGAGCTCCGCGGCGTCCACCGTCGGCTTGCCGTCCGCCGCGAGCACCTTGTTGAGCAGCGTCAGGTCGTACAGCCCGTTGAGCTTCGGCGCCTTGAGCAGACCGGCGTCCACGGCGTGCTGTGCCTCCTCGCCCGCGGTCTTCGCCAGCGGGTCGTCCAGCACCTGGATGGACTTCCAGGCCGGGTCGAGGATGTTGGCCGGAAGCGCCTTCTGCGTCAGCTTCTTGAGCTGGTCGTTCGCGTCCGCCTTGGCCTTGTCGGGGTTGGCCGCGATCCACGCGTTGGTGTTCACCGAACCGCGCAGCACCGCCTCGACCACGTCCGGGTGCGCCTTGAGGAACTTCTGCGAGACGATCACATTGGTGATCACGAACTTGTTGTCGGGCCACAGCGTGCTCTCGTCCAGCAGCACCTTCGCGCCCTCGGCGACCAGCTTCGACGCGGTGGGCTCCGGCACCCACGCGCCGTCGATGGAGCCCTGCTTGTACGCGTCGGGGGTGATCTTGTTGTCGGTGCGGACCACCGACACATCGCCCTTGCCGCTCTGCGCGTCGACCTTCCATCCCTTGGACCTGATCCAGTTCAGCAGCGCCACGTCCTGGGTGTTGCCGAGCTGCGGGGTGGCGATCTTCTTGCCCTTGACGTCGTCCAGGGTCTTGATCTTGTCGGGGTTGACGACGAGCTTCACACCGCCGGACGCCGAACCCGAGATGATCTTCAGGCTGGCGCCGTTCGACTTGGTGTAACCGTTGATCGCGGGGGAGGGGCCGATCCAGCCGATGTCGATGGAACCGGCGTTGAGCGCCTCGATCTCCTCGGGGCCCGCGTTGAAGGTCAGTTCCTTGACCGTGGTGGCGCCCAGTTCCTTCTGGAAGATGCCTTCCTTGAGGCCGACCAGCGGGGTGGCGTGCGTCAGGTTCGGGAAGTAGCCGATCTTGACCTGGTCGGCGGAGAGCTTCTTCGCGTCGGCACCGGCGTTGGCGGCCGGCGCGGTCGTCGCGTCACTCGACTTGTCGTCGTTGGAGCCGTAGCCGCAGGCGGCGAGAGCGCCGAACAGGATCGGCAGGGCGGCTGCCGCGGCGGTGAGTCTGCGGCGGCGCGGGGCGCGGGATACGGGACGGGACTGGGCAGACACGTGGGTGTCCTCTCGTAAGGCCCGGCGTGTCGCGCTCGTTGTCAGGGCGCGGCCGGAAGTTCGTCAGGTCTTCGAAAGCGGTGCAACGGGGGCCGCTGTGCGCGGCGCTGGGGTACGGCGGCGGTCACGGCGTGCCCGTGGTCCGCGGCCGGGCGCGTCAGCGCACACATCGTGCGACCCCGCCCGTACCCGCGCCGAGCGAGCCGCTGCCGACACGGCCGCCCTCCTTCGCGAAACCCGAGAAGGCATCCTGAGTCATCGTCAGAAGTCCCAACCCTTGTCGTCGGCCGCGCCACCCGCGGCCGTGTCCTTCTTGTCTGCCGTGCCTGTCCCGTCTTGGGCCTTCACCGCGAACGCCTCGCCCGCCATGCCCGCGGTCAGCGTCGTACCGTCGGCCGGGTCGACCAGCAGGAAGGAACCGGTCAGCCGGGAGTCCGCGTACGCGTCCACCGGCAGCGGCTCCGCGGTCCGCAGCAGCACCGCGCCGATGTCGTTGACCGCCAGTTCGGCGGGCTCGTTGTCGTGCGCGAGGCCGTGCGAGAGGTCGATCCGGTACGGCAGCGCCTTGACGATCGCCTTCACCGACCGGGTGGTGTGCTTGAGCAGTACGCGGTCGCCGATCCGCAGCGGCCGCTCGTGCAGATGGCACACCGTGGCCCTGATGTCCTGGGTGAGCGCGGGCGCCGTCGCGGTCGGCGCGATCATGTCGCCGCGCGAGATGTCCAGGTCGTCGGCGAGCAGCACCGTCACCGACTGCGGCGCCCACGCGGTGTCGACCGCCTCACCGAGCGCGTCGATCCCGGAGACCGTGGTGGTTCGGCCCGACGGCAGCACCGTCACCGCGTCGCCGACGCGCAGCAGCCCCGAGACGATCTGGCCCGCGTAGCCGCGGTAGTCCGGGTGCTCCGGGGTCTGCGGCCTGATCACGTACTGCACGGGGAAGCGGGCGGGGCAGCCGGTCAGGTCGTGGCTGACCGGAACCGTCTCCAGATGCTCCAGTACGGTCGGGCCGCCGTACCAGTCCATGTGCGCGGACGGCTCGACGACATTGTCACCGGCCAGCGCGGAGATCGGGATCGCGGTGACCTCCGGGACGCCCAGCGAGGCGGCGTAGGCGGTGAACTCCTCGGCGATGGCGGCGAACACGGGCTCCGCGTACTCCACCAGGTCCATCTTGTTGACCGCGAGCACCACGTGCGGGACGCGCAGCAGGGCCGCGACGGCCGCGTGCCGCCGGGTCTGCTCGATCACGCCGTTGCGGGCGTCCACCAGCACCACGGCCAGCTCCGCCGTCGAGGCGCCGGTGACCATGTTGCGGGTGTACTGCACATGGCCCGGGGTGTCGGCGAGGATGAACCGCCGCCGCGCGGTGGCGAAGTAGCGGTAGGCGACGTCGATGGTGATGCCCTGCTCGCGCTCGGCCCGCAGGCCGTCGGTCAGCAGCGCCAGGTCCGGGGCCTCCTGGCCGCGGCCGAGCGACGCCCGCTCGACCGCCTCCAGTTGGTCGGTGAGCACCGACTTGGAGTCGTGCAGCAGCCGCCCCACCAGCGTGGACTTGCCGTCGTCGACGGAGCCCGCGGTGGCGAAGCGCAGCAGCGTGGTGGCCGACAACTGCTCGGCGGTGAGGGGGTTGGTGGGACCCGTGGTGGCGGTCATGGTTAGAAGTACCCCTCGCGCTTGCGGTCTTCCATCGCGGCTTCCGACATCTTGTCGTCGGCGCGGGTCGCGCCCCGCTCGGTCAGCCGGGAGGCGGCGATCTCGGTGATCACCGCGTCGAGCGTGGTGGCGGCCGAGTCGACGGCGCCCGTGCAGGACATGTCGCCGACCGTGCGGTAGCGCACCTGGCGGGTCTCCAGCGGCTCACCGGCCTTCGGGCCGCCCCACTCGCCCGCGGTCAGCCACATCCCCGACCGGTTGAACACCTCGCGCTCGTGCGCGAAGTAGATCTCGGGCAGTGCGATCTTCTCGCGGGCGATGTACTGCCACACGTCCAGCTCGGTCCAGTTGGACAGCGGGAAGACCCGTACGTGCTCGCCCGGCGCGTGCTTGCCGTTGTAGAGCTGCCACAGTTCGGGGCGCTGGCGGCGCGGGTTCCACTGCGAGAACTCGTCGCGCAGCGAGAACACCCGCTCCTTGGCCCGCGCCTTCTCCTCGTCGCGCCGACCGCCGCCGAACACCGCGTCGAAGCGGTGCCCCCTGATGGCCTCGGTCAGCGGCACGGTCTGGAGCGGGTTGCGGGTGCCGTCGGGGCGCTCGCGCAGCCGCCCGTCGTCGATGTACTCCTGCACCATCGCGACATGCAGCCGAAGGCCGTGCTCGGCGACCGTACGGTCCCGGAACTCCAGCACCTCGGGGAAGTTGTGCCCGGTGTCCACGTGCAGCAGCGAGAACGGCACCGCCGCGGGCGCGAACGCCTTCAGCGCCAGGTGCAGCATGACGATCGAGTCCTTGCCGCCGGAGAAGAGGATCACCGGCCGCTCGAACTCGCCCGCCACCTCCCGGAAGATGTGCACGGCCTCGGACTCCAGCGCGTCCAGGTGCGAGAGGGCGTACGGGCTGTCCGTGCTTCCGGAGTGCGCGACGGCGGCGGTCATATGGTGAGCCCCTTCTCGACAAGCAGCGCGTGCAGGACGGAAGCCGACTCCTCGACCGTGCGGCCGTCGGTCTCGATCCGCAGATCGGGGTCGGCCGGGATCTCGTACGGGTCGTCCACGCCGGTCAGGCCGGTCAGTTCACCCGCGGCCTGCTTGGCGTACAGGCCCTTGACGTCACGCACCGAGCAGACCTCGACCGGTGTCGCGACATGCACCTCGACATAGCCGGTGCCCTGCTGCTGGTGGCGTTTGCGGACGGCCTCGCGGCTGTCGGTGTACGGCGCGATGACCGGGACGAGCGCCAACACGCCGTGCGAGGCGAGGAGTTCGGCGACGAAGCCGATGCGCTGCACATTGGTGTGCCGGTCCTCGCGGCTGAAGCCGAGGCCCGCGGAGAGGAATTCGCGGATCTCGTCGCCGTCGAGCACCTCGACCCGGCGGCCCTGCGCGCGCAGCCGCTCGGCGAGGGCGTAGGCGATGGTGGTCTTGCCCGCGCTCGGCAGACCGGTGAGCCAGACGGTGGCGCCGGTGGTCATCCCCAACTCCTGACTGGTCGTCACAGGTGGATCCCGCACTCGGTCTTGCCCAGGCCCGCCCAGCGGCCGGCGCGGGCGTCCTCGCCCTCCAGCACCCGGCGGGTGCACGGCGCGCAGCCCACCGAGGCGTAACCGTCCGTCAGCAGCGGGTTGGTGAGGACACCGTGCTCGGCGACGTACGCCTCCACGTCGTCCTGCGTCCAGCGGGCGATCGGCGCGATCTTGACCTTCCGCCGCTTCTCGTCCCAGGACACCACCGGGGTGTCGGCCCGGGTCGGCGACTCGTCGCGGCGCAGGCCCGTCGCCCATGCCTCGTAGCCGCGCAGGCCCTCCTCCAGCGGAGCGACCTTGCGCAGCGCGCAGCACCGGTCGGGGTCGCGGTCGTGCAGCTTCGGCCCGTACTCGGCGTCCTGCTCGGCGACGGTCTGCCGCGGGCTGATCGTGATGACGTTGACGTCCATCACGGCCGCGACCGCGTCCCGCGTCCCGATGGTCTCGGGGAAGTGGTAGCCGGTGTCGAGGAAGACCACGTCCACGCCGGGCAGCGCCCGCGAGGCGAGGTGCGCGACGACGGCGTCCTCCATCGAGGACGTCACGCAGAACCGCGGCCCGAAGGTGTCGGCGGCCCAGCGCAGCACGTCGAGCGCGGACGCCTCCTCCAGGTCGCGGCCCGCCTGCTCGGCCAGCGTGCGCAAGTCCTCTGCGGTGTGCTGTGCGGTGGTCACGAGGCGCCTCCATGCGGGGAGTTGGCGGTCGTTCCCCTGGACCTGGACAGCAGCCCGAGGAACTTCAGCGTGAATGCGCGATTGCAGGCGTGGCATTCCCACGCGCCGTGGCCTTCCCCGGACGGACGCAGGTCCTCGTCCCCGCAGTAGGGGCAGTAGAACGGCGCGGCCCGCTCGCTCATGACAGCTCCTGCGCGGAGGCGCGCGCCGCCCACTGCGCGAAGCGCTCGCCGTCGGTGCGACCGGCCTGGAAGCGGGTCAGCACACGCTCCACATAGTCCGGCAGCTCCGCCGAAGTGACCTTCAGACCGCGGACCTTGCGGCCGAAGCCCGCCTCCAGGCCGAGGCTGCCGCCCAGGTGCACCTGGAAGCCCTCGACCTGCTCGCCGTCCGCGTCGGTGACGAGCTGCCCCTTGAGACCGATGTCCGCGACCTGGATACGGGCGCAGGAGTTGGGGCAGCCGTTGATGTTGATGGTGACCGGCTCGTCGAAGTCCGGCAGCCGCCGCTCCAACTCGTCGATGAGCGAGGCCCCGCGCGCCTTGGTCTCCACGATGGCGAGCTTGCAGAACTCGATTCCGGTGCAGGCCATGGTGCCGCGCCGGAAGGCCGACGGCGTGACCTGGAGGTCCAGCGACTCCAGACCCGCGACCAGCGCCTCGACCCGGGACTCCTCGACGTCCAGGACGAGCATCTTCTGGTCGACGGTGGTCCGCAGCCGGTCGGAGCCGTGCCCGGCGGCCAGTTCGGAGATCTTCGTCAGCGTCGCGCCGTCGATCCGGCCGACCCGCGAGGCGAAGCCGACGTAGAAGCGGCCGTCCTGCTGCCGGTGCACACCGATGTGGTCCCGCCACTGCTGTACGGGCTGGTCGGGCGCCGGGCCGTCGGTCAGCTCGCGCTTGAGGTAGTCGTCCTGGAGCACCTGGCGGAACTTCTCCGGACCCCAGTCGGCGACCAGGAACTTCAGCCGGGCGCGGGCGCGCAGCCGCCGGTAGCCGTAGTCGCGGAAGATGCCGATGACGCCCGCCCACACCTCGGGCACCTCGTCCAGCGGCACCCAGGCGCCCAGCCGCACACCGAGCTTGGGGTTGGTGGACAGCCCGCCGCCGACCCACAGGTCGAAGCCGGGGCCGTGCTCGGGGTGCCGGACACCGACGAAGGCGATGTCGTTGATCTCGTGCGCCACGTCCAGCAGCGGCGAGCCGGAGACCGCGGTCTTGAACTTCCGCGGCAGGTTGGAGAATTCCTTGCTGCCGATGTAGCGGTCGTGGATCTCGTCGATCGCGGTGGTGCCGTCGATGATCTCGTCCTCGGCGATGCCCGCGACCGGCGAGCCGAGGATGACGCGGGGCGTGTCGCCGCACGCCTCCATGGTGGACAGGCCGACCGCCTCCAGGCGGCGCCAGATCTCCGGTACGTCCTCGATCCGGATCCAGTGGTACTGGATGTTCTGCCGGTCGGTGAGGTCGGCGGTGCCGCGGGCGAACTCCTGCGAGATCTCGCCGATCACCCGGAGCTGGGCCACGGTCAGCCGGCCGCCGTCGATCCTGACCCGCATCATGAAGAACTCGTCGTCCAGCTCCTCCGGCTCCAGGATGGCGGTCCTGCCGCCGTCGATCCCGGGGCGGCGCTGCGTGTACAGCCCGTACCAGCGCATCCGGCCGCGCAGGTCGGCGCCGTCGATGGACTGGAATCCGGCCTTGGAGTAGATCGTCTCAATGCGTGTCCGCACATTGAGACCGTCGTCGTCCTTCTTGGTCTGCTCGTTGCCGTTGAGCGGCGTGAAGTGACCCATGGCCCACTGGCCCTCACCGCGGTGCCGCCCGGCCTTGCGGCGCGACGCGGCAGCCCCGGCGGCGGCGTCCGCGGCCGGAGTCTGGGGCAGGTCAGGGGTGGAAGCCATGGCGATGCGTCCTTCGGGCAGGCTCGAATACGGTCGATTGCGCGCGGGAGCACCCTATGGCCTGGGAAAACGCAGGGCTGTGAAGCACAGCGGGGCGGCCGGGGACTCCCGGGCATCCACGACGACGGGGATGGCGGGGAGCGGAGCTAAGTCGGTCAGACCGCCGGACAGATGGCGCTGGACACGCGGCAGAAGTCGACGTGCGGCCGACCTACCAAGGCGATTCCAGTGCGTGACATGACGAAAGCGTGGCATGCGGGTCTCCGGAGAGTCCACCGCCATCCATTATGTGGACCAGATAATCTCACCAGGTGAGAAACTGTGGCGTCGGTCACGCTCTGACCGGCACGACCGCCCCGACCCGTGCTCGGACGGTCACGCGCCCGGCGGGGTGGAGGAGGAAACGGCGACCGTCGTGTCGAACACCCGGAAGCCGCGCCGCCGGTAGTTGTCCAGCGCGTACGGCCCGTCCAGCGAGCAGGTGTGCACCCACACCCGCCCGGTCGGCGCCCGTCCCGCCCAGCGGTCGCCCAGGTCCCAGGCCCGCTCGGTCCCGAAGGACAGCAGATGGCCGCCGAGGCCGCGGCCCCTGGAGTCCGGCAGCAGCCCGAAGTAGACGATCTCCACCACGCCCGCGTCCTGCGCCCCCAGCTCCACATAGCCCGCGGGGGTGCCGTGTTCGTACGCCACCCACACCTCGGTGCCGGGCCGCGCCAGATGCGACCGCCACTGCTCCGGCGGCCACGGCAGCCGGTCCCGCCACTCGCAGTCCGCGCCGACCGCCGTATACAGAAAGCGCCCGAACTCCGCCGACGGGACCTGGGACCGCACGATCCGGACACCCGACGCCTCGGGCGGCACGGCCGCAGCCCGCAGCTCGTCGGGCGAGGTCAGTTCGAGGGACCAGGTGGTCACGGGCGTACTCATACGGCCCAGCCTAGGGCCTGTCCGGAGGCCGCGACCGGACGCCCGGTGGCCGGATCTCGCTCCCGGCCCGCGCCCGTACCGCGCTCCGCGCGCCCCCTCGCCGCCGACTCGTCCTCTTGACGGCCGCGCCGCCGACTCGTTCGATGGTCATCACACGGATACGCCAGGACACGTACGGTGACCGGCCGCGCCGCCGCGGCCGTACGGTCAGCGGCGCGCGGCCAGCACCGCGGGCGCGAGCGAGTGCGGGAGGAGGTCCAACGGGAGGTGCGGACGGACGAGTTCGACATTCACCCCGTCGGCGAAGCGGTACGGCCGGTGGGCCAGCACGCCCGCCAGATTCCGCCGCAGCCGGGACAGCTCCGCGCGCACCGTGACCGTACGGCTCGGATCGCCGAACAGATCGGCCGCCAGCTCGGCCGCGGTCCTGCCGCCGCGGTGCACCGCGAGCACGAACAGCAGCTCGGCGTGGCGCGGGCTGAGCTGCTGCGCCCAGCTCCCGGCCGCGCCGCTCACCGTCACCATCCAGTTGCGCGGACGGCTCACGTCCAGCACCACCTGGCTCGCGCCCGACGCCCGCCCGCGGCTGCCGAGCCGTACCAGCCAGCCGCCCGGCAGCGGCTCCACCGAGCACAGGCCGAGCGACGGCAGCCACATCTGTCCTGCGCTGACGGCCGCGGGCAGTTGCAGCCGGTCCGGCGGCGCCATCCCGACCACCGCGGCCACCCAGCCGTTGGGGTCGACGGCCAGCGCCTGGCCCTCCATCCGGGCCAGCAGCGGCGCGGCCACCGACCGCAGCCGCTCGACCGCCGCCCAGTGCCTGGCCCGCAGTTCGCCCTCGGCGACCCTCGCCACCGCGGAGACCAGCGACAGATTCGCCGGGTGCGCGGTGGAGGCGGGGCCGGTCACATTCACCACGCCCAGCAGCCGTCCGTCGCGCGGATCGCGCAGCGGCGCCGCGGCGCAGGTCCAGCCGTGCAGACTGCGCACGAAGTGCTCGGCCGAGTGCACCTGGAGGGGTGTGCCGGTCACCAGCGCCGTGCCGATCGCGTTCGTGCCGACCGCGTCCTCGGCCCAGCTCGCGCCCTCGGCGAAGCCGAGCCGGTCGGCGAGGGACTTGCGGGACGCGAGGCTGCCGTCGCGCCACAGCACCCGGCCCTCGGGGTCGGTGACGATCATGATGTGCCCGGCCACGTCCGCGACCGCGTGCAGACCGTCGCGCAGCAGCGGCAGCAGACCGCCGAGCGGGGTGGACTGCCGCCGGTACTCCAGCTCGTCGGTGCCCAGCAGTCCGTCGTTGCGACCGGTGTCCGGGTCCAGGCCCCGGCTCAGGGCGCGTGTCCATGACGCGCCGATCACCGGCCGCGGCGGCTTCGGCGGCACATCACCCGCAAGAGTGGCTTCCCGGACCGAGGCCAGCAGGTGCGCGGACGCGCGGGCGTCCATCGCGTCCCTCCGGCCGACCTGGATCGGAAAGTGTGTCACGTCGCCCCCGCCCTGCGTGCTCTCCGTCTTCCACTGCCCATGCTGCCGCCGTACGGGCCCGGCCGTCGCGATTTCCATCCCCTCCACAGGAGGTCCCCACACGATCTGACGACCTGTGCAACGGGCTGCAACCATTGCGAGCGTACGCGACTTCGACGGAGAGTGACGCGGCGTCACCGGTGCGCGGCAGCTCCCCGCCCGCGCTGCCGAGACGGTCGGCCTGACGGCCCAACAGACCGGGGGTGGTGCCGAGTCGGCGCGGCGCCACCCTCCGTGGGCGCGGCGGCGGAAACCTTTCTGCTCCCCCTTCGGGGGGCGAGCGGAGGGACAGCCGCTGCCGCGCCGTTTTTCGTTCTGTCGCGGCGGGCGAGCGGCCGAGGGCTAGGACTGGACCGGGCGGGCGCGGTCGACGATCGAGGACAGGTCGAGGGTGTGGGGGAGGGTGCCGAAGGTGGCGCCCCAGTCGTGGCCGAGGCGGGAGGCGCAGAAGGCGTCGGCGACCTCGGGGGGCGCGAAGCGGACCAGGAGGGTGCCCTGGAGGACCAGCGCCATTCGCTCGACGATGCGGCGGGCGCGGGTCTCGACACCGTCGAGGTCGGCGAGTTCGCCGAGGAGGTCCTTGACGGCGCCGTCGAGGCGGTGGTCGGCGCCGCGGGCCAGGCCCAGCTCGGCCAGGAAGGCGTTGAGGGCCAGCGGCTCACGCTGGAGGACGCGCAGCACGTCGAGGGCCTGGACGTTCCCCGAGCCCTCCCACACCGAGTTCAGCGGCGACTCGCGGAAGATCCGCGGCATGCCGGACTCCTCCACGTAGCCGTTGCCGCCCAGGCACTCCAGCGCCTCGGCCGCGACGACCGGACAGCGCTTGGTGACCCAGAACTTGGTGACGGCCACCGCCAGCCGCCGGAAGTGCCGCTCCTGCTCGGTGTCCGCGTCGCAGGCCGCCGCCAGCCGCAGCGCCGTGGTCGTCGCGGCCTCCGACTCCAGCGCGAGGTCCGCCAGCACGTTGCGCATCAGCGGCTTGTCGACCAGCGGCCCGCCGAAGGCGTTGCGGTACGTGGCGTGGTGCACGGCCTGCGCCACGGCCTGCCGCATGAGGGCGGCCGAGCCCAGCGCGCAGTCGAGACGGGTCGCCGCGACCATCTCGATGATGGTGGCCACCCCGCGCCCCTCCTCGCCGACCCGCCGCGCCCACGTACCGCTGAACTCCACCTCCGAGGAGGCGTTGGAGCGGTTGCCGAGCTTGTCCTTCAGCCGCTGGATCGCAAAGACGTTACGGGTACCGTCCGGCAGCACGCGCGGCAGCAGGAAGCAGGTCAGACCGTCCTTTGCCGAGGCGCCGGAGGCGGCCGAGGCGGACGCCTGGGCCAGGACGAGGAAGCCGTCCGACATCGGCGCGGAGCAGAACCACTTGTGCCCGGTCAGCGCGTACGCGCCGTCCTCCGCCAGCGGCTCGGCGTGCGTGGTGTTGGCCCGTACGTCGGAGCCGCCCTGCTTCTCCGTCATGCCCATTCCGAACAGCGCGCCCGGCTTCTCGCCGCCCGCGACCAGCCGCGGATCGTAGACCCGCGACCCGAGCCGGGGCTCCCACTCGGCGGCCAGCGCCGGGTCGGTGCGCAGCGCGGGCACCGCCGCGTGCGTCATCGACACCGGACAGCCGTGCCCGGCGTCGACCTGCGACCAGACCAGGAACCCGGCGGCCCGCCTGAGGTGCCCGTCGGGCCGCGACCAGGCGTCGGTGAGACCTGCGGTGACCGCGTGCCCGAGCAGCCGGTGGTACGAGGGGTGGAAGTCCACCTCGTCGATCCGGTTGCCGTAGCGGTCGTGGGTGCGCAGTACGGGCGAGTACGTGTTCGCCTCCTCACCCCAGCGCTGCGCCTGGGCGGATCCCGCGGCCTTGCCCAGCGTGCTCAACTCGTCCGTGATCTCCGCGAGCCCCGCCGGATCGGCGTGCCGGGCCACGGCCTCCACGAGGGCGCTGTCGGTGCTGTACACGTCATGGCCGACCAGCGGCGGAGCCTGATTGGTCACCGTGTGAGTGAGGGTGCTCATGGCAGCTAACGTAAGGGGGTGCGAGCAGCCGAAGAAAGAGGTCATCGTCGCCCGAGCAGGTGGCGCCGGGCTCGGGTGGTGTACCGCAACGTCTCCAAGCGCAAGGTCGCTTGGCTGCTGCTGAAGGACACCGTCAACTCCTGCATGGAGTACCGGGTGACCGGCCTCGCCGCCGAGGCGGCCTTCTTCGTCCTGCTGTCGCTGCCGCCGCTGCTGCTCGGCCTGGTCGGCGCCCTCGGCTACGTTGACACCGTCATCGGCCTCGACACCATCGACCACATCCGGCACAACATCCTCACGGCGTCCTCCACCGTGCTCTCCGACAAGGGTGTCAACCAGCTCGTCAAACCCCTGGTCGACGACGTCTTCCACGGCCGCCGCCCGGACCTGATCTCGCTCGGCTTCCTGATCGCCCTGTGGTCGGGCTCCCGCGCGGTCAACGTCTTCGTGGACACCATCACCATCATGTACGGCCTGGAGGGCCGCCGCGGCATCGTCAAGACCCGGCTGATGTCGCTGGTGCTGTACGTCGTCGCGCTGATACTGGGCGCCGCCGTACTGCCGCTGGTCGTCGCGGGACCCGACGCGGTGGTGGACCTGCTGCCGGGCGGCGAGGGCGCGGTCGCGGTGCTGTACTGGCCCGCCGTCCTGCTCGCCTCGATCGCCTTCCTCACCACGCTCTACCACGTCTCGGTGCCGGTGCGCTCCGCCTGGTACGAGGACGTGCCCGGCGCGCTGATCGCGCTGCTGATGTGGGTGGTCGGCAGCTTCGTCCTGCGGATCTACCTCACCCACACCGTCGAGGGGCCGACGATCTACGGCTCGCTGGCCGCGCCGGTCGCCGTCCTGCTGTGGATCGGCGTGTCCGCCTTCGCCGTCCTGGTCGGCGCGGCCGTCAACGCGGCCGTGGACCGGGTGTGGCCGTCGCTGGCCACCGCCGCGGCCCGCGAGGAGAACGCCAGGTTGCGCGAGGCCGCGGCGGCCGAGGTCGTCGCGCAGGCCGCCGCCCGCAGGGCCGGGTACGCCGGGGACGAGGACGGCGATCCCGACGACGACCCGCCCGCCGAATACCCCGAGCGGTGGGCGGAATTCCTGCCGCACGCCGACGT
>NZ_MECL01000111.1 GCF_014596445.1 Streptomyces sp. CBMA29 | reverse complement strand
GTCGGGGGGCCCGCGGGGCGGGAGGCGGCCCGGCGGCGGCGCGGCGGCGCGGCCTCGGCGGCGGGCTCGGATGTGGGGTTGGGTTCGTTGGAATCGGTCTGGTCGTGCATGCGGGCAATGCTCCCGTCGAGCTCCCGGGCGCCGCGTCCATGTCCGGTGGCGGCGGGCCGCTTGGTCGCGGTGCCGCTGTCCGGGGGCGCGGGCGCCGCACGGGAGCTGCTGTGTCGCTCGTCGGCACCGCGTCGGCGGGTCGACGAAAGTCTCATGTGGTCTGCGGCGCCGGACCCGGGTGGCTCCCTGGTGCGTCGGCGACGCGTGACGACGTGGCTACGCGGACCCGGCAGGTACCGTCACAGCGTCGCGATCATGCGCGAGCGGGTCGGTGACCGTGCCGGACTCCTCGTCGAGCGGCCCCTGCGCCAGCCTGGTCACCGCTGCGGGGACCGGCGGCGCGAGGTCGGCCGTCGCATGGAGGCCGGACAGTACGTCGTCGGGCCGTACGGCAGGTGTCAGGTGCCGTACAACCAGCCGCAGTATCGCACAGGCGCGGTCCTGCGGCCTATCGGCACCCTGTTCGGACATGTCCGCGTCGTGCCCGGCGCCGTTGTCCGGCGTGTCGTCCACGACTTCCAGGCGCGTGACGGCGCCGCGGGTGTCGAACGTGCGGATGCCGTTCTTCGTCTTGCGCTGTACTTCCACGGTCTCCGCGGCGAGGAACGCCGCGACGGCCTGTCGTGCCTCGGCCGGGTCGACACCGTCGAGCCTGACCTGCCAGACCGACGCCTCAAGGCGTTCGGCGAGTCCCGAGGTCCGGGCCTCGACCGCCTCGATGACGTCGAGTCCCGCGGGCAGCGACTCGTCGAGCAGCAGCCGCAGCTTCTCCGGGTCGACGCCGCGCGCGAGGGCGATCTCCAGATACTCCGCCTCGCTGCCGACGCCGGTGGGTGCGGCGTTGGCGTACGACACCTTGGGGTGCGGGGTGAAGCCCGCCGAGTACGCCATCGGCACCTCGGCGCGGCGCAGGGCCCGCTCGAAGGCACGCTGGAAGTCGCGGTGGCTGGTGAACCGGAGGCGGCCACGCTTGGTGTAGCGCAGTCGAATGCGCTGCACCGCCGGTGCGGGCGGCGGACCTTCGGGCTGTCGCTTGCCCAGTGTCGTTCAGTCCCTCGTGCGTACTCGTGTCCCGGGGGCCCGTCACCGGGCCCGCTTGTCTTTCACAAGGTTACGCCGCGTCGCGCGTTGCCGTTGACGGGTGACCCCTGCCCTGTGGACAACCCGGGGCCGCGGGCGCCTGGGCGGGGAACGGTGAAGCGGCCGGACGCCGCCTGCCCGGCGCCGGTCCCGCGCTCAGAGGTGGGTCGGCGGACGCCGCTCGCCGAGGTCGGGACCGGGGCCGGGGCCGAAACCGGAGGCGGAACCGGAGTCGGAACCGAAATCCGCGCCCGGCCGCTTACGGTGGCGGGCCGCCGGCCGGGGCAGCGCTTGCGTGGCGAGCGCGCTCACCACGAGCGCGTCGGCGGGATCGGGCGCCTCTGATACGTCGGCCGCGTCCGTCGCCGGGGCCGGGCCGAACGCCCCCGGTTCGTACCCCGCCCGCCGCGGTGGCAGCCGCCGTTCGGGGGCCCCGACCGGATCGCCGAAGAGCGCTCTGCGGGTCTCGGCGCGCAACTCGCGCAGCGCGCGGCGGGCGTCGGCGACCGCTTCCTTGACCGGCTGCCAGACCGCGCGCCGGTACCAGCGGCCCGCGGCCCGTACGGCGCGCAGTACGGGAGCGCCGGTCCGGCTCCAGACCCAGGCGGCGGGGACCGCGATCAGCACGCGGGCCAGCCACGCGATGCCGCGGCCGACGGCGCGCGAGACATAGCCGGTCACCCGCCAGGCGTGGCCGAGCGCCGCGCCGACCTCGCGTGCGACGGGGACGACGACGCGCCGCCACACGAAGCCGACCGGCAGCACGATCAGGGTCCTGACCAGCCAGAGCAGGCCGAGCCAGGTCATCCGCAGCGTCCACGCGAGGCCGCGGCCGACCGGCGTGAGCACGTACTGCCACAGCGCGGTCAGCGGCCACACCAGCGCGTACCGCACGAAGAAGACGACGGCAGCGGCGAGCGCGAGGGCGGCCGGCACCAGCAGGGAGTGCCAGAGCCGGCGGGCGGGCGCGGCGAGGAGGTGGTGGCCGAGCCAGGAGGCGCCCGCGCCCAGACCCGCGCCGAGGGTCAGCAGCGTCCAGCGGACGGCGCGGCCGACGGGCGCGAGCACGTACCCGTAGAGGGCGGTCAGGGGGACGACGAGCAGCCAGTGCGCGAGCAGTCCCGTGCCGGTGCCGAGCACGCGCAGTGTCCAGGCGGCGGCGTGGCCGAGCGGCACGAGCACGTACCGCCACAGGGCGACGAGCGGGACGACGACCAGGCAGCGGGTCAGGAAGACGGCCGGGATGACCACCAGCGTCCGCGCTGCCCAGGCGAGCGCGGCGCCGAGGACCCGCAGCGGCGGGAGCAGCAGGCGGCGCCACGTCCAGCGCAGTCCGGCCGAGGTCCCGCGCCCGGCCGTCGCGAGCGCGTCCCAGAGCAGGCGCAGCGGCAGCACGACGGCGAAGGCGACGAGACGGACCGGCATACGTATGGCGACGGTCAGGCAGCCGTCGCCGCTCCCCCGCGGGTGTTCCAGAGCCATGCGGCGAACCTACCCGCAGGGCCCGGCGGGTCGTCGTGCCGCGCGGTCAAGTCGTCCGCCGCGCCCGCGTGTTGGGCATGCGCGGGTCCTGTCAACAAATCGAATGACGTGCGTAAACCGTTGACAAGCCAGTGACACGATCGCACCATGTGACTCGCAAAAAGCTGGTCAATGCTCTCCCAATTCTTCACATCTGTATGCAACTTCACGGCAGGAGCCGCCTCGCGTCCTGCGAACCCCGCGCGTCCCGCGCGCCGTCCGCGCTCTCTCGTTCCGACTGAACAGAGGACACATGAAACGGAAACAGCTCAGCCGCCGACTGATCACCGGCCTGGTCACCGCCGGTCTGATCGCCATCGGTCTCCTGCCACTGTCCGGGGCCGCCGCCGCGGCCGACCGGCCCAACCTCGCCTCGGGCAAGGCCGCTTCGGCGAGCGGCGCGGTGGGCGGATACCCCGCCTCCGCCGTCACCGACGGCAACCAGGGCACGTACTGGGAAGGGCCGAACAACACCTTCCCGCAGTGGGTGCAGATCGACCTCGGCGGCAGCGGTGCCGCCGTCGACCAGGTGGTGCTCAAGCTGCCGGCCGGCTGGGAGGCGCGCACCGAGACCATCGCGGTGCAGGGCAGCACCGACGGCGCCGCCTTCAGCACGCTGTCCGCCGCGCAGGGCCGCAGCTTCAACCCCGCTTCCGCCAACACCGTGACGGTCGACTTCAGCGCCGCGACGGTCCGTTACGTACGGCTGAACATCACCGCCAACACCGGGTGGCAGGCCGCGCAGATATCCGAGCTGGAGATCCACGGCACGACGGTCACCGACCCCGGCGGCCCCGGCCCCGGCGATCCGGGCCCCGGTGACGGTACGGGCAAGGACCTCGCGCACGGCAAGCCGATCGAGGCGTCCTCGACGGCCCAGTCCTTCGTCGCGTCCAACGCCAACGACGGCCAGACCGGCAGCTATTGGGAGTCCAACGGCTTCCCGTCGACGCTGACGGTCAAGCTCGGCTCCGACGCCGACATCACCTCCGTCGTCGTCAAGCTCAACCCCGACGCCGCGTGGGGACCGCGCACGCAGAACATCCAGGTGCTCGGCCGCGGCCAGAGCGCGACCGGCTTCACCTCGCTGAAGGCCAGGGCCGACTACGCGTTCAGCCCGTCGGGCAACCAGAACACGGTGACCATCCCGGTCACCGGCCGGGCCGCCGACCTCCAGCTCGGGTTCTCCTCCAACTCCGGCGCCCCGGGCGGCCAGGTCGCCGAGGTGCAGGTCATCGGCGTACCCGCGCCCAACCCCGACCTGACCGTCACGGCGCTGTCGTGGACCCCGACCGCCCCGGTCGAGACCGACACCGTGAACGTCAGCGCCACCGTGAAGAACATCGGCAGCGCCGCGTCCCCGGCGACCACCGTCAACGTCAGCGTCGGCGGTGTCGTCGCGGGCAGCGCCCCGGTGGCCGCCCTCGCCGCCGGTGCGTCCGCCACCGTCCAGGTCGCCGTCGGCAAGCGGGCGGTGGGCAGTTACACCGTCTCGGCCGTGGTCGACCCCAACGGCACCGTCATCGAGCAGAGCAAGGACAACAACAGCCTCGCCTCACCGACGAAGCTGGTCGTCGCGCAGGCGCCGGGACCCGACCTCGAAGTGCTCGGCATCACCTCCAACCCGGCGAGCCCCGCGGTCGGCGCGGCCGTCTCCTTCACCGTCTCGGTGCACAACCGCGGCACCACTTCGACGGGCGTCGCCACCGTCACCCGCCTCACCGTGGGCGGCACCACGCTGGACACCAGCACCCCGGCGATCGCCGCGGGCGCGACCGTCACCGTGAACGTCACCGGCACCTGGACCGCGACCAGCGGCGGCGCCACCCTCGTCGCGACCGCGGACGCCACCAACGTCGTCGCCGAGACCAACGAGAACAACAACACCTTCTCCCGCTCGATCGTGGTCGGGCGCGGCGCCGCCGTCCCGTACACCGAGTACGAGGCCGAGGCCGCCACGTACCAGGGCACGCTCCTGGAGACCGACCCGCTGCGCACCTTCGGCCACACCAACTTCGCGACCGAGTCCTCTGGCCGCAAGTCGGTACGGCTGAACACCACCGGTCAGTTCGTGGAGTTCACCTCGACCAACCCGACCAACTCGATCGTGGTGCGCAACTCGATCCCCGACGCCGCGAACGGCGGCGGCATCGAGGCCACGATCAGCCTCTACATCAACAACACGTTCGACCGGAAGATCACCCTGTCCTCGAAGCACAGTTGGCTGTACGGCAACACCGACGGCCCCGAGGCGCTGACCAACTCGCCGCAGGCGGACGCCCGTCGGCTGTTCGACGAGTCCAACGCGCTGCTGTCGACGACGTATCCGGTGGGCACCAAATTCCGTCTCCAGCGGGACGCGACCGACACGGCGTCGTTCTACGTCATCGACCTGATCGACCTGGAGCAGGTGGCGCCGCCGAAGGCCAAGCCCGCCGACTGCACGTCGATCACCGAGTACGGCGCGGTCCCGGACGACGGGATCGAGGACACCGCCGCGATCCAGCGAGCCGTGACCGACAACCAGAACGGTGTCATCAACTGCGTGTGGATCCCGGCGGGCCAGTGGCGCCAGGAGAAGAAGATCCTCACCGAGGACCCGCTGCACCGCGGCCAGTACAACCAGGTCGGCATCAGCAACGTCACGATCCGCGGCGCGGGCATGTGGTACTCGCAGCTCTACTCGCTGATCCAGCCGCAGGACGCCGTGGGCAGCATCAACCACCCGCACGAGGGCAACTTCGGCTTCGACATCGACAACAACACGCAGATCTCCGACATCGCGATCTTCGGCTCCGGCCGGATCCGCGGCGGTGACGGCAACGCCGAGGGCGGCGTCGGCCTCAACGGCCGGTTCGGCAAGAACACCAAGATCAGCAACGTCTGGATCGAGCACGCCAACGTCGGTGTCTGGGTCGGCCGCGACTACGACAACATCCCCGCCCTGTGGGGCCCGGCGGACGGGCTCGAATTCAGCGGGATGCGCATCCGCGACACCTACGCCGACGGCATCAACTTCACCAACGGCACCCGTAATTCGAAGGTCTTCAACTCCTCCTTCCGCACCACGGGCGACGACTCGCTGGCGGTGTGGGCCAACAAGTACGTCAAGGACCAGTCCGTCGACGTCGCGCACGACAACCACTTCGTGAACAACACCATCCAGTTGCCCTGGCGCGCCAACGGCCTCGCGATCTACGGCGGTTACGGCAACACCATCGAGAACAACCTCGTCTACGACACCATGAACTACCCGGCGATCATGCTGGCCACCGACCACGACCCGCTGCCGTTCTCCGGGACGACCCTGATCGCCAACAACGGCGTCCAGCGCGGCGGCGGCGTCTTCTGGGGCGAGGCGCAGAAGTTCGGGGCCATCACCCTGTTCGCCTCCACCAGCGACATCACCGGCGTCACCATCCGGGACACCGACATCGCCGACTCCACCTACGACGGCATCCAGTTCAAGAACGGCGGCGGCGCCATGCCGGGCGTCACCATCAGCAACGTCACCATCGACAAGTCCAACAACGGCGCGGGCATCCGCGCCCAGGGCGGCGCCCGCGGCAGCGCGACCCTGTCCCACGTCACCATCACCAACTCCGCCAACGGCAACGTCCTCATCGAGCCCGGCTCCCAATACGTGATCACCGGCTCATAACCAAAAACCCTCGCCCCCCAAGAGCCGTGGCCCCGCCCGCATCCAGCGCGCGGGGCCACGGGCCTTCTACTCACATCAGGCCCCCGGGGCGGCATCTGGGCGCCCTGTCCACTGCACCAGCGCTGGCGATCAGGCTCGGTCGCAATGGTGTAAGTGGCCCCGCACGGCTATGAGGCGACCTTCTGCCGGGCAAGTTCCTGGGCACGCTCGGATACCTCGCGGGCGTGCTGGTTCTTGAGGTAGGGACGAAGGCGGCGGCGAAGGACGTTGAAGTGCTCATCAGCACGCGAGGACGAGAGGCGCTCGTAATCGTCAAGGAATGTCGACCAGGTGGCGCAGGACGCCTCCAAGTGACCGACTTCGAGCTGCCGTTGCGCGAGCAAGCCGTTGGCGTGTGCGCGTCCCTGCTTCTCAACCGGGGGGCGCACTCGATTGGAGTCCTGCATGGCCGCGATGGATCCAGCCACATCACCCAGGCCGTAGAGCACGCTGGATACGTGGAAGAAGTAGGCGGCCTGGTCGTAACCGCCAATGGCGTCGCGCCGGTTGTCGGCTTTCGAAAGCGCGGTCTGTGTTTCGGCGAGGCGGGAGAAGGCGAGCCGTTTGTCTTTGACGAGCGCCGCGCCCTGGGCTTGTTGCCCGGTGAGGAAGGCTTGTAGGCGCGGGCCCGCCTTGGGCGCCGCCTCTGCGGCGGAGTCGGCGAGTTCCAGCGACCGTTTCCCGTGCTTGAGATTGGCTGCCTGAAGCGCCATTCCGCGCAGGGTGCGGCAGTAGGTCACGTGGTCCTCGGCGTCAGCGGCCAGGTGGAGGGCCTGTACGTAGTACCGCTGGCCGAGCCCGTGCGCCTTCTCGTACATGGCCATCCAGCCGGTGAGGTACACGAGGTCGGACGCGGCGGCGAGCATGTCCTTCCTGACAGCTTCGGAGGCATCAGCCCGCAGGTAGGGCGCGACCGTGTTCACCAGGAACGCCGCCGCCATGGGGCGAGCGTGACCGCCGCCAAGTTCGTCGAGGATGTCCGCGATGCGGTCGGTCATCGTCCGGACTGTGGCGATCTCGCCCGTTCCGATCCGCGTGGCACGCCCAGTGGCGTGTGCCTCGGCGCGGCCCGCCAGATCGACATAGGCGGGAATCGGTAGGGCGGCTGCGTAAAGCGTCGTCGTGACGAACTTGCGACGAGAGGGGTCCATGTCTTCTCTCCCGATGGTGACAAGTCCCTCCACAGTGTCCTCGGGCATGGCCAGCGCGGCCAGAGTCGCTGTTTCGGCCACCGACGGAGGAAAGCCGGCTTCGGCATGAGTAACCGGGCGTCCCAGACGGCGAGACAACGCTTCCAGAATCAACGGACGCCACTTCACTTGCGGACGGGTGCCGCCAAGCCACTTGTTCACGTTGCTCTTGTCACAACTCACGCTGACACCGGCTTCGTTGGCAGCACGGTTCACTGCGGCGGCCAACTCGACCTGGGACCACCGTGCCTCGCTCAGAAGCCCTCTGAGACCTTCGTTCGGCTCGTGCTCAGCCATGCTGCCACTCTCCGCGGGTGGACGAACTTTCCACGCTTTCCACTTCGCACGCCGGTCCAACGGTACCGCTCTCCGTACGCAGACGGTTGCGTAGTGCGTGCAACCAGTCAGGGCGAGCGGCAGTTCGGCTCGCGGCACGGGAGAGCGCACGGAGGACAGTGATGGCAAGCGATTACGCCAACCGGACCAGGTTGGACCTGGCCTGCGAGCCATCCGCCCCCGGTCTCGCCCGGCGTCACGCACAAGAGGTCCTTGAAAGCTGGGGCCTCACCGACGAGGTCGTACAGGACGCCCTCACCGTCGTCTCGGAGTTGACGGCCAACGCGGTTCGCCACACGGGCGAACCGACCGAGCAGGAGTCCGCAGGGCACCGTCGATCCGTGGTCCGCACGTGTCCCCTGACCCTGTGGATCAGCACAGACCGCCTGTACGTCGCGGTCCAGGACCAGAGCGACGACCCACCCGAACTGCGGCCCACGTCTCTGGACGCCGAGAGCGGACGCGGACTTCAGATCATCGCCGGCCTCACCGAAGGCGCGTGGGGATTCGAGAGGGCTGCGCCCGTCGGCAAGACCGTCTGGGCAAGTCTGCGACTTGCCGCCCCGTTGCGAGCGGACAAACAACGGTCCAGGACGCCCCGGCGGGAGACGCTACCTGCCTCGCTTCGCGCGACAGCCGGGCATACGGGGGTTCGCGCATGACGCCTGACCTGGACCCGCTCAGGCCATGTCCCGAACCGCGCCCATCCACTTCAGAGGAACATGCCGTGACCATTTCCACCCCCAACATCAACTCCATCGCTCCGCCCAGGCACCGGTCCATCTGCTCGGCCCTGACCGTCCTGCCCGACCCACTCGCCCACACGGCCCTGGCATGGTCCGGATACCGCCACGACATGACTGCTGACATCCGGGACCTGCGCTGCACCCTCGAACGTCACACCAGCGGCGCCCACTACGCCATGGTCCTCGACATCGCCGGCAACACCGCCGTCTGGAGCCGGTGGCCGCTGAACAGCACCCCGGCCATTCTGCTGATCCTCCCGGACTGCCCGGCCACCCATCCCACGCATGGCGGCTGTAGCGAATACGAGGGCCACCCCGACGGCCACACATGGCAGCTCCACGACCCCTGGAACCCCCCTCACCGGCTGACCGGAGGAATGAACGATGCTTCATGACCTGATCGTGAGCCCGTTCCTTGACGGATATCTGGCCTTACGGCCTGGCAGCGCGGCAGGGGCACGTCTGCCTGAGGCCGGCTACGAGGAACTACGCGCCCTCGTCGGCAACGACTCCCCGGCCCCATCGTGGTTTGCCGAGACTGTCGCGCAGGTGTGGGGTCTGGACCTGGTCGGCAAGCCTGTATCGAAGGCGGTGCTGGTCCGCGAGCGCTCGTCCTACGGCTTCTCAAAGGCGAGTTGGGAGATCAACCTCGGCTGCAACTTCGCCTGCACGCACTGCTACTTGGGCATGATGCTCACCGTCTCCACCAATGCGTCCCGGTTGTGGGAGAAGTCGCTGCTGGCCATGTTCGAGGAGTGCCCCGCCTACCGGCTTGTCGTCAGCGTGTACGGGGCGACCGAGGAGAGCGTCGACCGGCTCACACAACGGCGCGGTGCCTGGAAGGCGTTCAAGCGAGGAATGGACGCCGCGCGTGAGGCTCATCTGCCCGTGCGGCTCAACATCATCGTCACCAACGACAACGCCCACGAGACGGACGCCATGGTGGCCCTCGCCGAGAAGTGGGGCCTGAAGCACCATGTCTTCAGCAACATGACGCCCACCATCTACGGCGGTCCGGAAAGCCTGCTCGCCCAGTCCAGCAACCACTTGCGGGAACGCAGCGCGTTCACCGGGTGCAACGCCGGGGTGACGTTCTTCCACGCCGATCCCCACGCCAAGGTGAGCATCTGCAAGGTCGGCCGTGACGACCAGATCGACCTCATGGCCGAGGGACTTGAGGGCCTGCGTCGGCTGCCCGCGATCTCCGACGCCCTGATGCTTCGCACTGGGGGCTGCGAGGGCTGCCAGCTCTCCGGCACATGCAAGGTGTGCCGGCCGCTGGCCAAGCAGTTCCAGGAAACGAAGGCTCCACTGATGGTGCACGCATGACCGCAGTCGCCGTAGAGATCTGACCCAGGCCGCCCGTGATCCGCCCCGAGGAGTCCGACACCACCGTTGCAACCCCCGTGGTGGTCCCCGTCGCCGACATGGACGACGTGATGGACTCCGTGAAGTGCTCCTGCAACGCGGGCGACCCATGCGCTTCCGTTGGGACTGGCTCCGCCCAGTGGTAACGGCCCCCTACGTCCCCACCATCGGCCCGGTACACCCGTCCGTCCTGACCGATGACCTGTTCGCCGACACACTGAGGGCCGCTGGAAGCAGGCGCTTCCTTCCGTACGACAAGGACCTCCGGTGGTCCGGCACCAAGGATGAGAGCGTCCTGACCGACGCTGTCGTCCACCGCCCCGGGGAAACGCTGATCCCCACCCACCTTGCGCGCGGGGCCGGAACCATCAAGGTCTACGCCTACGGAGTCGAGCCCGGCAGCCACATCGCCGCCGCCGAACTGGCCCAGAAACTCGCCGCGGACCACGGAGCGAGCCGAGCGCGAATCGTGCGCTTCCTCGGCCCCGAGTACGCCAGCCGCTTCGCCCAAGGCGTCAGGATTCAGCTCAAGGACTTCTCCTCCGGCGCCTGCCCACCCCCTGCGCGCCCCCTCAGCACCTTCGCCGACTTGTCCCTCGACCTACGCGAAGACTTCGCCAGCTTCTCAGAGGAAATGGCGAACGATGGATTCGCCTTCCTCTACACACGGATGCAAGCCAACGCAGTCGGCCCCGTACTCGTCGCCACGACGGGTGGCCAGGTGGCAGGAGCCATCGGACCCATGGAGATCAGGCCCGACGCAATCGGCCGAACTCAGCTCATGCCCCAATACTTCGGAGTCCGCACGGAGCACCGCGGCCATGGGTTCGGGCGGGCGCTCTGGCGCGCCGCCATGCGGTGGGGTCAAGAGAACGGAGCCGCGTACCAACTGCTTCAAACCGAAGTCGGCGGAGCTTCAGACAGCCTCTGCCAGGCCGAAGGACTGACTTCCCTCGGCTTCGTCGTCACCACCACAGCCCGTTGAACACACTTCCGGCCGCTCCCTGACAGCGAAGACGGCACGCGGATACCGCGTCGATCGCCATCTCTGGAAGCGCGTGACTGCTGGAGTCACACCCACTCGATACTGCTCTTGACTCGACCAGCCGTGCCCTCCAGGCGCGGACCAGGCAGAGGTGTCGTGAGCGTAGACCGCGGTTCTGCCCTCACTGAGGTCGAGACGCCGAAACAAGACCAAACCTCGGTCGCCTCGGCGTCCGTCATGTCGCCGCGTAGGTCGGCGATCTTGCTCAGGGCGTCGCTCATCTCAGTGCGTGTGACCGCTCGCCGCAGGCGTCGGACCTGCGTTCTTGACTGCCAGCGGCAGCAGTTTCTGGCCCGTGGGGCCGACTTGGATGTGGGTGTCCATCTGGGGGCAGACGCCGCAGTCGAAGCAGGGGGTCCAGCGGCAGTCGTCGACCTCGGTCTCGTCCAGGGCGTCCTGCCAGTCCTCCCAGAGCCAGTCCTTGTCGAGGCCGGAGTCGAGGTGGTCCCAGGGGAGGACTTCCTCGGCGGTGCGCTCGCGGGTGGTGTACCAGGACAGGTCGACGCCGAAGGCGGGCAGTTCGGTCTCGGCGGCGCGCAGCCAGCGGTCGTAGGAGAAGTGCTCGCGCCAGCCGTCGAAGCGGCCGCCGTCCTCGTAGACGGCGCGGATGACGGCGGAGACGCGGCGGTCGCCGCGGGAGAGCAGGCCCTCGATGATGCCGGGCTTGCCGTCGTGGTAGCGGAAGCCGATGTTGCGGCCGTACTTCTTGTCGCCGCGGATCGCGTCGCGCAGCTTCTCCAGCCGGGCGTCGGTCTCCTCCACGCCGAGCTGCGGGGCCCACTGGAAGGGGGTGTGGGGCTTGGGCACGAACCCGCCGATGGAGACCGTGCAGCGGATGTCGTTCTGCCCGGTGACCTCGCGGCCCTTGGCGATGACCTTCTTCGCCATGTCGGCGATCTGGAGGACGTCCTCGTCGGTCTCGGTGGGCAGCCCGCACATGAAGTAGAGCTTCACCTGCCGCCAGCCGTTGCCGTAGGCGGTGGCGACGGTACGGATCAGGTCCTCTTCCGAGACCATCTTGTTGATGACCTTGCGGATGCGCTCCGAGCCGCCCTCGGGGGCGAAGGTCAGACCTGAGCGGCGGCCGTTGCGGGTCAGCTCGTTGGCCAGGTCGATGTTGAAGGCGTCAACACGGGTGGACGGGAGGGACAGGCCGATCTTGTCCTCCTCGTACCGGTCGGCGAGGCCCTTGGCGACCTCGGCGATCTCGGTGTGGTCGGCGGAGGACAGCGAGAGCAGGCCGACCTCCTCGAAGCCGGTGGCCTTCAGGCCCTTCTCGACCATCTCGCCGATCCCGGTGATGGACCGCTCGCGCACCGGGCGGGTGATCATGCCCGCCTGGCAGAAGCGGCAGCCGCGGGTGCAGCCGCGGAAGATCTCCACCGACATCCGCTCGTGCACGGTCTCGGCCAGCGGCACCAGCGGCTGCTTGGGGTACGGCCACTCGTCGAGGTCCATCACGGTGTGCTTGGACACCCGCCACGGCACGCCGCTGCGGTTGGGCACGACGCGGGAGATCCGGCCGTCGGCCAGATACTCCACGTCGTAGAAGCGCGGCACGTACACCCCGCCGGTCCTCGCCAGCCGCAGCAGCACCTCGTCCCGGCCGCCGGGACGGCCCTCGGCCTTCCACGCGCGGATGACCCCGGTCATCTCCAGGACGGCCTGCTCGCCGTCGCCGATGACGGCCGCGTCGATGAAGTCGGCGATCGGCTCGGGGTTGAACGCCGCGTGCCCGCCCGCCAGCACGATCGGGTCGTCCAGGGTGCGGTCGGCGGCGAGCAGCGGGATGCCCGACAGGTCGAGCGCGGTGAGCATGTTGGTGTAGCCCAGCTCCGTGGAGAAGCTGAGGCCGAACACGTCGAAGGCGCGGACCGGGCGGTGCGCGTCGACCGTGAACTGCGGCACCTCGTGCTCGCGCATCAGCGCTTCCAGGTCGGGCCACACGCTGTACGTGCGCTCGGCCAGGACGCCCTCGCGCTCGTTGAGCACCTCGTAGAGGATCATGACGCCCTGGTTGGGCAGGCCCACCTCGTACGCGTCCGGGTACATCAACACCCAGCGGACGTCGGTGCTGTCCCACTCCTTGACGGTGGAGTTCAGCTCGCCGCCGACGTACTGGATCGGCTTCTGGACGTGCGGGAGAAGTGCTTCCAGGCGCGGGAAGACCGACTCGACAGGCATCTCGGCGACTCTCATCAGACGGCTGGGACTCCCCCGGCCGACGGCGTGGGGGCTGGGTGACCCTCAAGGGTACCCGTGTCTCACGGCTGCCCGGTCCCGCTCAGATGTCCCGGCCCCACCGCACCCGGTCCCGCTCAGATGTCCCGGCCCCACCGGACCCGGTCCCGCTCAGATGTCCCGCTCAGATGTCGCGGTCCGCCGACCGCCAGACATCCGGCAGTTCCGCCTCCGCGGCCTCCGCTCTGGCCCGCTCGGCGGCGATCAGCGCCGTGTACGCCTCGGTGGGCTCCCCCGCCGCCCGCGCCTCCCGCGCGGTACGGCCGAGCGCCGCCCCGCACATCACGCTGTCCTGGTGCTCGCCGAGGAGCTGCTGGACGGACTTCATCCGGCCGGTGTGGGCGGCGGCCCGCTTGCCGAGCACCGGCCGCGCGGCCTCGCCGCAGTAGCGGGCTCGCTTGGCGGATTTGCGGGCCTCGTGCAGCGCGATGTCCCGGTCGTCGCCGGGCGGCAGGGCCAGCGCGGCCCGGATCTGCCGCCGCAGCCGCAGGTGGTCGCGGCCCACGGCGGCGATGGCGGCCTCGTGGGCGGGCGCGGCGGCCGACACCAGGTAGGGCGGCAGCACGAGCAGCGCCTCCAGGCGGTCGAGGAGCGTGAAGTAGCGGGTCCCGTTCAGCACCCGGACCAGGGCCGCGCGGGACCGCGCGTGGCTGTCGGCGGCCAGGCCCCGCAGCCGGTCGCGTACGGCCGCGGTGACGAGCGCGGGGGCGGCGCCGGCGAGCAGCCCGTCCACGCGGTCCGCGAGCACCTCGCGGTCGCGTTCGGCGCCGAGGACGGCGGCCAGCCACTTCAGCTCCGCGCCCAGCGGGTCGGTGGCGCCGCGGTCCAGTTCCCTGCGGAAGCTCTTGAAGGCGCTGCGGGCCCTGCGGGTGGCGACCCGCATCCGGTGCACGGCGTCCTCCTGGTCGCGCCGCACCAGCGGGTCGAGCGCGAGGATCGCGGTGAGCTGTTCGCGCAGGTACCCGGTGGCGACCTCGCCCGCGGTGGCGGGGGTGCCGGGCGGCGCGGGCGGATCGGCGAGCCGGTCGCCGAGCGCGCGGGCCAGCTTGGAGCGGGAGGTCGAGCGGCGCTGTCCCGCCGCCGTCAGCCGTTCCTCGACGGCGTCGAGCAGGGCGGGCGGGCCGTGCACCAGCTCCACCTCGGTCTCGGTCCAGCGCGGGCCGTCCGACCCGGCGCTCTCGTCGTACGCCGTGACCTCGTCGTGGGCGACCTCGGCGAGCGCGCCGCCCTCCTCGTCCAGCAGCAGGGTCCGGTGCCGGGTGGTGCGCAGCCGGACCACCGGGTTCAGCGGGCGGCCCCTGAGGAGCGCGGCGACCTCGGCGCGCAGTTCCTCGGGCGGGGCGCTGTCGCTGGCGCCCAGCGGGACGCGGACCTCGGTGCGGGTGTCGGGCTCGCCGGTGGGCACTTTCAGGTGCCAGCCCGCGTCCTCGCCCCCGGTACGGCGGCGGAGCGTGGTGCGGTGGGCGGCCAGCGCGAGGTCGGCGGTGTCGTAGTAGACGGCGTCGAGGAGATCGGGGTCCAGGCGCCGGATTCCGGCGACGGACGGCAGTCCTTCGAGGTCGGGAGGCGTCAGGGGGCGGCCGGGGCCGTCACCGGCCTCGTACTTGCGTTCGGTCTCGCGCACTCGCTGACCCATGCTCGACGGTAACCGGGCACCCCGCCCGCGAGCAATGGCCCGACCGGCCGGGACGGATCCCTTCCGACCGGCGGAGCCCCCTTCCGACCAGCCGGGCCCGCGTCCGACCGGCCGGACCCCTTCCGACCGGCCGGCACCGCGCGTCACGCCGACATCGGCCGCTGCATCCGTACGGACTGCAACAGACCTATGGCCACACAGTTGGCGAACATCGATGATCCGCCGTAGGACACAAAGGGCAAGGGGATACCCGCGACCGGCATGATGCCCAGCGTCATGCCGATGTTCTCGAAGGACTGGAAGGCGAACCAGGCGACGATTCCGGCGGCGACGATCGTGCCGTACAGGTCGGTGGCATTGCGGGCGATGGCGCAGGCCCGCCACAGGATGAGGCCGATCAGCGCGATGATCAGGGCGGCGCCGAGGAAACCCAGCTCCTCGCCCGCGACCGAGAAGACGAAGTCCGTCTGCTGCTCGGGCACGAACTGCCCGGTGGTCTGGCTGCCGTGGAACAGGCCCTTGCCGAGCAGGCCGCCGGAGCCGATGGCGATCCGCGCCTGGCTGGTGTTGTAGCCGACGCCCGCCGGGTCCAGGGCGGGGTTGGCGAAGGCCGCGAAGCGGTCGATCTGGTACTTGTCGAGGATGCCGAGCTGCCAGACGGCGAGGGCGCCGCCGATCCCGGCGGCGATCAGGCCGAACACCCAGCGGTTGGACGCGCCGGAGGCGAGCAGCACCCCGAGCACGATCGCCGCCATCACCATCACCGAGCCGAGGTCCGGCATCATCATGATGATCAGGATCGGCAGCGCGGCCAGGCCCAGCGACTGGAGCACGGTCCTGTGGTCCGGATGCTCGCGGTCGCCCGCGTCCACCCGCGCGGACAGCACCATCGCCATGCCGAGGATGATCGCGACCTTCACGAATTCCGACGGCTGGAGCGAGAAGCCGCCGCCGATCACGATCCACGAGTGCGCGCCGTTGACGGTCGAGCCGAGCGGGCTGAGCACCGCGAGGATGCCGAGGATCGCCAGCACGTAGTAGAACGGCACGATGCCGCGCATCCTGCGGTGCCCTATGACGACGACACCGATCGCGAGACCCGCGCCGATCCCGGCGTTCATCAGGTGCCGCATCAGGAAGTAGTACTGGTCGCCGTGGGTGAGATTGGTGCGGTTGCGGGTCGCGGAGTACACCAGCATCGTGCCGATGGCGGTCAGCGCGAGGGCCGCGAAGAGCAGCACCCAATCCATCCGGCGCGCTATCGAGTCGCGGGCCAAGAGCTTGCCCAGCGTGGACCGCTCGGGGGTGAAGCGGCGGATCGAATAGCTGTTGGTGGCGCTCATGACCAGGATTTCCTGCCGTGCAGCAGCTTCTCGGTACGGGTCGGGGTGAGGGCCGCGAGCACCGGGCCCGGGTCGCCCGGCGTGCCGTGCTGCGACGGCATCAAGGTGGTGGAGGAGGCGGGCACGACGACGCCGTCACCGGAGATCTTCGGCAGCGCGGCGACCGGCGTGGGCATGATGCCCTTGCCCGGGTCGATCTTCGGGCCGTCCTTCTCGATGCCGTACATCGCCTCGTAGATCCGGCGGACCGCGGTGCCCGAGGCGCCGGAGCCGGTACCGGCCTGCGAGATCGTCATCACGATCGTGTAGTCCTTGGTGTACGTGGTCAGCCACGAGGTCGTCTGCTTGCCGGAGACCTCGGCGGTACCGGTCTTGGCGTGCAGCGTGATCTTGTCCTGCGGCCAGCCGGCGAACTTCCAGTTGGCCGTACCGTCCGTGACGACGCCCGCGGTGGCCTTGTTGATGTACTTCAGCGTCGACTTGGAGTCGGGCAGCTTGCCCGCCACCTTCGGCTTGATCGGCGTGACGGTCTTGCCGTCCGCGCTGACCACGGCCTTCCCTATGGTCGGCTGGTACAGCGTGCCGCCGTTGGCGAGCGCCCCGTAGATCCGGGCCATCTGGATCGGCGTGACGAGCGTGTCGCCCTGGCCGATCGCGTAGTTGACGGAGTCACCGGCGCGCAGCACGTAACCGTCGGTGCAGTTCTCCCGGGCGATGGCGGTGGCCAGGTCGTTCTTCTTACTGGTCTTCTTGAGCTTGCACCAGTAGTCCTTCATCGCGTCGTAGTAGCTCTGCTTCCACTGACGGTCGGGGACGCGGCCGGTGACCTCGCCCGGCAGGTCGATGCCGGTCTTGGCGCCGAGGCCGAACTGGTGGGCGGTCTTGTAGAACCAGTCCTTGGCGTGCTTGGGGTCGGTGCCGCCGTCCTTCTGCCACTGGTCGTACGCGATGCCGTAGAACACGGTGTCGCAGGAGACCTCCAGGGCGCGGCCGAGCGAGATGTCGCCGAAGCTCTCGTTCTCGAAGTTCTTGAAGACCTGGTTGCCGATGGTCATCGACGAGGTGCAGGGGTAGCCGCCGTTGATGTCGTAACCGGCGTTGACGGCCGCCGAGGTGGACACCACCTTGAAGGTGGAGCCGGGCGCCGACTGGCCCTGCGTGGCGCGGTTGAGCAGCGGGAAGTTGGACTTGGTGTCGTTGAGCGCCTTGTAGTCCTTGGCGGAGATCCCGCCGACCCACTCGTTGGGGTCGTAGGTGGGGGCGCTGGCCATGGCGATGACCTGGCCGGTGTTGTTGTCCAGGACGACGGCGGCGCCGGAGTCGGCCTTGTAGTTCTGGTGGGTGATGCTGTCGTACGTCTTGCGCGCGTCGGCCATGGCCTGCGCGAGTTCCTTCTCGGTGAGCGCCTGGACCTTGGAGTCGATGCTGGTCACCAGGTTCGCGCCGGGCTGCGCCGGGGTGTCGCCCGCCTTGCCGATCACCCGGCCGAGGTTGTCGACCTCGTAGCGGGTCACGCCCGCCTTGCCGCGCAACTGCGCGTCGTAGACGCTCTCCAGGCCCGAGCGGCCGATCTGGTCGGAGCGCTGGAGCGGCGCGTCGGTCTTCTCCGAGGCGGTCAGCTCCGCGTCGGTGACCGGCGACAGATAGCCGAGCACCTGCGCGGTGTTCGCCTTGGAGGGACCGGGGTAGCGGCGTACGGCGGTGGGCTCGGCGGTGACGCCGGGGAAGTCCTCGCGCCGCTCCATGATCTGGAGCGCCTGCTGGGTGGTGGCCTCGTCGGTGATCGGGATCGGCTGGTACGGCGACCCGTTCCAGCACGGCTTGGGCGTCTTCGCGTCGCACAGCCGCACCTTGTCGGTGACCTCCTTGGGGGTCAGCCCGAGGACACCGGCGAGCCGGGTCAGTACGGCCAGGCCGTCGTCGCGCTGCTTGAGCAGGTCGGTACGGGAGGCGGAGACCACCAGGCGCGTCTGGTTGTCGGCGAGCGGCACACCGCGGTCGTCGAGGATCGAGCCGCGGACGGCCGGGGTGACGACCTGCTGGATGTGGTTGTTCGCGGCCTTCTGGTCGTACTCCTGGCCGTTGCGGATCTGGAGGTACCACAGGCGTCCGCCGAGCGTGAGCAGCAGGGACACCACGAGGATCTGGAGGATGACGAGGCGGATCGTGACCCGGGAGGTACGCCCGGTCTCCGGGATGTTGCTCACCTTCTGGCCCCCCTGGGCATCGAGGCCATCGTCTTGGCCCGGCCGAACAGGCCGCGCTGCGGGCTGATCCCGGAACCGGTCCTGGTACGGGTGGGCCGGGTGCGCAGCGCGCTGCCGCCGAAGCCGCCCGTCGGGTCCTCGGTGAGCGGATCGTGGTCGAAGCGTCTGGCCAGGGCCATCACGAGCGGCACCACGAAGGGCGCGAGCAGCAGGTCGTAGATCATCGCGGTGAACACCAGCTTGGGCAGGCCCACATGGGCGCCCGCGGTGTCGCCGACGAGGCTGCCGACGCCCGCGTACAGCAGCGTGGTGCCGACGGCCGCGCCGATCACGACGAGCATGGGTCCGGCGGCCGTGCGCAGTTGGCCGCTCTCGGGCTTGGCGAGTCCCGCCAGGTAGCCGATGACGCACAGCACGAGCGCGTAGCGGCCGACCGCGTGGTCGGCCGGTGGCGCGAGGTCGGCGAGCAGCCCCGCTCCGAAGCCGACCAGGCAGCCGCCGACGTGGCCGTAGGCGATGGCCAGGCCGAGCACGGTCAGCAGCAGCAGGTCGGGGACCGCGCCGGGCAGGTGCAGCCGGGCCAGCACGCTGACCTGGGCGACCATGGCGATCACCACGAGGACGGTGGAGAGCACGATCCGGTTGAGGCGCACGGTGTCTCAGCCCCTCTTGCCGTTGCTTGTCGTATTTTCCGTCGTGCCGACCGTGGTGCCGGGGGTGGCGCCGCCGGTCGGGGTCGAGCCGGGCTTGTTCGTGGGCGTGGATTTCGGCTTCGGCTTGGGCGACGGGGTCGGCTTCGGCGGCAGCACGCTGTCGCGCGGGTCGGTGCGCGGGCCCTGGACGACGACACCGACGATGTCCAGCCGGGTGAAGCCGACGAACGGCTGCACCTGGACGGTCTTGGTGAGGTTGCCGCCCGAGGGGTCGACGCCGACGACCTTGCCGACCGGCACACCCGGCACGAACGGCTTGCCCGCCTCGGAGCCGAAGGTGACCAGCCGGTCGCCGTTGTGCACCGTGGCCTTGCCGTTGAGGAGCTGCACGCGCATCGGCTGGTTGCCCTGGCCGGTGGCGAAGCCCAGCTCCATGGAGCCCTCCATGCGGGTGCCCACGGTGAAGTCCGGGTCGTTGGCCAGCAGCACCGTGGAGGTGGAGGGGCCCACGGTGGTGACCCGGCCGACCAGACCGTCCCCGTCGATGACCGTCATGTCGCGGGTGACGCCGTCCTTGCTGCCCGCGTCGATGGTGACCGTCCAGGAGAATCCCTGCGCGGCTCCTATCGCGATGACCTGCGCGCCCTTGATGGCGTACTGCCCGACGCCCGCGGTCTTCAGCAGCTTGTCCAGCTCCGCCGCCCGGTTACGGGTGACGTCCTTGCTGCCGAGTTGCTGCTTGAGCGCCTCGTTCTCGCGTTGCAGGCGGCTGATGGTGCTGTTGCGTCCGCCGGAGTCGCGGACCGCGTCTATGGCGTTGCCCACCGGGTCGACAACGCCTGACACGGAGTTCTCGACGGGGCCGAAGACGGACTGCGCCGCCTGCCGTGGCCGGTCGAGCGGTGAGTCCTCACCGCCCCTGATGTCCACGGTGATCAGCGCGAACGCGATCACCACCAGCAGCACCAGCAGAAGCCGGCTCTCTCGTGTGTCCCTCACGGGCGCCAGTCCGTGCCTTCCTCATCGGACCTGCCGCCGCTGTGCACCGCGGCCGGTCAGAACGTGTGGGGCGGGTTCCCGCCGTCGCTGCGGGCGACCGGTGAGCCCGTGTGCTGCCCGTGCCTCATCTGCGTGGCGAGGAGTCGAGCACCTGCTGGAGTGCCTCGAATTCCTCGACGCACTTGCCCGCGCCCAACGCCACGCAGTCCAGCGGCGACTCGGCGATGTGAATGGGCATACCCGTCTCGTGCCGCAGCCGCTCGTCCAGGCCGCGCAGCAGCGCGCCGCCGCCGGCCAGCACGATCCCGCGGTCCATGATGTCGCCGGACAGCTCGGGCGGGCACTTGTCCAGGGTGGTCTTCACCGCGTCGACGATCGCGTTGACCGGCTCCTCGATGGCCTTGCGCACCTCGGCCGCGGAGATCACCACGGTCTTGGGCAGGCCGCTGACCAGGTCACGGCCGCGGATCTCGGTGTGCTCGTCGTCGTCCTTGGAGGCGAAGGCGGAACCGATGGTGAGCTTGATCTGCTCCGCGGTCCGCTCACCGAGCAGGAGGCTGTACTCCTTCTTGATGTGCTGGATGACCGCGTTGTCCAGCTCGTCGCCCGCGACGCGGATGGACTGGGCGGTGACGATGCCGCCGAGGCTGATCACCGCGACCTCGGTGGTGCCGCCGCCGATGTCCACCACCATGTTGCCGGTGGCCTCGTGCACCGGGAGCCCGGCGCCGATCGCCGCCGCCATCGGCTCCTCGATGATGTGCACGGTACGGGCACCGGCCTGCGTGGACGCCTCGATGACGGCGCGTCGCTCGACTCCGGTGATGCCGGAGGGCACGCAGACGACGACCCGCGGGCGGGCCAGATACCGCCGCTTGTGGATCTTGAGGATGAAATAGCGCAGCATGCGCTCGGTGATCTCGAAGTCGGCGATGACGCCGTCCTTCAGAGGGCGCACCGCGACGATGTTGCCGGGGGTGCGGCCGATCATCTTCTTGGCCTCGGAACCGACCGCGAGGATGCCGCCGGTGTTGGTGTTGACGGCCACGACCGACGGCTCGTTCAGGACGATCCCGCGGCCCCTGACGTACACCAGCGTGTTGGCCGTCCCGAGGTCGACTGCCATGTCACGGCCGATGAACGACATGTTGTTCGCCATGTGGATACGTCTGGCCTTCCCGAGCTTGAGCGGAGATTCCATCGTAGTCGCGCCCGGCGGGGCACGGGGTCGGGGTTCCGACGTCATTGTCATCAGAACACACAGCGGACCTCTGTAATGGTGACGCCGTGTCGGGGTGTTTGGTTCCCGATCGCCGACGGCATATGCCTGAGGCGGCGAGATTCCCCCGGGCGCCTGGTCGGACGGGCCGTCAGCAACGGTACTCCGTACCCGAACAGCCAGGTCGGGGGATTAGGCCAGACCGGGGAAGAAGATCTTGATCTCACGCTCGGCGGACTCCTCGGAGTCCGAGGCGTGGATCAGATTCTCCCGGACAATCGTCCCGAAGTCCCCCCGAATGGAGCCCGGCGCGGCGGCGATCGGGTCGGTCGGACCGGCCAGCGCGCGAACGCCCTCGATGACCCGCTCGCCCTCGACCACCATCGCGACCGCGGGGCCCGACGCCATGAAGTCCATCAGCGGCTCGTAGAACGGGCGCCCGACGTGCTCGGCGTAGTGCTGCTCCAGCGTGCCGCGGTCCAGGGTGCGCAGTTCGAGCGCGGCGACGGTCCAGCCCGCCTTGCGCTCGATGCGGCCCACGACCTCGCCGATCAGGCCGCGGCGGACGGTGTCCGGCTTGAGAAGGACAAGGGTGCGCTGCGACACGGGACGGCTCCTGCTGTGTGCGGTCTACGGATATGACGAGCCTACAAGGGCGGCCCTGCGCCGATGGACACCGGGCCGGGGCGGACGGGACGTGCGGTACGCGTGGGGTTCGGACTCTGGGGGTTCAGACTTCCTGGGCCGGGGCTGCCGTCTGCGCCTCGGCCCGCGCCGCGTGCCGGGCCTTCAGAACGTCCACCTTGCGCCCGTAGTGGATCGCCGCCCACCACAGACCGGCGAAGATCACGCCGAGGAAGAACATCGTGCCAACCCAGTAGCCGCTGACCACCAGCGCGGCCTGGAGCGCCCAGCCGACGGTGAGCGCGCCCGGCCGGGTGAGCATCCCGCACAGCAGCACGCACAGCGCCATGGCGATCCCGCACACCGTCCAGACGGTGCCCATCGACAGGTCGGGATGTTTCATCGCGACCAGACCGGCGAAGCCGATGACGAAGAACTCGCCGATCAGCGTGCTCGCGCACAGCGTCCGCATCGTCCCGCCCCCTTCACTTGCGGCCCAGCAGCAGCCGGGCCTCTCCCACGGTGATGACGGAACCGGTGACCAGCACTCCGGCCCCGGAGAACTCGCCCTCGTCCTCGGCGAGCGTGATCGCCGCCTCCAGCGCGTCGTCCAGCCTCGGCTCGACCTGCACCCGGTCGTCCCCGAACACCTCGACGGCCAGCGCCGCCAGTTCGTCCACGTCCATCGCGCGGTGCGTCGAGTTACGGGTGACGACCACCTCGGCGAAGACCGGCTCGAACGCCTCCAGCAGCCCGCGTACGTCCTTGTCGCCGCTCGGCCCGACCACACCGACCAGGTGCGTGAAGCCGAACGCCTCACCGACCGCCGCCGCCGCGGCGGCGGCGCCCGCCGGATTGTGCGCCGCGTCCAGCACCACGGTGGGGCTGCGGCGCACCACTTCCAGGCGGCCGGGCGAGGTGACCGAGGCGAACGCGGCCCGCACGGTGTCCATGTCGAGGGTGCGCGACTGGGTGCTGCCGATACCGAAGAACGCCTCGACGGCGGCCAGCGCGACCGCCGCGTTGTGCGCCTGGTGCTCGCCGTGCAGCGGAAGGAAGACCTGTTCGTACGCGCCGCCCAGGCCGCGCAGCGTCAGCAGTTGCCCGCCGACGGCCACCTCGCGGTGCACGACACCGAACTCCATGCCCTCGCGGGCGACCGTCGCGTCCGCCTCCACCGCCCGCTTCAGCAGCGTCTGCGCCGCGTCGGCGGGCTGCTGGGCCAGGACGACGGTGGCGTCCTTCTTGATGATGCCGCTCTTCTCCACCGCGATCTCGCCGGGCGTGGAGCCCAGCCGGTCGGTGTGGTCGAGCGCGATCGGGGTGACCACGGCGACCTGGCCGTCCACCACGTTGGTGGCGTCCCAGCCGCCGCCCATGCCGACCTCGACCACCGCGACGTCGACCGGCGCGTCCGCGAAGGCCGCGTACGCCATACCGGTGAGCACCTCGAAGAACGACAGCCGGTGCGGCTGCGCGTCGTCCACCATGCCGACGAAGGGCTGGATGTCGCGGTAGGTCTCGATGAACCGCTCGGCGGAGATCGGCGCGCCGTCCAGGCTGATCCGCTCGGTGACGGACTGCACGTGCGGGCTGGTGTAGCGGCCGGTGCGCAGGTCGAAGGAGAGCAGCAGCCGCTCGATCATCCGGGCGGTGCTGGTCTTGCCGTTGGTGCCGGTGATGTGGATCGCCGGGTAGGCGCGCTGCGGGTCGCCGAGGACGTCCATCAGCGCCGCGATCCGGTCGAGCGAGGGCTCCAGCTTCGTCTCGGGCCAGCGGCCGAGCAGTTCCTCCTCGACCGTACGCAGCTCCCGGTCGACGGCGGGGTCCGCGGGCCGGGCCGGCACGTCGTCCTCGGCCGCGACCGGGCTCACACCGGCCCGCAGCGTACGGCTGCCCGCCTCGATGACGGCCAGGTCGGCCTCGCGGAGGGTACCGTCTCCCGCCCCGTCGGCGTCCTCGTCAACGCCGAAGGCGGTGTCCTGGACCTCGTACGCGTCGTCTTCGGGGCCGTCGCCGTTGTGCGGGTGCTCGCTCACAGCGCCCAGTCTACGGAGCCCGCGAGCGGAAACGGCCACGGGCCCGGACCGCGGGTGTGCGGTCCGGGCCCGTGGCACGCGGTGGCCCGCCGGGGCGGGCCGGCCTCGGTGCGGTCAGCCCTGCGGGAGGGCCGCGATCTGCGCGGAGATCCGGGCGATGTCGGCCTCGGCGGTCGCCAGCCGCGTACGGATCTTGGCCACCACCGGCTCGGGCGCCTTGCCGAGGAACGCCTCGTTGCCCAGCTTCTTCTCGGCGTCGGCCTTCTCCTTCTCGGCCAGGCCGAGATCCTTGGTGAGCCGCTTGCGCTCGGCCGGAACGTCGATCGTGCCGGACAGGTCGAGCGCGACCGTGGCGCCCGCGACCGGCAGCGTCGCGGTGGCGTGGAAGTCCTCCCCCGCGGGCTGGAGCCGCAGCACCTGGCGGATGGCGCCCTCGTGCGGCGCGAGCAGCGTGCCGTCCAGGGTCAGCAGCGCCGGGACCTTCTGGCCGGGCTGGAGTCCCTGGTCGGAGCGGAAGCGGCGGACCTCGGTGACCACCCGCTGGACCTCGGCGATCTCCGCCTCGGCCGCCGCGTCACGGAAACCGCTGTCGCTCGGCCAGTCCGCGACGACCAGCGACTCGCCGCCGGTCAGCGTCGTCCACAGCGTCTCGGTGACGAAGGGGACGACCGGGTGCAGCAGCCGCAGCATCACGTCCAGGACCTCGCCCAGGACCCGCCCGGAGACCCGGGCGCCGTCGCCGCCCGCGAAGAAGACGGTCTTGGACAGCTCCACGTACCAGTCGAAGACCTCGTCCCACGCGAAGTGGTAGAGGCTGTCGCTGAGCTTCGCGAACTGGTAGTCGTCGTACAGGCCGTTGACCTCGGCGACGACCGTGTTCAGCCGGGACAGGATCCACCGGTCGGTGGCCGACAGCTCCTCGGGCGCGGGCAGCGGTCCTTCGACCGTGGCGCCGTTCATCAGCGCGAAACGCGTGGCGTTCCAGACCTTGTTGGCGAAGTTGCGGGACGCCTGGACCCAGTCCTCGCCGATCGGGACGTCCGCGCCGGGGTTGGCGCCGCGGGCCAGGGTGAAGCGGACGGCGTCCGAGCCGTACCTGTCCATCCAGTCCAGCGGGTCCACCGAGTTGGGGTTGGACTTGGACATCTTCTTGCCGAACTCGTCGCGGACCAGGCCGGTCAGCGCGATGGTGTGGAACGGCGGCGTGCCGTCCATCGCGTAGAGGCCGAACATCATCATCCGGGCGACCCAGAAGAAGATGATGTCGTGCCCGGTGAGCAGGACGTCGGTCGGATAGAACTTCTCCAGATCCGGCGTCTGTTCGGGCCAGCCCAGCGTGGAGAACGGCCACAGGCCGGACGAGAACCAGGTGTCCAGAACGTCGGCGTCCTGCGTCCAGCCCTCGCCGGACGGCAACTCGTCGTCCGGTCCGACACAGATCTGCTGGCCGTTCGGCCCATACCAGACGGGGATGCGGTGGCCCCACCACAACTGGCGCGAGATGCACCAGTCGTGCATGTTGTCGACCCAGTCGAAGTACCGCTTCTTCAGCTCCGGCGGGTGGATCGTGACCCGGCCGTCGCGGACCGCGTCGCCGGACGCCTTCGCCAACGGCTCGACCTTGACCCACCACTGGAGGGACAGCCGCGGCTCGATGGTGGTCTTGCAGCGCGAGCAGTGGCCGACCGAGTGGACGTAGGGCCGCTTCTCCGCGACGATCCGGCCCTGTTCGCGCAGCGCCTCGACGATCGCGGACCGCGCCTCGTAGCGGTCCAGCCCCTGGAAGGGGCCCGGCGCGGTGATGACCGCGCGCTCGTCCATGACGGTCAGCGACTCCAGACCGTGCCGCTGGCCGATCGCGAAGTCGTTCGGGTCGTGCGCGGGCGTCACCTTGACGGCGCCGGTGCCGAACTCCGGGTCGACGTGCGTGTCCGCGACGACCGGGATCGTCCGGTCGGTGAGCGGCAGCTTGATCCGCTTGCCGACCAGGTGCCGGTACCGCTCGTCGTCCGGGTGGACGGCCACGGCGGTGTCGCCGAGCATCGTCTCGACGCGGGTGGTCGCCACGACGACCGTCTCGTCGCCCTCGCCGTACTTCAGCGAGACCAACTCGCCGTCGTCGTCCTGGTAGTCGACCTCGATGTCCGAGATGGCCGTCATGCAGCGCGGACACCAGTTGATGATCCGCTCGGCGCGGTAGATCAGGTCGTCGTCGTAGAGCTTCTTGAAGATGGTCTGGACGGCCTTGGACAGGCCCTCGTCCATGGTGAAGCGCTCGCGGGACCAGTCCACGCCGTCGCCGAGGCGGCGCATCTGGCCGAGGATGCGGCCGCCGTACTCCTCTTTCCACTGCCAGACGCGGTCGACGAACGCCTCCCGGCCGATGTCGTGCCGGGACTTGCCCTCGTCGGCGAGCTGCTGCTCGACCTTGTTCTGGGTGGCGATGCCCGCGTGGTCCATGCCGGGCAGCCACAGCGACTCGTAACCCTGCATCCGCTTGCGGCGGGTGAGGGCGTCCATCAGCGTGTGCTGGAAGGCGTGACCCAGGTGGAGCGTGCCCGTGACGTTCGGCGGCGGGATGACGATGGTGTACGCGGGCTTGTCGCTCTTCGCGTCCGCCTCGAAGTAGCCGCGTTCTACCCAGCGCTCGTACAGCGCCCCCTCTACCTCGGCCGGCGTGTAGGTCGTCGGCAGTTCGGGGGTGCTGTGCGGCCCGCGGTCGGGGCTCTGCTGAGAGTTGTCGGTCACGCCACGATTCTACGGTGGCGGACCATCCCGTTACGAATCCGTTTCGCCCCCGCTGTAAGAACCCGATAAAGGATCGGCGAGGATGGTCCGACGGTCGTAGACGAGGGGACCACCTGACATGAGTCACAACCAGCCGCCGCCGAACCCGTACGGGCAGCAGCCCCAGCAGGGCGGTTACGGGCAGCCGCAGCAAGGTGGCTACGGGCAGCAGCCCCAGCAGCCGCCGCAAGGTGGTTACGGCCAGCCGCCGCAGCAGCCGTACGGCCAGCCCCAGGGGCAGCCCGGTTACGGCTACCCCCAGCAGGGCCCGCCGCAGCAGGCGCCGTACGGGCAGCCGCAGCAGCAGCCGGGGTACGGCTACGGCGGCCAGCCGCCCGTGCCGCCGCAGGGCGGTGGCGGCGGGAAGCGCACCGGGATCATCATCGGCGCCGTGGTGGCGCTGGTCGCGATCGGCGCCGGGGTCTTCTTCCTCACCAAGGGCGGTGACGACGACAACAGCGCCAACGGCGGCAAGGGCGGCGGCGGCAAGAGCAGCGTCAAGAACGACGGCAAGCAGTACAAGCTCATCACGCCCGAGACCGTCGCGGAGACGTACAAGAAGTCGAAGGACGCGGGCACCGGCGACGGTTTCGACGCCAAGGACGTCACGCTGCTCAAGACGCTCGGCGTCACCGACCCCCAGCAGGTCAGCTCGGGCTACACCAACGGGTCCGAACTCACCGGCAAGCTGCTGGAGTTCAGCGGTGTCTACGGCAAGGTCGCGGACCCGCAGAAGGTGGTCGACGGTATGTTCGCCGACCTGAAGAAGCAGGCCGCCGAGGACAAGGACTCCAGCGGCGGCAAGACCGAACTGGTCGGCAGCCCGCAGAAGGTGCAGCCCGCGGGCATGGACGACGCCGTCATGTCGTGCCAGAACACCAAGTACACCCAGGGCAGCAAGTCGTTCACCACGCCGATCTGCCTGTGGGCCGACTACAGCACCGTCGGCTACACCCTGCCGGTCGACCTGGCGACGGCCACCACCGGTGTCGGCAGCGGCATGCCGATCGACGAGGCGGCGGCGCTCACCGCGAAGGTCCGCAAGGACGTGCGCGTCCCGCTCAACTGAGGCCGTACGAAAGGGGGCGCCCGGATCTACCGGGCGCCCCCTTCGCGTGTGCTCGTACCGCGGCGCTACGCGCTCTTCTGCTCGCCCTTGCCGACGATGCGCGGCTCACGCGGCACCAGCGTCGGGTTGACGTTGGAGTGCACGACATCGGCCGTGATGACGACCCGGGCGACGTCCTTGCGGGACGGCACCTCGTACATCACCGACTGGAGGACTTCCTCCATGATGGCCCGCAGACCGCGGGCGCCGGTCTGCCGCAGGATCGCCTGGTCCGCGATGGACTCCAGCGCGCCGTGCTCGAACTCCAGCTCCACACCGTCGAGTTCGAAGAGTTTTTGGTACTGCTTCACCAGCGCGTTGCGCGGCTCGACCAGAATCTGGAGGAGCGCCTCGCGGTCGAGGTTGTGCACGCTGGTGATGACGGGCAGCCGTCCGATGAACTCGGGGATCATGCCGAACTTGACCAGGTCCTCGGGCATGATCTCGGAGAACTGGTCGGCCATGTCCAGCTCGCGCTTGGAGCGGATGGTCGCACCGAAGCCGATGCCCTTGGCGCCCGCGCGGGACTCGATGATCTTCTCCAGACCGGAGAAGGCACCGCCCACGATGAACAGCACGTTCGTGGTGTCGATCTGGATGAACTCCTGGTGCGGGTGCTTGCGCCCGCCCTGCGGCGGCACCGAGGCCGTCGTGCCCTCCAGGATCTTCAGCAGCGCCTGCTGCACGCCCTCGCCGGACACATCGCGGGTGATCGACGGATTCTCGCTCTTGCGGGCGACCTTGTCGATCTCGTCGATGTAGATGATCCCGGTCTCGGCCTTCTTGACGTCGTAGTCCGCCGCCTGGATCAGCTTCAGCAGGATGTTCTCGACGTCCTCGCCCACGTAACCGGCCTCGGTGAGGGCGGTCGCGTCCGCGATGGCGAACGGCACGTTGAGCATGCGGGCCAGTGTCTGGGCCAGCAGCGTCTTGCCGGAGCCCGTCGGGCCGAGCAGCAGGATGTTGGACTTCGCCAGCTCGATCGCGTCGTCGTGCCCGCGGCCGGCGTTCTCACCCGCCTGGACCCGCTTGTAGTGGTTGTACACCGCGACCGACAGGGCCTTCTTCGCGGGCGTCTGCCCGACCACGTAGCCCTCGAGGAACTCGTAGATCTCCCGCGGCTTGGGCAGGTCCTCCCAGCGCACCTCGGAGGACTCGGCCAGCTCCTCCTCGATGATCTCGTTGCAGAGATCGATGCACTCGTCGCAGATGTACACACCAGGGCCTGCGATGAGCTTCTTCACCTGCTTCTGGCTCTTTCCGCAGAATGAGCACTTCAGCAGGTCGCCGCCGTCACCGATGCGTGCCACGAGGTGTTTCCCCTTCGCCTGGGATCCGCCGAGATCAACGGAGCCTGGTGCTTCTCTCATCGACGGTACCTTGCCGCGACCCCCGTGTGGGCCCCCCTTGGACGTACTCACTCAGTGGAGTCCAAGGAGGGCCACCCGCGCGACCGGTCCGTTGTCCGACTGTGTTCAGACCGTCACAGAGGTCTTGCGGGTCGAGACGATCTGGTCGACCAGCCCGTAGGCCAGCGACTCCTCGGCGGTAAGGATCTTGTCCCGCTCGATGTCGTCGCGGATCTGCTCGATCGGCGTCGTGGAGTGCTTGGCCAGCATCTCTTCGAGCTGCTGCCGCATCCGGATGATCTCGTTGGCGGCGATCTCCAGGTCGGAGACCTGTCCGCGGCCGGTCTCGCTGTAGGGCTGGTGGATCAGCACCCGCGCGTTCGGCAGCGCCATCCGCTTGCCGGGGCTGCCGGCGGCCAGCAGGACCGCGGCGGCGGACGCCGCCTGGCCCATGCAGACCGTCTGGATGTCCGGCTTCACGAACTGCATCGTGTCGTAGATCGCCGTCAGCGCGGTGAAGGAGCCGCCGGGGCTGTTGATGTAGACCGAGATGTCCCGGTCGGGGTCCATCGACTCCAGGCACAGGAGCTGCGCCATGACGTCGTTGGCCGACGCGTCGTCGATCTGCACGCCGAGGAAGATCACGCGCTCCTCGAAGAGCTTCGCGTACGGGTCGTACTCGCGCACACCCTGCGAGGTGCGCTCGACGAACCGCGGAATGATGTAGCGGGCCTCGGCACCGAACACACCGGGCCGCTCGGCCTCGGTGCGCTCGTACAGGCCGCTGCCGGGGAAGTTCATGCTGTTCACGTCCACCGTCCTGGTGATGATGCGGAAGCTGGGTGCTGTCGGCTGGGTTCCTGAACGGATCAGGCGCCGGTGCCGCCACCGCCCGGGACCTCCGCGGCGGACAGCATGACGCCGTCCAGCAGGCCGTACTCCTTGGCCTCCTCGGCGGAGAACCAGCGGTCGCGGTCGGAGTCCTTGGTGATCTGGTCGAAGCTCTGCCCGGAGTGCTGGGCGATCAGCTCGGCCATGCGGCGCTTGGTGTGCAGCAACTGCTCGGCCTGGATCTTGATGTCGGTGGCGGAACCGCCGAGACCCGCGGAGGGCTGGTGCATCAGGATGCGGGTGTTCGGCAGGGCGAAGCGCTTGCCGGGGGTGCCCGCGGTCAGCAGGAACTGGCCCATCGAGGCGGCCATGCCCATGGCGATCGTCACGACGTCGTTCTTGATGAACTGCATCGTGTCGTAGATGGCCATGCCGGCGGTCACGGAGCCGCCGGGGCTGTTGATGTAGAGGAAGATGTCCTTGTCCGGCTCGGCCGCCAGGAGAAGGAGCTGGGCGGTGATCTTGTTGGCGATGTCATCGTCGACCGCCTGGCCGAGGAAGATGATTCGCTCGCCGAGCAGCCGGTTGTAGACCTGGTCGCCGAGGCCACCGAGAGTCGGCTCGCCGGCGGCGGAAGGCATCGGAGTCGTCACGTATCCACCTGCTCGTTGTCGGACGGCCGTGAAGCCGTCACAGGGTCTTCGTCCGGGCCGGGGCCGACCCCTTCTGGTGCCGCGCCCCCGCCCTCCTACTTACGGACCCTAACGCGCAGGTGGGGCCCAGCAATCCCCTACGCGGAACTGTTCGCTGCCAGCGGAGACGCTGCGCCGGCGCAGGGGGTGCGTGGCTCGGTCCACGGGGCCGTCCCCTTCACCTCGTGGAGGTGAGTGCCTTCAGGGGCGCGGGGAACTGCGCGAACGGCCCCCACCGGACCGGTGGTCCGGAGACAACCGATCTGCCCCGCCGGGGCCGGTGGTGACGTGCAGCCATCGTCGTGGCTGATCGCGCAGTTCTCCCCCGGCCTCCGGCCGGGAGGGGCTTACGCCTGCTCGACGGGCTCGGGCACCTCGGTGGCGGCCTCGACGGCGTCAACCGTCTCGCCGTCCTCGTCCTCTTCGTCCTCGAGGTCCACGACCTCGCCGTTGGTGTCCGTGACCTTGACGGACTCCACGACGACGGCGAGCGCCTTGCCGCGGGCGACCTCGCCGACGAGCATCGGCACCTGGCCGCCCTCGACGACGGCCTGGGCGAACTGGTCGGGAGACATCCCGGAGGTCGCCGCACGGCGCATGAGGTGCTCGGTCAGCTCCTCCTGGTTGACGGAGAGCTTCTCCTTGTTGACGAGCTCGTCCAGCAGGAACTGGGTCTTGATGCCCTTGACCGCCTGGGCCTCCAGCTCCGCGTCGTACTCCTCGCGCGTCTTGCCCTCGCGCTCCAGGTACGTGTCCCAGTCCAGACCCATCTGCGGGAACTGGTGGTGCTCCAGGTTGTGGGTCCTGGTCTCGATCTCGTCCTTGAGCAGCTTCTCCGGGATCGGCACCTCGGACAGCTCGATGAGCGCGTCGAGGACCTTCTCCTGAGCGGCGGTCGCCTGGTCGTACTGCTTCATCCGCTCCAGGCGCTTGCGGCTGTCCGCGCGCAGCTCCTCAAGGGTGTCGAACTCGCTCGCGAGCTGGGCGAAGTCGTCGTCCAGTGCGGGCAGTTCGCGAGCCTGTACGTCGGAGACGTCCACCTTGACCTCGGCGGCGCTGCCGGCGGCGGAGCCGCCCTTGAGCTCGGAGGTGAAGGTGGCGGAGCCACCGGCCTCCAGGCCGGTGACGGCCTCGTCGATGCCGTCGAGGAGCTGGCCGGAGCCGATGGTGTAGCTGACGCCCTTGGCGACGCCGTCCTCCAGCACCTCGCCGTCGACGGAGGCTTCGAGGTCGACGATCACGACATCGCCCTCGGCCGCCGCGCGCTCGACCGTGGTGGTCGAGGCGAAGCGGTCACGGAGCTGCTCCAGCGAGGTGTCGACGTCCTCGTCGGTGACCTCGACGGCGTCCACGACGACCTCGATGCCGGAGTAGTCCGGGATCTCGATCGTGGGGCGGATGTCCACCTCGGCGGTGAACTTCAGCTCGTCACCGTCGTTGAACTCGGTGATGTCGACGTCGGGCTGGCCGAGTACGTTCAGCTCACCCTCGCTGACCGCCTCCGTGTAGAACTTCGGCAGCGCGTCGTTGATGGCCTCTTCGAGGACCGCGCCACGGCCGAACCGCTGGTCGATGACGCGCGCAGGGATCTTGCCCTTGCGGAAGCCCGGCACCGAGACCTGCTGGTTGATCTTCTTGTACGCCGCGTCGAGGCTGGGCTTGAGCTCCTCGAAGGGCACCTCGACAGTGAGTCGAACCCGAGTCGGGTTCAGAGTCTCGACGGCGCTCTTCACGGTGGGGTCTCCTTGGGGGCTTTACGTTGATGGGGGCGGCCCGATCGTCCGGTGATCTCGCCGGATCGTCCGGTGATCTCGTCCGGCGAGCAGTACACGGCATGCCGTGCGCTCGGTCGCCAGCGGCCCATCCTACCGGTACCACAATGCGCACGGTCCGGGCCTTCGCGCCCCGGCCCCCGGGATCCCCCCGGATTCGTCTCCGGATCACAGAACTGCTGGTCGGGGTGGCCGGATTCGAACCGACGGCCTTCCGCTCCCAAAGCGGACGCGCTACCAAGCTGCGCCACACCCCGCTGGTGCGACACGTAGAGTACATGCCCCCGTACGCGTGGGCAGCCGGTATTCCCCCGCCGGTTCACCGGTTCGACCGGCTACTATCCGATGTGCCACAATCACTGGCGCATCGCACTCCCGCGGGCGTAGCTCAATGGTAGAGCACTAGTCTTCCAAACTAGCTACGCGGGTTCGATTCCCGTCGCCCGCTCCACGGCCTCCGGCCCGGTCGCTTCACTCGACCGGTGACCGGGGGCTTTCTGTTTCCCCGGCCATGGCCAGCCGGTCGCCTAGTCGACCGGGATGCCCCGGGGGGACTTGATGCGCTTCATGATCATCTGGGAGTTGACGTCGCTGACGCCCGGGAGGTCGATGAGCTGGTCGGTCCAGAAGCGCTCGTAGGCGTCGGAGTCGGCGACGGCGATGCGCAGGAGGCAGCCGGGGGCACCGTAGAGACGGTACGCCTCGACGACGTCGGGGGTGGACTGGACCTCGGCCTCGAAGGCGGCGACGGAGGCGCGGTCGCGGCGGACCTCGACGGAGGCGAAGACCTCGAAGCCGCGGCCGACGGCGGCCGGGGCGACGACGGCGCGGTAGGTCTCGATCACCCCGTCGTCCTCCAGTTGCCGCACCCGGCGCAGGCACGGGGAGGGCGTGAGGCCGACCCGCTGGGCCAGTTCCTGGTTGCTCAGCCGGCCGTCGGCCTGGAGCTCGCGCAAGATTCGTCTGTCGATGGCGTCCATGGTGGCAATACCTACCACTCGATGGCCGAATACCGGTCGGTATGAGCAATCAAATGTCAGGTCTACGCGCATATCATTGCACCGGGTGCGGAGTGGGTAAGTGTCACCCCGAGGAGTGGGGACATCCGGCGGCGTCCGGAGAGCCCCGCGCGAACGCACCGGACGCGCACAATCAGACGGAGGCGAAGGCATCGTGCGACACGTCGTGGTCATCAGCACCGGGGGCACCATCGCCAGCCGATGGCAGGGCGACGGGTACGCGGCGGAGGCGGCAGGGCAGGAAGTGCTCGCCGCCGGCGCGGTGCCCGAGGGCGTCGAGGTCCGGGTGGTGGACCTCTTCACCGTCAACAGCTCGCGCCTGACCACCGACCACCAGTTGCGGCTGCTGCACGCCGTGCACGAGGTGCTGGCCGACCCGGCGGTGGACGGTGTGGTGGTCACCCACGGCACCGACACCCTGGAAGAGTCCGCCTTCTTCCTCGACCTCTTCCACGGCGACCGCCGCCCGGTGGTCTTCACCGGCGCGCAGAGGCCGCTGGACGCGGAGGACGGCGACGCGGCGGGCAATCTGTACGACGCGCTGCTGACCGCGGCCACCGGCCGCGACATCGGCGCGGTGATCGTCTTCGCGGGCCAGGTCTGGGCCGCCCGCGGCACCGTCAAGCAGCACACCGTGGACGCGCACGCCTTCGGCGCGCCGGACGGACTGCCGCTGGGCCGCGTCGAGTTCGGCCGAGTGACGTGGGGCCGCCGCCGTCCGCGCCCGGAGCCGCTGCCGCTGCCCGCGCCCGGCGCCGTACCGCCGCGGGTGGACGTCCTGATGCACCACAGCGACGGCGACGCCGTGCTCTTCGAGGCGGCGCTGGGCGCGGGCGCGCGCGGCGTCGTCGTGGTCGGCACGGGCGCGGGGAACGCGAATCCGCAGGTCGCGCAGGCGGTGCGGAAGGCGACGGCGGACGGTGTCCTGGTCGCGGTCAGCACGCGGGTCGCGGCGGGCGCGGTGGCGCCGCTCTACACCGGCGGCGGGGCGGTCGACCTGGTGGCGGCGGGCGGGCTGCTGGCGGGCACCCTGCGTCCCGGCCAGACACGTATCGCGGTGCTGGCGACGCTGCTCTCGCTCACGTCGCCGTCCTCGGACCTCCCCCGCCTGCCCTCGGAGCGGGACGGACGGCCCGGCACGGGCACCGCCACCGCCGCGTTGCGGCGGATTCTGGAGGCGGCCCCGCAGGCGCTGCCCGCGTCAGAGCTTTATCTGGTTGATGGTGTCGGCAAGTGAGGTCAGGAATCGGTTGACCGACGGCGCCATGTTGGTGGAGGCGAGGAAGAAACCGAAGAGGGCGGCGACCAGCGCCGGTCCCGCTTTGATGCTCTTCCCCCGGATCATGACCACCAGGATGATCGCCAACAACAGCACTACGGACAGGGAGATGGCCACAGCGGTTCACTTCCTCTTCACGGTACGCCTCGCCGGTCCGGGAGCCATGGAGCCGCGCCCCCGCCCCGCCCGGTCCCATGGTGCCACTGGGGAACGACAGTTGGACCCGAAGGCCCATAGTCCCATTCCCGTGCGTTAGTCCCTGCACACCACGAGCAGCGCACGGTCGTCGTTGACATCCTTGGCGACCGCTTCGATCAACCGCCAGGCGGAGCCGCGGAATCCGGTCGCCACGAAGCGGTCCGCCTCGCCGATCAGCCGGTCGATGCCCTCCGAGATGTCCTTGTCCGGCGTCTCCACCAGGCCGTCGGTGAACAGCATGAGGACGTCCCCGGAGCGCAACGTGCCCTTCACACCGTGGAATTCGGCCCCGTCGTAGACCCCGAGCAGCGGGCCCTCCGCGGCCTTCTCCTCCCACCGGCCGCTGCCCGCGTGCAGTTGCACCCCTGGGAGGTGCCCGGCGGACAGCAGTTCGTAGTCGCCGCTCTCCAGGTCGAGCACCAGGTGCACGGAAGTGGCGAAGCCCTCGTCCCAGTTCTGCCGGAGCAGATAGCCGTTGGCCGCGGTGAGGAAGGAGTGCGGCGGCAGCGAGCCGAGCAGTCCGCCGAAGGCGCCGGACAGCAGCAGCGAGCGGGAGGCGGCGTCCATGCCCTTGCCGGAGACGTCGGTGAGCACGGCCTCCAGCGTCCGGCCGCCGACCGAGCCGCGGGTGGCCACCACGAAGTCGCCGGAGAAGGACTGGCCGCCCGCCGGGCGCAGCGCCATCTCGGCGTGCCAGCCCGCGGGCAGCCGCGGCAGTCTGCTCTGGACCCTGATCCGCTCCCTGAGGTCGAAGAGCATGGTGTGGCCGCCCCGCCAGGGCACGCCGACCCGCGCCCTGAACTGGGCGATGACCAGGCCGGTGAGCGCCACGGCGGTGACCACCAGGACGGTGCCGGGCGTGACGCGGGCCGGGCCCTCGCGGTACGGGCCGAGCGCCGCGGATTCCGCGACCAGCGCGGCGGCGGAGGCCGCGTAGAGCAGCAGCAGGCTGGAGGGGCGCAGCAGCAGGCCGCCGGTGAGGATCGGCAGCACCAGGGAGCTGGGCGGGCACCAGACGGGCACGCTCACCGTGGTGTACGCCAGCGCGGGGACGGTGAGGATCAGTACGGTGAGGCCGACCCAGTCGGAGGCGCCGCCGCGGAAGTAGTCGACCCCGGCCCTGCGCACACCGAGCCGGGCCCGGTGCAGCCATCTGCTCCACCGCAGCCCGAACCCCTCGCCCGCGACGCCCTTTGCCATGTCTTGGCGACCCTATCGACCCATCGCCCCGCCGTGCAGGGCGGATACCCCCCGACCTGTCACGAAGACGGCGGAAATACGTTCGCCCGCGGCCGGTCCGGCTGGTAGGCAGGGCCTATGACGACGGAACTGCGGGTGCTGGAGCAGGATGACTGGGAAGAGTTCTACGGCCGCCTGGAGCGGGCGTTCGGCGGGCCGGCCGAGCCGCCGGAGGAGCGGGCGCTGTGGCGTGAACTGACCGAGCTGGAAAGGTCGTTGGCGGTGTGGGACGGCGGGGAGATCGTCGGCACCGCGGGCGCCTTCTCGTTCCGTATGACGGTGCCGGGCGGGGCGTCGCTGCCCGCCGCGGGCGTGACCATGGTGAGCGTTCAGCCGACGCACCGCCGCCGCGGTGTGCTGACCTCGATGATGCGCAGGCAGCTCGACGACGTGCGCGAGGGACCGGAACCGGTCGCCGTGCTGACCGCGTCGGAACCGGCGATCTACGGCCGGTTCGGCTACGGCATGGGCACGTTGCAGCTCCGCGCCAACGTCGACACGACCAGGACCGCCGTCAGGGCCCTGCCGGGCGTGGACGACGTACGGATGCGGCTGGTGCCGCTGGAGGCGGCGAGCGAGGCGTGCGAGGCCGTCTACGCGCGGGTGGCGCCGACCCGGCCCGGCATGCTGGCCAGGCAGCCCGGCTGGGAGCGGGTGCCGCTGCTCGACGCCCCGGGGAGCCGGGACGGCGCGGGCGAGCGGCTGTGCGTGGTGGCCGAGGTGGACGGTGAGGTACGCGGTTACGCGCGCTACTCGGTGAAGCTGTCGTGGAGTTCCTTCGGTCCCGACAACATCGTGAAGCTGAGCGACGTCGAGGCGCTGGACCCGGTGGTCTACGCGGCGCTGTGGCGCTATCTGTCCTCCATCGACCTGACCTCGCGGGTGGCGTTCTACAACCGGCCGGTCGACGACCCGCTGCTGCACCTCCTGACCGACGTGCGGCGCGGTGAACTGGCCGTCCGCGACAGCCTGCACGTGCGCCTGGTGAATCTCGGCGAGGCGCTGGAGGCGCGGACGTACACCGCCCCGGTGGATGTGGTGCTGGAGGTGGAGGACGGCTTCTGCCCCTGGAACGCCGGGCGTTGGCGGCTGTCGGGCGACGCGAAGGGCGCGACCTGCGAGCGGACCACGGACGCGGCCGATCTGGCGCTGTCCGTCAAGGAGTTGGGCGCGGCCTACCTCGGCGGGCCGACGCTGCGCGGGCAGGCGGACGCGGGGCTCGTGACCGAACTGCGCCCGGGGGCGCTGGCGGAGGCGTCCAGGGCGTTCCGCGGTGACGTCCAGCCGTGGCTGTCGCACGGCTTCTGAGATCCGTCGGCTCTTTCAGCGCGTCGTCGGGTCCCCGGGCTGGCAGACCGGGCACCAGAAGAGATTGCGGGCCGCGAGCGGCCGGGTGCGGATCTCGGTGCCGCAGACCAGGCAGGGCTGTCCGGTGCGCCGGTAGACGTACACCTCGCCGCCGTGGTCGTCGTGGCGCGGCGGGCGGCCCATCGCCTCGGGGGTGTGCTCGGGGCGCACGGTGTCGATGCGGTTGGTCCGTACGCCCTCGCGCATCAGCGTCACCAGATCGGACCACATCGCGTCCCAGTGCTGACGCGGCAGTTCGCGCCCCGGCAGGAACGGGGCGACGCCGTGCCGGAAGAGCACTTCGGCGCGGTAGACGTTGCCGACGCCCGCGATGAGCTTCTGGTCCATCAGGAGCGCGGCGACGCTGATCCGGGAGCGGGACAGCCGCGGCCACACCCGCTCGGGGTCGTCGCCCGGCCGCAGCGGGTCGGGGCCGAGGCGGTCGTGTATCGCCCGCTTCTCCGGCTCGGTGATCAGCTCGCAGGCGGCCGGGCCGCGCAGATCCGCCCAGTGCGCGCGGTTCGCCAGCCGCAGCCGTACGGTGTCGGTCGGCGGCGGCGCCTTGCCGTCGCCGAAGGTGACCTTGCCGATCAGGCCGAGGTGGATGTGCACCCAGCCGGCCGCGCCGAAGCCCAGGAACAGGTGCTTGCCGTGGGCCTCCGCGCTCTCCAGCACCTGCCGGTCGACCAGCGCGGCGCTGTCGGAGAACTTGCCCTGCGGGCTGCTCGCCCGGACCGCCCCGCCGCCGAACCGCTCGCGGTGGTCGGCGGCCAGGCGGTGGATCGTGTGGCCTTCCGGCATCGCCCGCGTCAGCCCTGGCGGGGGTGGTGGTCCGGGACCGGCGGCAGCTCACCGGTGGCCTCGTACGCGCTCAGCATGTCGATACGGCGCTGGTGGCGCTCCTCGTGCGAGTACGGGGTGGTGAGGAAGATCTCCACGAATTTCGCGGCCTCGGCCTCGGTGTGCATCCGGCCGCCGATGCTCAGCACGTTCGCGTCGTTGTGCTCCCGCGCCAGCGACGCGGTCTGCTCGCTCCACGCCAGGGCCGCGCGGACGCCCTTGACCTTGTTCGCGGCGATCTGCTCGCCGTTGCCCGACCCGCCGATCACGATGCCGAGGCTGCCCGGCTCCCCCGCCGCGCCCTCGGCCGCCCGCAGGCAGAACGGCGGGTAGTCGTCCACCGCGTCGTAGATGTGCGGCCCGCAGTCCACGGGCTCGTGGCCGTGGAGGGTCAGCCACTCCACGAGGTGGTTCTTGAGTTCAAAACCGGCATGATCGGACCCGAGGTAAACGCGCATGCGATGAGTTTTGCATGTCCTGGGGGCCGGAGCGGGGGTGCCCTACCGGGTGAGCCGCCAGGCCGCGGGGAGCAGGCCCATCGCCAGGACGGCCTTGAGCGCGTCGCCCAGCAGATACGGGGTCAGGCCGAGGGAGACGGCCTGCGAGGCGGACAGGTGGGCGGACCAGGCGAGGTAGGGGACGCCGACCGCGTAGATCACGGCGGAGCCGAGGACCATGACGCCCGCGGTGCGCGCGACGGTGCGGTCACCGCCGCGGCGGGCGAGGGCGCCGACCACGCCGGAGGCCAGGAGCATGCCGAGGATGTAGCCGAAGCTGGGCATGGACCAGCCGGAGGCGCCCTCGGAGAACCAGGGGAGCCCGGCGACCCCGGCGCCGGCGTACAGGGCGAGGGCGGCGAAGCCGCGGCGGGCGCCGAGGGCGGTGCCGACCAGCAGCGCGGCGAAGGTCTGGCCGGTGACCGGGACGGGCGAGCCGTGCACCGGGACCGAGAGCTGCGCGGCCAGGCCGGTGAGCACGGCGCCGCCGACGACCAGGGCGGTGTCGCGGACGCGCGAGGCGGGCAGCAGGTCGGCCAGGACCGCTCCGGGTGCTCGGGAGACGGCGACGGATTCGGCGGTGGTCATCGGTACTCCGCGGGGTGAGGACGGTCGGGGACACCGTGACGCTAACGCAGGCGGCCGAGCGTGATCATCGTGAGAAGGGAACAAAGCCGCGAGCGACCGGTTGGAGACTTCGGTGCTCCGCACGGGCACCCGAACGACTTCCGCCGCCCGCGCGTTTCAGCAGGTCGCCGCGGTCTCTCGTGAGACATCTCACGTCCACGACCCTGATGACGCCGCTCCCCCGCGAGGTCACCCCGCTTGTGGGGTTCGCCTATCCCCGCGCAGGGCACCACCGGCACCGGCGGGGCAGTCGGGTTGTCACCCGACCACCGGGCCGGTGGAGCCCTGACGCAAGGCGAACCCCCTCAGCGAGCTTGAGGGTGAAGGCGGGTACCCGGGCCGCGCCCTTGAAAGCGAAGGGGGCCGAGCGTCACTCGAAGCTCGGGCCCTTGGTGCGGGTGCGCTTGATCTCGTAGAAGCCGGGGATCGAGGCGACCAGCAGGGTGCCGTCCCAGAGCTTGGCGGCGTCCTCGCCACGAGGCGTCGGGGTGACGACGGGGCCGAAGAAGGCGACCTGCTCGCCGTCGGCGCCGGGGACGGCGATGACGGGGGTGCCGACCTCCTGGCCGACCTTGTCGATGCCTTCCTTGTGGGAGGCGCGCAGCTCGGTGTCGTACTCGTCGGAGTCCGCGTAGTCGGCGAGGTCGGCGGGCAGGCCGACCTCTTCGAGCGCGGCGACGACGGTCTCGCGGGTCTTGGGCAGGCCCTGGTTGTGGAAGCGGGTGCCCAGAGCGGTGTAGAGCCGGCCCACGTACTCCTCGCCGTACTTCTGCTGGGCGGCGACGACGACCCGGATCGGGCCCCACGCGTCGCGCAGGAAGGTGGCGTACTCCTCGGGCAGCGTGTCGAGCTTGTCCTCGTTGAGCACGGCCAGGCTCATGGCGTGCCAGCGCACCTCGACCGGGCGGACCTTCTCGACCTCCAGCATCCAGCGGGAGGTCATCCACGCCCAGGGGCACAGCGGGTCGAACCAGAAGTCGGCCGGGGTCTTGTCGTTGCCTGGCCGGTTGTCGGTCTCGGGGGCTGTCGCGGTCACTGCGTACTCCTCGAACGGATCGTGCCGGGGCGTGCCGATCGGCACGCCGGGCATGCGGGCTCACGGGGACATGAGTCCTGTGTGACGCACAACGCGCGACCGGCGCGACGGCATTCCCCGTACCCCTCCCCCGTACACCCCCCGTGGGAGGATGCGGAACGCTGTGACCACCCGGGAGACCCCCGGGGCCGCCCATGAGCCCACAGACCCGCGGGGCCTGTGAGAACAGACAAAGGAGTCGCCCGTGCCCGGCGAGAACCTCAGCCGCGAGGAGGCCCGTGAGCGGGCCTCGATCCTGTCCGTCGAGCGCTACGACGTGGCCCTCGACGTACGGTCGGCGGTGGACCCGGCCGACGCGGACGGGGACCGCACCTTCCGGTCGACGACCGTGATCGACTTCCGGTGCTCGCGGCCCGGCGCCTCGTCCTTCGCGGACCTGCTCGCCCCGGCCGTCACCTCCGTCCGGCTCAACGGCCGGGAGCTGGACCCGGCGGCCGTCTTCGACGGCACCCGGATCGCGCTGGACGACCTCGCGGAGCGCAACACCCTCGTGGTCGACGCGCGTTGCGCGTACAGCAGGACCGGTGAGGGGCTGCACCGCTTCGAGGACCCGGAGGACGGCGAGGTCTATCTGTACACGCAGTACGAGCCCGCCGACGCGCGCCGCGTCTTCGCGAACTTCGAACAGCCCGACCTGAAGGCGCCGTTCACCTTCCAGGTGACCGCGCCCGAGGGCTGGACGGTGCTGAGCAACAGCGCGCCGGAGGGCGAGCCGGTGCCGTACGAAGGCGGCGACGGCGCGGTGTCGCGCTTCCTGCCGACGCAGCCGATCTCGACGTACATCACGGCGGTCGTCGCGGGCCCGTACCACGTCGAGCACGACCACTACTCGCGGACCTTCGAGGACCGGGCGGTGCTCGACGTGCCGTTGAGCGCGCTGTGCCGCAGGTCGCTGGCCCGGCACTTCGACGCGGACGAGATCTTCACGGTCACCAAGCAGGGCCTGGACTTCTTCCACGACAACTTCGACTACCCGTACCCCTTCGGGAAGTACGACCAGGCGTTCGTGCCCGAGTACAACATCGGCGCGATGGAGAACCCCGGATGTGTCACCTTCCGGGAGGAGTTCGTCTTCCGCGGCAAGGTCACCCGCGCGTCGTACGAGGGCCGGGCCAATGTGATCCTGCACGAGATGGCGCACATGTGGTTCGGCGACCTGGTCACCATGCGCTGGTGGGACGACCTGTGGCTGAAGGAGTCCTTCGCGGACTTCATGGGCGCCTTCGCGATGGTGGAGGCCACGCAGTACGACGCCGGGTGGATCACCTTCGCCAACCGGCGCAAGGCGTGGGCGTACCGCGCCGACCAACTCCCCTCCACGCACCCGGTGGTCGCCGACATCCGCGACCTCCAGGACGCGAAGCTGAACTTCGACGGCATCACGTACTCCAAGGGCGCCTCGGTGCTCAAGCAGCTCGTCGCGTACGTGGGCCGCGACGCCTTCCTGGAGGCGGCGCGCCGGTACTTCAAGCGGCACGCGTACGGCAACACCACGCTCGCCGACCTGCTGGCGGTGCTGGCCGAGACCTCGGGCCGCGACATGGCGCGGTGGTCGCGCGCGTGGCTGGAGACGGCGGGCGTCAACTCCCTGACCCCGCAGGTGGTTTACGGGGCCGACGGGAAGATCACCGAACTGTCGGTGCTCCAGACCGCTGCCGAGTCGCACCCCGAACTGCGCCCGCACCGCGTCGCGGTGGGCCTGTACCGGCGGGTGCCGGGCGGCGCGCTCGAACGGTACGCGCGGGTCGAGACCGACGTGTCGGGCCCGGTGACCGTGGTGGACGGCCTGGCCGGGCAGGACCGGCCCGAGCTGGTGCTGGTCAACGACGACGACCTGACGTACTGCAAGATCCGCTTCGACGAGGTGTCGCTTGACACGCTGCGCGCCCATCTCGGCGACCTCACCGACCCGTTGGCGCGGGCGCTGGCGTGGTCGGCGGTGTGGAATCTGACCCGTGACGGGCTCATGCCCGCCCGTGACTACCTCGGTCTCGTGCTGCTCTTCGCGGGCTCCGAGAGCGACATCGGGGTGCTCCAGTCGCTGCACCAGCAGGCCCGCTCGGCGCTGTCGCACTACGTGGCGCCGGACTACCGCGAGGAGGCCGCCAGGTCGCTCGCCGAGGGCGCGCTGCGGGAGCTGCGGCAGGCGGAGCCGGGCAGCGGTCACCAGTTGGCGTGGGCGCGGTTCTTCTCCTCGGTGGCCTCGTCGGCGGCCGATCTCCAGTTGCTGCGCGGGTTGTTGGACGGCTCGGCGAAGATCGACGGACTCGACGTCGACCAGGAACTGCGCTGGACGTTCCTCGAGACCCTCACCGCCGAGGGCGACGCGGACGCGGCGGCGGTCGCGGCCGAGCGTTCCCGCGACGACACCGCCTCCGGTCACCGGCACGAGGTGCGCTGTCTGGCCGCCCGGCCCTCCGCGCAGGTCAAGGCGGCGGCCTGGGCCGATGTCGTGGACTCCGACCGGCTCTCCAACGCCCTGGTCGAGGCCACCATCGCGGGCTTCGCGCAGCCGGGGCAGCGGGGGTTGACCGCGCCGTACGTCGAGCCGTACTTCGCTTGCGTCGAGCGCGTCTGGGGCGAGCGGTCGATCGAGATCGGTATGGCGGTGGTGCGGGGTCTGTTCCCGCACCACCAGGGGTCGGAGGCGCTGGCCGCGGCCGACGCGTGGCTCTCGTCCCGCGCCGACGCGGCACCCGCCTTGCGGCGCTTGGTCGTTGAGTCCCGCGACGACCTCGCCCGCGCGCTGCGTGCCCAGTCCCTGCGGTGAGCTGACGCGGGCTTGTCTTTTCCCGCCCGCCCGCCCGTGCGGGTGTGTTGTTCGTCTGCGGGTGCCGCTTGTGCCTGGTCGGTGCCGGTCCGGGGTACCTCCTCGAAATCCGTAACACCTGGCCCCTCGTATCCGGTGACCTTCTTGTCAACGTATTTCTGCGGGGGCACCCCGCCCCGTCCCCTCCTCGCCCGTCGGCGTCCGCCTGTCCGCTGTGGCTGAGGGGGGGCGGGGGTGGGTGGGCTCGGGTACGGCGGCGGGTGCCTGTCCGGTGGGGGTTGCCGGGAGGGGCGTGGGTGGGCTCGGACACATCGGCGTCCGCCTGTCCGGTGGGGGTTGCCGGGAGGGGGGTGGGTGGGGACCGGGCCCTGCGCCACCCGGCCGTCCGGCCGGGCAGCGCGGGAGGGGGCGTGGGCCCGGGTACGTCGGCATCCGCCTGTCCACGTGGGTGGCGGAGGGGGGCCGGGCAGGGGTGTCAAAGACCGCGAGGGCGCCCCGAGCGTCCTCCGCCCAGGGCGCTGGGCGACGCCCTCGGACGGTCCGCAGACGGACGGGCGCCAGAAGACAGCCGGCCTCCGCCAATCCCCACGGTGGACGAACAGCTGCGCGGCGCCGTCACCGGTCCTTGAGACCACCCCCCAGCCACAGCGAACCGACACCCGCCGCCGCACCCTGGCCCACCCACCCCCTCCCCGGCCAACCCCCACCGGCAGGCGGACGCCGACGTACCGGGAGGGGACGGGGCGGGGTGCCCCCGCAGAAATACGTTGACAAGAACGGCACCGGATACGCAGGGCCAGGTGATACGGATTTCGAGGAGGTACCCCGGCCCGGGACCGACCAGGCACAAGCGGCACCCGCAGACGGAGAAAGCACCCGCACGGGTGGGCGGGCGGGAAAAGACAAGCCCCCGGAGGGGGTCACCCGAATAGGTGAAAAGGTAAGCTCGGCATCCGAACACGTGGACTTTAGCCCGGGGTTGTCCGGGTTTGTCGACGGGCGTGTAACAGCGGTTAGTGACGGGGCCGGCGGCGGGAACGACCACGGCATGAGCATCGAGAACCCCCACACACACCGCTCCGCCGACCACCTCCGCACCGGCCACAGCGTCTTGACGATCCGTCAGCTCAGGGAGCGCGGCGTGACACCAGGCGTGATCGCGCAGCGGTGCCGCCCGGGAGGGCCATGGCAACAGGTGCTGCCGCAGGTGTACCTGCTGCACTCCGGCCCGCCGAACAGCGCGGAGCGACTGGAGGCGGCGCTGCTGTACGCGGGCCGCGATCCGGGAGCGCACGGCCCGCTCGGCGGCGGCCGGGAAGCGATGGTGACCGGACTGGCCGCACTCGCCCTGCACCGCTTCTCCTCGGTGCCGCCACTGCCGGGGCTGCCCCGGATCGACGTCCTGGTGCCGCGGCAGCGCAGGCTGCGCGACGCGGGCGACGTGGCGATCCGCAGGACGAACGCGCTGCCCCGCCCGCAGGAGGTCACCGGACTGCCCTGCGCGCCGGTGCCGCGCGCCCTGGCCGACGCCGTCGCGGAACTGGACGACGCCGGGACGGTGCGGCGGCTGCTGACCGAGGCGGTGCGCGGCGGGCACTGTGACGCGGGCGCGGTGCTGGAGGAGTTGGAGCACGCGCGGCTGCTGGACCGGCCGCAGGTGGCGGCGGCGGTGGACGCGCTGCTCGCCGAGGGCCGGTCGGTCGCCGAGGACCGGCTGATCGCGATGGTGCGCTGCCACGCGCTGCCCGACCCGGTGTGGAACGTCGACCTGCGGCTGCCGGGCGGGCCGCCGCTGGGCGGGGTCGACGCGTACTGGCCGGAGCACGCGGTGGCGGTGGAGATCGACGCGCGCACCGTACGGCCGGGCCAGGCGGCGGGCGAGGACAGTCATGGGGACGTGTACGCGACGGACGCGTACGGGGACGGCGACGCGTACGGACCGGGTGGCACGTACGGTCCCGGCGGCGCCTTCGACCAGCTCTTCGACCGGGCCTTCGAGCACGGTTTCGAGAACGCCGAGGACGACGCCGTGTGGTCGCGCTACGCCCGTGAGCGGGAGCGTCTGGAGGCGCTGGGCATCACCGTCATCCACCTCACCCCGGCCAAGCTGAGGGACTGCGCGGAGCAGCAGGCGGCGATCGTCAGGACCGCGCTGATGGCGTCCGCAGACCGGACACCCGCCGCGTATGTGGTGGTCACCCCGAGATGACCACCCGTCACACGAGGAAGCGGGGTCCCGGCGATTTACCCCGGCCCGTACCGTATTCGTCCTGATGGCGGTTGGCGGAAACACGTCATGCCCAGACCATTGGACGGTCAACACTCCCCAAAGGGGAGTCAATTCCAGCAATGTGAGCGATCGACCGGCTCCGTTTTCCGAACAGACCACCTCGGTCCGAACAGGGATGCCCATGCCACTCGCTCACATTCCCGGCAAGAGACGCGCGGCCCGTATCGCGCTGGCCGCGGGTCTGGTTGCCGCGCTGTCGGCCGCCGGGCCCGCGCTCGCGGTCGCGGACGCGCCCGCCTCGCCCTCGTCGCCCTCCTCCACCCCCGCGCCCGGCCCCGGCTCGCCGGACAAGGGCACCGCCGACAAGGCAGGAGGCGCGGACAAGCTCGGGTCCGCGGACGCCTCGCTGCTGGCCAAGGCCAAGGCGGACGGCGACAAGAACGTCACCTTCATGGTCGCCACCAAGCCCGGCAGCACCGGCCAGGTCGCCGACAAGCTGGACGCGCAGGGCGCCAGCGTGGGTCTGCGGTACGACAAGATCGGCTATGTGCGGGCCACCGTGCCGACCGGCAAGGCGGACCAGGCCATCGCGGCGGCGCAGAAGCTGTCCTCGGTCATCGCGATCGACCTCAAGCAGGAGATCAAGCTCGACGACCCGACCCCGGCGGCGGACACCACCGCGGCGGCGGCCAGGAACGGGAAGGCGTCGGCGACGACGTACCCCGGTCCCGGCAAGGACACCCCGGCCAAGAACCCGTACCAGCCGGCGTTCGAGACCGGCGCGGTCGACTTCGTCAAGGACAACCCGAAGTACGACGGCCGGGGCGTGACCATCGGCATCCTGGACTCGGGTGTGGACATCGGCCACCCGGCGCTCCAGAAGACCAGCACCGGTGAGCGCAAGATCGTCGACTGGATCACCGCGACCGACCCGATCCTCGACGGCGACGCCACCTGGCGCCCGATGGTGACCGCGGTCTCCGGCCCGAGCTTCACCTCCTCGGGACGCACCTGGAAGGCGCCCGCGGGGAACTACTACTTCAGCACGTTCGCCGAATCCGCCACCATCGGCGGCGACATGAACGGCGACCTGAACCGCGACGGCGACACCACCGACAAGTGGGGCGTGCTGTACGACCCGGCCGCCGGTACGGTCCGCGTGGACCTGAACGACAACGGCGACTTCACGGACGACACCGCGATGAAGCCGTACAAGGACGGTTTCCAGATCGGCCACTTCGGCACCGACAACCCGGCGACGCCGATCTCCGAGTCGATCCCGTTCACCATCGAGATCCGCAAGAACGTGCCCATGGACCCCTACGGCGGGACCTGGGTCGGCAAGACCGCGGACTTCGTGAACATCGGCGTCGTGGAGTCCGAGCACGGCACGCACGTGGCGGGCATCACCTCCGCCAACAGCCTGTTCGGCGGCAAGATGAACGGCGCGGCGCCCGGCGCGAAGATCGTCTCCTCGCGCGCCTGCACCTGGAGCGGCGGCTGCACCAGCATCGCGCTCACCGAGGGCATGATCGACCTGGTGGTCAACCGGCACGTGGACGTGGTCAACATGTCCATCGGCGGTCTCGGCGCCCTCAACGACGGTGCCAGCGCCCGCGACCAGCTCTACAAGGAGCTGATCGACACCTACGGCATACAGCTCGTGATCTCCGCGGGCAACGACGGCCCCGGCGTCAACACCATCGGCGACCCCGGCCTCGCGGACCACGTGCTCAGCGTCGGCGCGTCCATCTCCAAGGAGACCTGGGCGGCCAACTACGGCTCGCAGATGACCGTTCCGTACTCGATGATGCCCTTCTCCTCGCGCGGTCCGCGTGAGGACGGCGGCCTCGCCCCGGTCATCAGCGCGCCCGGCGCGTCCATCAACACCATCCCGACCTGGGAGCCGGGCGGGCCGGTGAAGGAGGCGGGCTACACCCTGCCGCCCGGCTACGCGATGCTCCAGGGCACCTCAATGGCGTCCCCGCAGGCCGCCGGAGCCTCCGCGCTGCTGCTGTCCGCGGCCAAGGCCAAGCACCTGACGGTCAGCCCCGCGCAGCTCCGTACCGCGCTGACCAGCACCGCCAAGTCGATCCCCGGCACGCAGACCATCGAGCAGGGCGCCGGTCTCATCGCCGTCGGTCCGGCCTGGAACCTGCTCAGGCAGGGCGGCAAGACCAACACGTACACGGTCAAGGCACCGGTCAACACGGTGCTGAAGGACTACCTCGTCACCCCGGGCTTCGGCACGGGCGTGTACGACCGTGAAGGCGGCCTCCAGGCCGGGCAGTCGCGTACGTACAACGTCACCGTGACCCGTACCAGCGGTCCCGTCTGGGCCCAACTGCACACGCTCACCTGGGCGCACAACGACGGCACGTTCAAGGTGGCCAGCCCGCTGGTGCTGCTGCCGCTGAACAAGCCGGTCACCGTGAAGGTCACCGCGAAGCCGAAGTCGGCGGGCGCGCACAGCGCGTTGCTGAACATCGACGACCCGCTGACCCGCGGCATCGACTCGCAGATGTCGGCCGCCGTGCTCGTCTCCGCTCCGGTCGCGAGCCCGTCGTACACGCTGACCCGCTCCGGCAGCATCGAACGCGACACCACGCGGTCGTACTTCGTGACGGTCCCGGCGGGCGCGACCTCGCTGGAGGTCGCCATGGACGGGCTCAAGACCGGCAGCCAGACCCGGTTCCTGACGATGCACCCGTACGGTGTGCCGCTCGACTCGACCCAGACCATCGACTGCTACCCGAACTACGACAACCCCAACAACAAGTGCCGCCCGGACGTGCGTTCCTACGCCAACCCGATGCCGGGCGTGTGGGAGATCGCGGTCGAGGCGCGCCGCACCTCGCCGCAGCTCGACAACCCGTACAACCTGTCGGTGACGCTGCTCGGCGTGGCCTTCGACCCGGCGGTCAAGACGGTTCCCGAGGCCAAGGTCGGCACGCCGACCCCGGTCGACTGGACGGTCACCAACGGCTTCGCCCCGATCCAGGGCAAGCTCAAGGGCGGCCCGCTCGGCTCGGCGTTCACCGCCAAGCCGACGATCGCCGACGGTGACACGCAGACCACCACCTTGACGCTCGGCCCCGGCGTCTCCCGGCTCGACGTGTCGATCGGCGCGACGTCCGACACGGCCGCCGACCTCGACCTGTACGTCTACCGGGACGGGGTGCTCGTCGCGCAATCCGCCAGCGGCGGCTCCGACGAGCGGGTCAGCCTGGCCAACCCGCCCGCGGGCACGTACACCTTCGAGGTGGACGCGTACGCCGTACCGGCTGGGACGACCACCTACGACTACGAGGACGTCTACTTCTCCGACGCCCTCGGTACGGTCACGGTGGACGACACCACCACCGTCAACCTGCCGCACGGCGCCTCCGCCAAGGTCTCGGCCTCGCTCCTGGCCTCGGCCGCGGCGCCCGAGGGACGCAAGTTCTTCGGTGAGGTGCAACTGCTCAACGCGCGCGGTTCGGTGGCGGGCAAGGGCAGCGTGATCATCACGAAGACGACGCCGTAACGGAGTTGTCTTTTGGGGGGTGCGGGGCTTTCGGCTCCGCACCCCCCGTGTGTCGTACGCCGAGTGGGGCGGCCGTCTTCGTGACGGCCGCCCCACTCGGCGTACGGGGCACGGGGAGTGCGGCTCGACTCCCCTGCCCGGAGGGCCTATTCGCGGGCCGCGCCCGCCGCCGCCGGGTTGGCGCGCAGCAGCGCGCGGGCCGGAAGGGCGGTGGACAGCAGGCCGAGGACCGTCGCGGCGCCCGCGAGGCCGAGAGCCGTGCCCGGCGGGATGTACGGGCTCGCGCCGGTCAGACCGCGGGCGATCGGGACGAGGGTGATCCACGCGATGGCGCCGCCGATCAGCAGCCCGGCCGCGGCGACCAGCAGCGCCTCCAGGCGGACCATGCCGAGCACCTGGCGGCGTGTGGTGCCCGCCAGCCGCAGCAGCGCGACCTCGCGGCGCCGGTCGAGCACCGTCATCACCAGCGTGTTCGCGGCGGCGACCGCGGCGAATCCGCCGAGGACGGCGGCCATGACGCTGTTGGCCCAGGCGTTCAACTCCAGCTCCTTGTCTGCCTGCTGGCGGTACCCGGCACGGTCGGTGACCGTGAGCCCGGCGACGCCCAGCCGCGACAGGTCCCGCTCGACGGCCGTACGGTCCGCGCCGGGCGCGTCGTGCACCAGCACCTGCGTGTCGTACGCCGTCCGCGCGTGGTCGGCGACGGCCGCGCGCGGCATCAGCAACTGGCCGATGCCCAGGCCGCGTTCGTACGTCGCCACGACCGTGGGCCGCACCTGGGTGCCGTCGCCGAGCCACAGCGGGATCCGGTCGCCGACCTTCACCTTCGCCGTACCGGCGAGCAGCGAATCCACGGCCACGGTCCGGCCGTCACCGGTCAGCGCGCTCAACGAACCGGTCTTGAGGCCCAGTTGGAGGACGTCGGGCAGCTTGCCCGGATCGCCTGAAACGCCCAGCAGGGACGCGGAGTTGAGCGAGCCGGACGCCCGGTAGAGCGCGCCGGTGCGCAGGACGCCGACCGTGCCGTCCACGCCGGGCACCTTCGCGGCGCGCCGCGCGGTGTCGGCGGCCACTCCGGCGCCGGACGAGCCGAGCACCTGGTCGGCGACGACGCCGTCCTTGATCTGGCGGGCCGCCTCGTGCCTGAGCGAGCCCTGCATGCACAGGAGCGTGCCGCAGAAGGCGGTGACCAGCACGATCGGGGTGATCGCGGAGGCCAGCCTGCGGGCGTTGGCCCGGCTGTTGGCGGCGGCGAGCTGCGAGGCGGCGCCGCCCGCGCGCAGCGGCAGGCCGAGGAGGGCGGCGGCGGCCCAGGCCACGACGGGCCCGAGGAAGGCCACGCCGACCATGAAGCAGAAGACGATGCCGAGGGCGACGTTCGCGGCGTCCTCGCCCGTGGTGTGCGCGGCGACGGCGGCCAGGACGCAGCCGCCCGCGACGGCCGCGGCGCCGAGCACGGTCCTGATGACGCCGGGCCTGCGGCGCTCCACCGCGGCCTCGCCGAGCGCCTGGCTCGGCCGCGCCTTCGACGGGCGGCGGGCGGCCAGGTATCCGGCGGCCAGTGCCGCGAGCAGGCCCGCGCCGACCGCGCTCACCATCGGGATCCAGCCGGTGCTGAGCGTCACCCCGGCCGGGACGGCGTCGCGGTGGACGAGCTGCCTCACCCACCAGCGGGCCAGCGCGACGCCGGGCAGGATGCCCGCGGCGCCCGCGATCGGCGCCACCAGCATCGCCTCGGTCGCCACGGTGCGGCGGATCTGCCGCGGGGTCGCGCCGACGGCGCGCAGCAGCGCGATCTCCCGGCCGCGCTGGCCGATCGCCAGCGCGACGGTGCCCATCACCACGAACACGGCCGTCGCCGTGGCGATCCCGCCGAACGAGGCGCCGATCGCCGTCAGCATCTCCTTGCCCTCGGCCAGCTCCGGGTGCTCGGCGAGACCGCGGCCGTCGCCGGTACGCACCTTCGCCGTGTCGCCGGGGGCGCCCTTTCCGCCGGGGGCGTCCTTTCCGCCGGAGGCGCCCTTGAGCGCGGCCGTCACCTGCCGGGCCAGCTCGTCCGTGTCCACACCGCTCTTGGGCAGTACGGCGATGGCGTCGGTGCGGCCCGGGTGTCCGGACAGGCGGTCGGCGACGGGGTCGGCGAAGTAGGCCGAGGCGCCGGCGCCGGCTGTGACACTTGCCCTGGCGCTGGCCTTGGTCCCGTCCTTCGTGTCGGTCAGGCCCGAGACCTTGTACGTGGCCGCGCCCGTCGGGGCGGTCAGCGTGAGGGTGTCGCCGACGCCGACGTGCGCCGCCCGTGCGGTGGCCGCCGACAGGGCGACCTCACCCCTACCGGGCGCGCTGCCCCGCACCACCGTGCTCGCGTCGATCGCGTGGGCCGACCAGTCGCGGCCGGTCAGCGGCGGGAGCGTCTTCGACTGCACCGGGAAGGCCGTGTCGGGCACGGCCGCCGACACGCCCGGCGCGCGGGCGATGCGGTCGGCGAGCGCCGTGTCCACGCGGGGCTGGTCCGGCAGCGACGCCGCGTCGCTGTCGGCGTCGTCGCCGTGCCCCGTGGTGATCCGCGCCGACGGGTCGGCCGCCACCACGACGGGCGTGGCCGCGTACCGCACCGGCTTCACATGCGCCGTGATCCCGGTCTGGAGCATGCTGCCGCACGCCGTGATGACGGCGGACGCGAACAGCAGCGCGACGAAGGTGCCCACGAAGGACGCGGGCCTGAAGCGCACGGAGGCGCGGGCCAGGCCGTTCATGCCGCCGCCCCCACCCGTCCCGCGCCGCGCCCGGCCTCGCGCTGGGTCAGCGCCACCATCCGGTCCGCGACCGCCGTCGGCTCGGGGTGCCGCAGCTCGTCCGCGAAGGAGCCGTCCGCCAGGAACAGCACGCGGTCCGCGTACGACGCCGCCACCGGGTCGTGCGTCACCATCACCACCGTCGCGCCGAGCCCGTTCACCGCGTCCCGCAGCAGCCCCAGCACCTCGCGGGCCGTACCCGTGTCCAGCGCCCCCGTCGGCTCGTCCGCGAAGATCACGTCCGGCTCCGTGACCAGCGCCCGCGCGATGGCCACGCGCTGCTGCTGCCCGCCGGAGAGCTGGCCGGGGCGGCGCCTTCCGTGGCCTTCCAGGCCCACCTGGGCCAGCAGTTCCGCCACCCGGCGCCGGTCGGGGCGCTCGCCCGCCAGGCGCCGCGGAAGCTGGACGTTCTGCTGCACGGTCAGCGACGGCAGCAGATTGAACGACTGGAACACGAACCCGATGCGGCTGCGCCGCAGCTCCGTCAGCCGCTTCTCGCTCAGCGCGGTGATCTCCACCCCGCCCAGCAGCACGTGCCCGGCGCTCGGCCGGTCCAGTCCGGCCGCGCACTGTAGGAACGTGCTCTTCCCCGACCCCGAGGGGCCCATCACCGCCGTGAAGCTGCCGCGGGGCAGCCCCAGATCGATGCCGCGCAGCGCGTGCACCGCCGCGTCTCCCCGCCCGTACGTCCGCCGCACGCCTCTCAGCTCCACCGCGTACGCCGCGGCCGGCGCGCCCGTCGTTTCGGCGTCCGCCGCCTTCTGTGCCCGCTTCCGCTCGCGCCGCGACGCCATCTCTTTCCCCTCAGCTCAGCCCGTTTCCCGACCCTCCCGACGCTACGGAGCCGCGCTCCCCCGAACCATGACGTCCCCCGGCCTCCCCATGGTGGGGACAACCCCCGCCCCGGCGTGACGGCTGCCGCCGTGGGTTTGTCTTTTCCCGCCCGCCCACCCGTGCGGGTGTTTTGCTCGTCTGCGGGTGCCGCTTGTGCCTGGTCGGTCCCGGCCCGGGGTACCTCCTCGAAATCCGTATCACCTGGCCCCGCGTATCCGGTGACCTTCTTGTCAACGTATTTCTGCGGGGGCACCCCGCCCCGTCCCCTCCGGGTCCATCGGCGTCCGCCTGCCGGTAGGGGTTGCCGGGGAGGGGGGTGGGTGGGGCTCGGGTACGGCGGCGTCCGACGGTCCGGTGGGGGGTGGGTGGGTTTGGGTACGGCGGCGGGTGCATGGCGGATGGTGGGGGGCGGGTGGGGTTGGGGCAGGTCGGGGGGTGCACGGTTGTGGGGGGCTGCGCTGCTGGTGGGCTGCTGGGGCGCAGGGGATGGGGATGTTGGTGGTCGTTGGCCGGGTCGGGTGGAATGGGGGGTGTTGATCACTCTCATGCGATGGGCGAGGAGCTGGCGTGGCCCGATGGATGGTCCTGATAAGCCCGGTCGGCGGTTCGCCTCACGGGCCCTATCGGGTGGACGCCCTCACTGAGTTCGAGGCCAGCCACGAGGAGGCGCCGGTCGTCTTCCTCAACCTGGTGAACACCTTCGACCGCGACGTGCGCAAACCCCGGCGCAGGCAGGTGTTCAAGTGCTCCGACCGGACGTACGTTCTCCGCGTCGAGGGCTACATGAAGCAATTCGAGTACCGCTTCGAGCTCGCCGAACTCGTAGCCGACACGACCGTCCAGTAGCCCGCCCCCCTCCCGGCCACCCCCACCGGACAGGCGGACGCCGACGGGCGAGGAGGGGACGGGGCGGGGTGCCCCCGCAGAAATACGTTGACAGGAACGTCACCGGATACGAGGGGCCAGGTGTTACGGATTTCGAGGAGGTACCCCGGCCCGGCACCGACCAGGCACAGGCGGCACCCGCAGACGGAGAAAGCACCCGCACGGGTGGGCGGGCGGGAAAAGACAGGCCCAGAACGGCGAACCGTAGGACGGAATCGCGCCCGTGCGAGGATGGGCGTCTCATCTGACGAGAAGGAGTGGGCCACCGTGCCTGGTACGAACCTCACGCGTGAGGAGGCGCAGGAGCGTGCGCGCCTGCTCACCGTGGACGCTTATGACATCGAGCTGGACCTGCGCGGCGCCCAGGAGGGCGGCACCTTCCGGTCGGTGACCACCGTACGGTTCGAGGCCGCCGAGGCGGGGGCGGAAACGTTCATCGACCTGGTCGCGCCCCTCGTGCACGAGGTGGTGCTCAACGGCGAGCCCCTGGACGCGGCAGCCTCGTTCAAGGACTCGCGGATCGCGCTGCCTGGCCTGCGCTCCGGCGAGAACGAGCTGCGGGTCGTCGCGGACTGCGCGTACACCAACACCGGCGAGGGCCTGCACCGGTTCGTCGACCCGGTCGACAAGCAAGCATATTTGTACACGCAGTTCGAAGTACCGGACGCCCGCCGCGTTTTCGCCAGCTTCGAGCAGCCGGATCTGAAGGCGAGCTTCGCCTTCACGGTCCAGGCCCCGGCCGGCTGGACGGTGATCTCGAACTCCCCGACCCCCGAGCCCCCGGCGGACGGCGTGTGGGTGTTCGCGCCGACCCCGCGCATCTCGTCGTACATCACGGCCCTGATCGTCGGCCCGTACGCGTCGGTGCACAGCAGTTGGGAGGGGAACGGCCGCAGCGTGCCGCTGGGCGTCTACTGCCGTCCCTCGCTGGCGGAGTACCTGGACGCCGAGGCGATCTTCGAGGTCACCCGGCAGGGCTTCGACTGGTTCGAGGAGAAGTTCGCGTACGCGTACCCCTTCCCGAAGTACGACCAGCTCTTCGTGCCGGAGTTCAACGCGGGCGCGATGGAGAACGCGGGCGCGGTGACGATCCGCGACCAGTACGTGTTCCGGTCGAAGGTCACGGACGCCGCGTACGAGACGCGGGCCGAGACGATCCTGCACGAACTGGCGCACATGTGGTTCGGCGACCTGGTCACCATGGAGTGGTGGAACGACCTGTGGCTGAACGAGTCGTTCGCCACGTACACCTCGATCGCCTGCCAGGCGTACGCACCGGGCTCGAAGTGGCCGCACTCGTGGACGAGTTTCGCCAACTCGATGAAGACGTGGGCGTACCGGCAGGACCAACTGCCGTCCACGCACCCGATCATGGCGGAGATCAACGACCTGGACGACGTGCTGGTCAACTTCGACGGCATCACGTACGCCAAGGGCGCCTCGGTGCTGAAGCAGCTCGTCGCGTACGTGGGCGAGGACGAGTTCTTCGCGGGCGTGCAGGCGTACTTCAAGCGGCACGCGTGGGGCAACACGCGGCTGGCGGATCTGCTGGGCGCGCTGGAGGAGACCTCCGGGCGCGACCTGAAGACCTGGTCGAAGGCGTGGCTGGAGACGGCGGGCATCAATGTGCTGCGGCCGGAGGTGACGGTGGCCGAGGACGGCACGGTCACCTCGCTCGCGGTACGGCAGGAGGCCCCGGCGCTGCCCGCCGGCGCGAAGGGCGAGGCCCTGCTGCGCCCGCACCGGATCGCGGTCGGCGCGTACGACCTGGTGGACGGCAAGCTGGTAAGGACCCAGCGCGTCGAACTCGACATCGAGGGCGAGTCGACGCAGGTGCCGTTCCCCGCGGGGACGCCGCGCCCGGCCGTCATCCTGCTCAACGACGACGACCTGTCATACGCGAAGGTACGGCTGGACGAGCAGTCGCTGGCCGTGGTCCGCGACCACGTCGGGGACTTCACGGAATCGCTGCCGCGCGCGCTGGTGTGGGCGGCGGCCTGGGACATGACGCGGGACGGCGAACTGGCCGCCCGTGACTACCTGGAGCTGGTGCTGCACGGCATCGGCAAGGAGACCGACATCGGTGTGGTGCAGTCGCTGCACCGCCAGGTGAAGCTGGCGCTCGACCTGTACGCCGACCCGGTGTGGCGCGACACCGGCCTGGCCCGGTGGACCGAGGCGGCGCTGGAGCACCTGCGGACGGCGGCGCCGGGCAGCGACCACCAGCTCGCCTGGGCACGCGCGTTCACCCTCGCGGCCCGTACCGACGCCCAACTGGACGTCCTGGCCGGACTGTTGGACGGCACAGTGACGTACGAGGGGCTGGCCGTCGACACGGATCTGCGCTGGGCGCTGCTGTGCCGGCTCGCGGCGACCGGCCGCGCGGACGAGAAGGCGATCGACGCGGAGCTGGCGCTCGACCCGACCTCGGCGGGCGAGCAGCACGCGGCGGCGGTACGGGCGGCGCGGCCGAGCGCCGACGTCAAGGCGGCGGTCTGGGCGTCGGTCGTGGAGGACGACAAGCTGCCGAACGCCGTGCAGGAGGCGGTGATCGGCGGCTTCGTGCAGACCGACCAGCGCGAGCTGCTGACCCCGTACACCGAGCGGTACTTCGCGACGGTGAAGGACGTCTGGGACTCGCGCAGCCACGAGATGGCGCAGCAGATCGTGGTGGGCCTCTACCCGGCCCTCCAGGTCTCGCAGGCCACCCTGGACGCCACCGACGCCTGGCTGGCGTCGGCCGACCCGGCCCCCGCCCTGCGCCGGCTGGTCGTGGAGTCCCGCTCCAGCGTGGAGCGTTCACTGCGCGCCCAGGCCGCGGACGCGGCGGCGGCCACCACGAGCTGACCCGACACCCCGCGCCAAGGGCCCCGGACCGCGAGCGCGGTCCGGGGCCCGTCACATCCCTCGGCCCGTCACATCCCTCGGCCCGTCGCGTACCGGCGGCCCGTCGCGTACCGGCGGCCCCGGACAGTCAGGACGCCCGGCATGACCGATGTACGTACCGCGCACACCGCCGAGCTGTCGGCGGCCGAACTGACCGCGATCCGTGCCCTGTTGGACGACGCCTTCATGGACCACCCGGACGGTGCCTTCACCGACGGGGACTGGGACCACACGCTGGGCGGCACGCACGCCATGGTCTGGGAGGGCGGCGAGCTGGTCGCGCACGCCGCGGTGGTGCAGCGCAGGCTGCTGCACGGCGGGCGGGCGTTGCGGACGGGATACGTGGAGGCCGTCGCGGTACGCGCGGACCGGCGGGGGCGGGGGTACGGCGCGGCCGTGATGGGCGCGGTCGAACGGTTCGTCAGGGGCGCGTACGAACTGGGCGCGCTGGGCGCCGCGGAGGACGCGACCGGCTTCTACACGGCGCGCGGTTGGCGGCAGTGGCAGGGCCCGACGTCGGCGCTGACCCCGCGCGAGGGAGTCATCGCGACACCCGACGTGGACACCTGGATCTACGTGTTCCCAGTCCCCGCGGTGCCGTTGGACACGGCGAGGACGCTGACCTGCGACTGGCGGGACGGGGACGTGTGGTGAAACTCCAGGGCATAAACAGGCGGTAATGGCGAGGTAAAGAGAGTCACGGCTTGGCCAACCCCTTACTGCTCGTTGCTCACTTGTTCACCGGCTTCACCCTTCGCCCCACGCCGTATGCCCACAAGAGTTTCGAAGGGTCCGTGACAGGACCCGCTCCGAAGCTCCTCAAGGAGGGACGTTCATGCCCGAGTTGACGCGACGCAGACTCCTAGGTTCGGCCGCGGGGGTGGTGGGCGGCGCCGCGGCGCTGAGCCTGCTGCCGCCCAGCGTGCAGAAGGCCGTCGCGGCGGGACCGCCGCGACACGCTTCGCTCCGTGACATCGAGCACGTCGTGATGCTGATGCAGGAGAACAGGTCCTTCGACCACTACTTCGGCACGCTCTCCGGCGTCCGCGGCTTCGACGACCCGCACGCGCGGAAGCTGTCGACCGGCCGCTCGGTCTTCTACCAGCCCGACGAGGTCAACCCCGACGGCTACCTGCTGCCGTTCCATCTGGACACCCACAGCACCAGCGCCCAGGCGATCCCGTCCACCAGCCACGCCTACACCGTGCAGCACCAGGCGTGGAACAACGGCGAGATGGACCGGTGGCTGCCCGCGCACCGGGCGGCGGACGGCGTCAACGGCCCGTATGTGATGGGCTATTACACCCGTGAGGACATCCCGTTCCAGTTCGCGCTGGCCGAGGCGTTCACCATCTGCGACAACTACTTCTGCTCGATCATGGGCCCGACCTGGCCCAACCGGCTGTACTGGATGACCGGTACGGTCGATCCTGGCGGCACCAAGGGCGGCCCGGTCATCTCCAACTCGGCGCCGAAGCCGTACACCTGGACCACCTACGCGGAACGGCTCCAGGCGGCCGGTGTCGACTGGCGGGTCTACCAGCAGACCGACAACTACGGCACCAACATGCTCTCGCAGTTCCAGAGCTTCCGGGACGCGCAGCCGGGTGACCCGCTGTACGACCGCGGCATGGTCTTCCAGCCGGAGGGCGTCTTCGAGGACGACGCGCGCAACGACCGGCTGCCCGCCGTCTCCTGGATTCTGCCGACCAGCTACCAGTCCGAGCACCCCAACTATCTGCCCGCAGCGGGCGCGGACTTCGTGGCGTCCAAGATCGAGGCCATCGCGTCCAACCCGAAGGTGTGGGCGAAGACCGCCTTCATCCTCAACTACGACGAGAACGACGGTCTCTTCGACCACGTCGTGCCGCCGACGCCGAAGCCGGGCACGCCCGACGAATTCATCCAGAATCTGCCGATCGGCGGCGGCTTCCGCGTGCCCGCCATCGTCATCTCGCCCTGGACGGTGGGCGGCTGGGTCGCGGGCGAGACCTTCGACCACACCTCGGTGCTCCAGTTCCTGGAACGCTTCACCGGCGTCGAGGAGCCCAACATCAGCCAGTGGCGCCGCCGGACCTTCGGCGACCTTACCTCCGCCTTCCGCTTCCGCGACGAGCACAGGCCGCCGCGGCTGCCGAACGACACGGCCAAGCAGTTGGCCGAGGCGAAGGAGGAGGTGGCCACGCTGCCCAAGCCGACGCTGCCGGGCGCCGACCAGCACTTCCCGCAGCAGGAGCGCGGGAACCGACCGCACACGTAACCTCCCCTCCCGCTCCTCCCCGTACGGCGGCGCCCGAAAAACCGGTGGAGCCCGTGCCTCCCGCGCCGGTAGCGTCGGCGTCTTTGGCCTGCGGGGAGGTGCGGGGCGTGGCGGTACGGGGGCTCGGCCGGAATTTCAGGTTGCTCTGGGCGGCGAATTCGGTGTCGACCCTCGGGGACGGGGTGGTCGCGGCGGCGGCGCCGCTGCTCGTCGCGGCGGTGTCGGACGACCCGGTCCTCGTCGGGCTGGCCGTCTTCGTACAGCAAGTCCCGTGGCTGCTCTTCTCGTTGGTCAGCGGCGTGCTGATCGACCGGCTCGACAAGCAGCGGCTGATCGTCGTGGTCGACCTGCTGCGCGGCGCGCTGACCGCCGTTCTGGCCGTCACCGTCTGGGCGGGCGACGCCTCGATCCCGGTGATCTACGCCCTCGCCTTCCTGCTCGGTACGGGTGAGACGCTCGCCGAGAACGCGGCGGCCACGATGGTGCCCGCCGTGGTCGCCCCCGACGACCTGCCGAGCGCCAACTCGCGGCTGCACGGCTCGTACTTCGTCCTCAACAAATTCGCCGGACGGCCGCTCGGCGCCGCCCTGTTCGTCCTGGCGACGGCGCTGCCCTTCGGGGTCGACGCGATGTCGTTCGTGGCCGCCGCGCTGCTGGTCGCCGCGATGCGCGGCGTCAAGGGGGGCGCGGCGGCCGAGCCCGCCCGGCGGGCGTCCGTGCGCGCGGACATCGCGGTCGGCGTGCGCTGGCTCTGGCGCGAGCCGACCATCCGCATGATGGCGGTCGCCCTCTGCCTCATGAACGTCACCCTCACCGCCGGGTTCTCGATCATGGTGCTCTACGCCCGCGACCGGCTCGGCATGAGCGAGATCGGCTTCGGCCTGCTGCTGTCCGCCAGCGCCGTCGGGGGCGTCGTCGGGGCGATGTGGGCGCCGGGGCTCCAGCGGTGGCTCAGCGCCGCGACGCTGCTGCGGGCGGGGCTCGTGATCGAGACGCTCACGCATGTGGGGCTCGCCCTGTCGACCGCGGCCTGGCTGTCCGCCGCCGTCCTCGTCGCCTTCGGCGTGCACAGCTCCGTGCTCGCGGGCGTCGAGACGACGATCAGGCAGCGGCGCGTGCCGGAGGAATTGCGCGGGCGCGTCCAGAGTGTCTTCATGATGCTGGCGATCGGCGGCAACGCCGCCGGGGCGCTGATCGGCGGCCCGCTGGCCCGCTGGCGCGGCGTCACCGCGCCCTTCTGGTTCGCCGCCGCCGCGATGGCCCTCCTCACCGCCATCGCCTGGCGCCCCTTCGCCCGCAACCTCAGTCCCGCCGACGGCTCCCTCACCACTACGGCTCCACCCCCGAGCGAAGAGCCCCTGCCCCAACCCTGACGTTCACCCTGCGGGTGTGCGGTTCGCCCCGTCTTTCGGGGCCCGGCCCCCGCACGCGGTCTCTCTGCGGGAGAGCTTGCGCCCCGTAGGAGCGCTGGGAGGCGCCCCCAGCGCCCCTTCGGGGCACCTCCCGCCGTACGGACAGCGCGCCTTGCCCGCGCCCCCGCGGGGGCGGAGGGAAGGCGAAATGGCTAGCGTCGAGCGAATACTTGCTGGCCAGCGACCCCGGCCCCGATACTGGGCCCCATGACCCAGGAACCCGTCGACGCCATCGGCGCAGTCGACGCCGTCGATGCCATCACCGGCGAGTGGAGGTCCGAGCGTCCGGACCTGGAGACGCTGCCGATGGCCGTTTTCGGCCGGATACACCGGATTTCGCGGCTGATGGGCGACCGGATGGAGAAGGAGTATCAGCGGTACGGCATCGGTAGGGGCGAATTCGACGTGCTCGCGACGCTGCGCCGCGCGGGCGAGCCGTACACGCTGTCGCCGCGCCAGCTCTCGGCGGCGTTGATGCTCACCACCGGGGGGATGACGGGCAGGCTGGACAAGCTGGAGCGGGCCGGGCTGCTGGATCGGGCGCCCGATCCGCACGACCGGCGGGGACTGCGGGTCTCGCTCACCGGGCAGGGGCTGAAGACGGTCGACCGGGCGGTCGGCGCCGGTCTGGCCCTCCAGAAGGCGGCGCTGGACGGCCTCGAACCGGCGCGGGCGCAAGAGCTCGCGGATCTGCTGCGGGTGCTGCTGGCCGCCGCGGCGGCGCCGGACACCGGTCGCTAGTCTCGCGGCGGAAAAAGCTACTGCTTCGGGTGCTCCTGCTCCTTGCGGGTCTTGTCGGTCACCATGACCAGACCCGCGATGACCCCGAACAGGACGAGCGGGGCGAGCACGAACAGGCTGAGCGTCTCGATGACGCTCAGGCCGGAACCCGGGTCGTCGCCGTCGTCGCGGGCGAGCGCGAACGCCGGGGTCGACATGAGCAGCATGAGCGTCGTACCGGCGGTGATGACTCCGGCGCGCACGGCCTTCTTGGTGAGCTTCTTGTCCACGCCCTCAATGTAGTGAAGACCCTCACGGGCCGCGCGCCCGGGGTGTCCTTACGGGTGTCCGCCGCCGTCCGGGCCTTCCCCCGCCGCCTCCGCCATCGCCTGCCGTACGTCGTCCACGAGCGCGTACAGCCGCGGCGAGACGGCGATCCGGTCCAGGGTGAGCGGGGTGCCGTCGGCGTCGGCGACGGGCAGCCGCCAGTTCGGGTACTGGTCCCAGGTGCCGGGCAGATTCTGCGGGCGGCGGTCGCCGACCGTGTCGGGCAGCCAGATGCCGACCATGCTCGCGGGCGTACGCGCCAGGAAGCGGTGAACGGCCTTCACCACCGCCTCCTCGTCGACCGCGCCCTCCGGCAGCAGCCCGAGCCGGCCGAGCAGCGCCAGCCACTCCGCGACCTCGGCGGCGTCGGCCGCCTCCTCCTCCGCGAGCGGGCGGGTCAGCAGGCCGAGCCGGTGCCGCAGCTCGACGTGTTCGCCGGTGAGCCGGGCCGCGGTGCTCGGCAGGTCGTGGGTGGTGACGGTCGCCAGGCACGACTCGCGCCACGCCTCGGGCGGCAGCGGACGGCCGTCGCCGCCCTTGGGCCCGGTCCCCTCGTAATCGCGTTCGAACCACATCACCGAGGTGCCGAGGATGCCGCGGCCCGCCAACTCCTCGCGCACGCCGGGCTCGACGGTGCCCAGGTCCTCGCCGATCACCACCGCGCCCGCGCGGTGCGCCTCCAGGGCCAGCAGGCCGAGCATCGCCTCCGCGTCGTAGCGGACGTAGGCGCCCTCGGTCGGCGGGCGGCCCTCCGGCACCCACCAGAGCCTGAACAGCCCCATGACGTGGTCGATCCGCAGGCCGCCCGCGTGCCGCAGCATCCGCGCGATGAGGTCGCGGTACGGCGCGTAGCCGGTCGCGGCCAGCGCGTCGGGGCGCCAGGGCGGCAGACCCCAGTCCTGGCCGCGGGAGTTGAAGGCGTCCGGCGGCGCGCCCACCGACATGCCCGTGGCCAGGACGTGCTGCATGGACCAGGCGTCGGAACCGGCGGGGTGCACGCCCACGGCCAGGTCGTGCACGACGCCGATGGTCATGCCCGCGTCCCGCGCGGACCGCTGCGCGGCGCCGAGTTGGGCGTCGGTCAGCCAGCTCAGCCAGCAGTGGAAGTCGACCCGGTCCATGTGCTCGCTGCGGGCCCGCGCGACCTGCGGCGAGCGCGGGTCGCGCAGCCCGGCGGGCCACGTGTGCCAGTCGGCGCCGTGCAGTTCGGCCAGGGTGGACCAGGTGGCGTGGTCGTCGAGGGCCTGGCCCTGCTCGGCGAGGAAGTCGACGTAGGCGGCGCGGCGGCCGGGGCTCAGCGGTACCTCGCGCAGCAGTTCCAGGGCCTCGGCCTTCAGCGCCCAGACAGCGTCCCGGTCGATCAGCGCGTCCTTGAGCAGCACGGTGTCACGCAGCGCGGCGGCCCTGCGGGACAGCGCGTCGGCCTTCTCCCTGGCCTCGCCGGACAGGTACGCGTATTCCGGCACCTCCTCGATCCGCAGGTACACCGGGTCGGGGAAGCGGCGGGAGGACGGGCGGTACGGGGAGGGGTCGGTGGGCGGCCCGGGTACGGCCGCGTGCAGCGGGTTGATCTGGACGAATCCGGCGCCCAGCGTCCGCCCCGACCAGGCGGCGAGGTCGGCGAGGTCACCGAGGTCGCCCATGCCCCAGGAGCGCTGCGAGAGCGTGGAGTAGAGCTGCGCCATGAAGCCGAAGGCCCGTCCCGTCGGGCCCGCCAGCCGCTCGGGCGCCACGATCAGGTCGCCTCTGGAGGTACGTCCGTCGGCGGTGGCCGCGCGCAGCGCGTACCGCCCCGGCGGGGGCGTCACGGCGGAGTCCAGCGCCTCGCCCGTCTCGGTCTCGACGGTGAGCCGGGTGTCCTCGGGCAGTGCGCGCAACGTCTGCGCGAGCGTGCCGCGGCCCGATCTGAGCACCGTGCACGGCGGGAGCAGCCGGTTGGCCCGGCGCGTCTCGTACGCCGTGAGGGCGGTCTTGACCGCGCTGGGCGTCGAGGCGTCCACGCCGAGTGCCGCGAGCACGGCGACGACCGTCTCCTCCGGCACCGGGACCTCCCGCCCGGGTGCCGGCCGGTACGTCACGTCCACGCCATAGAGCCCGGCAAGCCGCACCCGGTCCATCGGGCCTCCGCATTCGTCAGTCAATGAGTTGATCGGTCGGTCACGCGTCCTCGCTCGCACAGGTTTGTCCCGGGAGCCGCACTGACCCCTACCCCGACGCCGCGCGCTGTACCCGGAGGCGCGCCGCGCCGCTCGTACGGGGGGAGTTCCGGGGCGAGTTCCGGGCGAGTTCCGGGCGAGTTCCGGGCGAGTTCCGGGGGGAGTTCCTGGCGAGTTCCGGAAGCCAGCCCGCGGCCCGTTCGCGGCTCGCTGAAGGCCCGCCCGTGGCCCTCCCGCCCCCTGCCTGCGGCGGAAGGCGGCGGCGAGGCGTACGGGAGGCGGACGGAATCCGGCGGGAAAGCGGAGGAAACTCCAGCCACATTGACACCGCACCGCGCGGAGTGATGGGCTCGGCGTCCGTCGTCGGTGCAGCACTCCGCAAGGAGGAACCGTGCAGGCCCTCCGGAGGAGTTCCGCCGCAGCCATCGCGGCCACGTTCATCGGCGGCTGGCTGGCCCAGTCGCCCGCCGCGACCGCCGCTCCCGCGCCGCCGAGCACACCGCCCGCCGGGACCAGGACGGACACCGCGGCCTCCCCTCGGCCCCCGGCGGTGTGGCCGCGCCCCCAGAGCCTGCGCGCGCAGGGGCAGTTCGCGCGCGTGACGAAGACGGTGACGCTGGTCGCGGGCACGGACGCCGACCCGTACGCGCTCGATGTGATCGAAGACGCGCTGCGCGGCGCGGGCGCCCAGGAGATCCGCAGGTCGGACACGCCGGGGTCCGGGCTGACCGTCTACGCGGGCGACGCGGCGCAGGCCCGGCTGACCGCGCTCAAGGCCCCCGAGCAGGACGACTTGGCGTCCGGCGGCTACCGGCTCGCGGTGGACGGCGGCACGGTGGCGCTGGCCGGAGTGGGCGAGGACGGCCTGTTCCACGCGGCGCAGACGCTGCGTCAGCTCGTCACCAGCGACACCGGCGACACCGGCGACATCAACGACACCGGCGGCGAGCGCGGCTTCGCGGGCGTGGTCGTACGCGACTGGCCGACGGCGTCGGTGCGCGGGGTGACCGAGGGGTACTACGGCGTGCCGTGGACGCAGTACCAGCGGTTGTCGCAGCTGGACTTCCTGGCCAGGACCAAGCAGAACCGCTATCTGTACGCGCCGGGCGACGACCCGTACCGGCAGGCGCAGTGGCGCGATCCCTATCCGGCGGGCCGGCGCGCGGACTTCAGGGCGCTGGCGGAGCGTGCGACGCGGGACCATGTGACGCTGGCGTGGGCGGTGGCCCCGGGGCAGGCGATGTGCTTCTCGTCGACGTCCGACCAGCGGGCGCTGGAGCGGAAGCTGGACGCGATGTGGGCGCTGGGCGTGCGGGCGTTCCAGTTGCAGTTCCAGGACGTGAGCTACAGCGAGTGGCACTGCGGCGCGGACGCGCGGGAGTTCGGCTCGGGGCCCGACGCGGCGGCGCGCGCCCAGGCGAAGGTCGCCAACGTGGTGGCCGGGTATCTGGCGCGGCGCTACGGCAGCGCCGATCTGTCGCTGCTGCCCACGGAGTACTACCAGGACGGCACGACCCCGTACCGCACGGCGCTGGCGAAGGCGCTGAGTCCGGACGTGACGGTCGCCTGGACCGGTGTCGGGGTGCTGCCCGCGCGGATCACCGGCACTCAAGTGGCGGACGCGGCAGCCGCGTTGAAGCATCCGTTGGTGACGGTGGACAACTACCCGGTGAACGACTTCGCGCCGGGCAGGCTCTTCCTCGGCCCGTACACCGGCCGTCAGCCCGCGGTGGCGACGGTCTCGGCGGGGGTGCTGGCGAGCGCGATGCAGCAGCCCGCCGCGTCCCGTATCCCGCTGTTCACGGCGGCGGACTTCGCCTGGAATCCGCGCGGTTACGACCCGGCGGCCTCCTGGCAGGCGGCGATCGACGACCTGGCGGGGCCGGATCAGGCGGCCCGCGCGGCGCTGCGCGCGCTGGCGGGGAACGAGGCGTCGTCGGCGCTCGGCGGCGACGAGTCGGCGTATCTGCGCCCGCTGACCAGGGAGTTCTGGGCCGCGCTGTCCGCGCAGGATTCCGCCGGCGCCGACCGCGCCCGGCTGACGGCGGCGGCGGCCCGGCTGCGGTCGGCCTTCACCGTGATGAGCGGCGCCCCGCACGCCCTGCACGGGCTCGCCGACGGCACCTTCGGCGCCGAGGTGCGGCCGTGGCTGGACCGGCTGTCGGCGTACGGGACGGCGGGCGGGCACGCGGTCGACATGCTGGTGGCGCAGGCGTCGGGCGACGGCGCGGCGGCCTGGAAGGCCCGGCAGTCGCTGGACCGCGGCCGGGCGGCGCTGACGCAGGGCACGGCGAAGGTCGGCGAGGACGTGCTCGACGGCTTCCTGTCGCGGGCGGTCGACGACGGCGACGCCTGGTCGGGGCTGCGCGCGGACGGCAGGACCGCGACGGCCACGCTCGCCTCGGGGCGGGGCTCCGACCCGTCGGCGATGGTGGACGGCAAGAATTCCACGGCCTGGTCGAGCAACGCTCCCCCGCAGCCCGACGACTCCTTCGGGGTCGATCTCGGTACGGCCAAGCAGGTCGGCTCGGTGCGGATCGCGATGGGCGACGGCAGCGGCTCCGACGACTTCCTGCACGACGCGGTCCTCGAACTGTCCGCGGACGACGGCACCGGCTGGCACCGGGTCGGCGAGTACCACGACCAGGCGGTGATCTCGGCGACGCTCCCCGCGGGCACCCGCGCCCGCCAGGTGCGGCTGCGCGCGACCGACGGGCAGTCGGGGGCGGTGACGGTGCGGGAGTTCACCGTGTCGGTGAGCGGCGAGGTGGCCCCGACAGCCAGCGGTCCCGACGACGCGTCGGCCGCGGTGGACGGCGACCTCTCCACCTCGACCGCCGCGGATTCCGACGCCGGTCCGCTGACGGTGGACTTCGGCGGCGCGCGGCTGCTGGACAGCGTGACGATCGCCGCGTCCGGTACGCGTACGGGATCGGGCGCCCCCGCCGTCGCGGCCGATCCGGCGCCGGGGCCGATGGCAAGTTCTCCCTTCGGCCCGCATCCGATCGCCGTGCGGGACACGGGCCCGCCCACGCGCACGGCCACCGGCCGGGTGACCAAGGCGCCCGCGGCGGTGGAGGCGCACACCCCGGGCGGCGGCTGGCAGCGGATCGGAAGCCTGACCGGGGACTGGACGGAGCTGCCCGCCGGGATCGTCGCCGACGCGGTACGGCTGTCGGACGGCGCCGGGGTGCACGAGGTGGTGCCGTGGTTCGCCGGGGCGCCGCGCGTCACGTTCGACCAGCCGGAGGTGGACGCCGAGATCGGCGGCTCCGCCGTGAAGGTCACCGCGTCGGTGGCCTCGGGGTTGCCGCGCGACGAGAAGGCGGCGGTCTCGGTGGCCGCGCCGAAGGGCGGGGCGACGGCGACCGCGCCCGCGTCGGTCCCGCTGCGGCGCGGCGCGGCGGCCTCGGTGCCGCTGAACGTGTCGGTGCCCGCGGGTACGGCGCCCGGCACGTACAGCCTGCCGGTGCGGATCACCGTGGCGGGCCGCACCGTGGAGCGGCGGATCACCGTACGGGCGCGGGTGCGGACCGCGGGGCCCGATCTGCTGCGCGGCGGCGCGGCGACGTCCTCGGGTGACGAGACCCCGGACTTCCCGGCCTCCGCGGTGGCCGACGGCGACCCGGAGACCCGCTGGTCCTCGCCGGTGGACGACCACGCCTGGGTGCAGGTGGAGCTTGCGGCCCCGGCCCGGGTCGGCAAGGTCGTCCTGCACTGGCAGGACGCGTACGCGGCCGGATATCAGGTGCGGACCTCCGCCGATGGAGTGACCTGGCACACGGCGGCGACGGTGACCGACGGCGGCGGCGGGACCGAGACGGTGTGGCTGGACGCGCGGGACGGCACCCGGTACGTGCGGGTGCAGGGCGAGCGCCGTGCGACCAGATTCGGCTACTCGCTGTTCGGCGTCGAGGCGTACGCGGTGGCGGGGTGACCGCGGCGACCGCTGTGGTCACCCCGTGTCACCCCGCCCCGGCCGGTCACCGACCGCCGCGCCGTGCTCGACGTGCTCCCGGCCGCCGTACCGCGCCCGAGACGCACGAAAGCCCGGATCTCAGGCTGATATGCCGTCGATCCGGGCCAGGGCGTCGTCCGCGCCGAACGGTTGCAGGTATGGCAACCAGCGCGGGTCCCTATGTCCGGTCCCGATGATCCGCCAGGCGAGCCCGGACGGCGGGGCGGGTTGATGGCGCAGCCGCCAGCCCAGTTCCGCCACATGGCGGTCGGCTTTCACGTGATTGCAGCGTCTGCACGCGGCCACCACGTTCTCCCAGGCGTGCTGGCCGCCCCGGCTGCGCGGAATGACGTGGTCGACGCTGGTGGCGGCGGCTCCGCAGTACGCGCACTTGCCGCCGTCGCGGGCGAACAGCGCCCTACGGGTCAGCGGCACGGTGCCCCGAAAGGGGACTCGCACGAATTTGGTGAGCTTCACGACACTGGGCGCGGGCAGCGCCTGTGTCTCGCTGTGCAGATAGGCGCCGGATTCCTCGAGGCAGACGGCCTTGTTGTTGAGCACGAGGACAAGCGCACGGCGGAGCGGTACGACGCCGAGCGGCTCGTACGACGCGTTCAGGACCAGGACATGCGGCACGGATGCCTCCTTTAACGCCGGCGGCACGTGGCTCGCGCCGGGACGATCTGGCCTAAGTCTCTCCGGAAGGCGGCCCATGGCGCCACCATGCCCGGGTAACGGACCGAGGGTGTTTTGCAGCACACCTGTGTTCCTCCCCACGATCGTGGCCTGCCGCTCCTCGCGCACGGCAACGAGACGGCATCGGTCGTCCCGTTAGTGTGGAGGCTCGTTTCCCACCGGAGGTTCCGCAGTGCCCACCGCGACGTCCGCCGCCGCCGTACCGTCCCGCCTGTTCCCGCTCGCCGCCGGAGACCGTGATGCGTCGGTCTACCGGGCCAGCGGCTGGATACAGGAGAACTGGGCGGACTGGCTGAGCGCGGGGCTGCGCATTCTGCTGATCGTGGCCATCGCGATCGTGCTGCGCTCGGTGGTGCGGCGGACCATCAGCAGGCTCATCGACCGGATGAACCGGGGCGCGGAGGCCGCGGCCTCCACCGCGCTGGGCGGCCTGCTGGTCAACGCGGAGCGGCGCAAGCAGCGCAGCGAGGCGATCGGCTCGGTGCTGCGCAGTGTGGCGTCCTTCCTGATCCTGGGCACGGCCGCGCTGACCGTGCTGTCGGTGCTCAAGATCAATCTGGCGCCGCTGCTGGCCAGTGCCGGGGTCGCCGGGGTCGCGATCGGCTTCGGCGCGCGCAATCTGGTGACGGACTTCCTGTCCGGCGTCTTCATGATCCTGGAGGACCAGTACGGCGTCGGCGACGTGATCGACGCGGGGGTGGCCAGCGGCACCGTCATCGAGGTGGGCCTGCGGGTGACCAAGCTGCGCGGTGACAACGGCGAGATCTGGTACGTGCGCAACGGCGAGGTCAAGCGGATCGGCAACCTGAGCCAGGGCTGGGCGACGGCCGTGGTGGACGTGCAGGTCGGCGCGGGCGAGGACCTGGAGCGGGCGCGCCAGGTGATCGCGGCCACCGGCGAGGACATGGGCAAGGAGGACCCCTGGGACGAGATGCTCTGGGAGCCCGTACGGGTCCTCGGCCTGGAGTCGGTCGGCACGGACTTCGTGGTGATCCAGACGCACGCCAGGACGATGCCGGGGCGGGCCACCGATGTCGCCCGTGAGCTGCGCTGGCGGATCAAGCGGGCGTTCGACGAGGCGGGCATCGTGATCTCCGGCGGTACGCCGACGGTGGAGGTCACCGAGGCGACGGTGCCCGAGGGCGCGGCCGAGGTGGCCGAGATGCGGCGGCAGACCGCCGTCGAGGACGCGCGCACCGCGTCGCCCGTGCCCTCGCCCGCTTCCGGGGAGCACTGACCTCCGCGGCGCCTGTCGCTTTTCCGAAGCCCCTGGCACCCTGCTGGTGCCGGGGGCTTCGTTCATAACGACTTGGCCGTCCTGCCGTCGACCCCCCTTGACGCTCCGCCAATGGCGGGCCTACCTTTCGTTTTGCCAATAGGAAACTTTCCTAACAGTGAACTGAGGGAGGATGGCGCGCATGGCTGGCACCCCTGGAACGCCGCGCGTACTGCGCGCCATGAACGACCGCGCCGCGCTCGACCTCCTGCTGGAGCACGGCACGCTCTCCCGTACCCGGATCGGCAAGCTGACCGGGCTGTCCAAGCCCACCGCGTCGCAGCTGCTGGCGCGCCTGGAGGCGGCGGGGCTGGTCCAGGCCACCGGCACCACGGCGGGCCGCCCCGGCCCCAACGCGCAGCTCTACTCGGTCAATCCGGCCGCCGCGTACGTGGCGGGACTCGATGTCAACTCCGACCGGATCAGGGCCGCGGTCGCCGACATCACCGGCCGTACCGTCGGCGCCTTCAAGCTGCTCACCCCGCGCCGCCGCACGGCGGGCAACGCGGTGGAGCAGGTCGTGCAGGCCGTGGACGGCGCGGCCAAGGCCGCCGGGCTGAACCGCTCCGACCTGCACCGGATCGTCATAGGCACGCCGGGCGCCTTCGACCCGAGCACCGGACGGCTGCGCTACGCCAGCCACCTGCCCGGCTGGCACGCGCCCGCGCTGCTGGAGGAGCTGGCCGCCGCGCTGCCGATGCCGCTGGAGTACGACAACGACGTCAATCTCGCCGCCGTCGCCGAACAGCGGATCGGCGCCGCCCGCGAGCACGACGACTTCGTGCTGCTGTGGAACGAGGAGGGCATCGGCGCCGCCATCGTCATCGGCGGCCGGCTGCACCGCGGCTGGACCGGCGGCGCGGGCGAGGTCGGCTTCCTGCCGGTGCCCGGCACCCCGCTGGTCCGCAACGTCACCAAGGCCAACAACGGCGGCTTCCAGGAACTCGCCGGCTGCAACGCCGTGCTGCGGCTGGCCAGGGAACTCGGCGTCGACGTCCCCACCGGCACCCAGCAGGACGCCGCCGCCGCACTGCTCGCCGAGGCCGCGCTGCGGCACACCGCGAGTGAGGAGACCGGCGCCGACAGCGGCCCGTACGGCGAACTGCTCGCCCGGTTCGCCACCGGCACCGCCATCGGTCTGGCCTCGCTGGTCGCCGTGCTCGACCCGGCGATGATCGTGCTGTCGGGCGATGTGACCGTCGCGGGCGGCGAACCGCTGCGCGCCCTGGTCCAGGCCGAACTCGCCGAACTGGCCGTACCCCGGCCGCATCTGGTGCTCGGCACGGTCCAGGACCACCCCGTACTGAGCGGGGCGCTGGAGAGCGCGCTCGCCACCACCCGCGACGAGGTGTTCGACACCTCGCGCTGACCCCGAAGCCCCCTGACCCGCACAGAACCCGCAAGCCCCGCAGATCCAGCGGACCGGCACACCCCGCCGCTCCGGTGGTCCCGCACACCCTCAGCCAGTCCTAGAAAGCAGTACTTGAAAGGCCCGCAAGGCCCGAAGACCCCCGGAGGAAGCGCAGTGTCCCGTCTGACGAAGGCAGCCGCCGCCGTAGCGGCCACCGCCGCGATATCGCTGCTCGCGAGCGCATGTACCGGCCAGAGTTCCGGCTCGGCCGACGACGACGCCAGCAAGGACGTCTCCATCACGTTCTGGCACGGCTGGACCGCGCCCAACGAGCTGAAGGCCATCAACGACAACGTCGCCCGGTTCGAGAAGGCGCACCCCAACATCCACGTCAAGGTGCAGGGCAACATCACCGACGACAAGATCAACCAGGCGCTGCGCGCGGGCGGTTCGAAGGCCCCCGACGTCGTCTCCTCCTTCACCACCGACAACGTCGGCCAGTTCTGCTCCTCCGGCTCGATGGCCGACCTCGGCCCGTTCCTGACGAAGTCGAAGATCGACCCGGCCGCCACCTTCCCCAAGCCGATGCTGGAGTACACCCAGTTCAACGGGACCCGCTGCACGCTGCCGCTGCTCGGTGACGCGTACGGCCTCTACTACAACAAGAAGGCGTTCGCCGCCGCCGGGATCAGCGCGCCGCCCAAGACCATGAGCGAGTTCAAGGCCGACGCGGTCAAGCTGACGAAGTCCAAGGGCGACTCGTACAGCCAGCTCGGCTTCATGCCGAACTTCCACGGCTACGAGTCCACCACCACGCACCTGGCCGCGCAGTGGGGTGTGAAGTACTTCGACGCGAGCGGCAAGTCCCAGGTGGCCAAGGACCCCGGCTTCGCGGCGATGTTCGGCTGGCAGCAGGACATGGTGAAGTCGCTGGGCGGCTTCGGCAAGCTGGAGAAGTACCGCAACACCTTCGGTGACGAATTCGGCGCGAAGAACCCGCTGCTGACCGGCCAGGTCGCGATGGGCATGGACGGCGAGTGGCGGCTGGGCATGGCCAAGGACGCCGGGATGAACGACCTCGGTGTGGCGCCCTTCCCGGTCCCCGACGACCAGGCGAGCACGTACGGCAAGGGCTACCTGTCCGGCACGATCATCGGCATCGCCAACACCAGCACGAAGAAGAACGCGGCCTGGGAGCTGGTGAAATTCATGACCACCGACACCGACGCGGTCGTCTCCTTCGCCAACGCGATCCACAACGTGCCCTCCACGCTGGCCGCGCTGAAGTCGCCGAAGCTCGACGCCGACCCCGGCTTCACGACCTTCCTCGACATCGCGCAGAACCCGGACAGCACCACCACCCCGCCGAGCATCAACGGCGGCGCGTACCAGCTCACGCTCCAGGACTTCGGCTACGCCTACGAGTCCGGCAAGTCCAAGGACCTCAACTCCGGTCTCCAGGGTGTCGACGCGCAGGTCGACAAGGACATCGCGCAGGCCAAGTGATGACCGCCGCCGTCCATCCCCTGCTGAAGGCCAAGCGCCGCAAGTCGGCGCTGCGCACCGCGGCCTTCCTGTCCCCCTGGATCATCGGGTTCAGCGTCTTCTTCGTGTACCCGCTGGTCTCCACCGTCTACTTCTCGTTCATGAAGTACAACGGCATCAACGCGCCGACCTGGGTGGGCGGCAAGAACTGGTCGTACGTCTTCTCGGACTACCCGTTCTTCTGGCCCGCGCTGCGCAACACGCTGTGGCTGGTCCTGGTGATGGTCACGCTGCGGGTGCTGTTCGGACTCGGCATCGGCCTGCTCATCACGAAGATCAAGACGGGCGCGGGCTTCTTCCGTACGGCGTTCTACCTGCCGTACCTGGCCCCGCCGGTTGCCGCGACGATGGCGTTCGTCTTCCTGCTCAACCCCGGTACGGGACCGGTCAACCACCTGCTGGGCGACGTCGGTCTGCCCACCCCCGGCTGGTTCACCGACCCGCACTGGTCCAAGCCCGCGCTGACCATGCTGGCCGTGTGGGGCATCGGCGACCTGATGGTGATCTTCATGGCCGCGCTGCTCGACGTGCCGAAGGAGCAGTACGAGGCCGCCGAACTGGACGGCGCGGGCCCCTGGCACCGCTTCCGGTTCGTGACGCTGCCGAACATCTCGCCGATCGTGATGTTCGCGGTGGTCACCGGCGTCATCCAGACCATGCAGTACTACACACAGCCGCTGGTCGCGGGGAAGGTCGCGAGCGGTGTGATCGGCAACTCCGGCCAGCAGGTGGAGCCCGGCTACCCCGACAAGTCGACCCTCACCCTGCCGCAACTGGTCTACGAACGCGGCTTCCAGCGCTTCGACTACGGCTCGGCGTGCGTCATCGCCCTCGTGCTGTTCGTGCTCTCGATGGCGTTCACAGCGCTGCTGCTGCGCCGCCGCAACGGCTTCCTGTCGGCGGAGGACTGAATCATGACCCAAGCGACACTCACCCCCGGCGGCGCGGTGGCTTCCACCGCCGACCGCGGGCCCGACCTGCGGGCCCGGCGCACGGCACGCCGCAAGGAGACCCTGCACTGGATCGCCGTGCACTCGCTCGGCATCGCGGCGGCGGCCTTCTTCGTGCTGCCCTTCGTCTTCGTCTTCCTCACCGCGGTGATGAGCGACAACCAGGCGCTCACCCGCGACCTGTGGCCCGACCACTGGCAGTGGTCCAACTTCCGCACGGTGTGGGACACCCCGGGCTTTCTGACCTGGTGGCGCAACACCCTGGTGTACGCGGTCGGCGGCACCGTGCTGACCGTGGTGTCGTCCCTGCCGGTGGCGTACGCGCTCGCCAAGTTCCGCTTCCGCGGCCGTAATCTGGTCATGGTCCTGGTGATCTCGACGATGATGCTGCCGCCGCAGGTGGTCATCATCCCGATGTACCTGTTCTGGACCAAGCAGTTGGGGATGGACGGCAGCCTGTGGCCGCTGATCATCCCGATGGCGTTCGGTGACGCGTTCACCATCTTCCTGCTGCGGCAGTTCCTGCTGACGATCCCCAAGGAGTACACCGAGGCCGCCAAGGTCGACGGCTGCGGTGAGCTGCGCACGCTGCTCACCGTCATCGTCCCGATGATCAGGCCGGCCCTGGCCGCGGTGGCGCTCTTCCAGTTCTTCTACTGCTGGAACGACTACTTCGGGCCGCAGATCTACGCCAGCTCCAACCCCGGGGCCTGGACGCTCAGCTACGGACTGGAGTCCTTCAAGGGCGCACACCACACCAACTGGAATCTGACCATGGCGGCCACCGTTCTCGTGATGGCCCCGGTGATCGTGGTCTTCTTCTTCGCGCAAAAGGCCTTCATCGAAGGCGTGACCCTGACGGGAGTCAAGGGATGAAACTGGCAGTCGTGGGCGGCGGGTCCACGTACACCCCCGAACTCATCGACGGATTCGCGCGGTTGCGCGACACTCTGCCGATCGAGGAACTGGTGCTGGTCGACCCGGCCGCGGACCGCCTGGAGTTGGTCGGCGGGCTCGCCCGGCGGATCTTCGCCAAGCAGGGCCATCCGGGCACCATCACCACCACCGCCGACCTGGAGTCGGGGGTGGCCGGCGCGGACGCCGTGCTGCTCCAGCTCAGGATCGGCGGGCAGGCCGCGCGCAACCAGGACGAGACGTGGCCGCTCGAATGCGGCTGCGTCGGCCAGGAGACCACCGGCGCGGGCGGTCTCGCCAAGGCGCTGCGTACGGTCCCGGTGGTCCTCGACATCGCCGAGCGGGTGCGCAGGGTCGCGCCGCAGGCGTGGATCATCGACTTCACCAACCCGGTCGGCATCGTGACCCGGGCGCTGCTCCAGGCCGGGCACAAGGCCGTCGGACTGTGCAATGTGGCGATCGGCTTCCAGCGCAAATTCGCCAAGCTGCTGGACGTCTCGCCGGAACAGGTGCACCTGGACCACGTCGGGCTCAACCACCTGACGTGGGAGCGCGGGGTGCGCCTGGGCGGGCCGCGGGGCGAGGACATGCTGCCCAAGCTGCTCGCGGAGCACGGCGACACGATCGCCGCCGACCTGCACCTGCCGCGCGAGATCGTGGACCGGCTCGGCGTCGTCCCCTCGTACTACCTGCGCTACTACTACGCGCACGACGAGGTGGTGCGCGAGCTGCGGACCACGCCGTCGCGGGCCTCCCAAGTGGCCGCGATGGAGAAGCAGTTGCTGGAGATGTACGGCGACCCGGCGCTGGACGAGAAGCCGGAGCTGCTGGCCAAGCGCGGCGGCGCCTTCTACTCGGAGGCCGCGGTGGCGCTGGCGTCCTCGCTGCTGCGGAACACCGGCGACATCCAGGTGGTGAACACGTACAACAACGGCACGCTGCCGTTCCTCGCCGACGACGCCGTCATCGAGGTGCCCGCGGTGGTCGACGGGAACGGGACGAAGCCGCTGCCGGTCGAGCCGCTCGACCCGCTGTACGCGGGCCTGATCGCCAATGTCACGGCGTACGAGGACCTGGCGCTGGAGGCCGCGCTGCGCGGGGGGCGGGACCGGGTGTTCAAGGCGCTGCTGTCGCACCCGCTGATCGGCCAGTACGAGTACGCCGAGGCGCTCACCGACCGTCTCGTCGCGCACAACCGGGAGCACTTGGCGTGGGCGTGAGCCGGGAACCGCTCGTCCCCGGTGGCGTCCTCGCCATCGACGCGGGCAACAGCAAGACCGACGTGGCGCTGGTCGCCGCCGACGGAACGGTGCTCGGCGCCGCCCGCGGCGGCGGCTTCCAGCCGCCGGTCGTCGGGGTCGGGGCAGCCGTCGACGCCCTCGCGCGCATCGTGGAGCGCGCGGCGGCCGACGCGGGCCTGCGGCGCGACGCGGACGGTTCCGACCGTGCCGATACGGGGACGCCCCTGGTGGAGCACACCTCGGCCTGTCTGGCCAACGCGGACCTGCCGGTCGAGGAGCAGCAGCTCGAAGCGGCCGTGCACGGGCGCGGCTGGGCGAGGTCGACGCGCGTCGCCAACGACACCTTCGCGATCCTGCGGGCGGGCGTGGACGCGCCCCGCGGGGTGGCGGTGGTGTGCGGCGCGGGCATCAACTGCGTGGGCATGCTGCCGGACGGCAGGACGGCCCGTTTCCCGGCGATCGGCAAGATCTCCGGGGACTGGGGCGGCGGTTCGGGTCTCGCCGAGGAGGCCCTGTTCCACGCCGCCCGCGCCGAGGACGGCCGGGGCGGACCGACGGCGCTGGCGGCCACACTGCCCGCGCACTTCGGACTGCCCACGATGTACGCGCTGATCGAGGCGCTGCACCTGGAAACGATTCCGGCGGCCCGCAGGTACGAGCTGACGCCCGTGCTGTTCGCCACCTCCGACGCGGGGGACGCGGTCGCCCGCTCGATACTCGACCAGCAGGCCGACGAGATCGTGGCCCTGGCCGCGGTGGCGCTGGCCAGGCTCGGCCTGCTGGACGAGGAGGCGGACGTGGTGCTGGGCGGCGGGGTCATGGCGGCCAGGAATCCGTATCTCATGGACGCCCTGACCGAACGGCTCACCGCCCGCGCCCCCAAGGCCCGGCCGCACGTCGTGACGGCGCCGCCGGTACTCGGCGCGGCCCTGCTGGGCCTGGACCACCTCGCGGCGCCGCCCGCGTCCCACAGCGCACTGCGTGCCCACTACGCGTGACCGGCCCCACGCCCTGTTCGGTTCCCGGTCGTCCGGGAACCGAACAGGGCGTTTATTCGTGTGGGGGGTTAGGGGAGCGAGTGGGCGGTCGTGCGGCAAGATCCACCGGTTGGCTAGGTGGATGCAGGTGGCTGCGGCCATACTGCTGGCTGAGAGCGTGACTTCCGCGGACGCGGTGGTCGGTCCCGGGGGAGGGTGAGTGACGCAGACGCCGACGGTGGGCGGGGGTTCGAACGGGCTGAACCGGACGGAGGTGCCGGCGCAGCGCCGCCGGGCCTGGGCGGAACGTACGGATCAGGTCAAGGCCGCCGCCACCACGGAGCCGGGCCGGCTGCGGATCATCGGCGCCGTACTGGCCCTGCTGGTCGTGGCGTTCGGCGCCGTCACGGCCTGGCAGGTCAGCGACCGTACGACGGCCGCGGGCAGCGTGCTCAACCACAGCGGGCCGCTGAGCGCGGACGCGGCGGAGATCTACCGCAGCCTCGCCGACGCCGACGCGACGGTGGCGGGCGGTTTCCTCGTCGGCGGCCAGGAGCCGCGCTCGGTCACCGACCGCTACGACAAGGACATCGACACCGCGGCCGAGCTGATCACGCACGCCGCCGCGAACACGCAGGGGTCCGCTGAGGCGAGCGCGCAGATATCGTCGCTCAACCAGCAACTCCCGCGGTACACCAAGCTGGTGGCCACCGCACAGGCCAACAACCGGCAGGGCCTGCCGCTGGGCGGCGCCTACCTGCGGTTCGCCAACGAGCAGATGCGCAAGCCCGGCGGGCTGCTCGACGCCTCCAAGAAGCTGTACGAGGCGGAGTCGGCGCGGCTGGACAACGACTACTCCGGCGCCAAGGCGCTGCCCTACGCCTCGTGGGCGCTGGGCATCGTGGCGCTCGGCGGCCTGGTGTGGGCGCAGCGCCGCCACTACCGGCGCACCAACCGGGTGTTCAACCGCGGGATGCTCGCCGCGTCCGCCGCGTCCGCGGTGGTCCTGCTGTGGCTGGTGGTGGGACACACGGTGGCGCGTACGCAGCTCGACAACTCCGACGCGCACGGCGCGGAGTCGATGAAGGTGCTCAACAGCGCGCGGATCGCGGTGCTCCAGGCCCGCGGCGACGAGAATCTGACGCTGGTGGCCCGCGGTTCCGGCAGCGCCTACGACGCGACGTTCCAGAGCGGCATGGAGACCCTGGCGGGCAAGGACCCCAAGGGTGTGGGCGGTGAGCTGGCGAAGGCGCTGAAGCTGGCCGACAACACGGCGGGCCGCACCCCGGTCGATTCCGCCGTCAAGGGTGTGCAGGCGTGGCGCGGCAGGCACGATGTGGCCAGGGCCAGCGACAACAACGGTGACTACGCCACGGCGGTCGCCGAGGTGATCGGCGGCAAGGACAGCAAGGGCAAGACGGTCACGGAGACCACCGGGCAGTGCTTCGACGTGGTCGACACCAGTCTGGAGAAGGCCGTCGCGCAGGAGCAGCGCGAGTTCCAGCAGGCCGCGAAGAACGGCCACGGCGCGCTGTCGCTGCTGCCGTACGGCGCGGCGGTGCTCGCGGTGCTGGCGGCGGCGGGCGCGGTGTTCGGCATCGGGCGCCGCCTGTCGGAGTACCGGTGATGAGCGTGCGGAACGAACCCGGGGTGAGGCGGACTGTGGAAGCGATACGGTCAGGACGCGGCGGGCGGGCCAGGGCCAGGCTGCGCGGCTGGGGCGGCGTGGCGGGGATGGCCTCGGCGTGCGCGCTGGCGCTGAGCGCCGCGCTGCTGCTGCCGTCGGACACCGGTCCCGCCGCCGACGCGGGCAGGACCGCCCCGCCGGCGCCGGTGACTCACGCGCAGTACGCGGCGGACGACGCGTGCGAGAATTCCGCGACGACCCTGGACCCGGCCACCGGCGCCGTCACCAGCCTCGACCCCAGCGGCGGGACGCGGGACGGCGCGGCGGTGGAGCGGATCAGGCGGAACAAGCGGCTGATCGTCGGTGTCGACCAGAACAGCTACCTGTGGGGCTACCGCGACCCGGTCTCGGGTCAGATCACCGGCTTCGACATCGCCATCGTCAAGGCCATCGCGGAGAGCATCCTCGGCCCGGACGCGCAGGTGCAGTACCTGACGATACCGACCGACCAGCGCGTCCCGATGATCCTGACCCACAAGGTCGACATGGTGGTGCGCACGATGAGCATCACCTGTTCCCGGCTGACCGAGAAGGACAAGCAGATCGCCTTCTCCAGCGCCTACTTCATGGCGGGCCAGCAGCTCCTGGCGCCCGAGGGCTCCCCCGTCACCGGCTTCGACGACTCGCTGAGCGGCAAGAACGTCTGCACCGCGTCCGGTTCGACCGGTGAGACCAAGCTCCAGGCGGACCCGCACGGCGCGAAGATCATGCTGGTGCCGAACCAGCTCGACTGTCTGGTACGGGTGCAACTCGGCCTCGCGGACGCGGTGTTCACCGACAACGCGCTCGCGGCCGGCCAGGCCGCGCAGGACCCGTCGATGCGGCTGGTCGGCAAACCGGTCACCACCGAGCCGTACGGTGTGGCGATGAACCTGGCGGACACCGACCTGATCCGGCAGGTCAACCAGGTGCTGGCGGCGTACAGCGGCGGCGGCGCCGACAGCGAGTGGATGCGGCAGTACCAGCGCTGGCTCGGCCAGCACCTGTCCGGGATCACCGGCCCGCCGGAGGCCCACTACAAGTAAAGGCGCGACGCAGTCGGGGCACCAACAGCGCACACGGACAGCGGAAAGAGGGTGTGATGGCGGTCGCTGGACCCACCGGGCCGGTCATGGGACGGGAGGAGGTCGACCGTGCCCTGGAGCGGCTCGCCACCGAGCACGAGGCGATCGAGTCCTCGCTGCTCGCGCTCCAGGACCACTCGGGCCGCCGTCTGCTGGAGGGCGCCGAGCTGACCGGTGTCACCAAGGAGCGCTGGGCGGAGACCGACGCGGCGATCACCCTGCTGTGGGCGCATTTCGAGGCGTACACCGAGGCGTTGGACAGCGCGCGTGACCTGCGGGCCAAGCGCCGCTGGCCGACCCAGACCGAACTGGCCCGGCTGACCGAGCTGCTGCGCGGTGAGGGCGTGACCGTCACCGGGGCCGCCACCCCGGACGCCGCCAGGTCGCTGACCGGCCCGGCGAAGCTGACCGAGCAGTTCAGCCTGGAGCAGTTGCTCGCGCGGATGAACGGCTGGTACGACCAGGCCATGGAGACGGTGGCCGCCGCCGACTCCGTGTGGTCGGCGCTGCCCGCCAGGATCGACCTGCTGGCCGCCGAGACCCGGCGGGTCCAGTCGCTGGCGGACTCGGTGGGCGTACGGCCGGGCACGCACCCGGCGGGCGACGAACTGGCCGGTCTGATCGACGACCTGGGCGTGCTGCGCGCCCGTACCGTCTCCGACCCGCTCGCCTTCTGGCGGGCCGCGCCCTCGCCCGGCCGCCCCGACACCGAGCGGTACGAGCAGGCGGGCCGCCAACTGGAGCAGATCCGCCGCGAGGTGGAGGCGGTGCTGCACGTACGGGACGACGCCGAGCACCGGCTGCTGCGGCTGCGCGACGTGCTCTCGCGCGCCGACCGCACGCTGACCGAGGCGCGCAGCGCCCGGGTCGAGGTGCTGTCGAAGATCCTGGCGTCCGACGTGCCCGCGGTCAGCGGCCCGGCGGCGGCGCTGCACGAACAGCTCGCGTCCGCCGAGGGGTTCTGGCGCGGCTCGCAGTGGCACCGGCTGTCCCCGTTGCTGGACGGCCTGGAGGAACGCGCGGACGAGGAGTTGCTGCGGGCCCGCGACTCGCTGACCGCGGTGACCGCGCCACTGGCGGTCAGGGCGGAGCTGCGCGGCAGGCTGGACGCGTACCGCGCGAAGGTGGCGCGGCTGGGGATGGCCGAGGACCCGCTGCTGATCGAGCGGTACGACCAGGCGCGCCGTCTGCTGTGGAGCGCGCCGTGCGACCTGGCCGCGGCCGAGCGCACCGTGCAGCGTTATCAGCAGGCGGTCGCGGAGGGCACCGCGCCGCGGACGTCGGGACCGCAGGACAGCAGGGGGCCGGTATGACCGGGACCGCCGCTCAGGCCGGGACCGCCGGAATGACGTCATGGACCGGGACCGTTGCGTACAGGGCGCGCGTGGCATACGCGCGACAGGGGAAAGGCTGAGGGGGAACACCGTGAGCAAGTGCCAACGGCCCGGTTGCGGCGGGACCTTGGAGGACATGGGCGGCGGCGAGCTGTACTGCGACACCTGCGGCCTCGCACCGCTCCCGGTGGCCGCGCAGGGCGGCGCGGGTTCGGCGGGCGCGGGTTCCGTGGGCGCGGGTTCCGTGGGCGCGGCGGGCTCGGTGCCCGGCGCGCGCGGCGCCGACTCCGGCCGCTCCGGCCGTTCGATGTCCTCGCCGACCTCGTCGCACTCCTCTTCGCGGTCCTCCAAGTCGTCCTCCCGCGCCTCGCGCCGTTCGGTCTCCGGGCGGTTGTCGCGGTCGCTGAGCGGCACGGCCACCGGCCGTTCCGTGTCGGTGCGCAGCAGCCGCGGTTCCAGCAGCGGCTCCACCCGCGGCAAGCTCGGCGCGGGCCTGGTGTCGGTGCCGACGGTGCCGCGGCCCGACCCGGCCGCCGCGGTGCTGGAGAACCCCGAGGTGCCCGAGCGCAAGCGCTTCTGCAGCAAGGGCGACTGCGGCGCGCCCGTCGGCCGCAGCCGCGGCGACCGCCCCGGCCGTACCGAGGGCTATTGCAGCAAGTGCGGCCACCCGTACTCGTTCTCGCCCAAGCTGCGGCCCGGCGACATCGTGCACGGCCAGTACGACGTGGCGGGCTGCCTGGCGCACGGCGGTCTCGGCTGGATCTACCTGGCCGTGGACCGGGCGGTGTCCGACCGCTGGGTGGTGCTCAAGGGCCTGCTCGACACCGGGGACGAGGACGCGCTGGCCGCGGCCGTCTCCGAGCGGCGCTTCCTCGCCGAGATCGAGCACCCCAACATCGTCCGGATCTACAACTTCGTCGAGCACCTCGACCAGCGCACCGGCACCCTCGACGGGTACATCGTGATGGCCTACGTCGGCGGCAAGTCGATGAAGGAGATCGCCAACGAGCGGCGTACGCCGGACGGCAGGCGCGAGCCGCTGCCGGTCGCGCAGGCCATCGCGTACGCCATCGAGGCGCTGGACGCGCTGGGGCACCTGCACAGCCGCAATCTGCTCTACTGCGACTTCAAGGTCGACAACGCCATCCAGACCGAGGACCGGCTCGAACTCATCGACATGGGCGCCGTCCGGCGGATGGACGACACCGAGTCGGCGATATACGGCACGATCGGCTACCAGGCGCCCGAGGTCGCCGAGGTCGGGCCGTCCGTCGCCTCCGACCTGTACACGGTGGCGCGCACGCTCGCGGTGCTGACCTTCGACTTCCAGGGCTACACGAACGTCTTCGTGGACAGCCTGCCCGACCCCGGCAACATCGAGGTCTTCTCCCGCTACGAATCCTTCTACCGGCTGCTGGTCCGCGCGACCGACCCCGACCCCGACAAGCGGTTCTCCTCCGCCGAGGAGATGTCCGACCAGCTCCTGGGCGTGCTGCGCGAGGTCGTCGCCCTGGAGACCGGCCGCCCGCGGCCCGCGCTGTCCACTCTCTTCGGCCCCGAACTGCGCGTGGTGGACACCGAGTTGGTACGGCCGGTGACCGGGGACACCTCGACGCTCGGCGCCGACCGCGCGCTGGAGAAGGCCGCGCGGCGCCGCGACCGCGTCGGCGGCAACGGGTCGGCGCCCGCGCTGCCGGCCGGA
>NZ_MECL01000110.1 GCF_014596445.1 Streptomyces sp. CBMA29 | reverse complement strand
CTGCCGGTTCGCGGCCCGCGGGCCCGCCCGGCGGTACGGCCAGGCCGCCGAGCGGCGGCTGCGGGACGCGGCGGCGGACTGCGGCAGGGCCCGGGTGCTTGAGCCGGTGTCGGCCGAGCTGATGCGGTACCGCGAGGTGCGCGAGCAGTACGCGGTGGTCGCCGGGGCGCATTCCGCGCACGCGGCGCATTCCGTTCGCTCTTCTCTGGGCGACCACTCTTCCGAGTGACGAAGTTATCCACAACCGGCCGGTTATCCACAGATTCCAGCCGGTTTCGTCATGCCCGGTCGAATTCCTGCACGATGTCCTTACGGCGTTCCGAGGGGGGCGCGATCGGCAGGGAGGGCAGAGAAATGAACGAGACGCTTGTGACCGTGGTGGGGAATGTGGCCACCGAGCCGGAGACCCGGCAGACCGCCACCGGTGTGCCCTTCACCCGCTTCCGGTTGGCGACCACCTCGCGCCGGTGGGACGCCGAGCGCGGCGCGTGGACGGACGGGGCCACGAGTTTCTACGCGGTGTGCGCGTGGCGGACGCTGGCCTGGCATGTGAAGGAATCGGTCGGGCTCGGTGAACCCTTGGTCGTCCAGGGGCGGTTGAGGATCCGTGAGGAGGAGCGTGAGGGTCGGCGCTATCTGACCGCGGAGATCGAGGCGCTGGCGGTCGGGCACGACCTGGCGCGGGGTGTCTCGCGGTTCAGCCGGGTCGCGGCGAGCATGACGGGGGCGGGGGCCGCGCCCGTGTCCGTGTCCGGAGCGGCGGCGGCTGTGGTCGGAACCGTGGCCGGGAACGCTGTCGGGACGCCGGCGGTGGCCGCCCGGCCGGACTCGGCGCCGCCCGTTCCCGCGGCGGTGCCCTGAGTATCCGGAGTATCGGCATTCGGCGGCATTTCCCGGGATGAATTCTGTCGATGACTTATCGACAAACACGGAATCATGCAATTGTGCCGATAACGATTGGGATTCGAAAAGGCGCTGGGGGGACTCTCTTGGTGAGCGTGTGACGCCTGGTTCCTAGGATCTCCTCGTTCAGCACGCACGGGGGCCGGAACTGCGCAGGCAAGGCGATCCTCTGAACGACCAACGCGCCTTGCCCGGAGGGGAAATCCATGTTCAAGACCTACAGGCGGGGCGCCGCCCGCCTCGCGGCGGCCGGCATTGCCACGGGCCTGCTCGCGGCGGGCGTGATGGCGGGCGCGGGCGCGGCCGTCGCCGCCCCGAACGACGGCACGACGCCGTCGGCCACGGGCGCCACCGCCGTGCTCGGCGGCATCGAGAAGGGCAAGGCCGACAAGGCCGTCGTCAACCCCGGCGCCAAGGACGCGTACGACGTCACCGCCGGGCTCTTCTCGATGGCCGTGAACGGTGGCGGCACCATCGAGACGTACTGCATCGACTTCAATCACCACACCGTCGACAAGGCGACCTACAACGAGGTCACCTGGGACAACTCGACGCTGAAGGACAACAAGGACGCGGGCAAGATCGCCTGGATCCTCAACAACTCCTACCCCAAGGTCGACGTGGCGGGCGTCACGGACACCCTCAAGGCCGCCGGGGTCACCCTCGACCACCCGCTCACGCCGGGCCTGGCCGCGGCCGGCACGCAGGTGGCGATCTGGCACCTGTCCGACCCGGGTGTGAACGTCCAGGCCAAGGACAGTGACGCCAAGGCGCTCGCGGAGTACCTGGACAGCCACGCGCAGACCCTCGAGGAGCCCAAGCCCTCGGTGACGCTCGACCCGCCCGCCGTCTCCGGCAAGTCCGGCGACCGGCTCGGCCCGGTGACCGTGCACACCACCGCCGACGCGGTCGACGTCAAGCTCGGCCCCGACGCCCCGGCGGGCGTCAAGATCGTCGACAAGGACGGCAAGGCGATCAGCGGTCCGGTCAAGAACGGCACCGCGCTCTACTTCGACGTCCCCGCGGGCACCGCGGACGGCACCGCCCCGGTGACCGTCGCGGCCACCACCGAGATATCCGTCGGCCGTGCCTTCTCCGCCACGGACACCTCCAGCCAGTCGCAGATCCTCGCCGGTTCGCAGAGCACCACCGTCACCGCGGCGGCGACCCTGTCCTGGGCCAAGAAGGGCCCGATCCCGGCGTTGTCCGCGCAGGTCGTCTGCGCCAAGAACGGGGTCGACGTCACCGCCGCCAACCAGGGCGACGAGGACTTCACCTTCGAGCTCGAAGGCAAGAGCTACACGGTCGCGCCCGGCAAGTCCCAGACCGTCACGGTCCCCGTCCAGGAGGACCAGAAGTACAAGATCGACATCACCCTGCCCAACGACCAGGTGAAGACCTTCGAGGGCGTCCTGGACTGCAAGACCGCCACCACCCCCGGCCCCACCCCGACGGCCACCCCCACCAACGCCCCCAGCCCGGCCACCTCCGGCAGCACCACGGGCGGCACCGATCTCGCCGAGACCGGTAGCAGCAGCGCCACCCCGATGATCGCGGGCATCGCCATCGCCCTCGTCGTCCTCGGCGCCGCCGCCGCCTTCTTCTTCCGCCGCAAGAAGAACACCCCCACCGCCTGATCGCACCACGGCCCCACTGAACGGGTCTCGGCGCACCGGACGGTGCGCCGAGACCCGTTTCGCACACCCGCCCCGTCCGACGGCGGAGGGGACGGGCTGAAAGCTGTCCGAAGGTGGCCGCACGGTGGCACGGTTCGGCGCACCAGGCGTCGGGCGGGGTTGGGGGAGGTACCCATTCGCCCCGTGGGGTGGACGACTGGCAAGATGGGGTGTATCTGCCCTCACGCGGCGGTGCCGCACTGTGGCCCTACTCGATTGCCGGACGGTTTCTCTTGGCTGAGTTCATTTACACCATGCGCAAGGCCCGCAAGGCCCACGGCGACAAGGTGATCCTCGACGACGTGACGCTGAGCTTCCTGCCGGGAGCGAAGATCGGCGTCGTCGGGCCGAACGGCGCCGGTAAGTCGACCGTCCTGAAGATCATGGCGGGCCTTGAGCAGCCGTCGAACGGTGACGCGTTCCTGTCGCCCGGCTTCTCGGTGGGGATGCTGCTCCAGGAGCCGCAGCTCGACGAGTCCAAGACCGTCCTGGAGAACGTGCAGGACGGCGCCGCCGACACCATGGCGAAGCTCACGCGGTTCAACGAGATCGCCGAGCTGATGGCGACCGACTACTCCGACGCGCTGCTGGACGAGATGGGCAAGCTCCAGGAGCAGCTCGACCACGCCAACGGCTGGGACCTGGACGCGCAGCTCGAACAGGCCATGGACGCGCTGGGCTGCCCGCCCGGCGACTGGCAGGTCACCACGCTCTCCGGCGGCGAGAAGCGCCGCGTCGCGCTCTGCAAGCTCCTGCTCGAAGCGCCCGACCTGCTGCTGCTCGACGAGCCCACCAACCACCTGGACGCCGAGTCGGTGAACTGGCTGGAGCAGCACCTGGCGCAGTACGCCGGCACCGTCGTCGCCGTCACCCACGACCGGTACTTCCTGGACAACGTGGCCCAGTGGATCCTGGAGCTGGACCGCGGCCGGGCGCACCCCTACGAGGGCAACTACTCCACGTACCTGGAGAAGAAGGCGGCCCGCCTGAAGGTCGAGGGGCAGAAGGACGCCAAGCGCGCCAAGCGCCTCAAGGAAGAGCTGGAGTGGGTCCGCTCCAACGCCAAGGGCCGTCAGGTGAAGTCCAAGGCCCGCCTGGCCCGTTACGAGGAAATGGCCGCCGAGGCCGACAAGGTGCGGAAGCTGGACTTCGAGGAGATCCAGATCCCGCCGGGCCCGCGCCTGGGCTCCATCGTGGTCGAGGTCAACAACCTCTCCAAGGCGTTCGGCGACAAGGTGCTGATCGACGACCTGTCGTTCACGCTCCCGCGCAACGGCATCGTCGGCGTCATCGGCCCGAACGGCGCGGGCAAGACCACGCTGTTCAAGATGATCCAGGGCCTGGAGACCCCGGACTCCGGCTCCATCAAGGTCGGCGAGACGGTCAAGATCTCGTACGTCGACCAGAGCCGCGCCAACATCGACCCCAAGAAGACGCTGTGGGCCGTCGTCTCCGACGAGCTGGACTACATCAACGTCGGCCAGGTCGAAATGCCGTCCCGCGCCTATGTCTCGGCCTTCGGCTTCAAGGGCCCGGACCAGCAGAAGCCCGCGGGCGTGCTCTCCGGCGGTGAGCGCAACCGCCTCAACCTGGCGCTCACTCTCAAGGAGGGCGGCAATCTGCTGCTCCTCGACGAGCCCACCAACGACCTCGACGTCGAAACCCTGTCGTCGCTGGAGAACGCGCTGCTGGAATTCCCCGGCGCCGCCGTCGTGATCTCCCACGACCGCTGGTTCCTCGACCGGGTGGCGACGCACATCCTGGCCTACGAGGGCGAGAGCCGCTGGTACTGGTTCGAGGGCAACTTCGAGTCGTACGAGAAGAACAAGGTGGAGCGGCTCGGCTCCGAGGCGACCCGCCCGCACCGCGCCACGTACAAGAAGCTGACCCGCGGCTGATGGCGCGGTATCTGTGATGGCACGGCACATCTTCCTCTGCCCGCTGCGCTGGGCGGACATGGACGCCTTCGGGCACGTCAACAACGTGGTCTTCCTGCGGTATCTGGAAGAGGCGCGGATCGACTTCATGTTCCGGCTGGCGCCGGGCGAGGGAAGCGTGTCGTTCACCGGCGGGTCCGTCGTGGCCCGGCACGAGATCGACTATCTGCGTCCACTGGTGCACCGGCACGAGCCGGTCACCGTCGAGACGTGGGTCGCGGACATCAGCGCGGCGTCGCTGACCGTCCACTACGAGGTCAAGGATGGCGAGACGGTGTACGTACGGGCCTCCACGGTCGTCGTCCCGTACAACCTCGCCGCCGGACGGCCGCGGCGGATCACCGCGGAGGAGAAGCTGTTCCTCCAGCGGTATCTGGACGGGGCCGTCACGGTATGACCGCTGCCGCGCGGTTGACGCTGAGGCTGGCGCGAGCGGGGGAGGCGGCCGATCTGGCCGCCTTCCTCGGCCGGCTGATCCGCTGGGACAAGGCGGCGGTCGTACGGCTCAGGTCCGCCGAAGGGGAGGCCGCCCTCGGGGTCTTCGGGCACCCGCCCTTCGGGGGCGTCCTCGCGGTCCGCACCGCGGCGCTGGCCGAAGGCGGGGTCGGGGCGACGGTCGACGCGACCGTGTCGGCCGGGCAGCTCCTCGACGCCGTGCCTCCTCCGGAGGGGGGCGAGTTGGTGCTGCCCGGGTCCGTCACCGGGCCTTCCTGGGCCGGGCTGTTGCCGCCGCGCGGCGGCTGGACGCGGGTCACCGAGGTCGACGGGGACGCCGTGCGGGCGGCTGCCGCCCGTGTGATCGGGGAATTCCGTACGCGTACGGAGGAGTTGGGCGAGGCCGGGCGTACGCGGGCCGGACTCGACGCGCTCGCCGAGGAGTTGTGGGCCCGGCCGCTTCCCGGCACCGGCCTGCCCCTGCGGGCGGTGCACGCCGCCCATGCCCTCGGGTTTCTGCGGGGCGCCGAGGACGCCGTGCTTCTGTCCGCCGGGCCCTGGCTGCGGTTGCGCACCGCGCCCGGTTCCGTGGCCGTACGCGCCGCCGCGCCGGCCTCCGGTCTGACCGTCACCCCGGCCTAGCGGCCGACCCCCTTTTTCCCGCCCGCCCTCCGAGCGGATGGTGCTTGTCGTCGCGCGTGCACGCGCGGGTGACCGTTCAGTCCTGCTGGGGCTCCTCGGGGCGCTGGGCGGCGTGGGACGGGTCGGGCCAGAGGGAGATGTGGTCGGGTTCGAGTTCGAGGAGGACGCGGGAGCGGATGGCGAGGGAGTCGGTGTAGTCGCGGGGGAGTTGGAGGCGGCCGGCGCGGTCGACGGTGGCGTATTCGCGGGCGACGACGGACTCCTGGCCGTGTTCGTCGACCTCGGTGTGGCGGACGACCTCGGAAGCGGTGCGGCCGTCGCGGATGGCGACGGTGCGGCGGACGGCGTTGGCGACGGCGTGGTCATGGGTGACGACGACGACCGTGGTGCCCAACTCCTCGTTGGCGGTGCGGAAAGAGGCGAAGACCTGTTCGGCGGTGGCGGAGTCGAGTTCGCCGGTGGGTTCGTCGGCGAGGACGACGGAGGGGCTGTTGGCCAGGGCGACGGCGATGGCGGCGCGCTGCTGCTCGCCGCCGGACATCTGGCCGGGGCGCCGGTCGTGGCAGTAGCCGACGCCCAGCATGCCGAGCAGTTCGGTGGCCCGCGCGACGCGCTGCCGCTTCGTACGCGGCCCGCCGGTGCGGCCGGCGAGCTGCATCGGCAGGACGACGTTCTGCGCGGCCGTGAGATACGGCAGCAGATTGCGGCCGGTCTGCTGCCAGACGAAGCCCACCACCTCCCTGCGGTACCGCAGCCGCGACGCGGCGTCCATCGCCAGCAGGTCGTAGCCGCCGACGGACGCGGCGCCCGCGGTCGGCACGTCGAGCCCGGCCAGGATGTTGAGCAGCGTGGACTTCCCACTGCCCGACGCGCCGACCAGGGCCATCAACTCGCCTTTCCCGACGAGCAGATCGAGCCCCTGGAGGGCCTGCACCTCCACCCCGTCCGCGGTGAAGATCCGCACCAGCCGGTCGCAACTGATCAGCGCGTCCTTGCCGTACGCGGGCCGCTCCCGCCGCTCGGCGACCGCCCGCTCCAGATCCGCGAGACTGCTGGCGGGAGCGGGGCCAGACCCCGCCACCGGAGCCACCGGAGACACCGGCGACACCGGAGGAGTGCCCGCTCCGCTCACCCCGCCGACCGCTTCGCCCGTCATACCCGGTCCCCCGCTCTCAACTCCGCGCTCTCCCGCCGCCGTCCGCTCACCCACACCTGGATCAGCAGCACCGCACAGGCCAGTATCAACAGCCCCGCCGACGGCAGGGCGAGGGACCACGGATCGGCCCGCAGACCGAGCCCGAAGTCGGCCGGTTCCACGTCCTGTTCGCCGCCGCCGAAGGTGAGCGCCCGCAGATCGACGCCCGGTCCGAGCAGCGGGATCACCGCCAGGCCCACCAGCACACCGCCGACGGCGGCGAGCAGCGCCTGCGGCAGCGTCTCCAGCAGGACCAGCCGCCGCGACTGCCGCCGCGTCATGCCCATGGTGCGCAACCTGGCCAGCAGTGTGGCCCGTTGCGGCGCGGCCTGGAGCAGCGACAGCAGCAGGGCCAGCGCGCTGAAGGCGGCGCCCGCCGCGACCGCCGCCAGATAGATCGAGCGCGCGCCGTGCTGCAAGGGGAAGCCGCCCAGCCGGGACCGCTGTTCGCCGCGCATCAGCACCGTCACGAAGGACGCGGGCTCCTTCGCGACCGCGCGCAGCGCCCCGCCGTCGATGTGTCTGCCCGGCGCGTTCATCGCCAGCAGCACCGTAGGGCCGCTGTACTGGCTGTACGCGGCCAGGTCCGGATGTCTGGCGGCCAGTTGCGCCGCGGAGACGATCACGAATTCGGCGCCGGGTGCGGCCGGGGTGCTGGTCAGGACGGCCGCGGTCCTGACGGTGACGGCGCCGACGGCCGCGTCCACCCGGGCTGTTCCGTCGCCGAGCAGCGAGGCCAGACCGGGGCTGAGCACGGCGGGCAGTGTCCCCCGCCCCGGATCGTGCCCGAACGCCTCCGTGGGGAAGGCGGGCAGCCCGATGTCGTGGGTCAGTCGCGCGTACGCGTCCGGGTCGACGATCACCAGCGAGTAGGAGAGCCCGAAGGGCGCGGTCGGGCTGTTCGGCTCGACGCGGGCGGTGACGACCCGGCCGACGCCCGGCACCTTCCTCCGTACCTCGTCGGGCAGTTGGCGGGGCAGCCCGAAGCGGGAGTCGACCCGCGCGTCCGCGCCGACCAGGGCGCTCGCCGCCCGGTCCCTGCCGTGGTCGATGCCGGCCAGCACCGAGCCGCCGAAGGACGCCACGGTCAGGGCCACCAGCAGGGCCAGCAGCGGCAGTTGGCCGGCGGCGGGGGAGCGGCCCGCGCGGGCCAGGCCCAAGTGGGTGACCGCGCCGGACAGCCGGGTCGCGGGGCGCGCCAACAGCCGTAGCGGCAGCGGATACAGGCGCAGCAGCACCAGCGCCGCCGCGACGGCGACCAGCACGGG
>NZ_MECL01000109.1 GCF_014596445.1 Streptomyces sp. CBMA29 | reverse complement strand
GACGAGCGGGACCGTACGGCCGCGGCCGAGACCCGCGCGCTGCTGGCCGCCGGGCGCACCGGGACCGTCGTGATCGGCGCGGACGGCAGCCGCTGCGGCGCGCCGCTCACCCTGCTGGTCGAGGCCAGCGTGCCGCCGCCCCGGATGCTGGTCTTCGGCGCGATCGACTTCGCGTCCGCGCTGGTACGGGCGGGCAAATTCCTCGGCTACCACGTGACGATCTGCGACGCCCGGCCGGTCTTCGCCACCGCCCGCCGCTTCCCCGAGGCCGACGAGGTGGTGGTCGACTGGCCGCACCGCTACCTGGAGGCCGAGGCGCGGCAGCGGCGGCTGGACGGCCGTACGGTGGTCTGCGTCCTCACCCATGACGCCAAGTTCGACATCCCCCTGCTGGAACGGGCGCTGCGGCTGCCGCTGGCCTACATCGGCGCGATGGGTTCGCGCCGCACCCATCTCGCCCGCCTTGACCGGCTGCGCGACACCGGGGTGACCGAACTCGACCTGGCCAGGCTCCACTCGCCGATCGGCCTCGACCTCGGTGCCCGCACGCCCGAGGAGACCGCCCTGTCGATCGCCGCCGAGATCGTCGCCCACGCGCGCGGCGGCTCCGGCGCCCCCCTCACCGGCGCCCGCACCCCGATCCACCACGAGCCCAGAACCCCGTCCCGCCGCCTGGGCCCTCCGGCCGCGTAACCTCGCCGCCTCGTCGCTCGTCGCCTCGCCGCACCGGGCGCCGTCGCGGACCGGAACTGTCCGCGACACGCCCTAGCGTAGGAGTCATGCCCAAGCCGCTCGACCGCCGCACTCTCAATCGGACCCTGCTCGCGCGCCAGCTTCTGCTGGACCGGCGGCGGACGGCCGCCGAGGACGCCGTCGCCCATCTGCTCGGACTCCAGTCGCAGCACCCCACCTCGCCCTATCCGGGACTGTGGACCCGGCTGACCGGCTTCCGCTTCGACGAGTTGGGCACGCTGCTCACCGAACGCGCGGTGGTGCGCCTCGTCCTGATGCGCAACACCGTGCATCTGGTGACGGCGGCGGACGCGCTGCGGCTGCGGCCGTGGCTCCAGCCGATGCTGGACCGCGGATTGCGCGGCTCGCAGTGGGCGGCAGGAGTCGCGGGCGTCGACCGCGCCGAACTGGTCGCGCACGGCCGCGAGACGCTGGCCGAACGGCCCCTGGGACCGGCCGAGTTGCGTACCGCGCTGAGCGCCCGCTGGCCGGACGCGGACCCCGCCTCACTGGTCAACGCGCTACGGGTGTGGGCGCCGCTGGCGCAGGTGCCGCCGCGCGGGCTGTGGGGCGCGAGCGCCCAGCCGGCCTACGCCCTGCTGGACGACTGGCTGGGACAGCCGATGGCCGACCCCGCGGCGACCGCCGCGGAACCGGCCGCGCTGGTCCGCCGCTACCTGGCCGCGTACGGCCCCGCCACCCCCGCCGACATGCAGAAGTGGTGCGGACTCACCGGCCTCAAGAAGGTGTTCACCGCGCTGGACTGCCGGATGTACACCGCCGAGGACGGCAGGGAGCTGTACGACCTGCCGGACGCCGAACTCACCGACCCCGGCACCGAGGTCTCCGCCCGCTTCGTCGCCGACTTCGACAATCTGCTGCTCTCGCACGCCGACCGCACCCGCGTCCTCGCCGACGAGCACCGGCCGCGGGTGATGACCGTCAACGGCATCATCCGCGGCACGGTCCTGGTCGACGGATTCGTCGGCGGCACCTGGCGGTTCGAGCGCGCCAAGGACACCGCGGCCGTCGTCGTCGCGCCCTTCGCGCCGCTGCGCCCGGCCGACCGGGACGCGCTCGACGCGGAGGGCCTGCGGCTGCTGGCCGCCTCCGACCCGCGGGCGCGGACGCCCGAGGTGCGGTTCGAGCGACCCGCCGGTTGAGGCGGCGTGTTGACGACCGCTCAGCGCGCCGCCTCGAACGCCCGACCCGCCGCCGTCTCCACCGGGCCGCTGTGGAACAGCCCGCTGCTCGGCTTGTTGTCGTCGGCGGGCAGCCCGAACCAGGCGTACCGCTGGAGCCACGGCAGCCCGTCGAGCATCTTCGCCGCGGCCGTCACGAAGGCGGCCTGCTGGCTGTCGGTCGGGAAGCGGACGCCGTTCGCGAAGTCGATCAGCGCGAATTCGGTGAGCCAGATCGGCTTGCCGTACCGGTTGTGGACCGCCGTCAGATACGACTTGAGCTGGGAGACCGCGTTGGGCGTCGTGAAGTCCCCGCCGTACCAGTGCAGGGCGATGAAGTCGACGCGGTAGCCGCGCTGTTGAGCCCCCGACATGAACCGGTCGAGCCAGCCGCCGGCCGTGTCGCCGCCGTAGGCGACCGCGGGACTGCCGAGCACCTTGCCAGATCCCATCAACTTCGGCCACAACGACAGCGCCTGATCGACCGTCATGTTGGCCTGGCCGCCCATGTCCGGCTCGTTGAAGCCCAGCAGGTACGGACCCGCCGCCTTCGCCTGCGCCAGCGCCGTCGCACTCGCGCTGTCACCGCCCCAGATCATCGGCACGAAGCCGGGCCCGCTGATGCCGCCGTGCGTCGTGGACCACGTGTAGTACCAGCCCGCGCCCGACCGGTCGAGCGCGGTGTTCACACCGGGGAAGGACCACACCCCGACGCCCTTGCGAGCCGATGAGACCGGCGCGACCGGCGCGACCGGCGCGACCGGCGGCGGCACCGCGGGCGGCGGCGCGTGG
>NZ_MECL01000108.1 GCF_014596445.1 Streptomyces sp. CBMA29 | reverse complement strand
GCTGCCGGTGGCCGCCGCGACGGGCGCGGATCCGGCGGCCGGGTGCGGCACGTCGTGCTGGAGCAGCGCCGCGCGGTGGCCGCCGCGACGGGCGCGGATCCGGCGGCCGGGTGCGGCACGTCGTGCTGGAGCAGCGCCGCGCGGGCGATGGTCCTGGCGACGAGCTGCCGGTCGCCGACGCTGCGGGCGGCGTCCTCGTCCGCCCAGCGCTCGACGGCCTGACCGGCCGCCTTGGCGGTCCGGCGCAGCAACGGGTTGACGCCCGCGGCCAGTTCGGCGGCGAGGATCCACCACACATGCCGGTGGTTGAGGTGGGAGCGCTCGTGGGCGAGGACGACCTGCCGCTCCTGCGGGGTGAGCGCCCTGAGCAGGCCAGTAGTGATCACGATGCGCGCGGCGGGGGCGGGGGTGGTGAAGGCGTCGGGCCACGGGTTGTCGACGACGATCACGGGGTCGGCGGTGCGCGGGCCGCGGGCGATGCGGTAGACGGCGGCCAGTGCGCGCAGTCGGCGGACGACGGTGAGCGAGGCGTGCGCGACGGCCGCGGCCAGCAGGACGAGGCTGGCCGCCGCCAGCGGGTCGGGCACGGGGTCGAGGGCGTCGAGGCGCTTGGGCGACCACGGTCCGAGGGCGGCGATCGCGGGCACCTGTCCGAGCCAGGTGAAGCCCAGCTCGCCGAGGACGAACAGGGTCGAGGCGGCCACCGCGAGCGCGGCGGGCACGAGCAGCCGGGTGGCCGTGGCGGGCGGCAGCAGCTTTCCGAGCCAGGGCGCGGTGAGCGCGAACAGCAGGCAGACGAGGGCGGTCGCGCAGACGGCTTCGGTCACGTCGCCTCCCCGGCGTCGGCGGCCCACCGCCGGTCCGTGGGTGTCGGACGGCCTGATGCGGTCGGGACCGGGCACGCCGAACGGCCTGATGCGGTCGGGTCCCTGGGCGCCGGTCGGCGCGATGCCGTCAGGCCCCTGGGCGCCGGTCCGCGCGTGGCGGTCGGTTCCGCGAACGTCGGTTCGGTCGAACCGGTCGGGTCCGCCGCGCGCCGCCCGTTCGTCGCGTCCACCGCTGTCAGCACCTTCACCGCTTTCCGTCCGGCTCCGGTCCGTCAGACGGATCGGCCGCGCCGTCGGTTGCCTCGCCGTCCCTGGGACTTTCGGGGTCCTGCTGGTCGAGGAGGCTGCGCAGGAGGTGTTCGTCGGCGGCCTTGAGGGTGCCGACGAAGCGGACCAGCACACCGGCGCGGTCGTCGTCGGCGTCGAGCAGCCGCTGCATGCGCTGCGCGGTGACCTCGGCCGGGTGCGCGGGCGCGGTGTACGCGTAGCCGCGGCCCTCCTGCCGCCGGGTGATCTCGCCCTTGGTGTGCAGCCGGGTGAGCACGGTCATCACCGTCGTGTAGGCCAGCTCCCCGCCGAGCGCGTCGCGGACCTGCGCGGGGGTCATCGGTCCTGCGCCCGCGGCGAGTACGGCCTGGATGTCGCGGGCCAGACTGCCGCGGCTCCGGCGCTGAGGGGCCATCGGGGATCTCGTCTCCACTTATTACGCTACTACAAGGTCTGTAGTAGCTTCCGGTTCCGGGTGGTTACTACAAGGAGTGTAGTAACCACCGGCATCACGGCGTCCCGGAGCACCGGGCCGCCGACCGGGAGAGGGCCGACAGGGAGTGGCCGCCATGGACGGTTCGCCATGCGGATGACAGGACCGGGCGTGTGCGTCGTGGTCATCGCCCGCGACGACGCGGAGTTCGTCGGCGCCGCCGTACGGTCCGCGCTCGCGCAGGGTCACGCCGTCACCGAGGTCGTCGCGGTGGACGACGCCTCCCGCGACCGGACGCCCGACGTCCTGGACGCGCTGGCCGCCCGCGAGCCCCGGCTGCGCGTCCTGCACCGCGCCGAGAACAGCGGCGGTCGCGGCACGCCCCGCAACGACGGCGTCGCGATGGCCACCGCCGAGTACGTGATGTTCCTCGACAGCGACGGCGTACTGCCGGACGGCGCCGTACGCGCGCTGCTCACCGCCGCGGAGACCCACCGCACGCCGGTCACCGTCGGCGTCGCCGTCCGCCGCGAACTGCCCGGCGGCCGTGAGGTGCGCTGGCAGCCCGCGCTCTACCGCGAGGCCGCCGTCCTCGCGTCGCCCGAGGACCATCCGGAACTCCTGCGCGACACCTTGACCGTCAACAAGCTCTACCGGCGCGCCTTCCTCGACCGGCACCGGCTCCGCTGCCCCGAAGGCGCCTTCGCCTACGAGGACTTCGTCTTCACCGCCCGGGTCCTGGCCGCGGGACCGCCGATCGCCGTCGTGCCCGACACCGTCTGCGTCCGGCGGGCACGCCGCGAGGCCGGGGAGCCGGGCGCGCCCGCCCGCCGGGACATCGGCGACTGGGCCGCCCGCGTCGCCGCCCACCGCCAGGCCGTCGACATCTTCACCGCCGCCCGCCGCCCCCTGCTCGCCGCCGCCTGCCGCACGGCGTTCCTTGACGACGACCTGCGCCTGTACGTCCGCGGGCTGCCGGGCCGCGACCCCGCGTACCAGCGCGCGTGGTGGAAACTGGCCCGCGCCCACCTGGCCTCCTTCACCGACGCCGAGCGGGCCGCGGCGGCGGCCCCCGCCCGCTGGATCGCCGCGGTGGTGCTGGCCTGCGACGCCCCGCGCGACCTGGCCCGGCTCGCGCAGCTCGCGGCGGACCCGGCCAGGCTGGCCCCGCCGTACGCGCGGACGTCGGCCGGTCCCGTCTGGTCGGACGGCCTGCGCGACGTCAGGCTCGACGGGCTCGGCCGACTCCCGCTCGACGCACTGCCGTTGACGGTGGACGGCACGCTGTTCACCGGCCGCCACGGGAGACTGCGGCTGCGGATCCGCGATCTGTACGGCCGCCTCGCCGCGGTCGGCGGCCCCATCGCGGTGGAGGTCGACGTCATCGCCCGGAACAGCGCGGAACCCACCGTCACCACCACGGCCACGGCGTACGACGAGTGCGGTCGCTGGCGCGCCAGCGTCCCGCTCGACGTGGGCCGGCTCGCCGCCGCGGGCTGTCGCGGGACCCAGACCTGGGACGTACGGGTGCGGCTGCGGTACGCCGACGGCACGGTGACGGCCCCGCTCGCACCGCGCGCGCAGGACTCCGGGCTGCGCCGCACGGTCACCCCCTGCGGGCGGTACGGCGTCGCGCTGATCCAGGCGTACCGGACGGCGGGCGGTTCGCTGGCGCTGCGCCTGGCGCCAGGTGCGCGCGGGGCCTTCGACGTGGCACTGAGACGGCTGCGGAGCCGGACCCGTACGGCGGCGTCAGCGGTATGAACTCCGGCGGACGGCGCCGGAGGACGGCGAAGCGGCGCGATGTCGAGATCTACTACAAAGAACGTAGTAGGATGCGCCAGGAGACGATCCGAGGCATACGAGCAAGCGAGACACGGTGCTGACCACCTCCTCCGCGACCATCGACACACCCGCAGCGGCGCCGCCTGCCGGCCCGCCGCGCCGCCCGGCGCCCCGGGCCCCCGGGAGCGGCGGGCGGCGTGTAGTCCTGGGGCCCGGCGGGCTGGGACGCCTTGCTGGCGGTGTAACTCACCGTCAGCACGGGCGCGGCCAGCAGCAGGCCGGTCGCGGTCGCCGCCGCGCCGCGCAACAGCG
>NZ_MECL01000107.1 GCF_014596445.1 Streptomyces sp. CBMA29 | reverse complement strand
AAACTGGCCCGCGCCCACCTGGCCTCCTTCACCGACGCCGAGCGGGCCGCGGCGGCGGCCCCCGCCCGCTGGATCGCCGCGGTGGTGCTGGCCTGCGACGCCCCGCGCGACCTGGCCCGGCTCGCGCAGCTCGCGGCGGACCCGGCCAGGCTGGCCCCGCCGTACGCGCGGACGTCGGCCGGTCCCGTCTGGTCGGACGGCCTGCGCGACGTCAGGCTCGACGGGCTCGGCCGACTCCCGCTCGACGCACTGCCGTTGACGGTGGACGGCACGCTGTTCACCGGCCGCCACGGGAGACTGCGGCTGCGGATCCGCGATCTGTACGGCCGCCTCGCCGCGGTCGGCGGCCCCATCGCGGTGGAGGTCGACGTCATCGCCCGGAACAGCGCGGAACCCACCGTCACCACCACGGCCACGGCGTACGACGAGTGCGGTCGCTGGCGCGCCAGCGTCCCGCTCGACGTGGGCCGGCTCGCCGCCGCGGGCTGTCGCGGGACCCAGACCTGGGACGTACGGGTGCGGCTGCGGTACGCCGACGGCACGGTGACGGCCCCGCTCGCACCGCGCGCGCAGGACTCCGGGCTGCGCCGCACGGTCACCCCCTGCGGGCGGTACGGCGTCGCGCTGATCCAGGCGTACCGGACGGCGGGCGGTTCGCTGGCGCTGCGCCTGGCGCCAGGTGCGCGCGGGGCCTTCGACGTGGCACTGAGACGGCTGCGGAGCCGGACCCGTACGGCGGCGTCAGCGGTATGAACTCCGGCGGACGGCGCCGGAGGACGGCGAAGCGGCGCGATGTCGAGATCTACTACAAAGAACGTAGTAGGATGCGCCAGGAGACGATCCGAGGCATACGAGCAAGCGAGACACGGTGCTGACCACCTCCTCCGCGACCATCGACACACCCGCAGCGGCGCCGCCTGCCGGCCCGCCGCGCCGCCCGGCGCCCCGGGCCGCCGCGACACCGCTGGCGGCGCTGCTCGCGGCGGCCGTCTCCATGGGCTCCTACTGCCTGGCGCTGGCCGTGCACGGGACGTATCCGTTCGGCCCGAGATCGCGGGCCGTCAACGACCTCGGCAACCAATTCGTGCCGTACCACGCCCACTTGTGGGACCTGATGCACGGCCGCGCCACCGGCGACCTGATCGTCAACTGGGGCAGCGGATACGGCGTCCCCTTCCTCGCCGACTTCTTCACGTATCTGATGAACCCGTTCTCCTGGCTGGTCGGCCTCTTCCCGCGCGACGCCGTCAACGCGGCCGTCTTCACGGCCACGGTGCTCAGCATCGGACTCGGCGCGGCCCTGATGACGGTCTACCTCGGCAGGCTGCGGCCGGGCTCGCCGTGGCTGCGCGCGCTGCTCGCGGTCGGCTACGCGGTGAGCACCTGGACGGTCTCGGACGGCTTCGGCGACCCGATGTGGATGTGGGGCCTGTCGTCCTTCCCGCTGCTCGGCATCGCGTACGACTGGTGCCTGCACGGCCGCCGTTGGGTGCCCGCGACGCTTGTGATCGCCCTGTGCTGGGCGGCCAACTTCTACACCGCGGCCATGGCGACCCTCGGCATGGGTCTGGTCCTCGGCGCCCGCCTGCTGCTCGACTCCCGTCCGGTACGCGACCGTTGGCGCGCGCTGTTGCGCGGCGCGGCGGCGACCGCGACCGGCCTGCTGCTGGCCGCGCCCGTGCTGACGGTGAGTTACACCGCCAGCAAGGCGTCCCAGCCCGCCGGGCCCCAGGACTACACGCCGCCCGCCGCCCTCGACTACCTCGCGCACCTGCTGCCCGGCGGCCTCTACCCGTCCGCCCCGCGGATCTCCGTCGGACTGCTGCCGCTGCTGCTCGTGCTCGCCTTCCCCTTCATGCGGCGGGTGCCGGGCCGCGAACGCGCGGTCTGGACCGGGCTGTTGGTCCTGGTGGCCCTGTCGTACATCTGGAAGCCGACGGTCCTGCTGTGGCACGGACTGGCCATGCCCAACGGCAGCCCCTACCGCGCCGCCATCGCGCTGACGTCCATGCTGGTGGCGGTCGCCTGGCTGGCGCTCTCCCGCAGGCCGCTCCCGCGTGAACTGCTCGCGGGCGGGGCCGCGTTGGCGGTCCTGCTCGCCGTGATCAGCGGCGGTCACTACTTCACGCGCGGCGAGTGGATCCTGATCCTCAGCGACAGCGCCCTCGTCCTCGGCCTTCTGCTGCTGCTCGCCCGCCACCGGACCGACCGCCGGGTACGTATCGGCGTGTTCGCCGCTCTGACCTGCTCGGTCTTCCTCGCCACCGCCTACAGCGTCTTCTCGATCAGCGTGATCAGGGACAACAACCCCTGGTGGACGCCGAGGGAGACGGTCAGCGCCGCGTCGCTGACCGCGCACGCCGCGGTCGGCGCGCGGGACGACTGGCCCGAGACCCGCACCGACCCCGGTCCGCACCAGTACACCGACAACGACCCGCTGCTGCTCGGCGGCGAGGGCGGCTCGTACTACAGCAGCTATCTGCCCGCGCGGACCGCGAGCACCCTCCAAGCCCTCGGCTCCGCCTGGACCATGAGGGGCCGTCATATCTACGGTCTCAACGACCCGGTGGGCCGGGCGATCATGGGGGTGAGCAGTTCCCTCGGCACGGTGCCCGGCGCGCCGAGCGCCGTCGCCCAGCACACCGCGCCCGCTCCCCCGGTCGTCACCCTCAGGCCCGGCGCGGCCTTCGACGGCGCCGCCCGCGACACCTCGGTCTTCGCCCGGCAGCAGCGCGTGCTCGGCGCCCGGGTCTACCGCGTGCCACAGCTCTCCCCCGCCTCCGGACCCCGGCCCACGCCCGAGCCGAACGGCACCTGGCGGCTGCCGGGCAACGCCAAGGCCGCGGCCTGGACGTCGTTCACCGCGACGTGCGCGCCGGGCGCCCCCGCGTATCTGTACGCGCCCTGGTTCTCCGGCCCCGTCCGCGCGAACGGCGCGGCGTACCGGGCGGTCGGCGTCCACGACCAGGCCGCCAACGGGATCATTCCGCTCGGCGCCGTGCCCGCGAGCGGCCGGATCCGGCTGGCACTGGGCACCACCACCGCGCAGGACATCCCGCGGTTCCCGGTCGGCTGCCTCGACCAGGGCGCGCTGCGGCAGGCGGTCGCGAAGCTGCGGGCCACCGGGCCGGTCGAGGTTACGGCGGGCGGCCACACGATCGCGGCCACCTTCCGCCGGGGCAGCCACGGCACCGCGGTCCTCGCCGTACCCGCCGTCACCGGCTGGCGCTGCTCGGTCGACGGCGGAGCCCCGGCAGTCCCCCGTACGCTCGGCGGCCTCATCGCCGTGGATCTGGGCGGCGGTTCGCGGGTCTCCTGCTCGTTCCGCACGCCCGGTCTGAACGCCGGGCTCCCGGCCTCCGGCCTCGCCCTGGCCGTACTGCTCGCGGTCGGCGTCGGCGGCCGGTTCCGCGACCGCTCCGGGCGGAACGGCTCTTCGGCGACCGCCGGACGCACCCTCACGCGGCGGCTCCTCCCCCAACGTCTCGTGCGGGACGGCCTGTTGGACGAGCCCGCGCTCCGGAGAACCGGCCCCGGTCTCCGCCGCCTCGGGAGGCGCGCATGACGAAGCTCTCGGTCGTCGTGCCCTGTTACGACGAGGAGGCGGTCATCGACCGCTTCGACGCACAGACCCGGGCCGTGCTCGGCGACCTCCCGATCGAGTACGAGATCTGTTACGTGGACGACGGCAGCGCGGACGGCACGCTCGCCCGGCTGCGGGCGCTGGCCGACCGGCACCCGGACACCACCCGGTATGTGTCCTTCAGCCGCAACTTCGGCAAGGAGGCGGCGATGCTCGCCGGGCTGCGGGAGGCGGACGGCGACGCGGTGGTCATCATGGACGCCGACCTCCAGCACCCGCCCGAGCTGATCGGGCGGATGCTCGACCTGTACAGCCTCGGCCACGACCAGGTCGTCGCCCGGCGCGGCCGGGAGGGCGACAAGGCGCTGCGCACCGCCCTGAGCCGCTTCTACTACCGGGCGGTCAACCGTTGGGTGGACGTCGAACTCACCGACGGCGTGGGCGACTTCCGGCTGCTGTCCCGGCCCGTGGTGGACGCCCTGCTGTCGCTGCCCGAGAACAACCGCTTCTCCAAGGGCCTGTTCTCCTGGGTCGGTTTCGACACCGTCACCTTCGACTACCGCAACGCCGCACGCGAGGCGGGCAGTACGAAGTGGCGGTTCGGCGCGCTGCTGAACTACGGCATGGACGGCCTGATCTCGTTCAACAACCGCCCGCTGCGGCTGGCGATCTGGCTCGGCGTCACGCTCGCGGGGCTCGGCGGCCTCTACGCGGCCTGGGTCACGGTGGACGCGCTGGTCTCGGGGGTCGACGCGCCCGGCTATGTCACCCTGGTCGCCATCATCGTGGGCCTGGGCGGCGTCCAGATGGTGATGCTCGGCCTGATCGGCGAGTACATCGGCCGGATCTACTACGAGACCAAGCGCCGCCCGCACTTCCTGGTCAAGGAGGCCCACCATCCGTCGGCGCGGACGCCGGAAGCGCTGGACGGCCTCCGGCACCAGCGGCAGCGGGAGCTCCGGCACGGCAGGGTGATCTGACGGTGTATCACCCTGTCGTGCCGCGGCCCCCGCTGCCGCCGCGACCGCACGGCAGCGCGGCCCCGGAATTCGGGCCGATCGCCCGTCAGCTCTTGCGCCGCCACGCCTGGTTGCTGCCGCCGTTGCACGGATGGAGCTTGACCGGAGTGCCGTCGGAGGTCGCGGCCATCCACACGTCGACGCACAGGCCCGACTGGTCGCCGCGGAGCACACCGCCGGTCAGCGTGAACTGCTGCGCCGGATTGCCACTGCAATAGGCGATCTGGACGACCGTCCCGTCGTCCGTGCTGCCCCAAGCGGCGTCCATGCACAGGCCCTTGCTGCGGATCGTGCCGTCGGAGGCGAACGCCCACTGCTCGTTGACGTTGCCGTTGCAGGTCCACAGTTGCAGGTGGGTGCCGTCGGAACCGGCCGAGGCGTTCAGGCACTTGCCCGACCCGCCGCTGACCAGGAAGTCGCCGACCCTGGCGGGGGCGGGCGGCGCGGCGGCCTTGGGCGCCTTCGCCGGCGCCTTCGCGGTCTGCCGGGTCGCCGGGCTCGTGGCCTTCTTCGTGGCCTGGGCGCGCGGGGCGCCACCCCCTGATCCTCCCGAGCCGCCCGAACCACCCGACCCGCCGGAGGTCCCGGCGGGCGGGGCGGCGGCGTGCTTGGCCGCGGGCGCCTTGGTCGTCGGCGGCGGGCTCGTCGTGGTCACCGTCGCCTCGGGGGTGGTGGCGGTGTCCGACGGTGTCGCGCTCGGCGACTCGGTCCGCGCGGCGGCGACCACGGTGTCCGACGTACGGCCGCCGTCCCCGCCGTTGTCGCCGCCGAGGGCGCCGAGCAGCGGGACGACGAGCACGCAGACGGCCGTCACCGCCGCGGCGCCGCCGATCGTGCCCCACACGCGCACGCCGGGCACCAGGCCGCGGCGGGGTACGGAGGCGTGCTCGGCGAAGGTGGCGGAGAAGTTCGAGGCGGCGGGCGGCGGCGCGGACGCGGGCTTGTCCGGGGCGGGCGGCGGGAGGTCGGGCGTCGGCACGGGGGTCTCCGGGGGGATGTCGGGCGCGGGGGCGGGGTGATCGCTCGGGGCCGGGATCTCAGAGACTCCTCAGAGCCTCAGGACGGGCCGGGCGACGGCGGGTGCGGCGGGCAGGGCCACGGGCTGCGGCGGCAGGTCGTCGGCTTCGAGGGCGACCAGGTCCTCGGCGCGCGGATCGGCCAGTTCGGCGACCCGTTGCGCCTGACGTTCCGTCATTTCCTGGAACACCTGGCGCGCGGAGCGGCCGTTGCCGAAGCCCTCGCCGCGCGGCATCCGGTCGAAGAAGCCGCTCAGTTCCGCGCGGGCCTTCTCGGTGAGTTCGTAGCGGTGCTCGGCCGCCTGGTGCTCCACGATCGAGACGAGTTCGGCCGCGTCGTAGTCCACGAAGTGCAGGGTGCGGCTGAAGCGGGAGGACAGGCCGGGGTTGGAGGAGACGAAGCGGTCCATCTCGGTGGGGTAGCCCGCGGCGATCACCACGATGTCGTCGCGGTGGTCCTCCATGAGCTTGACGAGCGTCGAGACGGCCTCGGTGCCGAAGTCGTTGCCGCTGTGCAGCGGCGACAGCGCGTACGCCTCGTCGATGAACAGCACGCCGCCCAGGGCCTGTTGGAAGGCGGCGGTGGTACGCGGCCCGGTGTGGCCGACGTACTCTCCGACCAGCGCGCTGCGGTCGACCTCGATCAGGTGGCCGCGGCGCAGCAGGCCGAGCGCCTTGAGCAGACGGCCGTAGAGCCGGGCGACGGTGGTCTTGCCGGTGCCGGGGTTGCCCGCGAAGACCAGGTGGCGGCTGAGCGGAGGCGCGGGCAGCCCGGCCTCCTGCCGTCGCCGTACCGTCTGCATCAGCTTGACCAGCGAGCCCACGTCGCCCTTGACGCCGTCGAGGCCGACCAGCGAGTGGAGTTCGGCGAGCAGGTCGTCCAGATCCTCCTCCGGCGCGTCCGGGTCCGACCCGTCGTCACCGGGAGTGCCGGGCAGGCCCGTCGCGGACGGCGACGCGGGCAGTCCGGTGGCCCGGCCCGCCGCTCCCCCGCCGAGCCGCGGAATCGTCGGCCGCCGTACGTCGTAGGAGACGCAGTCCTCGAAGGCGGGCCGCGCTCCCTCGTCCTGGCCCAGATCCTCGGCGCAGTCGCGGACCCGGCAGCGGCGGAAGACCGGGGCCGCGCCGCGCGCCACATGGAGGGCGGGGAAGCCCGCGCCCGCGACCTCGCAGGAGGTGAAGGTGCCGCCCGCGTCCTCGGCGAGGTAGATGCCGTTCTTCGCGGGCGCGTCGATGAAGACCCCGCTGACCTCGGGGAAAGCCCCGGTCCACACGACGATCGCGGAACCGGCGCTGCCTTCGACGGAGCCGCCGTCGACCCGCGCGGCGCCGCCGGAGTCGACCACGATCCCGGCGGCTCCCGCGGCGACGACGCGGACGTGGGAGAGCCGTACGCCGCCGCCCGCGCCGACCTCGACGCCGGTCTTCGCGGCGCGCAGCACCGTGCAGTGCTCCAGTTCCGTGCCCGCGGCGGACACGGCGTGCACTCCGGTGGCGGTGTCGGTGAGGCGGCAGCCGCGGGCGGTCAGCGTCGCGGTCTCCGCGATGTGCAGGCCGGTCATGGCGATACGGGACAGGCCGCATTCGGTGAGGTCGGCGTGCGCGGTGCCGACGGCGTGCAGTCCGTGCTCGGCGCTGTCGCGTATCCGGCAGTCGAGCAGGGCGGCCCTGGCGGCGTCGGCGAGGTGGACGGCGCTGTAGCCGGTGCCGGAGATCGCGCAGTCGGCGAGGCGGGCCGTGGCGGTGCCGAGGACCAGCAGGCCGTTGGCGCGGGAGTCGGTGACCGCGCAGCCGGTGGCGGCCAGCCGCGCGGCGTCCTGGGCGACGAGACCGCTGGTGACGGAGCCGGTGATCCGGCAGTCGGCGATCTCGGCGGTGGCGGAGCCGGTGACGCGGATGCCGACCGCGCCCGCGCCGGTGACGCGGGTGTCGCCCGCGACGAGCGCCGCCTCGTCCTCGACGAGCAGTGCGCTGCCGCCGGTGCCTTCCAGCGCGCAGTCCACCAGTGCGGCGGCGGCCCGGCCGCGGATCCGCAGGCCCGTGCCGGTGCAGTCGCGTACGCGCAGCCGCTCGGCGGAGAGCCGGGCGACGCCGGACAGGACGACCGCGGTGCCGTCGACGGCCTCGACCCGCAGGTCGTCGGCGCGGGCGCGGGCGGTGCCCGACAGGTGCAGGCCAGCGCCGCCCGCGCCCGCGATCCGGCAGCGCAGCAGGAGCAGCGCGGGTCCCGGGTCGCGGGTCGGGGCCAGATCGGGGTCGGGGTCGGCGTCGAAGTCCAGGCCGTCGGGGTCGGGGAGACCCAACTCCCCTGCTCCGCCGGTTCCTTGGGAGCCGTCGTCGGTGTCCGTGCCCGTCACCTCGACCCGGCCGCCGAGGACCACGCAGTCGTGCAGCGCCAGCGTCGAGCCGTCGGTCACGCGGACCGCCGCCTGTGCGGGGTCGGCGCCGCGCAGGGTGAATCCGTGGACCGCGCAGTGCGCGTCGGCCACGGTCAGCGCGGGCGTTCCCCCGGCCGCCGGGTACAGCGTGACGCTGCCCGCGCCGTGTTCGGCGCGCAGCACCACCGGCCGGTCCACGGTCAGCGACTCCCGGTACTCGCCGGGCTCCACCAGGACCGTCGCGCCGGGCCGGGCGGCGCGTACGGCGGCGGCGATCGTACGGTGGGCACCGCGCCCCCTGGCGGCGACATGGACGGTCTGCGTGGTCGTACGGTCGGTCATCACGGCTGCGGCTCCCCGCTGGTGTCGGAGGTGCCGGTGCCGGTGTCGGCGGCGCCGGTGCCGCCGTAACCGCCCTGGTACCACCAGGGGTTGATGCTGTCGCGGTACCAGTTGGTGAGCTGGGAGGTGAAGACCTTCTCGGGGAGCTTCCAGCCGAACTGGATGAAGAACTCGGCGAAGCCCTGCCGGTGGAAGAGCCGGCTGCCGCCGCCCATGATGAACAGGTTCTTCATGGCGCCGACGCTGACCGCGCCGGTCATGCCGGAGACGGCGTTGATCAGGCCGTCCAGGGCCGCGGCTCCGCCGCTGAGGTAGACCGTGTTGCCGTTGGCGTCGGTGACGCCGAACACCGAGGCGTTCATGCTGCCGTTGACCCAGCCGGCGAGCGTGGAGGTGCCCACGTTGTAGCCGAAGTCGTACATGCCGCCGCGCCAGCGGGTGGGCGCCTCGTTGCCCGCCCACTCGTTGGACCAGTGCTTGTCGTGGTTCATCGGCTTGCGGTACCAGGGCTTTCCGCTGTCGGTGTTGGCCAGGCCGTTGCGCCAGTCGCCGGTGCGCTGCAACCCGCTGATCTTGTTGTCGTGGACGAGGCTGCCGACGGCGGTCTTGATGCCCGCGCTGACGCTCGCGTTCGCGAACGCCTTGAGCGCGTCCTTCCCGGAGAACGGCCTGTTCTGGATGTCCGCGACGATCGCGTTGACAGCGAGATTCGCGGTGAACTCCAGGACGAATTCCTGGAAGAGTTCGATGGCGGCCTTCTCCATGACCAGCTTCCACTGCGGCTGGTAGAGGCCGTCGCCGATCCGGGAGATGTCCATTCCGCTGAGGTCGGTCTTCCACTGCATGCGGTTGGGTTCGCGCAGTCGCCTTCCCCAGCCGCGCAGTTCGGCCGCCGGGCCGCGGAAGTCGACGCCGCGTCCAGTGAGTTGGAGGCGTCCGAAGGTGTCCGCCTCGAAGATGTAGCCGCTGTCGGAGCCCTGGGCGTGGATGACGCCGTTGCCGTCGTGCCGTACCCACTGGCCGCGCCAGGCGTCGGTGGTAAGCACCTGGTTGTTGCCGACGACCTTGCTCTCCACGACGGCCGCGTTGTGGTCGAACTCCTTCCACACGTTGAGGTCGACCGGGTTGGCGGCGCCGGGGCCGAGGCGGGCGCCGTCGGGCAGGTACTCGCGGACGCGTCCCGTGGTGCTGGTGGTGGGCACTTCGCGGACGGTGACCGGCGCGGCGCCGCCGCCGAGGTCGACCTGGTCGCGGAAGGACCGGGCGCCGGTGAACCAGTCGTCCACGTACGCGCCGGCGCCGCCCGCGCGCGGATTCCACCACTGGCGGGTGCCGGCGCCGTGGAAGTCCACGGCGTTGCCGAACGTGTCGTACTTCGCCCAGCGCCACTGGTGGCTGCCGTCGGGGTTGGTGACGCGCCAGGAGTCCACGTGCTCGCCGCCGCCGAGCATGTCCCGGCCGCGGATCGCCACCGGGCCGTTGTCGGTGCGCAGATACGCGCGGAAGGAGTCGTCGAACGCTGTGGCGCCGTCGAAGCCGCGGCCGAACTCGGTGAAGCCGGTGGTGCGGTTGCCCGCGCCGTCGAGTCCGTCCCAGGCCCAATGGCGGCTGTCGGTACGGCCGTTGTAGCCGGACCAGTCCCAGTGCCGGGAGCGCGGCGCGGTGGTGGTGACGGTCGTCGGGCCGTGGTTCTGTCCCGGCCGCAGGTCGGCGCCCGGCCAGCTCCGTACGTCGCCGATGGGCGCGCCGTGCACGTTCTTGGTCAGGGCCGCGCCGCCGTTGCCCTCGAAGGCGCCTGCCCGCACGCCAGGGCCGCCGTCCAGGACGGTCCCGGCCGCCGGGACCGGCTGGAATTCCACGACGGTGCCGTCCGCGTGGCCCGCGCGCGCCACCCGGGTCGGGGCGGCGTCCGCGCCGTACCAGTCGCCGCCGGTGAAGGCCCCGTTGTGGTCGACCTTGAAGTGGTCCTCCCAGATCCGGCCGCCGGGGGCGCCTGGCGTCTCGATCCGGTAGCCGGAGAGCTTCCCCGCCCCCTCGGTCCACGGCATGCGGTGGGCGACCGGGGCGACGCCCGCGGGCAGCGTGACGGAGTCGCCGACGGTGAGAGTGTTGCCGTGCTCCAGCTTGAACGTGCCGCGCGTCAAGGTGCCGTCCGCCGCGATGTCCAGCACGTTGTCGTTCATGGCGGTGAAGCGGAAGCCGTGTGTCTCGGCGCCGGTCGCCAGATCCGTCCTGGTCCACTTGGACATCTGGAAGCGGGTGTCGCCCTTGAGGAAGCCGTGCGTGTCCCACACGGCGTCGCCGATGCCGATGAGGTGCTTGCGGACCCACTGCGGCGGGCGCTGCTCGGACCAGCGCTGGACTTCCAGGAGTTGGTTGTCCGGCAGCTTCTCCAGGGCGCCGGCCGGCTTGCCGTGCTCCGACTGCTCCTTCCACAACCCCTTCGTCGAATTGACCCCGTTGGGGTCGATGGTGACCGTCTTGGGCAGGTGCCCGTTGGCCGGGTCGAGCACGGCCTCGCGGTAGTGGTTGGCGTGCGACTGCGGCAGGTGCGCGGGGCCCCACTGGCGCTGGATGACGACGTCCTGGCCGTCGTGCCAGAGCCGGTCGGTCCAGCCGCCGTCGGCGTCCATGGTGCGCGTGCCGCCGAGCACGAAGCTGTGATTCTGGTCGTAGCGGGCCCATGTCCAGCCGTCACCGGCGGTGTTGCGCAGGCCGAGGACGCCGCCGCCGTCGATGCCCTGGCGGAATTCGTGCACGAGGACGCCCTTGTGGTCGATGCCCCGCCACGCCTTGCCGTCCATCGTCCCGACGTTGCGCAGGCCCCAGTTGGTGACGTTGCCCGCCCCGTCCGTGTGCGTCCAGCGGGTGTTCTGGCCGGAGAGCCTGCCGAAGCCGCTCGCGTCGGTACGGCGGAGGGAGTCGAGGAAGCCGCCGGTCGCCAGCGGCCGGCGTTCGAAGATCTCCACGACGCTCTTGCCGGGCTTGGCGACCAGCTTGACGTGGCCCGCGTCGGTGGCCACGTCGACCGTCCCGGAGTGCAGCAGGCCGCGCCCGGCGCCCGTGAAGGGGGCGTTCGCGACGGTGTCCATGAGCTGCCAGGTCCTCGCGTTCGGCGTGAAGGTGAGGACGAACTGCTGTCCCGGTACGCGGACGCCGTCGCGCGTGACGTTGACCGCCTGCTGGTGGATGCCGCCGTCCGCGCCGAACTGCCGGTACTCGCCGCCGCGTACGCCCGCCGTACCGTCCGTGACGCGCCAGCCGTCGCCGTGCGGCGCGAAGTGCGGCAGCGGTACGCCGTTGGCGTCGATCGCGAGCCGCTGGGCGGCGCCCATGGTGCCGGGCGCCGGATAGCGGGTGACGCCGAATTCGTGCAGGGGCGCGCCCCCGGGGCCGTGCAGCATCACGGCGTGGTCGCCGAGGTGGCCGCCCGCGTGGTCGTGCGTCCAGTAGTCGCCGCGGCCGGTGTCGGTGACGCGGATCGTGGTCGGGTTGCCGGTGACCGGGTCGAGGTCGACGCGTACCGCGTGGTTCCCGACCGGCTGCCAGGCCCCGTCCAGGTGCTGGGCCGCGCCGCCGCCCGCGGGGAAGTCCACCGCGCCGCTCGGATTGCCGTCCGCGCCCAGGAGTTGGCGGCCCTCCCCGGCCAGCACGTGGTCGGGGCCAAAGCGCTGGTACGTCATGGCCTGACCCGCCCCGCCGGGCCGCTCGACGCGCAGGCCGCCTCCCGCGTGGTCGAAGACCTGGACGCCGCCGGGCCGGACACCGCCGGCCAGTTCGATGTGCGGGGCGCCGCCGCCCACCGGGCGCACCACGAGCCGTCCGTCCGCCGCGCCGCCGGGCAGCCGCAGCGGGGTGCCGGTCTCGGTGGCCCGGCCGCCGGTGAAGTCGTGCCGGACGAAGGCGCCGTCCGCGCCGTTCTGGTCGATGCGGATCGCCAGGGTGGCGCCGGTCGCGTCGGTCTCGCGGACCGGTGTGAAGCCGTGCACGGGTGTGCCGTTGGCGTCGAAGAGGTGCGCGCCGCCGCCCCGCCCCGGTGCGGGGAATTCCACGAAGTGCAGTGCCCCCGTGGTCGTTTGCAGCCCGTGGCCGTCCGCGAGGTGCAGGCCGCGCGAGTCGAAGAGCTGGTACGTGGCGGCGGTACCGGGGGTGGCGGCCCGGTCGACGCGGAAGCCGTCGCCGGGTACGGGCAGTCGGGTGACGGTGGCGCCCGCGTCGACCGCGCCGCCGGTCACCAGGTGATGGGTGGCCGCGCCCGTCTGGTCGAAGGTGACCTGGATGCCGGTGCCGAGCGGTGCGTGCGGGCCGTGCACGGGCACGGTCTCGGCGCGCAGTGAGCCGTGCGAGTCGAAGGTCTGCCGGATGCCGGTGTTCACGTCGTGGACGGACAGTCCGCCGCCGTTGACCTGGACGACCTGGTGGGTGGTGGCGGTGAGGTCGTTGCCCGCGCCGTCGAGGAGCCTGATGTCCACACCGTTGACGTGGTAGCCGATGCTGACACCGAGGCCGTGCGGCAGGCCCGTCGGGCCGCTCAGCGGCACCAACTCCTCGATGAGACGCCCGCCTTCGGCGCCCTCGACCCGGATGACGGGCGGCGGCACGGCGCCGCCGAGGAGCCGGGGCCGGTCGCGCAGGGACTGGAGGTTGAGGTCGGTGATGTGCTGTTCCATCGCGGCCGGGTTGATGCCGTGCTCGCGCAGGCCGCGTACCGCGACATTGAACTGCTGCTGAGCGGAGGCGAGTTGGGTCGTGATCTCGGTGACGGCGTGGGACTCGCCGCTGGAGGGTCCGCCGGGCATCGCGCGCAGGTCGTCCAGGTGCTGTTCGAGGCGGCCGAGGTCGTGGCGTGCCAGGACGAAGTCGCCCCAGGCGTCGAAGCGCAGCGGCCGTGACGGGTCGGTCGCCGGGCCGAACAGCGCGCCGATCCGCTCGCTGTCGGCCGACCACGCCTGGTCCAGTTCCTTGGCGGTCAGCCGCGGCGGCGGTCCGCCGAGCCGTACGTCGCCCGGCGTGTGCGGGGCTGCGGGTTGCGGCACGTGTGCCGGTTCCGGGATGCGCGCGGGGGTGCCCGCGAACGCCTTGTCGCCGAGTCCCGGCACCGCCGTCCCCGCGAAGGCCGGACCGTCCGTGCCGTGTCCCCCAGCGGCGTGCGGCAGCGGCGAGGGGCGGCCGAAGGAGCCGTTGTCGAGCAGGTCCATCGCGGCGTCGAAGCGGTGCGCGGGCGGCAGTTCCACTCCCACGGCACCGTTCCCGTTCCCGGTGAACACCTCGGGTGCCTTGCCCTTGCCCGCCCCCGCGCCCGTACCGCCGAGGTCGAAGGTCGTCACCGCGGGCGTACCCGGCATGTGGGTGACGGCCACGGGCGGCGGCATGTGGGTGACGGCGGCGGGCGGCGGGACCTGGGCGACCGCTGCGGGCGGCGGCAGGTGCGTGGCCGCTCCCGGCGTGGGTACGGAGAGCGCGGCGGCGGGCGGCGGGACCGCGGCGACGGTGGCGGGCGGCGGCATGTGGGTGATACTCGCGGGCGGCGGGACGGAGACGACCGACGCGGGCGGCGGGGTCGCGGTCAGCGCGGTGGTCGGCGGCGGGGTGAGGTCGCTCGCGGTGTGCCCGACGGTGTGGACCGGGCCGAGGTCCACCGAGATGTGCTGGGCGAGCGTCGCCATCGTGTGGCTGTTGGCGATGCTCGCGGCGGTGCCGGTGATCAGCGCGTTGGGGGTCGGCGCCAGGGCGTGGACGGCGACCGGGTTCGGGGTGTGCAGCAGGTCGAGCGCGTTGAAGGAGCCGCCGGTGTGGATGTCGGTGACCACGTGGGTGACGCCGCCGGTGAAGGTGGCGGGGACGTGCCCGGTGACCGGCACGGTCGCCGCGTGGAAGTTCACCGCGCTGTTGGCGGCCAGGTGCGGCAGGGCGGGCGCGGGCACCGTGTGGGCGAAACCGGCGGTGGCGGCGGGCGGCGGCATCGAGACCGCGCCCGCCACGTTCACATGGACGTTGACGGCCGAGGCGGGCGGCGGGGCGGCGATCACCGCGGCCGGGTTCGTCAGATGGGCGCTGGTCACCGGGGTGGTCGGAGTGAAGGCGTGCACGGTACCGGCGGGCGGGGTCGTCACGACGGCCGCCGGGGTGATGTGCGGGACCCCGATCGAGGAGACCACGGTCTGCGGCTGCACGACCAGGTCGGTGGCCTGGGTGACGATGTGGCTGGGCATCGCGTTGGTGCCGATGCCCGGCACGTAGAAGGAGGGCGCGCCGGCCTGGGCGTGCACGCCGGTCGGGCTGATCGTGCTGATGTGGATCGGCGGCGGCGGAGCCAGGATGGCGGCGGCGGGCGGCGGCAGCGCGTGCACCCCGGCGCCGACGTCGAACGTGATCCCGGTCGGGGTGTGCGTGACGTTCGCCCACTCGCCCAGGTGCATCGAGGACAGTTCGGTGATCGGGGTGTCGAGCAGCGCGTCCTTGCCCATGATCGCCTGGAAGCTGAAGGTGATCGAGTCGCTGAACTTTGGCCCGAGGTCGAGGCTGAGCTTGGGCGGATCGGGGATGAACAGGCCGGGCGCCGAGTGTCCCGCGCCGCTGAACTCCGGCGTCGGCAGGTGGCTGACGCCGCTGCCGACGGCCTGCACGCCGGGCCGTACGATGTCCGCCGCGCCGTACTTGAACTTGCCGAACACACCGCGGTCGACGAGCGCGATCTTCATGGCGCCGAAGACGCCGAACTTCCCGATCTCGTCGCCCTCGGCGGGCAGGAACACCCGCAGCCACTTCGCGCCGCCGAACTCGTTCTTGAAGAACGTCGCGCTGCCCTTGCCGAAATTCGTGACGAATTCCGGAACTCCCTTGAAGAAGGCGGGAATTCCCTTGATGCCGGTGAGGACGGTGAGCGAGCCGACCTTGAAGGCGTTGGCGCCGAGCTGGCCGATTCCCTTGCCGACGCCCGACAGCCACAGGCCGCCCGCCTTGGTCCAACTCCCGGTGATGTGGGCGAGTTCACTGAACGAGGGCAGCGCGACGAACGGCTTGGCGATGCCGGTCATCATGTCCTTGAGGAAGGTCAGGGTGGCGATGCCGCCCGCCTTGATGGCCTGCCAGCCGAGTTTGAAGCCCTTCGCGATCAGCGAGAAGATCGGCACGGCGCGGGTGGTCGGCGCGATCATGCCGAGCGCGGACAGGAACAGGTCGAGCGCGCCGACCTTGCCCTGCGCGAAGTCCACCGCGGTCTTGATGAAGATGGTGAGGTTGACCGCCATCGCGACCAGCGCGATCGGACCGCCGAAGATCAGCGCGGGCAGGATCAGCGCGATGGCGATCCACTGGAAGATCTCCCAGAACTCCGCGCAGCCGGACACCGGCGACTTGATGTTGCCCGACGCCTTGCGCAGCGTGGTGGTGGCGGCGCCCGCCGCGTCCTTCTGCGTCTGGCCCGCGTCGCGCGCGGTGCTCGCCAGCGTCTCCAGATTCGGGTCGTCCTTGGCCAGCCCTCGCCCCTGGTCGAGCGCCGCGTCCGCCTTGCTCTGCGCGGTCGACATGGCATCCGCGTACGTCGTCAGGGCGGTGCTCGACCACTCGAACGCCTCGGCGATGCTCTGTACGAAGCCGCGCAGCCGCCCGCTGATCTGGTCCCGCAGGGCCTCGGCGGTCTCGCCCGAGAACGCCTCCGGCCCGGTCTTGTTGAGCACCGTCTCCATCGCGGTGTCGATCTCCCGGGCGGTCCTGCCCAGGTCGCCGATCGAGGTCGCCACGGTGTGGATCCGCACCGGGTCGCCGGGCGTGGGGTCGCCGCTCACACCGAGCGCGTCCCAGTCCGTGGGGCGTGGCATTCCGGGTCCTCTCCTGCCGTACCGCCGTGTGCCGCGAAGTTCTGCCGCATGTCTCACGTACGAGGAGCCCCGGCGGTTCACTGCGGGAAGTCCCTTCATCCACGTCCCGGACCTGGGTGAACCGCGGGGACCGCTGGTACGTGAACATGTCGGACCGGTTGGTTCCGGTGACCCCGGCGGCCCCCCGCGCCCGTAAGGAGGAGATGGCATTGGTCGACTTCGCGCTCGACTACACCGTTCTACACACCGCCCGTAACGACCTGCACGAGCTGGCCGACAAGATCGGGCCGACGCTCAAGAACAGCGACTACGCCACGCTCGGCAACGACGACTCGGGCGACGCGCAGGACGTGTTCGGCGACGCCCAGCTCACCGCCGCCTTCAGCACGTTGTACTACCGCTCCAAGCACCCGATGGAGAAGGCCGAGGACGATCTGCGGCAACTCGGCGACACCTTCGGCGCGGTGGCCGACGGCTTCTTCAACATGGACGCGCAGATCGCCGAGGGCGCGGGCATCATGAGCGCCGACATGGGCCTGAGCGACTGGATCGGCAAGCACAAGGCGTGGCTGGGCCACGACCAGTGGGTCAAGGACCACGACCTGTGGGAGCAGTACCAGGCGAATCCGGACTCCTGCGAGGTCGCGCCGGGCGAGACCGCCCCGGCGTACTGCTCGGCGTCCGACCCGGGGCCCGAGCCCACCGACCCCGGCGGGCCGCCCACCGACAAGACGCTGACCACCGCGGACGGCGGCACCGTACACACCCAACTGACCCTGGACGACGACTACAACGTCGTCACGGAGAAGACCACCGTCACCACCGGTGCGGGTCAGACGTACACCTCGACCACCACGTACCAGGACGACCACCGGTCGTACATCACGGACACCGTCTACGCCGACGGCAGCAAGGCGCACTCCGACGTCCACATCAACGAGGACGGCAGCGGCACCATGGCCGTGACCGACGGTGACGGCAAGGAGAGCGACTACACGCGCACCGGTGCGGGCGCGGAGTGGAAGCTCGTCGGCGACGAGGACGGCGACGGCGTGGTGGACAGCGAGGAAGAACCCGACCCCAGTTACGACTACATCGCTTATTAACGACCTGCGAGGAGCACACCCGCGATGCCCAACATCTCCCTCGACTACGAGAAGATCGAGACCACTTCGTCCAAGCTGGACACCGCCAACGAGAACATCGTCCCGATGCTCAACCAGCTCCGCACCGACGTGAACAACCTGCTGGACGACGGCATGGTCTTCGAGCAGTCCAGCGCGGCGCTGAAGGAGTCGTACGAGAAGTTCAACTCCAGCCTGCTGCTCGCGGTGAAGGGCATCAAGGACTTCGCGGAGCAGTTCCGCGGCATCAAGCAGTCGATGGCCGACAACGACGCCGACCTGGCGAAGAAGATCCGCGACGCCGCCAACGGCTGACGGTCCGTCATACACGGTCGCCGGGCTCCTCGTTGGTACGGGAGCCCGGCGCTCGTGTGTTCAGGACGTCTTGAGCGTGGTGACCGGGACCTGCACGGTGAGCGCCGTGCCGCCGGGGCCCGAGGTCCAGGCCCGGCCCGCGCGGGCGTGCGACCGGACGGCGCTGATGGACAGCCGGGCGCCGATCAGGTCGCCGTCGGACATGTTGCGCGGCGCGAGGACCAGGCCGCGCCGGGACCGCTTGGCGGCGGTGAGCCAACTGCCCAGGCCCAGTGAGAGGGAGTCGGCGGGACCGGCGGCGAGCAGGCCGATGCCGCGTTCCCTTCCGGAGACCACGATGTCCTTGAGGATCTTCTCCGCGCCGCCCATCGCGACCAGGTCGGCGTCGTCCACGATGACCACGCGCGGTCCCGCCGTCGCTTCCAGCGCCTCGCGCACCGCGTCGGCGGACGGGTCCGGCTCGGTCAGCAGCCGGACCTGCGGGTGCCGGGCGAGCGCCCGCAGCGGCGACTCGCGCGGGGTCAGCACCACCAGCGAGGTGCCGCCCGCGAGCAGTGAAACGGCGAGGCAGGCAAGGGTGTTGCTGCGCCCCGAGCCGGGCGGCCCGGCGACGAGGAAGGACGGCGCGCCCTGCGCGAAGTCCACGCCGACCGCGCCCGCGCCGTCGCCGCCGACGCCCAGCAGGCCCCACATCGGGCGGCGCAGGTCGGCGGGCACCTTCTCGTACACCTCGGAGAAGTCGGCCACCGCGGGCAGCGGGGCGACCGGGAACGGACGCCGGTCGTCGGGTACGTTCACCGCGCGCCGGGTGGCGGCGGCGCCGATCGCGCGCAGCGCCTCGACCTGGCCCTGGCCGCTGTCGTCGGCGCCGAGGAGCGCGATCTGCGTCTCGGTGCGGCTGACGATGTGCCAGCCACGGCCGTCGGGGACGGACGCGGGGACCTGGCTGGGCAGCATGCCGATGAGGTTGTAGTCGCTGCGGTCGGCCTGCCGCAGCAGCAGCTTGTGGTCGTTGTGGGCGGCGATCCGGCCCGCGATCAGGGAGCGTTCCGAGGTGGCGACGACGTGGATGCCGGCCGCCGCGCCCTCGCGCAGCAGGCGGGTGATGTCGCCGAGCAGCCGTCCGTTGTCGTAGTCGTCGATCAGCGGGGACAGCGCGTCCCAGCCGTCCACGAGCAGCAGGATGTGCGCGGGCCGCTCCGACTCCGGCAGCAGTTCGCGCAGTTCGTTGAGCCCGGAGCAGCTCCGCGCCGAACACGCTTCCTGACGACTCGTCAACTCCCGTATCAGGCGGCCGAGCAGGCGCTCCAGATGTTCGAAGTCGTGCCGGGACACCACGGCTCCGCAGTGCGGAAGCGCGGCCACGGCGGCCAGTCCGCCGCCCGCCGCGTCGATCCCGTAGATGTGCAGGTCGCTGAGGCGGGCGGTGCGCGCGGCGGAACCCGCGATGGTGCGCAGTGCCTGGGTGCGGCCCGAGCGCGGGGCGCCGATCACGTAGAGGTGCCCGAAGGTGGCCAGGTCCACGGTGGCGACCCGGCGCTCCTGGAGCTGCGGGATGTCCTCCAGGGCGTACGGGAACGGCGGCGGGAGCGTCTTCATGCCGGTGGCGCCGGGGCGTTCGACCGCGGGCAGCTCCTCCAGCAGGACCTTCGGCTCCAGGGCGGGCAGCCACGGGCTGGGCTGCGGCTCGTAGTCGTCGAGCAGGCCGGCGGCCTCGCGCAGCGCCGCCACCAGGACCTGGAGGTCGGTGGGCGCGAGCGGCCCCTGCTCCTGGGGGGTGTCGTCGTCGGTGGGCGGGGCGGCGGGGCGGCCGAGGCGGGTCCAGGACAGTTCGGCGGCGTGGACCTTGGGGCGGGCGGGCGCGGGACGCGGCCCGCCTTCCGGGTCCTCGCTCTCCTCCACGGGGCGTTCCGCGCCGACCCACGCGGACTGGAACGGCACGGCCGAGCGGTGCCCGTAGCGGACCAGCGCGCGTCCCGGAGTGCTCGGCGAGATGTGCACGGCGTCGCCGGTGTCGATGATGTCCTGGCTCTCGACCATGTCGGTGACGCGCAGCGCGATCCGCAGGTTGGTGTTGGCCTTGATGTCCGCGGTGACCGCGCCCGCCGGGCGCTGCGTGGCGAGGATGAGGTGGATGCCGAGCGACCGGCCGCGCTGGGCGATGCTGATCAGCCCGGTGACAAAGTCCGGCACCTCGCGCACCAGCGTGGCGAATTCGTCGATGACCAGCAACAGCCTCGGCAGCGGCGGGAGTTGGGGGTCGGTCGCGGAGGCCGCGGCGGCGGCGCGCTTGGCCCGGTACTCGGGGTGGTCCTTGGCGTCGTGCTCGGCCAGGATCCTTTCCCTGCGCCGCAGTTCGGCGGCGAGCGAGTCCAGGGCGCGCTGGACGAGGTGCGCGTCGAGGTCGGTGACCATGCCGAGGGTGTGCGGCAGGTTGGCGCACTCGCGGAAGGCGCTGCCGCCCTTGTAGTCGACCAGCACGAAGGTGAGTTCGTCGGGGCGGTTGCCCGCGGCGAGGGAGGCGACGAAGGACTGGAGCAGTTCGGACTTGCCGGATCCGGTGGTCCCGGCGACCAGACCGTGCGGCCCGTCGCGTACCAGATCCAGCGACATCGGCCCGTCGTATCCGGTGCCCAGCACGAAGGCAGTGGTCGCCGGGCGCCTGCTCCAGCGGTCCACCAGCGCCTGCGCGTCCGGCGGTTCCTGGCCGAGCAGGTCCAGCAGCCGTACCTCGTCGGGCAGTCCGCTGTCGTTGTCCGGGCTGACGTCGCGCAGCGGTGCGAGCGCCCTGGCCACCCGCTCGCACCAGGCGGAGGCGACCAGGTCGGGCCGTACGCCGGTGACTTCGGGCAGCCCGGTCCTGCGGACCGTCAGATCGGTGCCCGAGACGGTGACGACGGCGCCGCACTCCTCGGGCAGCAGCCGTTCCCGCTCGTCGAGGCAGAGGCTGAAGACGCGGACCGGCGGACCCTCGGTGAGGATCTGCACCATGCCCGGCACGTCGCGCAACTGCCGTGCGCTGTCGGCGATCACGAGGATGTCGGGCGCGGTGAACATCGCGCGCCCGATGGACGAGCCGAGTGCCCGCTGCCGTGCCTGGATCTGCGAGACCAGTTCCGAGACGCGGTTGGCGACGCTCTCCGGGTCGTTGCCGATGGCCACGACCGGGCCGTTGGGCGCGTACGGCCGCAGGTGCGGCAGCCACCGCACCCAGCCCCACTCCTGCGCGCGGGACGGCTCGGTGAGCACGACGATCCGCAGGTCGCGAGGGCTGTGCAGGACCGCGGACTGGGCCACGCACCAACGGGCCAGCGCCTGGACGGGCGCGGCGGTGCCCGCGACGCCGACGACGCCGAGTTCGGTGATCTCCACGCCGATCGGGATGTCGGGCAGATTCCAGCGCACGGTGCGGTGGTTCTCGTCCTGCGCCGGGTCCTCGATCGCCTTCACCGACGGCATGTCGACGGTGCCGACCCGCAGGACGAGGTGGTCGGGGTCGCGGCGGCGGCGTTCCCACAGGCGGCTGCCGGGCCCGGTGGCGATCAGGCCGAGGGCCGCCGGGTCGGGTCCGGTGTCGCAGCGCACCCAGCGCTCGCGTACGACGGCCGCGCGGATCTCCCGCTCCACCACGCGGCGGCGGGCCCGGTAGCGGCGGCGCGTCTCCACGTGCGTCTTGTGGTTGTTGCGGCGGCCCATCACCCAGTTGGAGATCGCCATCAGCGGCGTGAAGAGGATGAACACCAGGTAGAAGTACGAGTGGAAGATGCCGACCATGACCAGGCCGAGCACGACCGGCGCGAACATCATCAGCAGTGGGAACGGCACGCGGATGCGCTGTCCCGGCGGGGACGGCAGGCGCAGCGACTCGGCGTCCAGGTGCGGCGCGATGCGCGGCGGCCGGTTGAAGTCGATGCCGATGCCGTCGGCGGAGTCGGCGACCGCGGCGTCCGCCTCCACCGGGGCGACCATGCGCAGGAGCGTCGTGCCGACGGCGAGGTCGACGTCCACCGGCCACGCGGTGCGGTGGTCGGCCTCGCGGCGGGCGGCGGTGTCGGCCTGCGCGGGCGTACGGGCCGCGACGGTACGGGGATCGGCGGCCGGTCCGCGCGCCGCTTTCC
>NZ_MECL01000106.1 GCF_014596445.1 Streptomyces sp. CBMA29 | reverse complement strand
GCTCGTAATCCGCGGCCCCTTCGGTCAGCAGCAGCACCAACTGGTTGTCCCGCGCGGTGAGTTCCCTGCTGATCCCGCGCACCTGCTGCGCGAAGAACGGGTCGGTGAAGAACCGCGTCTCCGGCTCCGCCACCACCACCGCGATGGCGTCGTTGCGCCGCGTCACCAACGTACGCGCCGCCTGATTGGGCACATACCCCAACTCGTCCACCGCCTTGCGCACCCGCTCCACCAGCGGTCCCCGTACTCCCGCTCCCCCGTTGACCACCCGCGAGGCGGTGGCACGCGACACCCCGGCCCGCGCGGCGACTGCCTCCAGCGTAGGACGCGGCGCGAAGCTCGGGTCGGACAAGGGACGTCTCCTTCACGCGGGGTGGCGTGGCACGGAACAGGCACAGCGTAACGGGTTGCGTCCCTCCCAAGAGAGCGCTCTCCGAAGCGAATTCGGCACGCTCCCGGATTCGGGGTGTTTGGCGGTTCGGGACCCGGGCACCCGAACCTTTGAGGCACCCCCCCGCCTCATAAGCCGATACGGCCGGCGGCATCCCCCCCGTCGTCCGGTCGTATCGGCTGGGCGCCCCTCACGACCCGATCCGGGTCCGCGCGCCGGGGCCTGTCACCGAAGTCCGTCGTCGGCGGGCCGGATAGGTCGGCAGAAGTTACGGTGGGTGAAGGCCGCCCTGTCACTCCGGGCTCGTCGCCGCAGGTCAGGCGGCTCCACCGGGAACCACCCGCCGAGACACGCAAGGAAGTCGCGCACATGTCTGCTGTGCCCGCTCTCACGCTCAACAACGGCGTCGCCATCCCCCAGCTCGGCTTCGGGACGTTCCAGATCCCGCCGAAGGACACGCGGGAGGCGGTCACCACCGCCCTGGAGATCGGCTACCGCCACATCGACACCGCCGAGATGTACGGCAACGAGAAGGAAGTCGGCCAGGCCGTCGCCGAATCGGGCCTGCCGCGTGAGGAGGTCTTCCTCACCAGCAAGCTCGACAACCCTTACCACGCGTACGGCGACGCCCTCACGGCCTTCGCGCGCTCGCTCGACGACCTGGACACGGCGTATCTGGACCTCTTCCTGATCCACTGGCCGAGGCCCGCGGTGGGCGACTTCACCGAGACCTGGCGGGCGCTGGAGGAGATCTACGCCTCGGGCCGCGCCAAGGCCGTCGGGGTGTCCAACTTCCAGCCGCCGCACATCAGCCGCCTGCTCCAGAAGTGCGTGGTCGTTCCCGCGGTCAATCAGATCGAGGTGCACCCGTACCTGGTGCAGGACGATGTCCGGGCCTTCAACGCCGAGCACGAGATCGCGACCGAGGCGTGGTCCCCGATCGCCAAGGGCAACGTGCTCAAGGACCCGGTGCTGGTGGCCGCAGCGGAACGGCTGGGCCGGACGCCCGCCCAGGTCGCGCTCCGCTGGCACGTCCAGCGCGGCGACATCGTCTTCCCGAAGTCGGTGACCCGCGCCCGCGTCGAGGAGAACTTCCGGCTCTTCGACTTCGAGCTGCCCGAGGCCGACATGGCCGCGATCACGGCGCTCGACCGCGGTGAGCGCACGGGCCCGGACCCGGACACCTTCAACTGAGCCGAGCCTGAGAGCGGCCACGCGCGGCGCCCCTGTCCGCGCGCCCGCCCGGCACGTGCGGGCGTACACGGAAAGCCCCCTGCGCGCTCCATGGTCACCGCTCGCGGGAGCGCCCGCACGGCGGTGCGGCCCGTCCGGGCGTCACCCGGCCGCCCTGCTGGACATGCGAGGGGTGCTCCGGACTGCGAGGTTCGTCCACGAGGGCGTCTGCGTGGACGTCCCAGGACGGAGCGCCGGGCATGACGGAACCGATGTGGGCGAGGCCCGAGGGGGCCGAGCCGGTGGAGTGGCTGCCGGAACTGGACATGCCGGACCCGGGCCGTCAGCGGCGGCTGACGGTGCTGCTGCGCTGGCTGCTGCTGATCCCGCAGTTCATCGTGGTGTTCGTGCTCGGCGTCGGCGCGTTCTTCACCGTGATCGTCGGCTGGTTCGCCGCGCTGTTCACCGGGCGCCTGCCCGAGGGCGTGGCCCGCTATCTCGGCGCGTTCCTGGCGTACGAGACGCGCGTGCACGCCAGCGCGATGCTGCTGGTCGACCGGTATCCGCCGTTCGCGCTGCGGCCCGCCGAGCACTATCCGGTGCGGATCGAACTGCGGCCGGGGCCGCTGAACCGGCTCGCGGTGTTCTTCCGCATCATCTTGATGATCCCGGCGGCGATCGTGCAGAGCCTGGTGACCTCCGGCTGGTACGCGCTCGCCTTCTTCATCTGGCTGATCACGCTGGTACTCGGCCGGATGCCCCGGCCGCTGTTCGAGGCGAGCGCGGCGACGCTGCGCTTCAGCATGCGGTTCAGCGCTTACATGCTCCTGCTGACCTCCGCCTACCCCAAGCGGCTCTTCGGCGACGGCGACGCGCCGAAGGCCGTACCGGGCGCGGCGCGGCCGGGCATGCCGGGCGCAGTGCCGGGCGACACCTACGGGGCGGTGCCCGGTTCCGTCCCCGGCGCCCTCGCCTCCGCCACCCGGCCGCTGCTGATGAGCACGGCGGCGAAGGTGCTCGTCGGGGTCTTCCTGGCGGTCGGCCTCGCGGGCCACATCGTCGGCGACACCGTGACCGACTGGAACGGGAACAACGACGACAACGCCGCGGCGACAGCACCTGCCGCCGCGGCCGTCGTCGTCACCCCACCGGGCCGCTGACGCGGCTCAGTCGAACGGGTCGAGGGTGATCGACGCCTCCTGCGGGTCGCCGTCGTGGACCAGCGACTCGTGGTTGCCGACGTCGTCGAAGGCGAAGGCGTACGCGCTCCCGTCGGCCATCTGCTCGTGGATCTCGCGGGCGTACTGGTTGGTGTCCGCGTCCTGGTAGAAGCCGGACGCGTCCGCGTCGGGCTGCTCGGAGTTGGTCAGCAGCGTCGTACGGTTGTAACCGGCGCACAGCGTACGGGAGATGGGGCCGCGCACCAGGTCGTTCGGCGCGTCCAGCAGCTTGTAACAGCCGAAGACGCTGTCGGAGTCCGGCTTCTGGAAGCTGGTGACGACCGCGCCCGAGGAGTCGGTGAAGTTCATGACGTCACCGGAGACCCGGCCGAAGTACTTGGTGTCCGGCTGGTCGCCGAAGGGCGTGACCGTCAGGGTCGAGGAACCGTACTTGTCCCAGACCCGGTTGATGTAGTCGTCCATCACCGAGGCGGGCAGCGCGCCGGACTCGATGCCGTGGCCGGGGGCGAGCGCCCGCAGGACGCTGCCGTCGGGCGCGGTCTCGACCAGGCCCGCCCAGCCGCCGGGCCGCGCCTTGAGGCCGTCGAAGAATCCGTTGTAGCCGCCGGGCTTGAGGTGTCCCGTGGTCTTCGTCGACCCGTCCGCGGCCTTCACGCCGACCGCGTAGGGGGCGGAGAACATGTCGACCTGCGTGCTGTTGATCCACAGGCCCGAGTCGTTGAGCGTGTACTCGGTCCAGTTGAACAGGATGTCGTGGTTCGGATCGTCCGGGTTCTGTACGGCGGGCTGGACGAGGCCGCCGGTGGTCAGCTTGAAGACCAGCTTCTGGCCGTAGGAGAAGTACACCCGGCCGGAGAACTTGGGGAGCTTCAGGGTGAGCGACTGGCCGTCGGCGGGGCCCGTGATGGACGCGTCGGGCGCCTCGGTGGGGGGATTGCCGCCGGCCGGCCAGGCGTGGAAGGCGCCGTCCGCGTCGGCCCAGCCCTGTTCTCCGGTGGCGAGGTTGGTGCCGATGTCGTAGACGTAGACCTGGTCGCCGCGGCCGGAGTTGTTGGTGAAGGTGAGCGGAATGGTGTCCGGCACCGAGGCCGAGGCGGTCGACGCGAGCCCTGCGGCGGTCAGTCCGCCGCCGATCAGCGTGGCCGCGGCCAGCGGTACGAAGAGCTTCCGTTTGGTGATGTACACGCTCTGTACTCCTCATCAGTTGGGGCACCGCGGAGGACAGACGTCGCCGGACATCGCGGAATCGATTCCTCCGCAGCGGTTCTGAGAGCGCTCTCACCCTGATGGGGATTGGTGGGCATGTCAATGACGCGACAGTGGACTTCCGCTGCTGACGGTAATCACCCCTGGTCCGGGGCGGGTTGGGGATGCCGGACGCCGCGGAATTCGCCGGAGCCGCGGACCACGAGACGGGTCAGCAGCACCACGGAACGGGGTGCGGAGCGGTCGCCGCCGATCCGGGCGAAGAGCAGACTGGCCGCCGTGCCCCCGATGGCCACCGGGTCCTGGCTGACCACGGTCAGCGGCGGGCTGAGCCGTTCGGCGAGCGGCAGGTCGTCGAAGCCGACGAGGGCCACCGGGGCCGGGTGGTCGAGGCCGTCGAGCACGCCCATGGTGATCAGGTCGTTGCTGGCGAACAGCGCCGTCGGCGGGTCCGGCAGGGCGCGCAGCCCGGCGAGCGCGCCGCGCGCCTCGTGGTGCGAGCGCAGTTCGTGCCGTACGAGGTCGGGGTCCTCGGGTATGCCGTGCGCGGCCAGCGCGTCGAGGTAGCCGACGTAGCGCTCCTGCTGGGTCCAGATGCCGTAGCGGTCGCCCAGGTAGGCGATACGGGTGTGGCCGTGGTCGAGCAGGTGCGTGACGGCGCGTTCCGCGCCCGCCCGGTTGTCGACGGTGACGGTGTCCACGGCCAGGCCCTTGGCGGGCCGGTCCACGCAGACCACCTGGGTGCCGCCCTCCATGGGCTGCTTGAGGAAGCCGTGGCCGCCGATGGTCGGCACGATGATCAGGCCGTCCACCTGGCGGGCGGTGAAGGCGGCGATGACCTCGCGTTCGCGCCGCGGTTCGTCGTTGGTGCTGCCGACGAGCACGACGTAGCCGCGGCGGTGCGCCTCGTCCTCGACCGAGCGGGCCATCAGCGCGTAGAAGGGGTTGGCGAGGTCGTCGACGACGAGCGCGATGGTGGAGGTGCCGAGGTTCTTCTGGCGCAGATTGCGCGCGTTGTCGTTGCGCTGGTAGCCAAGCCTCCTGACCGCCTGTTCGACCCTGGCCGCGGTGTCCGGCGAGACGCCCGGCTCGCCCGACACGACGCGGGAGACCGTCATGGGGCTCACCCCCGCGGTCCGGGCCACGTCCTTCATCGTCGGGCGCTTCACGGGCCTCCTCCTCGGCGTGCTTCGGGCCGACCGCCGTACGGGCTTGTGTCGATGATGTCAGGCCACGGCCCGGACAACCATCGCCCGTGGTGGAGCGCTTGGTAACGTTCGCACAGCGTCCGGTCCTTGTACGGTCGCCCTGACGCACCGTCATGCCGCTCTCGCCCGGACCTCGTTGGCGGCGGCGCACGGGCCTCGCGCGGCCGGAAACACCCGATGTCCCGTCCTGGTCCGCACCCTTGACATCAAGTCAGGTACACCTCAACAATTCGGTTCTGCTTGGTAACGTTCACATGCACTTCGCGCAGCCCCCCGTGCCCCGAGGCGGCCCGCAAGGACGACGGCGCGCCGCCTCCGCGAGAAGGTGGTCTCCTCCGTGCCCCCCACTCCGTTCCGCATCAGAACCGTCGGCGCCGCGAGCGCCCTGTTACTGGCCGCCCTCGGCATCGGCGGCCTGGCCGCGGCCCCCGCGCACGCCGCGACGCTGCCGCTGACGCAGTACGCCGACCCGTTCGTCGGCACCGACGACAGCTCGGCCCCCAACCCCGTGCCGGGCGGCGCGGGCGGCAGTACGTATCCGGGCGCGGTGGTGCCCTTCGGCGGTGTGCAGTTCAGCCCCGACACCCCGACGGCCTCGCCCTCCGGATACCGCTACTCCGACACCTCGATCGAGGACTTCAGCCTCACGCACTTCGACGGCGCGGGCTGCCCGAACAACGAGGACCTGCCGCTGATGCCGGTCACCGGCGCGGTCAGCACCTCACCGGGCACCAACTGGACGAGTTACGCCTCCGGTTACACCAAGGCGAACGAGTCGGCCGCTCCCGGCTACTACAAGAACCGGCTGGACAAGTACGCGACCAATGTCGAGCTGACCGCCACCACCCGTACCGGCATGGGCAAGCTGACGTACCCCTCGTCCACGTCGTCCCGGCTGCTGATCAACACCAGCCGCAGCGCGACGGGAAACCGCAACGGCACGGTGAACGTCAACGGTTCCGAAGTGACCGGCAGCGTCACCGCGGGCGGCTTCTGCGGCTCCACGAAGACCTTCCAGATCTACTTCGACATCCGCTTCGACCGCGCCCCGACGGGCCACGGCACCTGGTCGGGCGGCACGGTCACCGACGGCTCGTCCAGCGCGAGCGGCACCAACACCGGCGCGTACGTCACCTTCGACACGACCGGCAACGCGGCCGTGCAGTTCAAGGTCGGGCTGAGCTACGTGAGCGTGGCGAACGCGCAGGCCAACGTGGTGGCGGAGAACAACGGCTGGGACTTCGGCGCGGTGCGCACGGCCGCGGACACCTCGTGGAACCAGATCCTCAACCGGGCCCAGGTCACCGGCGGCGCGACCGCCGACCTCAAGAAGTTCTACACCTCGCTCTACCACGTCTTCCAGAGCCCCAACATCTCCAGTGACGTCAACGGCGACTACCGGGGCTTCGACGGCGCGGTGCACAATTCGACCCGGCCGGTCTACCAGAACTACTCGGGCTGGGACATCTACCGGTCCTGGGCGGCGCTGGTCGCGCTGATCGCGCCGACCGAGGCGAGCGACATCGCCAAGTCGATGGTCCTGGACGGGCAGCAGGGCGGTCTGCTGCCGAAGTGGTCGCAGCAGACCAACGAGGACTTCGTGATGACGGGCGATCCGGGTCCGATCATCGTCAGCAGTCTCTACGCCTTCGGGGCCAGGGACTTCGACACCGCGAGCGCGCTGTCGCTGATGGAGAAGGCGTCCAACGGCGGCACGATGCAGGGCTCGCCGATCCGCGGCAACCAGGGCACGTACACCAACCTGCACTATCTGCCCGGCGCGCCCTCGGACTCCCTCGAATACTCCGCGTCGGACTTCGCGGTCGCGCAGTTCGCCAAGGCGCTGGGGAACACGTCCAGTTACTCCACGCACATGACGCGCGCGCAGTGGTGGCGCAACACGTACAGCACGGAGTCCGGCTACACGCAGCCGCGCAACTCCGACGGGAGCTGGGCGTGGCCGCTGAATCCGGCGAGCCAGAACAACTTCACCGAGGGCAACGCGTCGCAGTACACCTGGATGGTGCCGTACGACTTCTCCGACCTGATCAACGACATGGGCGGCCGGCAGACCGCGGTACAGCGCCTCGACCACCACTTCACACAGGTCAACGCGGGTCAGAGCCTGCCGTACTACTACATCGGCAACGAGCCGGAGCACGGTGTGCCGTGGGCGTACAACTACGCGCGTGACCCCGCGGGCGCCTCGGACGCGGTGCGCAAGGTGATGACCGAGTCGTACACCACGGGTCCCGGCGGTCTGCCGGGCAACGACGACCTGGGCGCGACCTCGGCCTGGTACGTGTGGGCCGCGCTCGGGGTGTACCCGGCGACGCCCGGCGCGGACACGCTGGCGATCCACGGCCCGCAGTTCCCGTCCGTGCTGCTCCAGCGGCCCGGCGGCAACATCACCATCAACTCCTCGGGCAGCGGCGGCTATGTGCAGGGCGTCAGCGTCAACGGGACGGCCACCAGCCACAATTACCTGCGCTACCCCGACGTGGCGGGCGGCGGGACGCTGAACTTCACCATGGGCGGTACGCCGAGCGCGAGTTGGGGAACCGGCGCGGGCGACGTCCCGCCGTCCTTCACCGACGGAGCGACCCCGGTGCCGGCCGCGCCCGAGCTGGGCACGGACCTGGCCAAGGGCAAGCCGGTGACGGCCTCGGCGCCGTGCGCGACCGCGGAGTCCGGCGACAAGGCCGTGGACGGCACGCTGAAGGACAACAGCAAGTGGTGTTCCACGGTGGCCAATCCGTCGATCCAGGTGGACCTCGGCTCGGTGCAGACCGTGTCGTCGTTCGTGCTCAAGCACGCCGGGCTCGGCGGTGAGAACACCGGCTGGAACACGGCCGCGTTCACCATCCAGACCAGTACCGACGGCGCCAACTGGACCACCGCGGCCACCGTCACGGGCTCGCGCTCCAGCCGTACCTACCACCCGGTCTCGGCGCGCCAGGCCCGCTATGTGAAGGTCGCCATCTCCTCGCCGGTCAACGACGCGGGCGGCTCGACCGTGGCGGCCAGGCTCTACGAACTGGAGGTGTACGGCGGCGGCCAGGCCGACCTCGCGCTCGGCCGCACCGCGACCGGCTCCGACTCGTGCGGCACCACGGAGACGCCCGACAAGGCGGTCAACGGCAGTTACACCGGCGGCAACAGCGACAAGTGGTGCTCGAAGGTGTCGGGCACCAAGACCCTCCAGGTCGACCTCGGCGCCTCGCACGCGCTGTCCTCACTGACCGTCCGGCACGCCGGGGCGGGCGGTGAGGACCCGAGCTGGAACACCAAGGACTTCGACCTCGCCGTCTCCGCCGACGGCAGCACCTGGACCACGGTCGCCCAGGTCCGCGGCAACACCGCGGACTCCACGACCAACGCGGTGAGCGCCACGGCCCGTTATGTGCGGCTCAGCGTGATCACGCCGACCCAGAACACCGATCCGGCCGCGCGGATCTACGAGTTGGAGGTGTACGGCAGCTAGTGCGGCGCTCCCCCGGCCGCGCGTGAACGGCGGCCACCCCTCACACCGAGGGGTGGCCGCCGTCCCGCGTACGAGCGGTGCGGGTCAGAGCACCGACTGGGCCTTGCCCAGGGCGATCACCCCCGCCGCGGACACCGTGTACAGCTCGCGGTCGCGGTCCGGGTTGACGCCGATGGTGGCGCCCGGCGGCACGTCGACGTTCTTGTCGAGCACCGCGCCCCTGACGATGGCGCCGCGCCCGACCCGTACGTTGTCGTGCAGTACCGAGCCCTGGACGACGGCGCCGGTGTCCACGACCACACCGGGCGACAGCACCGAGCGGGTGACCTGGCCGCGGATCTCACAGCCGGGGCTGACCACCGACTCGCCCACGATGCCGCCCGCGGCGATCTTGGCGGGCGGGAGCTGCCCGGAGTGGGTGTAGATGGGCCAGCGCCGGTTGTGCAGGCTGAAGGCGGGCTGGTCCGAGATCAGGTCCATGTGCGCGTCGTAGTACGCGTCCAGCGTGCCGACGTCGCGCCAGTAGCCGTGGTCGCGGGCGGTCTCGCCCGGCACGTGGTTGGCGTCGAAGTCGTAGACCTGGGCGACGCCCTGGTCGGTGAGCCGGGGCAGGATGCTGCCGCCCATGTCGTGCACGGACTGCGGGTCCTCCGCGTCCTCGTGCAGGGCGTCGATCAGCGTCTTCGTACTGAACAGGTAGTTGCCCATCGAGGCGAAGACATGCTGGGGGTCGCCGGGCAGCCCCGGCGGGTCGAGGGGTTTTTCCAGGAAGCGTTCCACTTGTATGCCGTCGGCGGCGGGCGATATCACGCCGAAGCCCGCCGCGTCGGCCCGGGGCACCTTGATACCCGCGACGGTGACACCGGCGCCGTGCTCGATGTGCTGCGCCAGCATCTGCCGGGGGTCCATCCGGTACACGTGGTCGGCGCCGAACACCGCGATGTAGTCCGGCTGTTCGTCGTGCACGAGATTGAGGGACTGAAGGATCGCGTCCGCGCTGCCGAGGTACCAGCGCGGGCCGAGCCGCTGCTGCGCCGGTACCGGCGTCACGTAGTTGCCCAGCAGGCTGGACATCCGCCAGGTGGTGGTCACATGGCGGTCCAGCGAGTGGGACTTGTACTGCGTCAGCACGCAGATCCGCAGGATGTCCGCGTTCACCAGGTTCGACAGGACGAAATCGACCAGGCGGTACGTGCCGCCGAAGGTCACCGCTGGTTTGGCCCGGTCGGCGGTCAGCGGCATCAGCCGCTTTCCCGCGCCGCCGGCCAGCACTATGCCCAGTACCGAAGGTCCTCCACGCATCGAGACCCCCCCTTGTCGTCTCTGCCGCTCATATCTGCTCCTCGTGCCGTTCTCGTGCCTGTTTCCGGTCCCGTGGTTCCGCCCCTCACCGGCTCACCCGCCTACCGGCCCTGCGCCAGCACCGACGCGTACAGCTCCGTCGTCCGTCGTGCCACGGTGTCCCAGCCGAATTCGCGCACCGCGCGGTCCCGGCCCGCCGCACCCATCCGCTCCGCCTCGGCGCGGTCGCCGATCACCCGGTTGAGCGCCTGCGCGAGTCCCGCCTCGAACGCGGCGGGGTCCTCCTCGCGGTAGGGCACGAGCAGCCCGGTGACGCCGTCCTCGACGACCTCGGGGATGCCGCCGACCGCGGAGGCGACCACGGGTGTGCCGCAGCCCATCGCCTCCAGATTCACGATGCCCAGCGGCTCGTACACCGACGGACAGGCGAACACCGCCGCGTGGGTGAGGAGTTGGACCACGGCGGGGCGTGGCAGCATCGCCGGGATCCAGTGCACGCCGTCGCGTACCGCGTTCAGCTCGTCGAAGAGCGCGCGGAATTCGCGGTCGAGCGCGGGGGTGTCGGGCGCTCCCGCGCACAGCACGAGCTGCGCGGACGGGTCGAGTTCGCGGGCGGCCCGCAGGAGATGGGGCACGCCCTTCTGCCGGGTGATCCGGCCGACGAAGAGCACGTAGGGGCGCTGCGGGTCGATGCCGATCCGGCTGAGCACGTCGGTGCGCGGGTCGGGGCGGTAGGTGGCGGTGTCGATCCCGTTGCGGATGACGTGCACCCGGTCGGGGTCGAGCGCCGGATAGCAGCCCAGGATGTCGCCGCGCATGCCGTCGGAGACCGCGACCACCGCGTCGGCCGACTCCATCGCCGTGCGCTCGGCCCAGCTCGACAGCGCGTAGCCGCCGCCGAGTTGCTCAGCCTTCCAGGGCCGCAGCGGCTCCAGCGAGTGGGCGGTGAGCACGTGCGGTATGCCGTAGAGCAGTTTGCTGAGATGGCCCGCGAGGTTGGCGTACCAGGTGTGCGAGTGGACGAGGTCGCGGCCCTGGAGACCGGCGGCCATGGCCAGGTCGACGGAGAAGGTGCGCAGCGCGTCGTTGGCGCCGTCGAGCGTGGCCGGGGCGTGGTGCCGGGTCACCCCCGTGTCGGGGCTGTCCGCCCCGTCGCCCCAGCAGTGCACGGCGACATCCACCAATGAGCGCAGTTCACGGGCCAGGAACTCCACGTGGACCCCGGCTCCGCCGTATACATCCGGCGGATATTCCCGGGTCAACAGACCCACCTTCACCGAGACCTCCTGCCGTCGACAACCGTGTGCCCCTGTTGCCTTCCCCGGTTGGACGCGGCCTACCGCGCGGGAGCGTGACGTAAATCCGCAGCCCGCGCGGTCCGGCGGCAGGTCGGACCCGCCGCGCGGTACTAGCGGCGGCTGAGCGCCATCACCGGGATGACCCGACTCGTCTTCTTCTGGTAGTCGGCGAAGCCGGGGTAGCGCGACGCCTGCTCGGCGTACTTCTCGTCGCGCTCGGCGTCCTTGAGCTCCTCGGCGTGCACGGGGATGGTCTCGTCGCCGATCTCGATGTCGATGTCGGGGTGCGCGAGGAGGTTGAGGTACCAGGCGGGGTGGGTGTCGGCGCCGCCCTTCGAGGCGAACACCAGATACCGGTCCCCGTCGGCCATGTACATCAGCGGGTTGACGCGCTCGATGCCGGTACGGGCGCCGCGGGTGTGCAGCAGCACCATCGGCGCGCCCTCGAAGGGCCCGCCGACCTTCCCGTGGTTGGCCCGGAACTCAGCCGTGATCCGGGCATTGAAGTCGTCGCCGTCGCTCATTCACCGCTCCTGACAGATGGGGTCAATACGGGTCCCACCGGTCACCTTAGCCAAGCGACCGGCCCGTTCTCCGTATCCGCGAACGCGAGCCCCCGGCCCGGCATTCCCCCGAACAGGTGTGCGTCGCGCGGGCATCGGACGGCGGTGCGGCCGATCTGCGGGAAATCGTCCGGATCGCACTGGACCACGCGTCACACCGGTCACCCGCACCGCGTACGGCGCAGGGGCACTGGCAGGCGGGCGTGCGCGGAACAGGTGCATCGTTTTCCCGCCAGATCCGGCGGGCCGCCCGGCTGACGTCCGCCGGGGCCGGCCGGGCCGCCCGCGCGCCGGGGGCGCAAGCACACGGCCCACCGGGCGATGGCCAATACAGCGGATCTGCCCAGGTGACGCGGAAAGTGGAATGACGCTTTACGGACGGCTGTCCGGAGCCGGACAGGGCACACGGAGGAGAGACGCGCGTGATGACCAACAGCCGCTCCGCCGCACCCGTTCCGCTGCGCAGCGGGGCACGGTTGGCGCTGGCACTGGCGAGGGAAGAGATGATGCAGGACTACCACCGGTGGGAGACCGATCCGGCGACCGTCGTCGGATTCGGGGCCCGCTGGCCGGTGTCCTGGGAAGTCTTCCAGGCACGTTTCCACAGCGGCCACACCTCCACCCACTACCAACTCTTCGAAGTGATCACCACGGACAGTGGCATTCCGGTCGGGACCACCGCGCTGAGCGTCGACCAGTCGGCCAACAGTGCCGAGTTCACCCTTGTCATCGCCCCGGAGCACCGCGGCCGGGGCTACGCCACCGAGGCCACCGCACTCACCCTCGACTGGGCTTTCACCATCGCGTCGCTGAGCGCGGTGTGGCTGGAGGTACTCGCTCCGCACACCGCCGCGGTGCACGCCTACCTCAAGGCCGGTTTCCGTGACGCCGGGCGGCTGCGCAGCGCCGCGCTGTGGCAGGGAAGGCGCGTCGACAAACTCCTGCTGGACTGCGTCCCCGGCGACCTGCCGGGGACCGAGCCGGACGAGAGGAGGTGATCCACGATGTCGTGCTCCGACGTGAACTGCCGTAAAGGCGGGTGCACCACCGACCCCGACCGCACCGGCCGCGAAGGCGGTCAGAAGCGCGGGTGAGCGGCCATCGGCCGGGCGCCGCGGTGCGGGACGTACCGCGGCGCCACCGTATACACGTCATACACATAGGTCTACGTTCGTTCCCGCCGATATCCCGACCGATGTCCCCACCGATGTCCCCACCGGCGTCCCCGCCGCGCTATCCGGCGGCCAGGGTCGCCGCGGACACCTCCCACAGCCGTCGCGCCGCCTCGGGGTCGAGGGCGTAGGCCGCGACGCCGTTGGGGGCGCCGGGCCGGTTCTCCGCCGCCTCGTCGCAGTCCTCGAAGTACCGGCCGCCGACGCCGTCGAGCAGCGGGGAGGCCGCGACCAGCACCGAGGTCGCCGCGCCCTGCTCCGGGGTCTTCCACCGCGGGGCGTCGGTGCCGCGCTCGGCGCGCAGCCGGTTCAGCTCCTCTTCGGACACGTAACGCTGGAGCTTGGTCCTGATCCCGCCCGGCATCAGCGCGTTGACGGTGATGCCGTCGCTCGCCCAGCGCTTGGTGGCCTCGACGCCGAACAGCACGTTGGCGGTCTTGGACTGGCCGTACGCGGACCAGGGCTCGTACGGCCGCTCGCGGAAGTGGATGTCGTCGAAGACGACGGGCGAGCGCAGGTGGGCGCTGGAGCTGACCGAGACCACGCGGGCGCCGCCGGCCGCGGCGAGCGCCGGGTGCAGGCCGGTGGCCAGGGCGAAGTGGCCCAGGTGGTTGGTGGCGAACTGCATCTCCCAGCCCTGCGGGGTGCGCATCTCGGGCGAGGCCATGATTCCGGCGTTGTTGACCAGCATGTGGAGCGGGCCCTGCCAGACCGCGACGAAGGCGGCGACCGACGTCTGGTCGGCCAGGTCGAGCGGGGCGACCCGCACCCGCTCGTTCCCCGTGGTCTTCGTGATGTCCTCGGCGGTCCGCCGGCCCGCCTCGGCGTCCCGTACGGCCAGCGTCACCTCGGCGCCGGCGGCGGCCAGGGCGCGGGCGGTCTCGATGCCGATACCGGACGCGCCGCCGGTCACGACGGCGCGGCGGCCGGTCAGATCGATGCCCGCCAGCACGTCGGCGGCGGTGGACTGCCTGGTGAAGGGGGTGGTGATGAGCGGGTTCGACGTCATGATCCGTGCGTCTCCTCGGTAACGCGGAGGGCATGGCACTGCCGGTACGATAGAAACCGGAGGAACCTCCGCTCAGATCCACCATAAGTGGAGGTACCTCCGCTTGCAAGTCCGCCGAGTCGCCGTGCCCCGACGGATCCGCGTCCTACCGAGGAGAGACACCGTGCCGGGCACCTCACCCCGCCCCCTGCGCGCCGACGCGCAGCGCAATCGCGACCGGCTGCTGGCCGCCGCCGTGCGCGCGTTCGCCCACGACGGGCCCGAGGTGACGCTCGAGGCCATCGCCAAGGACGCGGGGGTCGGCATCGGCACGCTCTACCGGAACTTCCCGACCCGCGAGGCACTGGTCGAGGCCGCGTACCGCAACGAGCTGACCCGGCTGTGCGACGCCGCGCCCCGGCTGCTCACCACCTCTCCCCCCGACGTGGCGGCGCGCGCCTGGATGGACCACTTCATCGACTACATGACGACCAAGCGCGGCATGGCCGACGCGCTGCGCGCCGTGATCGCCTCCGGCGGCGACCCCTTCGCGCACAGCCGTGAGGCGCTGCTCGGCGCGGTCGGCACACTGCTGCGGGCGGGCGCGGAGGCCGGGACGCTGCGCGCGGACGCCGACCCCGACGACGTACTCGTGGGGCTCGGCGGGGTGGCGCTGTCGGCGGGCGGTCCGGAGCGCAGAGCGCAGGCGGGACGGCTGTTGGACCTGCTCATGGACGGATTGCGCTACCGTGCGGGGCAGTAGTCGCGGCGCGCGGCCCTCAAGACGGACCCGGAACAGGCCGCCGCACGGGCCCGTTCAGGGCCCGGAAAAACTGCTCGAAAAAAAGTTGGCATAGGACGTTCGACAGCGGGCAAGCGGCTTGTGGACAGTCTTACCGAGGCGAGGCGATGACGTGACCACACAGGTTCAGCAGTCGGACAGCGCGTACGAAACGGCGACGCTTGAGGCGTCACCGCGATCCGAGGGCGGCTTGATTGGTGAACTTCCGTGGATCGACGACGCCACGGCGGTAGCCCCGAAGGACGCGCGGGCGCTGTCGAAGCTCTTCTTCGACCGGCTCCAGGCCGTCGAGGAGGGCACCCGTGAATACCAGTACGCCCGCAATACGCTGATCGAGATGAACCTCTCGTTGGTGCACTTCGCCGCCGGGCGCTACCGCAACCGGCCGGCCACCGACATGGAGGAGATCGTCCAGGTCGGCACGATCGGTCTGATCAAGGCCATCGACCGCTTCGACCTGTCGCGGGAGAACGAGTTCACCACCTTCGCCATCCCGTACATCGTCGGCGAGATGAAGCGGTTCTTCCGTGACACCTCCTGGGCCGTCCACGTACCGCGCCGCCTCCAGGAACTGCGCGTCGAGCTGAGCAAGTCCAAGGAAGCGCTCGCGCTGGTGCTGGACCGCGACCCGACGGTGGCCGAGCTGGCCGCGCACCTCGACCTGACCGAGGAAGAGGTCATCGAGGGCCTGGTCGCCGCCAACGGCTACACCGCGGGCTCGCTGGACACGCCGTACAACGACGGTGAGAGCGGCGGTGACGGCGAGGGCCGCACGCTGGCCGACACCTTCGGTGAGTGCGACTACGCGATGGACCTCATCGAGAACTTCCAGAGCCTGGCCCCGCTGATCGCCAAGCTCCCCGCGCGCGACCGGCAGATCCTCCAGATGCGCTTCGGCGAGGAGATGACGCAGGCGCAGATCGGCGAGGAGCTGGGCTACTCGCAGATGCACGTGTCGCGGCTGCTGAGCCGCACCATCGCTGGCCTGCGCGCGGGCCTGATGACGCAGAAGTAGGCAGCGAGCACAACGAACGGCTGAGGGGCCTCCCGGACCGGGAGGCCCCTCAGCCGTTCACGCGTACCCGGTACCGCTCCTCGTCGATTGCGCGATACATGAAGTGTGTGACGGACAGTGAACGGGGAATGCGACGGGTAGTTGACGATATGTGGATGAGGGATCCGGATGACGGATGACGAAGGGGTGCGGTCCATGACCATTGCCAGTGACAGCCAGTCGGTGTCGGACGAACTGCGCGACCGGGCGGGCGCGTTCGTGAACAGCCATGTCGACATGTGGGTGACGGTGGAGGACGACGGGGTGCTGATCCTCGCCGGCGGCGACGCCGCGGAGCTCTTCCAGGCCGCCACCGACTGGTTGCGCGAGGGGCCCGCCTACACGGTCGCCTCGGTCGGCTGGGCGCGCCAGGAGGCGGAGCCCGCTTACGCGTTGCGACTGGTTCTTCAGCAGCCGGTGGGCGGCGACATCGCGTGACCGGTGCCCGTCCGCGGCCCCGCTGCCAGGAGGCCGGGGTCGCGGGCGGGCCGGTGTTCGTCGCGAAGGTGTTCGGGACTACGAGAAGAGGTCCGGGGCTCCGAGAGGTCCGGGGCTCCGAAAGATCCGGCCGCTACGCCGACGCGGACGCCGGATCGGCCGACGACAGCGGGGCGGCGATGTCCTCGAGCGAGCGGCCCTCGGCCTTGACCGCGAGCACCGCCGCCACCAGGCCCGCCGCGCACATCAGGGCCGCGCCGATGACGAAGGCCAGCACAGTGTCGTCCACGACACCGGACTTGGTGAGGTCGGCGAAGACCAGCGGACCGCTGATGCCGCCGGCGGCCGTACCGATGGCGTAGAAGAAGGCGATGGCCATCGCGCGGGTCTCCATCGGGAAGATCTCCGAGACGGTCAGATACGCGCTGCTGGCACCGGCGGAGGCGAAGAACAGCACGACGCACCAGCACGCGGTCATCGTCGTGGCGTCCAGCGAGCCGCGGTGGAAGAGCCACGCGGTGCCGAAGAGCAGGATGCCGGAGATCAGATACGTCGAGGAGATCATGATCCGGCGGCCTACGGTGTCGAAGAGCTTGCCGAGCAGCAGTGGACCGAGGAAGTTGCCGGCCGCGATGACCGCGAAGTAGTAGCCGGTCTTGCCGGTCGAGACGCCGAAGAAGGTGGTGAGGATCGAGCCGAACCCGAAGGTGATGGCGTTGTAGAGGAACGCCTGGCCGATGAAGAGCGACAGGCCGAGCACCGCGCGCTTGGGGTACTTGCGGAACACGGTCTTGGCGATCAGCCCGAACCCGATGCTCTTGCGCTGGTGGATGGTGATGGAGTTCTTGGCGCGCGGCAGCCGCTCGCCCTTCTCCTGCTCGATCTCCCGCTCGACCGTGCCGACGAGTTGGTCCGCCTCGTCGCCGTAGCCGTGGATGAACTGCCAGCGCGGGCTCTCCGGCACGTGCCGCCGTACCACCAGGATCACCAGACCGAGGACGACGCCGAGGGCGAAGGTGAGCCGCCAGCCGACGTCCTTGGGGAAGATGTCGGTGTTCAGCGCGACGATCGACAGCAGCGAGCCGCCGATGGCCCCGAGCCAGTAACTGCCGTTGATGATCAGATCGACACGACCGCGGAATCTGGACGGGATCAGTTCGTCGATGGCCGAGTTGATCGCCGCGTACTCGCCGCCGATGCCGAAGCCGGTCAGGAAGCGGAAGGTGAAGAACCACCAGGGCTGGAAGGACAGCGCGGTCATCGCGGTCGCGGTGAGGTAGACCGCGAGGGTGACCATGAAGAGCTTCTTGCGGCCGAAGCGGTCGGTCAGCCAGCCGAAGAAGAGGGCGCCCACGCAGGAGCCCGCCACGTAGAGCGCGGCGGCGATGCCCGTGATCTGGGCGGACGTGACGGACAGCCCGCTGCCCTGTTCGGAGATCCGCCCGGCGATGTTGCCGACAGTGGTCACCTCGAGGCCGTCGAGGATCCACACGGTGCCCAGGCCGATCACGATCATCCAGTGCCAGCGCGACCACGGCAGCCGGTCGAGGCGCGCGGGGACGTCGGTGGTGATCGTGCCGCCGGACGCGGCTTCCGGCGCTGACGCCGCCATGGGTCCCTCCTTCATGAGCCGTACCGACGGCTCGACGTGAGCCGGTCCGACAGCCCGGTCCGAGCCGGGCCGACGGCCCGACCCTTGCGCGGCTGCCCCCTTGACGTGCCGTCATGCCGCGTCACTGCTCGCGCGCTCCAGGATCGCCACGTCGCGGGCCAGTCTCACACCGGCGCGAGCCCGTACGGCGCCGACAGCCCGCACGTCCCCCGTATGCCTCGCGCGGCACGGCTGACGTGCCCGTTCGGGCGGATGTACGGGCGGATGTACGGATGCCCGTGCGTCCACGGGCGGCCTGCCTTCCATACCGGCGCGGCCCGATCTTCCATACCGGCGCGACCCGACTTTCACACCGGCGCGGCCCGCTTACTGCGGAAGGTCCCGCGCGGCGGGGGGCCCGACGGGCTCCGGGGCGCGACCATGGGTCGCCCAGGGAACGCATGATCGGAGGACGGCCGCCGTGAACTCCATGCTCCGCGAGGCGCGCGACACGCTCGTACCCGACCTCGGCGGGCGGCACGGGCCGCTGCCGCCGCTGCTGCTCGGGCTCACCGTCGTGACCGGGCTAGTCGACGCCTTCAGCTATCTGGCGCTGGGCCGGGTCTTCGTCGCGAACATGACGGGCAACGTCGTCTTCATGGCCTTCTCGCTCGCCGGTTCCAGCGGCTTCTCGCTGACCGCCTCCGTCCTGTCGCTGCTCTCCTTCGCCGTGGGCGCGCTGGCCGCCGGGCGGCTGGCCAACCGCGTCGTGCGGCACCGGGCGCGGCTGCTGCTCGCGGTGACGGCCGCGCAGGCGCTGCTCGTCCTGGTCTGTTACGTGGTCGGCGAACTGGTCGACCTGCCTGCCGCCGGGTGGAGCCGCTGGTGCCTGGTCGTGCTGCTCGGCTTCGCGATGGGCGGGCAGAACGCGGTGGTACGGCGGCTGGCCGTGCCCGACCTGACGACCACGGTGCTGACCCTGACCATCACCGGCGTGGCCTCGGACAGTCGGCTGGCGGGCGGCGCGACGAGCAAGGCGGGGCGCAGGCTGCTCTCGGCGGCGGCGATGTTCCTCGGGGCCCTGGCCGGTGCCGCGCTGATCGGGCACGGGCACCGGGCGCTGCCGCTGCTCATCGCCGGTGCGGCGCTGGTCGCGGTGGCGGTGGCGCTGTTGCCGCACCGGCGCTCGGTGCTCGGCTGGACGGCGGCGGCGTGACGCGGACGTGGACGCGGCTCGTACCGAAGTTCTCTCCGCCCGGTGTAGTTTCCGGCGGATCCCGATCGTCGTAGGGGTGGACGCACGGGAGCAAGAAGAGGCCCGTGGCCGCCGGAGGTGTCGCAACCCCGGAGTAACCGGAGAAGGAGAAGGACCATGAAGTATCTGCTGCTCATCTGCGACGACGGATCGATGGCCGCCGCGCCCGAGGAGGAGCTGGACGCGATGCCGTGGGTCGCGGAGACGACCCGCGACGGCACCCGGCTGCTGGGCAGCCGCATCCGTCCGGCGCAGGACGCGACCACCGTACGGTTCAAGGACGGCGCGCCGCTGATCACGGACGGGCCCTTCGCCGAGACGAAGGAGCAGATCTGCGGCTTCGACATCATCGACTGCGCCGATCTGGACGAGGCGATCGCGATCGCCGCGAAGCATCCGGTGGCGCGGTACGGGATGGTCGAGGTGCGGCCGTTCTGGACGGAGTGACGGCGCGACGGACTGACGAGGCGACGGTCTGACGAAGAGGCGGTCTGACGAGGTGGCGGAGTGAGGCGATGACGGGTCGGGACGCGGCGGCCGGGCCGCACGGGGAGTCCGGCCGCGGACAGGCGCGCCCGCCGTCGGGGCCGCGCCGCCCCGACCCGGTCAAGGACGCCGTCGCCGCGGCCTGGTCCGAGGAGTGGGGCCGGGTCGTGGCGGCGGTGATCGGCATGACCGGCGACTGGGACCTCGCGGAGGAGTGCGCGCAGGACGCGTTCGCGCGGGCGCTGGAGCGCTGGCCGGTCGACGGTGTGCCGCGCAGGCCCGGCGCCTGGCTGACCACCACCGCCCGCAACCGCGCGCTGGACCGGCTGCGCAGGGCGGCGAACGAGAAGCGCAAGCTGCGGAAGGCGGCCGTGCTGACCCCGGTGGACGACGCCCTCCCGCCGCCCGGGAACGACGAGGACCCGGTACCGGACGACCGGCTGCGGCTGATCTTCACCTGCTGCCACCCCGCGCTGCCGCTGCCGTCCCGCGTCGCGCTGACCCTGCGCACCCTGACCGGGCTGAGCACGGCGGAGATCGCGCGGGCCTTCCTGGTGCCCGAGGGCACGATGGGGCAGCGGCTCACCCGCGCCAAGAGCAAGATCCGGCACGCGGGCATCCCCTTCCGGGTGCCGCCGCGAGACCTGCTCCCGGAGCGGACCTCCGCCGTACTCGCCGTGCTGTACCTGCTGTTCAACGCCGGTTACGCGCCCGGCGGCGACGCGGCGGACAGCGCCGGCCAGCGGCGCGTCACCGCCGAGGCGATCCGGCTGGCCCGGCTGCTGGCCGCGCTGCTGCCGTACGAGCCGGAGGCCCGCGGCCTGCTCGCGCTGATGCTGCTGCACGACGCGCGCGCCGCCGCCCGTACCGACCCGGCCGGTGACCTGGTGCCGCTCGACGAGCAGGACCGTACGGCCTGGGACCGGGAGGAGATCGCCGAGGGGCTCGCCGTCCTGGAGGACGCCCTGCTCGCCCGCCGCCCGGGGCCGTACCAGGTCCAGGCGGCCATCGCCGCCTGCCACGCGGGCGCCGCCGAGCCCGCCGCCACCGACTGGCCGCAGATCGCGCTCCTCTACGGCGAACTGGCGCGCTTGACGCCGAGCCCCGTGGTCGAGCTCAACCGCGCGGTCGCCGTCGCCATGGCCCGCGGCCCCGCCGCGGGCCTCGCCCTGGTCGACGCCCTCACCGCGAGCGGCCGACTCGCCGACTACCACCTGCTCCCCGCCACCCGCGCCGACCTGCTGCGCCGTCTCGGCCGCGCCCCCGCCGCCGCCGACGCCTACCGCGCGGCCATCGCCCTCTCCCCCACCCCACCCGAACGCCGCTTCCTCCTCCGCCGCCTGGCCGAGGTCGAATCCGGCACCGGAACGTCCGGCTCGACGCCTCCCACGGCCCCGGACCCGACTGACGGCTGACGGCCGCTCCGTCGCCTCACTTTTTTCAAGCCGCCGGGCTGCGTCGCCGTACCGCGTCGCCGGGCCGCGTCACACCCATCGCGGGGGTTTCTCCACGTCACGTGAGACAACTGGCGTCCCAGGGGGAAGGGGGATGAATGCATACGTTCCGTTTCCGTGTGATCGAAAAGGTGTGAGGTCTTCCCGTGCGTCTGCCGACTGCTCCTGGTGCCGCCAGCCGAACGTCCCGCTCGCGACGGTGTGGGGTGGGGCTCACGGTGGGGCTGATGGTCACTGTCGCGGCCTGTTCCAGCGGGGGCGGGAGCGGTGACACGTCGGCCACGTCCGTAGCGCCCGGTACGACGTCGGCCTCGCCCAGCGCGGCGCCGACGACCACGGCCACGTCGGCCCGCCCGTCGGCGTCACCGTCGCCCAGTACGACGCACGCCCCTGCCGTACCGCCGCCCGCGGCGACCACGACCAAGGCGCAGGCGAGCTGCGTGGACCGGACGGCGGACGCGATGTCGACCGCCCAGCGCGTCGGGCAGCTCTTCATGTCGGCGGTGACGTCCACCGGGATGACCGGCTCCGAAGCGTCGGCGATCACGCAGGGCAAGGTGGGCGCGGTCATCCTGATGGGCCACACCTCGGCGGGCACGCAAGCGGTCAAGGGCGTCACCGACCGGGTGCGTACGCTCGCCACCGCCGTCAAGGGCTCGAATCTGCGGCTGCTGGTCTCTACCGACCAGGAGGGCGGCGAGGTCCAGGTACTCAACGGCCCCGGCTTCTCCAGCATGCCGAACGCGGTCACGCAGGGTCAGTGGTCCGCGTCGCGACTCCGGCAGGAGGCGGCGACGTGGGCGGGCGAGCTCAAGGCGGCCGGGGTGAACATGAACCTGGCCCCGGTCGCGGACACGGTCCCGGCTGATCTGGTGAGCGTCAACGCGCCGATCGGCGAGCTGCACCGGGAGTACGGAAACGATCCTTCGACCGTCGCCACGCACAGCGACGCGTTTCTGACCGGCATGCGGCAGTCCGGGGTCGTCCCCACCGCCAAGCACTTTCCCGGTCTCGGCCGGGTCCGCGGCAACACCGACCTGACGGCGGGCGTCACGGACACGGTGACCACCCGTAACGACTCCTACCTCCAGCCGTTCCGCAGTGCCATCCAGGCGGGCACGCCGTTCATGATGGTCTCGTCGGCGACCTACACGAAGATCGACGCCAACAACCAGGCGGTCTTCTCGCGGATCGTCCTGCACGACCTGCTGCGCACCCAGCTCGGCTTCAAGGGCGCGGTCATCTCCGACGACATCGGCGCGGCCGTCGCCGTCAGCGACCGCACCCCCGCCCAGCGCGCGCTGGACTTCTTCGCCGCGGGCGGCAACATGCTGCTGACGGTCCGGCCGAGCGACATCGCGCCGATGACCGCCGCCGTCATCGACCGGCTCCCGAAGGACGCGACGCTGCGCGGCGCGGTCGACGACAGCCTGCACCGCATCCTGACCGCCAAGGTCAACGCGGGTCTGCTGAGCTGCTGAACTGCTGACGCGTGGCGGTGCCGCAGGCGTGTGACGGTGCCGCGGACGCGAGACGGCGCGCGGCGCCGCCGACGCGAAACGGTGCTTCGCCGACCAGAAGCCGGCCGAAAACCCCGGTAAGGGTGCCCTTATGTGACTCAAGGGTGAACTGCCGGGGAATTGTGGATTCCTGACCTTGGCGCAGGTGGGTGCACGGCCGCGAGGTGCTTAGCATGAACGGCGCCCCGTCCCACTGCACCGACATCTGGAGGTCCGGTGTGTCCGCCGAACCAGACGGCATAGCTCCGCCGCCCCCGAACCGACTCCGCCGCGTGCCGATGTGGCAGGTGGCCGCGGCCGGGCTCGCCGTCGCGGGAGCGATCACCGCGGCGGTGCTGACCGTCGGTGGCGGCGGTCACACCGACAAGCGCGCCGCTCCCGCCACCGCGGCGGACGGTCTGCGGCACACCGCGGTGGACGCGTCCACGGGCGGCTGCGGCCGGGGCTGGATCACGCCGAAGCCGGGCACGCAGGTCTTCGACCTGCGCAACACCGGTGCGAGCGCCACCGAGGTCTATCTGACCGACCCGCGCAGCGGGAAGGTATACGGCGAGGTCGAGGGCCTGGCCCCTGGCATCACCCGGCCGATGGTGGTGGACCTGGGCAGCGGCTCGTACGCGTTCAAGTGCCTCCAGGAGGACACCGACGCGGTCACCGGACCGACCGTCGTCGTACCGGGGACGGCCCCGCGGGGTCCGGCCGCGGTACCCGTCACCCAGCACGATCTGATCCCGCCGACGCTGGCGTACCAGCGGTGGGTCGGCGACCGGATCGACGACCTCGCCCGCGGCGCCGGCACCCTGAAGTCGGACATCGACGGCGGCGATCTGGCCGCGGCCCGCCGCGACTGGCTGAGCGCGCATCTGGTCTACGAGCGGATGGGCGCCGCGTACGGCACCTTCGGCGACGCGGACGGCGCGATCAACGGCACGACCTCGCTCACGCCCGGCTCGGTCGCCTCCGCGGACTTCACCGGCTTCCACCGGATCGAGTACGGGCTGTGGCACGGCGCCTCCGCCGACTCGCTGCGCGGCCCGGCCGCCGCCCTGGTCAAGGACGTGGCGACGCTGCGCGACGGCTGGTCGCAGGAGCGGATGGACCCCGCCGACCTGGGGCTGCGCGCGCACGAGATCGTGGAGAACGCCGAGCAGTTCGAACTGACCGGCCGTACGGACTACGGCAGCGGTACGAATCTGGCCACGGCCCGCGCGAATCTCGACGGCACGAAGGAACTGCTCGACCGGCTGCACGCCCTGCTCGCCCCGCGCGACCCGCGCACCGCCGAGCTCGACGCCTCACTGAAGCGCGCGGAGCAAGATCTGGACGCCGCGCACCACGGTGAGACATGGACGCCGCTCGACAAGCTGACACACGATCAGCGCCAGCGGATCAACGCCGACTTCGGCGATCTGCTCGAACAACTCGCCCCGGTGGCGGCGATCTTCGATGTACGGAGGACGGCATGACGGACACGCACGGGCCCGCGGCGGGCGCGGGCGACCTGCGGCGGCGCGGCTTTCTGCGCGGCGCGGCGCTCGGTGTGGGCGCCGTCGGCGCGGTGGCCGGTGGCGCCGCCGCGCTGACGGGCGCGACGGCTTCCGCCGCCAGCCCGACCCCGACCGCGGCGGCACGTACGAAGGCCGACTTCCACGGCCCGCACCAGGCGGGCATCACGCAGCCGGTGCAGCCGTCCTCGCTCTTCCTGTCCCTCGACGTCACCGCCGCCGACCGGCGTGAACTGACCGAGCTGCTGCACACCGTCACCGACCGGGCCCGGTTCCTGACCGGCGGCGGTACGCCCGCGGCGCTCGGCATCACGGACTCGCCGTCGGACAGCGGCACGCTGGGCCCGAAGGTGCCGGGCGACGGTCTGACCGTCACCGTCGGGGTGGGCGCGTCGCTCTTCGACGAGCGGTTCGGGCTCAAGGACCGCAAGCCGTCGCGGCTGAGCACGATGCCCGCGTTCGAGGACGACGATCTTCAACCCGACTGGTGCCACGGCGACCTGAGCCTCCAGCTCTCCGCGCCGCACCCGGACACGGCGCTGCACGCGCTGCGCGACATCGCCCGGCACACCCGCGGCGGCATGCAGGTCCGCTGGCGACTGGACGGTTTCACCAGCCCGCCACGGCCCAGCGGCACACCGCGCAACCACATGGGCTTCAAGGACGGAACCTCCAATCCGGACATCAGCGATCCGGCCACCGCGAACGAGCTGTTGTGGGTGCGGGGCGCCGCGGCCGGCGCCCCGGCGGGCGGCGAGCCCGCCTGGACGACCGGCGGCACGTATCAGGTGGTGCGGACGATCCGGATGCTGGTGGAGTTCTGGGACCGGGTCTCGATCACCGAGCAGGAGCGGATGTTCGGCCGCAGCCGGGACACCGGCGCACCGCTGGACGGGACCAGGGAATTCGACACGCCGAGGTTCGCCCAGGATCCGACCGGCGATGTGATCCCGCTTGACAGCCACATCCGGGTCGCCAATCCGCGCACCGCGCAGAGCGACAACTCCCGTATCCTGCGCCGTGGTTACAACTACGACCGGGGTATGGACAGCAATGGCAACCTCGACATGGGGCTGATCTTCGTCTGCTATCAGCGGGACATCGAGCGGCAGTTCGCGGCGGTGCAAAAGCGCCTCGCGGGTGAGCCGCTGGTGGACTACGTCACCCCGTTCGGCGGCGGCTATTTCTTCGTCCTGCCGGGGGTGCGCGACCGGTCCGACTGGCTCGGCAGCGGGCTGCTCGCCTGAAACCGCAGCTCAGAGTGTAAAAGTGGGGTCAAGGCTTCCTAAGATTTTACTGACCCGCTGTTCACCCGGCCTCCACCGCTGTGCCTTTGTCATGTCGCGGACCGCCATGACGATCGCGTTCGACACCGTGCACATTCGACACCGTGCACGAATGACAGCGGCACGCGCGACGCGGCACTTAGCGGAGGCTGAGAAAGTATGAGCACCACAAGCGGTTCTGGCAGGAGCAGAGGGGCGGGCCCGCGCGTACGGGCCGCCCGGTGGGGGGCGTTCGCCGGAGCTGCGGCGCTCGTGCTGATGGGCGGGACGGCGGCGCCGGCCCTCGCCGACTCCCCGGCGCACAACGGCGCCGGCGCCACGGAGACGCCGATCAAGCACCTGGTGGTGATCTTCCAGGAGAACGTCTCCTTCGACCACTACTTCGGCAGCTACCCGGCGGCGGCGAACACCGACGGGACGAAGTTCACGGCGGCCAGGAACACGCCGAAGAACATCGACACCCTCGCGCACGCCGGTCTGCTCAAGACCAACCCGAACCAGTACGCGCCCAAGCGGCTCTCCCCCGACCAGGCCGTGACCTGCGACCAGAACCACAACTACGGCCCCGAGCAGTACGCGGCCAACGGCGGCAAGGCCGACGCGTACGTCCAGAACACCGAGACCAGCAAGTGTTCGGGCGGCCTGTTCGGCGAGCCCGGTCTGGTGATGGACTACTACGACGGCAACACCGTCACGGGTCTGTGGAACTACGCGCAGCACTACTCGCTGGGCGACAACTCGTACAGCTCCACGTACGGTCCGTCCACGCCGGGCGCGCTCAACCTGGTCTCCGGTCAGACGCACGGCGTCATCTCGGTCGACCCGGCCTCCGGCACCGAGAAGCCGAAGCAGACGGCGACGCCGGACGCGTACACGGTGATCTCGCCCGACGCCAAGGGCGTCGGCACGGTCATCAACGACCCCGACCCGGCGTTCGACGACTGCTCGGACAACAGCCACACCAGCACCAACGCGCTGGCGGTCATGCAGGGCAAGAACGTCGGTGACCTGCTGAACTCCAAGAAGGTCACCTGGGGCTGGTTCCAGGGCGGCTTCCGTCCCTCCACCGCGTGGGACGGCAAGAGCGGTGACTACGCGAGCTGCACGGGCTCCACGCACGCCAACATCGCCGGCGCGTCCTCGGTGGACTACAGCCCGCACCACTCTCCGTTCCAGTACTACAAGTCGACGGCGAACCCGCACCACCTCGCGCCGAAGAACACCGCCGAGATCGGGCACAACGGCCAGGCGAACCACAACTACGACCTGACCGACTTCGGCTCCGCGCTCAAGGCGGGCAGCCTGCCGGCCGTCAGCTTCCTGAAGGCCGCCGAGTACCAGGACGGCCACGCCGCATACTCCGACCCGACCGACGAGCAGAACTTCCTCGTCAAGGAGATCAACGCGGTCCAGGCGTCGTCCTCCTGGAAGGACACCGCGGTCGTCGTCGCGTACGACGACTCCGACGGCTGGTACGACCACGCGTACGCCAAGCCGCAGAACGGCTCGAAGGACAGCACGGTCGGCTCCAACGGCAAGGCAGTCGACAGCCCGGCGTGCCAGGCGGGTCCCGCGTCGGCCGGTGGCTACGCGGACCGCTGCGGACCCGGCACCCGGCAGCCGCTGCTGGTCATCTCCCCTTACAGCAAGGTGAATTCGGTCGACCACACCCGCACCGAGCAGGCGTCGATCACCAAGTTCATCGAGGACAACTGGAAGACCGGCCGGGTCGGTGACGCGTCCTTCGACAGCCGCGCCAACTCGCTGACCGGCGCGTTCGACTTCAAGCACCCGAACAACAAGCAGGTGCTGCTGAACGGCGACGGCTCCGTGAAGTCGGTCAGGGACATCGACACCCACGGCGGGGGCGGCCCCGGCACCTCCGGCGGCTCCTCCTCGGGTGGCGCGAACTCCGGCGGGGCGAACTCCGGCGGCTCCAACGGCGGTTCGCACTCGGGCGGTTCGTCCGGCGGTCACAACGACGCCTCCACGCAGACCCTCGCGGAGACCGGCGGCACCTCCCCGGTCCTGCCGCTGGGTATCACCGCGGGTGTGCTGCTCGTCGGCGGCGGGGCGCTCTACTACGCACGCCGGGGCCGCCGTCAGTCGACCACCACGGTCTGACCCGACGCTCGCTCCCAGGGCCGTTCCCGGTGCGCCTCGCGCGCGCCGGGAACGGCCCTTTTCGCCTTCCGCCGCACATACCACCGCAGTCCACTGCGGCTTCACGCTCTGAAGGTATACGTAAGCGTTTCCGGTCAGGACCGGGGTGCGGGCGAGGTGCGACGGTGCCTCAACCGGCCTGTCGCGCGGAGAGGTCCTGACATACCCGCTGGTCACCGCAGTGCGTTCAACTTGTGTCACAAGCTACGACGGCTTTGCCCGGATTTCTGGAGCTTCCCCATTCGGGCGGACGCACTCTGTGCACAAGTCTTGACATGGATGAAACACAGGGAGAACCATCGCGGTGTGCACCCCGGGAGAGCGCTCTCACCTCAACAGGTGGGCGACCGCCCGGACTTCACCGTTTCAGCAGCATCCTGTCGTCCGGCCACCGCAGTCCGGCCGGACGATCACCGACCCCTGCCCCCCCCACGTGTGGAACCAGGAGAGTTGCTCATGCTCGCTCCCCCCTCCGGCTCGACGGCGCTGAGACCATCAGCACCGGCGAATCGGCGTAACGCCGCCGCGGCGATCATCACGGCCCTGATCGCCTCGCTGCTCCTCTTCGTGCCCTCGCACTCCGCCCGCGCGGCGGACACACTGCTCTCCCAGGGCAAGACCGCGACGGCATCGTCGACCGAGAACGGGGGCACACCCGCCTCGGCCGCGGTCGACGGCAACACCGCCACCCGCTGGTCCAGCGCCGCCTCCGACCCGCAGTGGCTCCAGGTTGACCTCGGCGCCACGGCGACCATCAGCTCCGTCACCCTCAACTGGGAGGCGGCGTACGCCAAGGCGTTCAAGATCCAGGTCTCGGCCGACGGCACGAACTGGACCGACGCCTACTCCACCACCACCGCGACCGGTGGAGTCCAGACCGTCGCCGTAAACGCTTCCGGGCGTTATGTCCGTATGTACGGTACGGCGCGCGCGACCGGATACGGTTACTCGCTCTGGGAGTTCCAGGTCTACGGCAGCACGGGCGGCGGCAACCCGCCGGCCGCCGGGACGCTGCTCTCGCAGGGCAAGACCGCCACCGCGTCCTCGACCGAGAACGGGGGCACACCCGCCTCGGCCGCGGTCGACGGCAACACCGCCACCCGCTGGTCCAGCGCGGCCAGTGACCCGCAGTGGCTCCAGGTCGACCTGGGCGCCACGGCGACCATCAGCTCGGTCGCGCTCAACTGGGAGGCGGCGTACGCCAAGTCCTTCAAGATCCAGACCTCGGCCGACGGCACGAACTGGACCGACATCTACTCCACCACCACCGGCACGGGCGGCAACCAGACGCTCACCGTGACCGGCACCGGGCGCTACGTCCGGGTGTACGGCACGGTCCGCGCCACCGGATACGGCTACTCCCTCTGGGAGTTCCAGGTGTTCGGCACCGCGGGCGGCGGCGGTGGCACCGGCCCGATCCAGGGCGGCGGCGACCTCGGTCCCAACGTCAAGGTCTTCGACCCGTCCACGGCCAACCTCCAGGGCCAGCTCGACCAGATCTTCGCCCAGCAGGAGTCCAACCAGTTCGGTGACGCCCGCTACCAGGTCTTCTTCAAGCCCGGTACGTACAACGGCCTCAACGACCAGGTCGGCTTCTACACCTCGGTCTCCGGCCTGGGCAAGAACCCGGACGACGTCCAGATCAACGGTGACATCACCGTGGACGCGGGCTGGTTCAACGGCAACGCGACGCAGAACTTCTGGCGCTCGGTGGAGAACCTGGCCATCAAGCCGGTCAGCGGCGACGACCGCTGGGCCGTGGCGCAGGCCGCGCCGTTCCGCCGGATCCACGTCCAGGGCGGTCTGAACCTGGCGCCGGCCGGTTATGGCTGGGCGAGTGGCGGCTACATCGCCGACAGCAAGATCGACGGCACCGTGGGCCCGTACTCGCAGCAGCAGTGGTACACCCGCGACAGTTCCATCGGCGGCTGGACCAACGGCGTGTGGAACATGGTGTTCTCGGGTGTGCAGGGCGCTCCGGCGCAGGGCTTCCCGAACCCGGTCTACACGACGCTGGCCACGACGCCGGAGTCGCGCGAGAAGCCGTACATGTACCTGGACGGCAACAACTACTCGGTGTTCGTGCCGAGCCTGCGGCAGAACGCGAGCGGCACCTCCTGGCCCAACACGCCGGGTACGTCGATCCCGCTGACGCAGTTCTACGTGGCGCACCCCGGCGACTCCGCGGCGACCATCAACGCGGCGCTCGCGCAGGGGCTGAACCTGCTGCTCACTCCGGGCATCTACCACGTGGACCAGCCGATCAACGTCACGCGCGCCAACACCGTCGTCCTCGGCCTCGGCTACGCCACGGTCGTCCCGGACAACGGCGTGGACGCGATGAAGGTCGCCGACGTGGACGGCGTCCGCCTGGCGAGCTTCCTGATCGACGCCGGTGCGGGCAACTCGCCGCAGCTCCTCCAGGTCGGCGCGCCCGGTTCGTCCGCGAACCACTCGGCCAACCCGACCACGGTCCAGGACGTGTTCGCCCGGGTCGGCGGCGCGCGCGCCGCTCAGGCCCAGACCGCGTTCGAGATCAACAGCAATGACGTCATCATCGACCACACCTGGATCTGGCGTGCCGACCACGGCAGCGCGCCGACCGGCTGGAACGTCAACCCGGCCGACATCGGTCTGAAGGTCAACGGCAACAACGTACTGGCGACCGGCCTGTTCGTGGAGCACTTCAAGAAGTACGACGTGGAGTGGTCCGGTCAGAACGGCAGGACGATCTTCTTCCAGAACGAGAAGGCCTACGACGCCCCGAACCAGGCGGCGGTCCAGAACGGCAGTATCCGCGGGTTCGCGGCCTACAAGGTGGACGACAACGTCACCACCCACGAGGGCTGGGGTCTCGGCAGCTACTGCAACTACACGGCCGATCCGTCGATCATCCAGGACCACGGCTTCGAGGCACCGACCACGGCGGGCGTGAAGTTCCACGACCTGCTGGTCGTCTCGCTCGGCGGCATGGGCCAATACGCCCACGTCATCAACAACACCGGGCCGGGCACGTCGGGCACCTCGACCGTACCGTCCACGGTGACGTCGTACCCGTAACCCCGTGACGAAGGCCGTCATGGCGCCTGAGACCCCGTAGGCGCGTCGCCCCACAGGCGCGTCTACGGGCACCACCGAGTGCGAGGGGCCGCCGCCCTGTCCAGGGCGGCGGCCCTTCCGCATGTCCGGGACCGGGGCGCTCCGGGTGTTCGGGATCGCACCTAATCTGGGCAGCCGCGTACGCGACAGACGGTCTTAGCGGCCGACTTCACGCAATATGGCGGCGTCGAATCTGCAATAACCCTTGACCTGTGCGCAAGTTGAGCACAATCCTCGGTGAGCACTCTTGGGCTCCATCCCCCCTGGCACGGGCGGCACCCCACACACCGCCCGCCGAACCCGAACGGAGTGGCGATGAGACGACGCCCCCTGCTCTCCAGCGTGCTCGCCATCGCGGTCGCCGCGCTGGCCGCCCTGACCGCCGGACCGCTGCCCGCGCAGTCCGCGTCGGCGGTCGGCGCCCGGCCGTGGACGAGCGCGGCCGACACCCCCGCGCAGCGCGCCGACGCACTGCTGGCGCAGATGACCAACGCCGAGAAGATCACGATGATGCACGGCGGCGCGCAGTGCTCCTGGGGCGCCTGCGTGGACGCCAACACCCGTCTCGGCATACCCCAGTTACGCCTTCAGGACGGCCCCGCGGGCGTCGCGGACGGCGCGGGCGGTGTCACACAGCTCCCGGCCCCGGTGGCCGCCGCGGCGTCCTGGGACCGCGACCTGGCCAAGAGCTACGGCCAGGTGATCGGCAACGAGGAGTGGGGCAAGGGCGCCAATGTGGTGCTCGGCCCGACGATCAACATCGTGCGCGACCCGCGCTGGGGCCGCGCCTTCGAGTCGATGGGCGAAGACCCCTACCTGGCGGGCCAGTTGGGCGCCGCCGACATCCAGGGCATCCAGAGCCAGGGTCCGATGGCCCAGGTCAAGCACTACGCGGACTACAACCAGGAGACCAACCGCAACAACGCCTCGGACAACGTCATCATGTCCGACCGCACCCAGCGGGAGATCTACCTGCCCGCCTTCGAGGCCGCCGTCAAGCAGGGCCAGGCGTACTCGGTGATGTGTTCCTACGCCTCGGTCGCGGGCACCTTCGCCTGCGAGAACGCCCAGTTGATCCAGCAGGTGCTGGAGGGCGACCTCGGCTTCACCGGCTTCGTCACCTCCGACTGGGGCGGCACCCACTCCACCATCGCGTCGGCCAACAACGGCCTGGACCAGGAGATGAACGGCAGCGACTTCTACGGCACCGCGCTCACCAACGCGGTGTCGTCCGGCCAGGTCTCGCAGGCCACGCTCGACGGGCACGTCCGCCGCATCCTCACCGCGATGTTCGCCTCCGGGCTCTTCGACACCACGCAGACCGGCACCATCACCACGCCGGTCAGCACGGACGCGCACCGGACCACGGCCCGGCAGGTCGCCGAGGAGGGCAGCGTCCTGCTGAAGAACGCCTCCGCCGCCCTGCCGCTGGGCTCCGCGAACAGGAAGATCGCCGTGATCGGCGACGACGCGGGTCCCAACGCCATGACGGCGGGCGGCGGCAGCGCGCACGTCGGCTCGTCCTCGGTCGTGACCCCGTACTCGGCGCTGGTCACCCGCGCGGGCGGCGGCGCGAGCGTCAACTACGCCCAGGGATACGCCTCCCCGAGCGGCGAGATCGTCGGCAGCCCGTATCTGACGCCCTCTTCGGGCAGCGGCCACGGCCTGTACGGGCAGTTCTACAACGGCACGTCGATGGGCGGCACGCCGGTCCTCTCGCGGGTCGACCCGACGCTGAACTTCCTGTGGGGCGGCGCCTCTCCGGCGTCCGGCGTCCCGGCGACCGGCTGGTCGGCGAAGTGGACCGGCACGCTGACCCCGCCGACCACCGGCACCTACACCTTCGCCCTGACCAGTGACGACGGCAGCAGGCTGTTCGTCAACGGCCAGCAGATCATCGGCAACTGGGCGAATCAGCCGACCACCACGAAGACGGGCACGGTGACGCTCACGGCGGGCCAGCCGGTCAGCGTCGAGATCGACTACTTCCAGGACGGCGGCGGCAGCGAGCTGGAACTGGGCTGGCAGATCCCCAACCAGGACCTGCACGGCGAGGCCGTCACCGCGGCGCGCGACGCGGACACCGCGATCGTCTTCGTGAACAAGGGCGAGGGCGAAGGCGCCGACATCAACGACATCTCGCTCTCCGCCGACCAGAATCAGCTCGTCACCGATGTGGCGGCGGCCAACCCCAACACCACGGTGGTCGTCAACAGCGGTTCCGCGATCGCCATGCCGTGGGCCAATTCCGTCCGGGGCATCGTCGAGAACTGGTATCCGGGCCAGGAGGACGGCAACGCCATCGCCCGGCTCCTCTACGGCGACGTCAACTTCTCCGGCAAACTGCCCGTCACCTTCCCCGCCTCCCTCGCCGACGTCCCCGCCCACACCACCGCCCAATGGCCCGGCCAGAACAACACCGTGCAGTACAGCGAAGGCATCAACGTCGGCTACCGCTGGTACGACTCACAGAACAAAACCCCGGCCTATCCCTTCGGCTTCGGCCTGTCCTACACGACCTTCGGCTACTCCGGCCTGACCGTCGGCGCACCCGACAGCAACGGCAACGTCGCCGTCGGCTTCGACATCACCAACACCGGCACACGAGCAGGCGCCGAAGTCGCCCAGGTCTACGTCGGACAACCCGCCACGACGGGTGAACCGCCCAAGAGCCTGCGGGGCTTCCAGCGCGTCAGCCTCAACCCCGGCCAGAGCCAGCACGTCTCGCTCACCCTGGACGCCCGCAGCTTCCAGAACTGGACCACCACCTGGACCAACGCGGCCGGCACCAACACCGTCTACATCGGCTCCTCCTCCCGCGACATCCGCCTCACCGGCCAGACCACCATCCCCGCGGGCAACGGCGGCGGGACCGGGAATCCCGGCCAGAGCACCACGATCAGCCTCAAGGCGCACGCCAACAGTCAGTACGTGACGGCGGAGAACGCGGGCGCCGCCGCGCTCATCGCCAACCGTACGGCGATCGGCCCCTGGGAGACTTTCGACGCAATCGACCTCGGTTCAGGGACGGTCGCGCTGCGGGCGCACGCCAACAACAAGTACGTGACCACCCCCGGCTCCGGGGCCGGTGCGCTGATCGCGAACAGCGGCACCATCGGCGCCGCCGAGACCTTCGACCTGATCCACGACCCGGACGGCGCCGTGACGCTGCGCGCCCACTCCAACCATCAGTACGTGACGGCGGAGAACGCGGGCGCCGCCGCCCTGATCGCCAACCGTACGGCGATCGGCCCCTGGGAGGAATTCGACCTGATCAACGACTGACCTCGGCCGCCGGTCCTTCCGGGTGACGGCTCGTCAGGAGCCGTCACCCGGAAGCGCGTACAGACTCGGGAGGTTCACCACGATCGCCTCCTGGGTGCTGCGGGCGATGACGACCACGGCCTCCTCGGAGTCGTCGGGGTTCTCCTCGCGGTGCGGCACGAAGGGGGGTACGAAGATGTAGTCCCCGGGCGCGGCGCGCAGCCGTACCTCCTCGGGCTCACCGCCGGAGTCGTCCACGAAGACGAACTCCGGCCGTCCGCTGACGACATAGATCGCGGTCTCCGACTCGCCGTGGTGGTGGTCGGAGGAGGCGGTGGCGGGGGCGACATGGGTCTGGCCCATCCACAGCCGCTCGGACCCGACGGTCCCGCCGCTGATCGCCGCGAACCGCCGCATGCCGCCGGTCTGCGCGGTGTCGCCGTCGAGGCCGTCGGCCCTGATGTGGTGCAGTCGGCTGCGCAGCGAGCCGTGCGAAGGGTCGGAACCGGCCGGGAGATGCGGATGGAATCCCTCACCGGCGATGGTCGGCTGATCGCTCATGGCAGACGACGCTAGAGGGCGCCCGGAAAAGATGTCAAGAGGTGTCCATTACGGCTCACCTGCACAGACGCACCTTTCCGTGGCTGACGGGGCCTACGGCGGTGCCGCCCTCCGCCGTCCGGCGCGCCATACTGGTGCCATGCATATCTCCGCGAAGGCGGACTACGCCGCGCGGGCCCTCATGGAGCTGGCCTGCGACATCGACCGCCCGCTGACCTGCGAGGCCATCGCCTCCTCGCAGGAGATTCCGTTCCGATTCCTGAAGTCCGTGGTCGGCGAGCTGCGGCGGGCGGGGCTGGTGCGCAGCCAGCGCGGCTGCGAAGGCGGCTACTGGCTGACCAGGCCCGCCGCCGAGATCACGCTGCTCGACGTGGTGCGCGCCGTGGACGGCGAGGTGATCACGCTGCGCGGCGAGCCGTTGGCCGAGCTGGCGTATCCGGCGCCCGCCACGGGCCTGCCGAGTGTGTGGCGCACGATCGAGGAGGGCGCCGCCGCCGTGCTGGCCGGGGTGACGATCGCCGCGCTGCTGCCGTCCGGGTCGGCCGCGGCCGGTGGCACACAGGCCGCCGCCTCACAAGCCGCCGCGCCGGACGCCGCGCCGGACGCCGCCTCGGCCGCCCCTTCGGCCGCCCCTTCGGCAGGCGAGGACCGCCTGGCGGGCGTGGCATGACCGGTCCCCCGCCGCCCGGTGGCACCGACCATCTCCATGTCACCGAGTACACCGATCCGCTCTGCCCGTGGGCGTGGGGCTCCGAACCCGTCTTCCGCGCGCTGCGGGCCGCACTCGGCGAACAGGCGTCGTGGCGGCGGGTGTTCGGCATTCTCTTCGACACCGACGACGACCCGGCGCCCGATCCGGCGGCCGAGACCCGGTGGTACGAGGGCTTCGTCCGGGAGATCAGCGGGCACACCGGGGCTCCGCACGCGGCGCGGCTGAGCCGGGTGGCGGCGACGAGCTGGCCGGCGTCGCTGGTCGCCAAGGCGGCCGAGGCGCAGGGCGGGCAGGTGGCCGACTGGGTGCTGCGACGGCTGCGCGAGACGATGTTCGTGACCGGCGAGCCCGCCGACACACTGGACCTGGCGCTGGCCGCCGCCGACGGCGTGCCCGGCCTCGACCCCGTACGCCTGGCCGCCGACGCCGCGTCCCCCCAGGTGCTCGCCGCCGTGACGGCCGACCGTCGGGAGACGCGCGCCCCGCTGACCGATGCGCTGACCGCCGCGCTGGCCGATGCGCTGACCGTCACAGCGGCCGGGCCGCATCCAGGCGCCGCCAAGGAGACGCCGTCGGGAGAGCTGCGGTACGCGCTGCCCACCGTCGTGCTGACCGGCCCGCTCGGGCGTCGCGTGGTGCCCGGCAGGCGTCCGACGGCGAGCTATCTGGAGGCGGCGCTCGCGGTCGCCCCAGGCGTGTCCGTGTCGGTCGAACGGCCTTCGGCCGAGGCCCTGTTGGCGTACCACCGCAGCCTGACCCGGCCGGAGTGGGAGCTGCTGGCGCCAGGGGTCACGCCGCCCGCGTCGGCCGTCCTGGTCGCCACCGGGAACGGCCCGCTGTGGCTCCACCCGGCCGAGGCCGCGGCATACCCGGCCCCCGTATCCGCACCCCCGTCGCCGCGTTGACCAGCGGGTCTCTCGTGCGCGGTGACCGTTCCACCGAATGAGACACCTTTTGGTGTCCATTGACATCGGCTCACCCCGGCAGTCAGGATGGGCACATGCTTACGACGCACCCCGGTGTGGTGTGCCGCTACGTGGACTTCCTGCGTACCAGCAGCGCTCTCTGTCGCTGACCGTACGCCCGTGGCCCTCGCGCGGCGCCTGACCGCCCCGCAGACCTCAGGCCCCAAGTCGGCCGGCCTGTGTCCAGGCCCGTGCGCCCCGCCCCCGCGTCGTCCCGCTCGTCCCGCCGTGGCCTCGTCGTCCCGTGACGCCTACGCCATGACCCCCGCCGTAACCGCCTGAGGCATCCGCCCCGGCGCGGCACTCCCCCGTCACGCCCACCGCACAGTGCCGCCGCCATGCCGCCGCACCGCGATCCGTGCCGCCTGCGTCTTCGGCGCGCCGGTCTCCTGGCCGTCGCCGAGCGGAACGGCACGCCGTACGCCGCCCCCGTCGCGCCGCCCTCACCGTCGAGGGCACCCCCTCGAAACGCACCCTCGAAAGGTGACGCCTCGTCATGAATCGTGCCGCCGTGACCAGTTCCCTCCCCTCCTCCCCGAGCAGACGTTCCTTCCTCGGGCTCGGCCTCGGCGCGGGCGCCGCCCTGGCGCTCGCGGCCTGCGGCAGCGGCAGCGGCGCCTCGGGGAGCAGCGCGGGCTCCTCCGTCCTCAAGTGGGGCTGGGCGCTGCCCACTTCGTGGGACCCGGTCTTCTCCTCCGCCGGATGGGACGTGCACTCGCTCTCCCTGGTCTACGCGGGCCTCACGAAGCTCGACCCGCACGGCGCGGCCGTACCGGCGCTCGCCAGCGCGTGGAAGTACAACACCCTCGGCACGCAGGTGACCTTCACCCTCCGTACCGGGCTGACCTTCTCCGACGGCTCCGCGCTGGACGCCACCGCCGTCAAGAAAAGCCTCGACCGCGGCCGTACCGACCCCAAGTCGCTTGTCGCACCGCAGCTCACCTCGGTCAAGGCGGTGTCCGCGCCGAACGCCACCACCGTCGTGATCGACCTGACGCACCCGGACTACCAGCTCCCCAATCTGCTGGCGGGCAAGACCGGGATGGTCGTCAACCCGGCCGCCTTCACCTCGGACGCCGCGGGCATCGCGTCCAAACCGGCCGGCTCGGGACCATTCACCCTGACCTCGTACACCCAGAACGCCAAGGCCGTCCTGCGGCGCAACCCCACGTACTGGGACGCGGCCTCGGTCAAGCTGGACAACTTCGAGCTGTACCCGCTGCCCGACGCCTCCACGGTCGTCGCGGCGCTCCAGTCGGGGCAGTACAACGTGGCGCAGATCCCGGGCAGCCAGGTCGAGGCGGCCAAGGCGGCCGGGCTCGAAGTGCAGGTCATTCCCTCGATGGTGGTCGCCACGCTGGATGTGAACAGCGGCAAGGCGCCGTTCGACGACCCCAAGGTGGTCGAGGCCCTGAAGTACGCGATCGACCGCGAAGCGCTCCTGAAGACCCAGGCGTTCGGCCACGGCGAGGTCAGCTACCAGCCCTTCCCGAAGGGCTACGCGGGGTACGACCCGGCCAGCGCGAACCTCTTCCCGTACGACCCGGAGAAGGCCAAGCGGTTGCTCGCGGAGGCCGGGCACGCGGGCGGTCTGGACCTCACGTTGACCACCGGCGCCGCGCAGGGCGAGCCCGAGCAGATCCAGGCGCAGCTCAAGAAGGTCGGGATCAACGCGAAGATCGAGGTCATCCCTGAGGCGCAGTTCACCCAGATCATCTACATCCAGCACGACCGGCAGGTGGCCGTCGACCAGTTCGCGGGCCGCGACTCCGCCGTGCAGGCGTTCCAAGTGCTCTTCGGTGAGCAGGGGTTGATGAATCCGGGCCGCACCACCCCGCCGGAACTGGCCGCCGCCATCGACAAGGTGACGCGCACCCCGCTCGACTCCCCCGACTATCCGAAGGTCCTCCAGGCCGCGAGCGCCACCGCGGTGCGCACCACGCCGAACGTCTTCCTCTTCACGGTGCCGCGCATCCTGGCCAGGACCCGCGGGGTGTCGGCGCTGCCCGAGACCACGGTGGTGCAGCGCTTCGAAGGGGTGACCGTCGGATGACGGCGCTCGCCGCCGCGCTGCCTGAGCGGCGGCGGTCGGCACGGGCCCGCCGGGCGCTGATCGCGCCGCGGCCGATCGGTTCCGCGGTGCTCACCACCGCCACCGTGTTCCTGCTGTCGTCGCTGCTGACCTTCGGGCTCGGCGCGCTGTCGAACGCCAACCCCGGCGCGGCGGTGCTCGGCGAGACCGCCACGCCCGCGGACATCGACCGGATGAACCACGCCTTCGGCCTGGACCGGCCGCTGCCGGTGCAGTACGTGAGCTGGCTCGGCCACGCCCTGACCGGCGATCTCGGCCGTTCCTGGTTCACCACGCTCCCGGTCTCCGACAGCGTCTTCCGGGCGCTGCCGGTGGACCTGTCGATCGCGGGTCTCGCTCTGGTGATCGCCGTACTGCTCGGCGCGGCGGGCGGGATCGCCGCCGCCTACAGCAACGGCGGCCGGCTGGACCGCGCGATCACCGCGGCCTGCTCGGTGCTCGGTACGCTGCCCGCCTTCGTCGTCGCGATCGCTCTGATCGCGGTGGTGTCGGTGAAGCTCGGGTGGCTGCCGTCCGGCGGCTACACCGCCTTCGGCGACGATCCGGCGCAGTGGCTGCGCTTCGCGGCGCTGCCCGCCTTCGCGCTCAGTCTGGACGCCGCCGCGAACGTGGCCCGACAGCTACGGGCCTCGCTGGTCGGGGAGTTGCGGGCGAATTACGTGACGGGCGCGGTGATGCGCGGTCTGTCGGCCCGGCGGGTGCTCTTCGGGCACGTGCTGCGCAACGCGGCGGGACCCGCGCTCACCGTCCTCGGCATGAGCGTGCCGATGCTGATCGGCGGCGCGGTCGTCACTGAGCGGATCTTCAACCTGCCCGGTATCGCGCAGCTCTCCCTCCAGGCCGCACAGCAGCACGACGTGCCGGTCATCCAGGGCACGCTGCTGGTCACGGTGGCGGTGGTGCTGCTCGCCAACATCGCGATCAACGCCGGTCTGCTGGCGCTCAACCCGGCCGCGCGCAGCGGCCGTTCGAAGACGACCGCGGCATCGGGAGACGGCGCGCTCGCTGACGATGCGTCACGTGGCGGTGCCTCATGAGGACGCTGCGCCGCACCGGACGGGTGCCCGCCGCCCGTTTCGCACTGGCCGTACTCGCCGTCGTCGCCCTGCTCGCGGTGGTCGGCGGGGTGATCGCCCCGCAGGACCCGCTCGCGCAGGACACCGCGCGGGTGCTCCAAGGTCCCAGCGGATCACACCTGTTGGGGACGGACTACCTCGGCAGGGACGTCCTGAGCAGGCTGCTGGCGGGCACCGGACGTTCCGTGCTCGGCGCGGTCGAGTCGGTCGGCGCGGCGATGGTCCTCGGCGTCGTGCCGGGCCTCGCGTCGCTGTGGCTCGGCCGCGGCTTCGAGTGGGCCGCGCTGCGCGCGGTGGACGCGCTGATGACGCTGCCGTTCACGCTCTTCGCCATCGCCGCGATCGGCGTCTTCGGCAACGGCCTCAACCAGGCGATGCTCGCGCTCGGCGTACTGCTGGCCCCGCTGTTCTTCCGGGTGTCCCGGGCCGCCGCGCTGGGCCTGAAGCAGGCCCAGTACGTGGAGGCCGCCGAGCTGATGGGCGCCTCGCGCGGCCGGATCCTGCGGACCCACATCGCCGCGAAGGTGCTGCCGACGATCGCCGTGACCACGGCCCACGCGCTGGCGACGGCCCTGCTGACCGTCGCCTCGCTGACCTTCCTCGGCGTCGGCGTCCAGCCGCCCGCCCCGACCTGGGGCGGCATGCTCGCCAGCGATCTGGGCTATCTCGCGCAGCAGCCGTGGGCGCCCGCCCTGCCCGGCGTCCTGATCATGATCACCGTCGGCGCGCTCAATCTGCTCGCGGACGCCGTACGGGACAGCGGCGCCGATGCCGGAGCCGAGCCGCGCGCCGAACCGCGCGCCGCCCGCGAACCCCAGGGGAGGAAGGCCGATGACCGTGTCGTCGCTGTCTGAGCCGGGCCGCGCCCGCACCATCGGTGCGACCGGACCCGTACTCACCGTGGACGGGCTGCACATCACCGTCTCCGGCGGTCGCGCCGAGGCCGTCCGCGACGTGTCCTTCACCGTCTACGCGGGCGAGGCGGTCGGCGTCGTCGGCGAGTCGGGCAGCGGCAAGACGCTGACCTGCCGCTCGCTGCTCGGCGTGCTGCCGCCCGGCTGCGAGGTGTCGGCGGGCAGCGCGGTGCTGGCCGGTGCGGATTCCGACGGTACGTCGTCGGCCAGCGCCTCGGCGGCCGGTGCGTCGTCGGCCGGTGCGTCGGGGGCGAGTGCGTCGGCTGCCGGAAAGGCGTCGCTCGCAAGCGCGTCCCTCGGCAGGGCGTCGGCCAGGAAGTCCTCGGGCGGGAGGTCGGGCGGGAGGTCGGGCGGGAAGTCGTCGGGCGGCACCTCGTCGGCCGGTACCGATCTGACCGCGCTCGACCGGCGGCAGTGGGAGCGGCTGCGCGGGGTGGAGCTGGGCGCGGTCTTCCAGGACCCGGCGTCGTATCTCAACCCGGCCCTGACCGTGGGCCGCCAGCTAGCGGAGCCGCTGCGCGTACGCTTCGGTCTGAAGCGGGCGCGGGCGCACGAGCGGGCCGTGGAACTCTTCGCCTCGGTCGGCCTGCGCGATCCCGCCGACGTCTACCACCGGTATCCGCACGAGCTGTCGGGCGGCATGCTACAACGCGTCCTGATCGCCATCGCGGTCGCCTGCGACCCGCGGCTGCTCGTCGCGGACGAGGCCACGACGGCGCTCGACACCGTCGTGCAGGCCGAAGTCCTCGATCTGCTCGCCCAGTTGCGCGACGAGCGCGGTCTCGCGCTGCTCCTGGTCACCCACGACCTGGCCGTCGTCGCCGAGGTCACCGACCGGGTGCTGGTCTTCTACGCGGGCGAGATCGTCGAGGACGGCCCCACCCAGGACGTCGTCCACCGCCCCGCGCACCCCTACACCGCGGCACTGCTGCGCGTCGCCTCCCTCGGCGACTGGAACCGCCGCGAGCTGGCCGTCATCCCCGGCCGGCCGCCCGAGGCGGGCGAGGCCCCGGTCGGCTGCCGGTTCGCCGACCGCTGCGCCTTCGCCGAGGACCGCTGCCGTACGGAGCCGGTGCCGCTCACCGCGACCGCCGACGGCCGCCGTGTCCGCTGCGTGCGCGCCGCGGAACTCGCCCTGTCCCCGCCGCCCCTCCAGGAGGTGCCCGCATGACCACCACCCCCGCGGCCCGCACGGCGCCGGTATCCGACGTCCCTTCGCCCACGGCCGACATCGAGCGGCCGGTCGCGCCGTCCGCGGCGCCCGCGGCGCCCGCCGTCGAACGCGAGACGCGGGCGTCCGCGCCCGCGCTCCAGGTCGAAGGGCTCGGCGTCACTTATCAGCGGCGCCCCGGCCACAACCACAGCGCCCCCGTACTGAGCGGTGTGGACCTGGAGGTGACGGCCGGTCAGATCGTCGGGGTGATCGGCGAGACCGGGTCCGGAAAGACGACACTCGCGCGGGCCGTGGTCGGGCTCGCGCCGGCGGTGGTGGCCGGGCGGATCGCGGTGGCGGGCGTCGAGGTCGGCGCGCTGCGCGGGCGGGAGTTGCGCGACCACCGGCGGTCCGGGCTGGTGCAGTACATGTTCCAGGATCCGCTGCGGTCGCTGGACCCGGACCTGACGGTGAACGACCTGGTGGGCGAACCGCTGGCGGTCGCCGGGGTGGAGCGGGCCGAGCGGCGCGGCCGGGTGGCGGAGGCGCTGCACAGGGTGGGGCTCGACGCGGACGCCCTGGGCGGCCGGATTCCGGCCCAGCTCTCCGGCGGCCAGCGTCAGCGCGTGTCCCTGGGGCGGGCGATCGTCACGCGGCCCGCGTTGCTGCTGGCGGACGAGCCGGTCAGCGCGCTGGACGCCTCGAACCGCAACCATGTTCTGCGGCTGCTTGACGAGTTGCGCCGCGACCTGGGCGTGGCCGTCGTCGTCATCTCGCACGACCTCAGCTCGCTGGCCGGGATCGCCGACCGGATCGCGGTGCTGTACCGGGGGCGGCTGGTCGAACAGGGCCCGACCGCCGACGTGTTGGCCCGCCCGCTGCACCCGTACACCGCGCTGCTGACCGCGTCCGCGCCTCGCGTGGACCGCGATCCGTCGAAGCGGCGCGAGCGGCCGGGGCCGCCGGGTGAGGTGCCGGTATGGGCGGCCGACTCCGGCGCCTGCGTCTTCGCCCACCGCTGCCCGCTGGCCGACGCCGACTGCGGTACGCAACCGGGCAGTTCACCGCACACCGGCGAGCGGGCGGCCGCCTGTCACCACCCCATCACCGCCATCCGCTGACCTCGTGCGCCACCCGTGCCCGTACCGCCACCGCTTCTGCCCGTCGCACTGCCTTGCCCGCCCGGCACGCACACGCTCGGATCCGTCCGGGCGAGGACCGGACGCCGCTGCGTCCAGGCGGACCGGGGCGAACAACGCCGTACGCGGCACCAGCGACCCACACCCCTCGGGAGAGACATCGTGCCCATCGAATTCATCGGCATTGCCAGCACCCAGCAGTTCAGCGAGACCGGCGCCGCGTCCGGGCCCGTCGTGGACTCCGGCTATCTGACCGAACTGGCCCTGGCCCACGAGGAGTCGGGCTTCGACCGCGTACTGGTCGCGCACTCCTCCGCAAGCCCCGACGGCTTCACCGTCGCCGACCAGATCCTGAACCGTACGACCAGGCTCGGTGTGCTGCTCGCCCACCGTCCCGGCTTCGTCGCCCCGACGCTCACGGGCCGCAAGTACGCCACGCTCGACGCCTTCCACCCGGGCCGGGTCGCGCTGCACGTCATCACCGGCGGCGACGACGCCGACCAGGCGCGGGACGGCGACATCAGCGACAAGCCGACCCGCTACCGGCGCACCGACGAGTTCCTCGACGTGGTGCGCAAGGAGTGGGAGTCGGCCGAACCCTTCGACTACGAGGGCGAGTTCTACACCGTGCGCGGCGGCTACTCGTCGGTCCGCCCGGCCGATCCGATCCCGGTGTACTTCGGCGGCGCGTCCGGTGACGCGGTGCGCGTCGGCGGCAAGCACGCGGATGTGTACGCCTTCTGGGGCGAGCCGCTCGCGGGGATCGCCGAGCGCATCCGGCAGGTCCGCGCGGCGGCGTCGCCGTACGGCCGCGACCCGCGGTTCAGCGTCAGCCTGCGCCCGATACCGGCCGCCACGGAGGCCGAGGCGTGGCGCCGCGCCGAGGACGTCCTGCGGCTGACGAAGGAGAAGGCGGGCGAGGTGCGCAAGGCGTTCAACCTCGACCACAGCGCGCAGGAGGGCTCGCGCAGGCTGCTCGAATACGCCGCCAAGGGCGACGTGCACGACAAGCGGCTGTGGACGGCGGTCGCCAAGGTCACCGGAGCCGCGGGCAACTCCACCGCGCTGGTGGGCAGTTACGAGCAGGTCGCCGAGTCGCTGCTGGACTACGTGGGCCTGGGCGTTTCCACCCTCCTGATCCGCGGCTTCAGCCCGCTGGAGGACGCCCGCGACTACGGCTCCCTGGTGCGGCTGGTCCGCGAGCGGACCGACGGCGCCGCGCTGACCGGAGCGGCTGCCGTATGACCGCCGGGACCGGGAGCGCGCCCTCGGTGGGGAGGCGAACGGCTCCGCCACAGGACGGCCGCACCGTGACCACCGACCTCGCGTCCACCTCCGGCTCCGCGCCGGCGAGCGCTGCCGCCACCGGCCTGCCCGCACCCGACTACGACCGGCTGCCCGAGGTCGCGGCGGCGCTGGCCGCGCGGGCCGGTGAGCACGACCGGGACGCGAGCTTCCCGCACGAGGGCGTGGCCGCCGTCCACGCCGCCGGACTGCTCACCGCGACCGTCGACCCGCGCCTCGGCGGCGCGGGGGCCGGTCTCGCCGACACCGTACGCATCCTGCGGGCGCTCGGCGGCGGCGATCCGGCGGTCGCGCTGGTGACGTCGATGACGCTGTTCGCGCACGCGGCGCAGGCCCGTGCCCCGCACTGGCCGCAGGACACCTACGGCGAACTGCTGGCCGAGTCGGCGCGGCGCCCGGCGCTGGTGAACGCCCTGCGGGTGGAGCCCGATCTGGGCAGTCCGGTACGCGGCGGGCTTCCGGCGGCCACCGCGCGGCGGCGCGCGGACCACTGGGAGTTGACTGGGCACAAGATCTTCTCGACCGGCGCGGTGGCGCTGCGCTGGATGATGGTGTGGGCGCGTACGGACGAGGAGCCGGTGCGTACCGGTTCGTTCCTGGTGCGCACCGACGCTCCGGGCATCGAAGTGCGGCCCACCTGGGACCACTTGGGGCTGCGCGCCAGCCGCAGCGACGATGTGCTGTTCGACGCGGTCCGGGTGCCGCTCGGCCGCATCGCCGGACTCACGGCGCCCGGCGAGGACGGCGGCCGGGATGTCGTCGGCGGTGCCTGGAACTCGCTGGGCCTGACCGCGCTCTACCTCGGCGTGGCGCGCGCCGCCCAGCGGTGGCTGACCGGTTTCCTGCACGAGCGCGTGCCCAGCGCGCTCGGCGCTCCACTGGCGACGCTGCCGCGCTTCCAAAGCGCGGTCGGCGAGATCGATGTCCAACTGGCGGGTGCGGAACGGCTGGTGGCGGCGCTGGCCGAGGCCGTCGACAGCGGTGATCCGCTCGCCGCCACGGAGGCGGGCGGCGCCAAAGTGCTCGGGACCCGGGCCGCGATCGGTTCGGTCGAGCAGGCCGTCGCGCTGATCGGCAACAACGGCCTGACCAACGACAACCCGCTGCAACGCCATCTGCGGGACGTGCTGTGCTCCCGCGTCCACACCCCGCAGGACGACTCGGTGCTGCTCGGCGCCGGGCGCGCCGCCCTCGACCTCGGCGGGTCCGCCCGCTGATCCCCTCCTTGCTTGCTCTCCCGCTTCTTCTCACGCGCTTCCTCTCACGAAAGGCCCCAGCAGCCATGCCTGTTGAGTTCATCGGCATGATCGGCACCCGCGACGTCTCCGAGGTCCGTCCTCCGTCCGGGCCCGTCGTCGACCCCGACTACACGCGGCGGTTCGCCCTCGCCCACGAGGAGGCCGGCTTCGACCGCGTCCTGATCGGCTACGGTTCCGGCAGCCCCGACGGTACGCAGGTCGCCGCCCATGTCGCCGCGCACACCAAGAGGTTGGGGCTGCTGGTGGCGCACCGCCCCGGCTTCGTCGCCCCCACCCTGGCGGCCAGGACCTTCGCCACCCTCGACCAGTTCTCCGGCGGCCGTACCGCGGTGCACATCATCACCGGCGGGCACGACGCCGAGCAGCGCAGGGACGGCGACCACCTAGGCAAGGACGACCGCTACGCGCGGACCGACGAGTACCTCGACATCCTCAAGTCCGCCTGGACCAGCGCGGAACCGGTCAGCCACAAGGGCCGCTTCTACCACTACGAGGACTACCTCTCCGAGGTGCGCCCGGTCACCGAGCCCCGCATCCCGCTGTACTTCGGCGGCTCGTCCGATGCCGCCTACCGGGTCGGCGGCAAGCACGCCGACGTCTTCGCGCTGTGGGGCGAGCCGCTGGCCGAGACGGCGGAGCAGATCGCGTCCGTGCGGGCCGCGGCCGAGGCGGCGGGCCGTACCGAGCCGCCGCGGATCAGCGTCTCCTTCCGGCCGATCCTCGGCCGTACCGAGGAGGAGGCGTGGGACCGCGCTCACCGCATCCTGGACACCATCAACTCCCGTGGCGCGGCTGGCTCGTTCGTCGGCAGCCGCCGCACGACGCTGCCGGTCGGCCCGGACGCCCAGCCGCAGAACACCGGCTCGCGGCGGCTGCTCGCCGCCGCGGCCAAGGGTGAGCTGCACGACCGGGCGCTGTGGACCCCCACCGCCAAGGCGACCGGAGCCGCGGGCAATTCGACCGCCCTGGTCGGCACACCGGAGACCGTCGCCCAGGCGCTGCTGGACTACGTGGACATCGGCGTCACCACGCTGCTAATCCGCGGCTACGACCCGCTGGACGACGTGATCGACTACGGCCGCGACCTGCTGCCGCTGGTCCGGGCCGAAGTGGCCCGGCGCGACGCGGACGCGGCGAGCGTGTCCGGCTCCGCTCCCGCGGTCGCCGCCGCGAGCGGTGCCCGATGAGCGCCCCGGCCGGCCTCGCCGAGGCCACCGGCGACCCGGTGCACCCGCGGGTCCCGAGCCCGGT